>JAXLYT010000033.1:0-115129 GCA_046351295.1 Byssovorax sp.
TCAGGTCGGTCTCGCAGCCGTTGGCGGCGTTTCCGTCACAGTCACCGAAGCCGAGATCGCAGCTCCCGATGGCGCAGGTGCCGGTGCTACAGCTCGCCGTCGCGTGGGGGAGCGCGCACGGAGTGCCGCAGGAGCCACAGGTCGCGGTGCTGTGGAGATCGGCCTCGCAACCATCGGCGCCGAGGCCGTTGCAGTCCGCGAAGCTCGGCGCGCAGGTGACCTGGTAGCAGGCGGCGAGGTACGGCCGGGCGGCGTTGGCAATGGGCCACTCCGCGCTCTTGATCTTGGTCTGCGCGGCGCCGGGCATCTCGATCAAGAACCCGTGGTTCGGCAGGGTGCCGCTGACCCAGGCCTGGAGCTGCGGGGTGACGCTGAAGACCACGGCTTGCGTGGCCGTGCTGACACTCTTGAACGTGGTGAGGTTGAAGGCGCTACCGAAGCTGTTCCACGTGACCGTGGCCTCGGTCCACGGGGCGGTGATGAGGTGCGCGTTCCAGGTCCCGGGGGTGGCGGCGACCTGGAAGAGGGCGACGTTGGCCGAGGTGATGGTCGCGTTGGCCGGGATGGGGGAGGTGTCGAACTTGAAGAGCGCGTAGAAGCGGTCGACGCCGCCGGCGGCCTGGCCGACGAGGGCAGCGGTGTTCCCGCCGTAGTTGTTGCTGGGCTTCTCGCTCGACACGAAGGTGTCAAAGACCTTCGAGGTGCCTCGCTGCAGGTTGATGCAGGTGACGGGGGTGCTGTCGGCCTGCTTGGCCTCTCCCAGCGTCTCGCGCTGACCGGCGGTCTCGCGCTGGCCCGAGCTGTCGATGGTGTCTCCGCAGCCGGAGGGGCCGGCGAGCCCGATGGAGAGCAGGCTGGTCAGCGCCGCGAACGTCGTCCCGAGGGCCCCGAGCCGCCTGGCTCCGAGCGGGCCGCGCTCCCCCTGCGGCCAGCGTTGCGAGGTCGATCGGGCGTGCTCCTGGATGCGCTTGTCGTTCAAGGTAACCCTCTGCCTTCGAGCCAAAATCGGAGCGCGCGCGCACTCCTCCAGACATACTCGCTCCGTACGTGTTCTCTCTCCGGGTTACAAGGGTCTGCTTGCGGATCGGCGATGAGCCTCACGAAATCGTTGCGCGTTTCCGAGAGCGTCGATGACGAAACGACAGCCCTCAGGGGACCACGCCACCTTTCTGCGTGCGGTGATGCGGGAAGAGCACCGCCGAATCCAAGGCGACCACCAAAGCGCGTCAGAGAGCAGGATCTGGCGCTTCAAGTCTCAAAACCCCGCCGCGTAGCGGCTTCGTGCGACACGGCCTCCGCGGGCCAAACAGACCGGCCCCGGCCCAAACAGAACGCCCCCCGAACCGGACGCGACGTCCGGCTCCTCGCGGGCCTCGACTCCGCCGACGAAGCTCTCCAGGTTCCAGTGCCGTAGGATTGAAGGGGCCCCACGTGAATCACGTCAACCATGAGGCGCGAAGCCTCCGCTGCCAGCGCTGTGGGGCCACCTTCCCCCTTCAGGCGCTCACCCCGAGCGTGACTTGCCCGTACTGCCGCAGCGAGCAGCCCGTGCCACCCGCGCTCCTCCACCAGCTCGGGCACTACGAGCAGCAGCTTGCCGCCCACGCCGCGTCGGTCGAGGCCGCGGATCGGGCAGCTTCGCACGCCCGCCAGATGGACGCTGACATCGGCGCCTTTCGTGGCAAATCCCTCTGGGTCGGCTACCTCGTCATGTTCGGACCGATGTGCCTCATCCAGGGCATGGTCTGGGTGCTCGAACAGCTCGGCCAGATCCCGAAGCCCATGCGAGCCGAAGTCGAGGCGATCGCGCAGGTCGTCTCCGGTTTGTCGTTCGCGATCGCCTTCCCCGGTTACCTCGCGTACCACGCCTCCCGCACGCGCTCGCGCATCCGCACGGGCCCGATCGCGCCGATCTCCGCGGTCGTGTGCGCGAGCTGCGGCGCGCCCAACGTGCTCGCGCCCGGGCAGATCCTCTCGGCGTGCCGATTCTGCCGGGCCGCGCTTTTGCCGACCCAGGCGGTGATGCAGCGGACGCTCAGCGTCGCCGAGATCGAGGCGCGACGGGCGCGGATGCAGCACTACCGCGTCGAGCGCGGCAGCGGCGAAGGCTCGCTCCTCCCTGCCCGCCTCGTGCATGTCGCGCTGAGCATCGTCCTCGTGCTCATGGCCGTCGCCGCCGGCTACCTCGTGCCCATCGGCCTGCTCGCCTCGTATCGCGAGCTGCGGCCCTACGCGCAGGAGGTCACGATCGGGGGCTTCGTCCTCGGCGGGCTCGTCGCGCTCGTGCTCGTCATGGTGCTCTTCCGTGACCTGGGCCGGCAGGGGCGATGGGACAGCGCCCTCTCTGCGCTCGCGGCCAAGCTCGGCGGGCAACGGCTCGACGCGGCGATGACGCTGCAATGGCTCAACCAGCACTGGGCGGGGCCCTTCGTGCCGGGCGAGATTCACGTCGACACCTGCGGCGGAGCCATCGCCGCGAAGCTCGACATGTTCCCGGCCTTGATGATCATCGACGCGGTCAAGTCGAGCACGCGGCCCGACGATCTCGGCTCACCCAAGGTGATCCTCCTCGTCGCTGCGGTGTTCCCGGGTGGCACGACGCTCGTGCGAGGGCCGCTCGTCGACCGGGTTACGCAGCGGGGCATGACGCCCATCCTCAACGAGGGAGGGATCGCCGCCCGCATGGGCGATCTGCCCGGCGATGACGCGGTCGAGCGGTTCGCAAACGATCCAGGACAGACACTCCAGCTCGCGGAGGTCCTCGGCGCGCTGGCGCGGCTCGCGGCGATGAGCGGAGGCCGCCCCGCGGAGCCGATGTGATGCTCGGCGCCGCAGAGACGATCGCGAGGTGAAGCGGATCGAGATCGCCCCGGGCGAACGTCTCGCGAGACGCGCCGCGCGATCGACTTCGCTCCTTCCCCGGGCCGCACAAGCCGATAGCCTCGGAGGCGAAGGGCCGCGTCGGGCCGTGAAGGAGAGCTGCGCATGAAGGAGCGAGGCGTCTTGGTGATGTCGATCGGAGCGGCGATCTCGGCCGCGCTGATCGCGATCTCGATCGCAGGTTGCAGCAGCGAGGACCCGGAGACGCCCTGCGATCAGATGGCGAAGAAGATCTGCGAGGGCGCGTGCGCCTGCGGCAGCAAGTGCGAGTTTGCCTCGCATGGGGTCGGCGTCGGCTTCAAGTCGGCGAGCTCGTGCGAGGTCGCCGTGTCGAGCGCATGCACCAAGGATCCGCCGAAGACGCTCGACAAGTGCCTCGTGGCCCTCGACTCGGCCGCGTGCATGAGCGAAGCCCTCCGGGTGCCGGCGGAGTGCGACTGATGGGGCCCATGGATCACTTCGACGACGTGGTGATCGGCGCCGGGCAATCGGGGCCCTTCCTCGCCCAGAGGCTCGCCGCCGCCGGCCGCAAGGTGGCCCTCATCGAGCGGCGCTGGCTCGGCGGCACCTGCGTCAACGACGGGTGCATGCCGACCAAGACCATGGTCGCCAGCGCGCGGGCCGCGTGGGTCGCGCGCAACGCCGCGCGCTGGGGCGTCGTGCTCGACGGCGAGGTGCGCGTCGACTGGGAGGTCGTGAAGGAGCGCAAGAACGCCATCATCCGCGATTCGCGCGCCGGCCTCGAGACCTGGCTCGGCGGCACGGCGGGCCTCACCCTGATCCACGGCGCGGCCGAGCTCCTCGACCCTCGCACGATCGCGGTCGGCGACCACCGCCTCACCGCCGAGCGCATCTTCCTCAACACCGGCGCGCGGCCGATCGTGCCCCGATCCCCGGGCTCGACGGCGTGCCTCACCTGACGAGCGAGACGGTGATGGACGTGCGCGCTGCCCGCGCACCTGATCGTGCTCGGCGGGAGCTACATCGGGCTCGAATTCGCGCAGATGTTCCGGCGCTTCGGGAGCGAGGTGACGGTGATCGAGCGCAGCCCGCGGATCACCCCGCGCGAAGATCCGGACGTGTCGGCGGAGATCGAGCGCATCCTGGAGGAGCGAAGGGGTCGTGATCCACACCGGGGCGGAGGTGACGCGCATCGCTCGCGCCGGCGCGGGTCTCACCGTCGAGGCCGGCGGCAGCGCCATCGCCGGGAGCGATCTGCTCCTGGCGATCGGGCGCGCCCCGAGCACCGCGAGCCTCCACCTGGATCGCGCGGGCGTCGCGCTCGACACGCGCGGTTACATCCGCGTCGACGACGAGCTGCGGACCTCGACGCCGCACATCTATGCAGCTCGGCGACGTCAACGGCCGCGGCGCGTTCACCCACACCTCCTACGACGACTTCCAGATCGTCGCCGAGAACCTCCTCGGCAAGGGAGGGCGCCGCGTGAGCCAGCGCATCCCCATCTATGCGCTCTACATCGATCCGCCGCTCGGCCGCTGCGGCATGAACGCGGCCGAGGCGCGCGCGTCGAGGCCGCAGCGTGCTCGTGGGCCGCCGGCCGATGCGCACGCGTCGGCCGGGCCCGCGAGCGCGGCGAGACGGACGGTTTCATGCAGATCCTCGCCGACGCCGAGACACGAGATCCTCGGCGCGACCATCCTCGGCGTCGAGGGCGACGAGGCGATCCACTCCATCGTCGACACCATGTACGCCGGCGCGCCCTACGAGGTGCTGATGCGCGCGGTGCACGCCCACCCCACCGTGTCGGAGCTGATCCCCACGGTGCTGGAGGGGCTCTCGCCGCTCGAATGATCGCCGGCGAGCCTGCTCAGCGACCGCCCGAGCAGACCGCGAAGAACTCCGTGCGCTTCTCCGCGGCACCGGCTGACGCCGCGGAGGCGCAAGCGATGCCGCGATGGCATGGTAGGATGCCGGGCCGTGGCAAGCCGAACGAAGGTCACCGCAGGAACGAAGCCGGGTCGCCGGTACAGCCGGGAGGCCCAGCAGGAGGACCGGAGCGAGCACCAGATCGGGGAGCGCTTCGCCGAGCTGGGCTGGCCCTGCGATCGGCTGGGTCGGGATCTCGGGGAAGATCTTCAGGTTCGGATCTACGACGAGGGGCGCACGACGGGGTTGTCGTTCCTGGTTCAGCTCAAGAGCGCGGCGGACGCGGAGCGGCTCCGGCGGAAGAAGAGCCCGGCGCTCGGCTACCGGCTAGAGACGAAGGACCTGCTCCACTGGGAGGTGTCGGCGACGCTGGTCGTGCTGATGGTGTGGGACGTCGAGAAGCGCGAAGGGTGGTGGCGAGCGGTTCCAGAGATCGTCGGAGAGCTGGACGGCGCTGGGAAGGAGTGGCGGAAGAAGAAGACGGCGACCGTGACGGTGCCGCTGGCAAATACGACGGATGCCGAGGGCATGAAGCAGCTCCGCTGGGTGGTCGCCGATCACGCCCTGCCGGTCGTCCCCAAACAAGACAATGCATTCTCTATCGATTTCGCTGATTCCGATCAAGGAGTGGAGGCACGACGTGCGCTCGAACGCGCGCTGGACCTCGGGGAGCCGATCATTTTCGAGCAGGGGCTCATCCCGACGATAAAATTCCCTTCATGGCATCGTCGCATCTATGGATCTGCCGGCCACGGCGAGCTCGTCAAGCTGGAGATAAGGCCGTCACCGGACAAGACCCCCAAAGCCGTGCGCATCGAGATCGAGTCACCCGAGGGACCGGCCTCATTTCCTTATGTCGAGCTGCGCCGAACGGTGCAGGGTCGAAAGCGCCTCGTATTGACCAACGAGCACCAGAAGCTGCCGCTCGTCTTCTCGTTCGAATTCGAATCCGAGCGCATGAAGTTCAGCTTCAGGCAAGTCGGGGTGGGGAATACCCCTTATGAAGCGAGAGACGTCGCCGCTTTCATGCTCGCAGGCACCGCTCCGGGCAGTATGCTTCGCGTCATCAACCTCGAAGACGGTAAGGCGCTGACGAGTCCCATGTCGTCACGCAGTCGCATAAATTATGACCCTGCGGCGATGCGCAGATGGCGGGACGTGCTCGACAAAATATGTTTCATCCAGCAGCGAGCGATCGGTCACGGAGCCGTTTCTCCGGAAGCGCTGCATAACGTCACGAACGCCGATGTCGACGACATCGAATGCGTGTTTCATATTTTTCGCGAAGGCAGGGTGGAAGTCGTAAAATCAATATCATTCGAAGTCGCGCCGTCTGCGGAACAAATTCCCGATGTCCGCTGCGTGGTGCGCTTCGACTTTAGGGAAGTCCGCGTCAACATTCTCGACATGGATATCCCCCTGGGCGACGCCCGGGCGACCGTCATCGATTCGGACCGCTACATGGAGGCCCTTCGCGCTGCGCACGCACAGGCCAATGCAACCGGGAAAGCCGTGCTTGTCCGATTGGAAGACCTGCACATCGTTGAGGAATATCTCGATTGGCCTCGGCCATCTTCCCTGGGCTGCGATGTACGAAGCCTCTCGATCGTCTCGCAGAGCCTCTGGCTCACGCGAAGGCTACTTCACTCGCGCCGATGCGCGAGCGGCCGGCGCGAGCGATGCCATCTTCGACGCACTCCTTGCCGAGCGAAAGATCGAGCCCATCGCCACCGACGTTCACCACCTCGTCCAGTTCCCCCACGCCGACCGCGAGGACCTGATCACCCTCTGGCTCCAGACCGAGCGCCGAGGCGTCCTCTCCCACGAGACAGCGCTCTCCCTCCACGACCTCTGCGACATCCTCCCCGCACACCTGCACATTACAGTCCCCCCGGGGTGGACACCGAAGGATGCCCGGCTCGGTCGCGACGTCGAGATCTGTTACGCCGACGTCCCCGAGGGCGATCTGCGCTGGCTCGGCGCCGTCCCTTACACTGCGCCTCTGCGGACCCTCCGCGACTGCATCGAGGTCGGCGTCTCGCCCGAGCTCATCGAGCAAGCCGCCGCTGAAGGCGTTCGCCGCGGCCTCTTCACCTTCGCCGATCTGCCGGCGGTCCGGCGCGCAAAGTCGGCCTGATGGTGCGCACCTACCGCACCGCCGCGGATTTCAGGCAGGCGCTCGACGCTCATCTCCGGAGCCTCGCCCAGAGCACACACGCCGACCTCGCCCGGCTGCGCCAGCGCTATGTCTTCGAGCGCCTCCTCGCGCGCCTCGCTGCCTATTTTGGCGATCGCGTGGTGCTCAAGGGCGGCCTCGCGCTCGAGCTCCGCCTCGGACGCGCTCGCGCGACCCGCGATGTCGATCTCCGCGTATCGGGAAATCCCGGTCTTCTGGCCTCGGAGCTCGCCCGCGCGGGCGCGGTGTTCGGGCTCGACGGCGATTTCCTGACGTTCGAGATCGACCTGTACCCCAAATTCCCGACGATCGACGGTGAGGGCATGCTGTATCAGGGGCAGCGCTTCCGGGTCATGGCTATGATGGGAGGCAAGATTTATGGCAGTGCGTTCGGCGTCGATGTCGCCATGGGCGACCGCATGTCGTATCGTCCCGAGCTCCTCGTGGGCGCCCGTGATTTCGAGTTCGCCGGCATTCCGCCCATTCAGGTCCTCGCCTATGCGCGCGAGGTCCATCTCGCCGAGAAGCTGCACGCTTTCACCATGCCGCGTCCTCGACCGAACTCGCGCGTCAAGGATCTACCCGACATGACCTTGCTCGGGCTCACCGGTCCCTTCGAGAGCTCCGCGATCATGAGCGCGATCAAGGATACGTTCATTCACCGTGCTACCCATCCGATACCGGCCGAGATTCCGGCGCCGCCCATGTCCTGGGACGTGCCCTACGGACGCATGGCACAGGAAGACCGCCTGCCCTGGGCAACGCTCACCGAGGTCGCTGAGGCCGCGCGTGCCTTCCTGAACCCTGTTCTCTGCGGTAACGACGGCATCTGGGCGCCTGCCTCGTGGTCGTGGCAAGAGAGCCGTTGTTCTCACCCGCCCTGACGCGGGGAGCGCTCGGGCCTGCGGTATACGTCGGCGCTCGCACTACGTCATCCCGCTCCCCGCGCACCGCCCGCACACCCCCGTCCCTCCGCTGCACGCGGCGCACACGAAGTAGCCGCGCTCGCACACGCAGGCGACGACCATCGGCGCGCCGTCCTTCTGCACGGTGCGCTGCCCGGAGCCTGTGCACAGATCGCAGAGCAGCGTGCCGGTCCCGCCGCATGCGGCGCAGGTCTCGATGCGACCGCTGCCGCCGCAGTCGGGGCAGACCGAGCCTCGGTAGATGGACGACATCGGGCGAGCATAGCCCGGACCGATCGGCCCGGGCGGCTCGACGCTCGGATCAGATCGCCTCGGGCGAGACGA
This sequence comes from Byssovorax sp., assembly GCA_046351295.1. Taxonomy (GTDB): domain Bacteria; phylum Myxococcota_A; class Polyangia; order Polyangiales; family Polyangiaceae; genus JAXLYT01. The sequence goes on from JAXLYT010000033.1 coordinate 8,195, forward strand.
TCTTCCCGGCGATGGCGCTCGCGGCGACCACGAGGGGGCTCGCCAGGTACACCTGGCCGGGGCCGCTTCGGCCGGGGAAGTTGCGGTTGATCGCGGAGACCGTCACCTCGTCGGGGCGGAAGGAGACGCCGGGGCCGGCCTTGATGCAGGCGCCGCACGATGGATCGACGAGCTCGGCGCCGGCCTTCGCGAAGACCTCCAGGTAGCCTTTTTCCTCGGCGTAGCGGCGGATGTCCTGCGAGCCGAACTGGATGTAGAGGTGCACGCCCGGGGCGACGCGCTTGCCGTGCTCCACCGCGCGCTTCAGGACCTCGGCGTACATGTCCATGTCGGCCTTCTTGCCGCCGGTGCACGAGCCGCCGTAGGCGATGTCGATCTTCACGTCGCTCCCGCCGTTGGTCGCGCCGAGCGCGCGGAGCGGCACGCCGTTGCGCGGATCGCCGGGGGTCGCCACCATCGGCTCGATCGCCCCGAGATCCACGTCGAACGTGGCCATGTAGGTCGCGCCCGGGTCGGCCTTCACGATGCGCGCGCGCACCGCGTCGGCGTCGAGCCCGCGCTGCTTGACGAGGTAGTCGACGATCACCTCGTCGGCCTCGATGATGCCGGTGAAGCCGCCGGCCTCGACGGCCATGTTGGTGAGCGTTGCGCGCTCGTCGAGGCCCATGGCGCGCACGCCCTCGCCTGCGAACTCGAGCACCTTGCCGATGCCCTCGCCGCTCTTCCAGAAGGGCTGGGAGAGCAGGTGGAGCATCACGTCCTTGGCTGTCACGCCGGGGCGCAGCTTGCCGTGGAGGTTGAAGCGCGCCGACTCGGGGACGGCTACGCGCACGTCGCGCGTCAGCCAGGCGTTGGCCATGTCGGTCGAGCCGACGCCGAAGGCGAAGCAGCCGAGGGCGCCGCCCATGCAGGTGTGCGAGTCGGTGCCGGCGACCACCTGGCCGGGGAGGGCGAGCTCCTCGATGACCTTGTTGTGGCAGATGGCCTCCGAGCCCACGGTCTTCCCGTTGCGGACGACCTCGCCGTAGAGCTTGATCCCCTGCTTCTCGGTGAAGGCCTGCTGCACGGTGGCGAGCGACGCCGACTGCTCGCGGAGGCCGAGCTTGATATGGGCCTCGGGGATCACCTGGTCGAGGAAGGTCAGGTGATCGCGGAAGGCGAAGACGCTCTCGGGCTCGCTCACCTTCGCGTCGGGGCCGAGCGCGGCGCGGAAGAGGGACTCGGCCATCGGCGTCACGTACTCGTGCGAGAAGCGCACGTCGGTGCGGACGAAGAGCGCGTCGCCCGGCTTGACGGCGGTGACGCCGAGCTTGCCCGTCCGCGCGTCGACGATGGCGTGGGCGGCGATGATCTTCTCCACCAGGGTCATCGCGCGGGGCGCGGTGTCGATGACGGGCGGCGAGACCTCGCCGCGGAGGCGGGCCTCGTTGTACGCGAAGAGCCCGCCGTGCTCGACGACCGAGGCGCTGATCGGGTCGAGGCCCTTGGTGAACTCGGTGATCGGGATCTCCTCGCCGCGGGCGAGGCGATCGAGGATGCCGAAGTCGGTCGTCGTGAGCAGGCCGATGTTCTGGCAGTTCTGCCCGTAGATCTTCTCGATGCTCTTCGCGACGACGATCTGGATCCCGGCCTCGCGCTCGCTGTAGGGCGCCGTCTCGCGCGACGAGCCGCAGCCCTTCGACCGGCCGCTGACGATGACGCCGAAGCCGCCGTCCTTGATCGCGTCGCGCTGCACGACGCCGCCGCGCAGGCCGACCAGGCAGTACCGGGCGAGCGTCTCGTCGTAGTAGTAACAGACCCAGCCGGGGGTCAGCTCGTCGGTCGAGATGTTGTTGACGAGCGGGTGCTTGTCCGGATCGAAGGCGAGCGTTTCGCCCTTGAGCTGGGCGTCGAGGAGCTTCGCGTCCTCGGTGAGGAAGAGGACTTTGCCGGAGACCTTCACGGACGAGCGCTTCGTGGACATCGCAGAACCTCTCCCGTTGCTCTAGTCCGTCCTCGGGCCGAGGCCAACGGGCCAATGCGATCGGAGCGCGCTGCGAAATGGACGCCGCACTGCGCAGAGATCCAGGCGCGTTGCACAAGTGAAAGGGCGCGCCCCGAGGATCGCCTTGCTCGCTCGGATTTCAACGCCAAGGCGCGACGGCGCAAAGGCGCAAAGAAGCCGGGGAACGGTGCTCATCTTGCTCGATTGCCCTTGCCAGCGCGGGAGGGTGACGTTACCCGCCCGTTGTCGTCGCCGTCGCCGATCTCCTCTCCCAGCCGTGCCCATGCCCGTCCCTGCATCGACCACCCCGGTCGCCGTCCTCGGCGCCGGGCTCACCGGCCTCTCCGCCGCCTTCCACCTCGGCAACGCCGGCGTCCCGCACCGCGTCTTCGAGCGCCAGGATCACGCGGGCGGGCATGTGGTAACGCTCGAAGAAGACGGCTTCCGCTTCGATCGCACCGGGCACCTGCTCCACCTGCGCGACCCGGCGATGCGCGCGCTCTGCCTCTCGTGGCTCGGCGACGACATCCTCGAGATCGAGCGCCGATCGATGATCTGGTCGAGCGGCGTCTACACCCGCTACCCCTTCCAGGCGAACACCTTCGGCCTGCCTCCCCAGGTCGCGTACGAGTGCCTCCAGGGCTTCTTGCAGGCCCATTTCGCGCAGGACAAACCGGCGCCCTCGAACTTCGAGGAGTTCTGCCTCGCCCACTTCGGCGAGGGGATCAGCCGGCACTTCATGATCCCGTACAACACCCGCCTCTGGGGCGTCGCGCCCCGCGAGATCACCGCCGCGTGGTGCTCGCGCTTCGTGCCCTTGCCGAAGCTCGAGGACGTGGTGGCCGGCGCCGTCGGGCTCAACGATCGCGAGCTCGGGTACAACACCCGCTTCGTCTACCCGCGGCTCGGGATCGGCGAGCTGACGAAGGGGCTCGCCCGCGCGGTGCCCGGCGTGGAGTACCAGCGCGCGCCCGAGGCGATCGACTGGAAGGCGCGCACCCTCGTGTTCGCGGACGAGCGGGTGCGCTACGAGACCTTGATCAGCTCGGCCCCGCTCTCGGCCTTGCTCGCGCGCATGAGCGACCTGCCGGAAGCGGTGCGCGCGGCCGCGGAGAAGCTCCGCTGCACGCACCTCTACTACCTGGATCTCGCGCTCGACGTGCCGTGCAAGAAGCCGTTGCACTGGATCTACGTGCCCGAGGAGAAGTACCCGTTCTACCGGGTGGGCTGCTACTCGCACTTCTCGCCGGCCATGGCGCCCGAGGGCAAGGCGAGCCTCTACGTCGAGCTCTGCGATCGCCGCGAGCCCGACCTCGCGACGCTCCTCCCCCAGGTGACGGCCGGGCTCGTGGAGATGGGGCTCTTCGATCGGCCGGGTGACGTTCGCTTCGCCCGCCTGCGCCGGATCGACTACGCCTACGTCGTGTTCGATCACGCCTACTTCGCGTCGCTCGCGACGATCCTCCCCTTCCTCGCGGAGGCGGGCATCCTCTCCACGGGCCGCTACGGCGGCTGGAACTACTCGTCGATGGAAGACGCCCTGATCTTCGGGCGCGACGCGGCGGCCGAGGCCGCGAGGAGGGCCGCATGAGCGCCCACGAGAACATCCCCGACTCGATCGTGCCGGAGGGCGCGCCGCGCCCGCATATCAGCATCGTCATCCCCGTCTACAACGAGCAGGCGATCCTCCACGCGGCGGTGGTCGATCTGCGCGAGCGGCTCGAGCCGTTCGGGTGGAGCTACGAGATCTTGCTCGCCGAGAACGGGTCGCGCGACGAGACGCTGGTGATCGCGGCGGAGCTTTCGCAGAAGTACCCCGAGGTGCGCTTCTTCTCGCACGGCGAGCCGAACTACGGTGGCGCGCTGCGGCGGGGGATCGAGAAGGCCCGCGGGCAGATCGTGATCTGCGACGAGATCGATCTCTGCGACACCGACTTCCACCGGCGCGCCGTCGAGCTGCTCGAGACCGGCAAGTTCGACATGGTGATCGGCTCGAAGCTGACCGCCGGCGCCCAGGACGATCGCCCCTTCGCCCGCCACGCGGCGAGCGAGCTCTACAACGGCCTGCTCCGCGTGACGCTCGGCTTCGAGGGGACGGACACGCATGGATTGAAGGCGTTCTTGCGCGAGCCGCTGCTGCCGATGGCGCGGGCATGCGTGGTCGAGAAGGACGTGTTCGCGAGCGAGTTCGTGATCCGCGCGTACCGGGCGGGCCTCAGGGTGCGGGAGATCCCGGTGCGCGTGCTGGAGAAGCGGACGCCGTCGATCAACCTCGTGCGGCGCGTGCCGAACGTGCTGAAGAGCCTGGGGAAGCTGACCTGGGCGATCCGGGTGAAGGGGTAACGGACGGCCCTCTCCAGGGCCGGCGCCGAATCTTCGATCCCCAGCCGCCGGCGTTGCCTCGCTCGGCCACCCACCGTTTGTGTTAGGCTTCCGCTGATGCCTCCGCCGCCTTTCGCCGATGCCGGACGCGCCATGTGGCTCCACGATCGCCCGCTGGATCACGAGGAGCGCGCTGCCCTCAATTTCCCCTATTACCTCGCGGACGCGCAGAAGACGGAGCGCGAGCACCCCGAGCTCTTCGGCGCGCTCGGCGTCACCCCGGAGCAGTACGCGCACGAGATGACCGAGCCAGGCAAGAGCCTCCAGGAGAGCGTCGAAGCGGGGTGGATCTCCGCGGCAGAAGCGCGGCGCATGCAGGGGCAGGCCACCCTCGATGACCTGCTCGAGATCGGCTACTCGGCCGAAGAAGCAGACGCGATCCTCTCGGACCAGCGAGAGCGTGCGTGCGCGTCGTCTACCTGACCCCATCGTTTCACCGCACGCGATCCGTGTACGCGCCGAGAGGCTCGCCGGCCTACCTCGCCGTCGACAGAGCGCTCGCGAAGCTCGCCGACGAGCGCTTTCCGGTGCCTGGACCCAAAGACCAGGAAGATCTCCGCAGCCCGGTCGAAGTCATCTGGGCCCGGCGCGTGGAGGGGGCCGAGCTGATCATCACGTACTCGATCATGCCCTTGATGATCGAGATCCGTACGGTACGGCCTGCCTGGTGAGGCGAGACTCGCACCGAACGGAGGGTTCAAGCTCGGACACACGGCCTAGATCTGAGAGATTGCGGGCCAGAGGCGGTGAACCGCGCGGCGAAGGTCTTCGCGCATCGCGAGCGCGAAGGGCAGGCGCTCCGCCGCATCGAACGAGGTCGCTCGGTCGAGGACGGCGGCGAGGTCCGGCGGGAGCGCGGGGGCGACCGTGCGCGCGCCGAGGTGGGGCGCGAGGAGGACCGATCATATTTTATTTGGCAAAAGGCTCGGAGACGCTTCTCGCACCCAAGCGTGGCACATGGATCTGGATGAGCTTTGAACGAAACGAGTGTGACGCTATCGCTTGGGGTCCCTCGAAGATCGTTGAGCTCCTTCGCGCTTATCCGCCTTTGTTTGCGCGGTACTTCCCGAACGAAGCGCGATCCATCTTAGGGTCCGCAAATGGGTATGTTAAGCGTTATTGATCGGATTCCCCTCCCGCTCCCGCTGCCCCCTCCCGTCGGGTTGCGGGAACGGGAGCGGGCAGAAGTCGGAAATCGATCGACTTCCCCATTCGCGTCGCGTTACCCGCGGATCTTCTCGATGGGCTCCATCAGCCCGAGCGCGGGAACGCCGATGACGCCAATAAGGCCGCCGCCCGCGCCCGCGCCAGGAGCGCTGCTCACACCCCCGTATCGCCCCGCGGAGGCCGTCATCGTCCGCTCCGTCGGGGCCAACGGCGCCTTCGGGCCCGAGGGCGACACGAACGACGAAATCGGGCCTCGACCGCGCCGTCGAGGTCGCGCGCCCGCAGGGGGACGCGCCGACCTTCGGCGCTGCGCGTCGCGCTCACCCGTTCGTGGAGCCGGCGCACGTGAGGGTTTGGCCCGACTGCAGCGTACAGGTCCCCCCGCCGCCCGCGGGACAGAAGTTTTTCACCGTGGAGAGACAGGCACTGGGCTGAAAGATATTGGCGCTCACCCAGGCCCTGCAATCTACGACGACCCCGTACGTCACACACACTTCGCAGCAGTCCATCGCCGTCAGCGCGGCCTGGGCCTCGCCCACAGCCTCGGTATCGCCTTCGGACTCCGCGGAGTCGACCACGCAACCAGCCAGGGTGAGGGAGAGCGTGAAGGCGAGCAGGAGCGAGGTGAGGAGGAGCTTCATGGGAGGGGTCCTTTTCGGCGGCGCTCGGCCACGAAGCACGACGCGTTCGGGGCGGCTACCGTCTGTGCAGCTCCTCCATCAATGGGCGTGCCAGCACCCGACTCCGGCGCCCGTGCCGTGGAGATCGCAGGCCGCGCGAGGAGCGATATGCGCGGAAAAGCGCCCGGTGCCGCGCGCGAAGTCGACACCCGCGGGGTCGAAGGGAGCTTGTGCGGGGTGGGTGCGTGCACCGGGCGGGGCTCCTGGAGCGTCGGAGATCCGCGGATCGCCGGTCCTTGCGCGCGGGCCCGTGCCCGGCACATGCCCGGCACATGCTCTTCGTAATCCAGCTCCTGGCGACCACTGCGCGTTATTGCGGGCGAACACCATCGTCGAGCCGTCGGCGCCGCAGGCGACGATCTCCGCGTCGGACCGCGAGCCCGCTTTCCTCCGCGTGCAGCGGATCGCGCTGACGCCGCGATCGGGCGGCGTTACGCTGGTGCGCTCATCCCGGAGATGCTGCCATGACCGCGCTTGCCCGACTCGCCCCGCTCGTTGCGACCCTCTCGTGCCTCGCCGCTTGCTCCACCGGCGACGGGGGAACGGGCGGCGCCGATGCCGCCCCGCCGCTCTGTGCGAACAGCGGCCCGGGCGCGCTCTCGACGAAGCTCACCGCGAAGCTCCCGGAATCGCACTACGTCGATCAGGCCAATCGCTATTTCGACGCCATCGACATCACCGCCCCGGCAGAAAGCGTCCCGACCTACGCCGAGCTGGTGATCCGCTGGGAGTGGCCCCCGTGGCTGAAGCTGACGGGGTTCGGTCGGGAACAGATGGCCGACACCGACAAGCTCGTGAAGAAGAAGGCGCCGGCCAAGGTCTCGCCGCGCGACTGCCGGTTCTTCGCCGAGCAGCCCTTCGCGCGCTGCCGCGTGTCGTTCGGCTATCAGGACATGGGCGGCGGCAAGCCGTGCGCCATCTACGAGGAATTCACCTTCAACGACGCCGGCGAGATCACCTTCATCGAGGCCTGGTCCGACCTGCCCGACCTGCTCCCCACGTCCGACCCGGCCGACCCCTGGGCCGAGGGCCCGAACGTGCACCGGATGTCGACGAAAATCCCCGGCCTCGGGGCGCCGGACGGGCGCATCGACCTCCAGGGCACCTGCATGGCGGAGGCCGCCGCTGCCGATCCGGAGGTGGCCGACCTCGTGACGCGCACCGGCGACTTCTGGAAGTGGTGGTTCGCCGAGAGCGCCGACGCGGGGGCCGACTATTTCGCCCGCGGTTGCGGGTGGTGATCGCAAGGTCCATCCGGCGCCACGACGAAAGCAACATCGCCCCGATCGAGACTCTTCGCTCCGCTGCCCGTGCACCTGCCCCTTCACGATCGCCATCGGCGGCGCGCGTGACCACTCCACCGCTCAGCGCAACACGCCTTGCTCGCGATAAAAGGCCACCGCGTCACGGATGCTCTCCTCGGCCGGGCGCGCGCGATACCCCAGCTCGCGCTCGGCCTTGGCCGAGCTGATCGCCACGCGCAGGGTCGATTGGATCGCCATCTCCTCGGTCACGAGCGGGGCCGCGTTCCGGAGCACCCCGAGCGCGTCGGCGGCGCGGCCGAAGAGCCGGGTCGCGCCGGCGGGGAGCGTGAAGCGCGGCGGCGAGCCACCGACTTCGCGGGCGATCAACGTGAAGAGCGCGCGGAGTGACATCGGGTGTCCGCCGAAGGCGTAACGTGCATGTGCGGTATCGCCGAGCGCGGCGGCGAGGTGCCCCTCGGCCACGTCGCGGACATCGCAGACTGTCCGGTAGCCTCCGGGTACGGCGGCGCCGGCGAGCGTCCGCGTCGCCTCGAACACGGGCAGCGTGTGCAGCTTCCAGTCCCAGGGGCCGAAGATCGCGGCCGGGTGGGTGATCACCGTCGAGAGACCCTGCTCCTCGGCGCGCAGCACCTCCTGCTCGGAGAGCCACTTGGTGTGCGGGTAGACCATCGCGCTCGCTTCGAGGTTGTAGGTGCTCCGCTCGTCGAGGACGATGGGCTCGCCGCGCGTCGCGTCGAGCGGGCGGCCGAGGGTGGCGGCCGAGGACGTGAACACGAGGCGCGAGGGCCTGGTCGACAGGGCGATCTCCACGAGGTTGCGGGTGCCGAGGACGTTGGTGCGATAGGCCGCCGCCCAGGCGCCGCGCCACATGCGGACGTCGGCGGCGATGTGAAAGACCTCCGAGGCGCCGTCCATGCCGCGGCGGAGGGCCGCGCGATCGTCGAGATCGCCTCGGACGATCTCCACGCCGAGCGCGTCGAGATCGCCCGGGAGGCGCGCGCCGCGGCAGAGGGCGCGCACGCGCGCGCCGCGCACGAGGAGGGCGCGGGCCACGGCGTAGCCGAGGAGGCCCGAGGCGCCGGTGATAAAGACGGTGCGGCCCTGCCAGGCGTCGTTCATGGGGGAGACATCGCCGGCATGGGGCGGGGAGACAAGCGCAGGTTGTCGCCGAGGATCGAGAGGCCGCCGAGACGCCATGTCCCGATGGCGTCTCGGCGCGGCTCGCGCGCTGCGTCATGCTATACGCAAAAGGTGCCCGCGCCCCTCAGCCAGCGTCCTCCGGGGAGCCCTCCCTCGGGCCCCGCGTCGACGCGCCCTCCGCGCAAGCCCGATGTCGATGTCGATGTCGTGATCATCGGCGGCGGGGTCAACGGCACGGGCGTCGCGCGCGACGCGGCCATGCGCGGCCTCTCCGTCGCCCTCTTCGAGCGGCACGACCTGGCCTTCGGCGCGAGCGGCAACTCGAGCGGGATGATCCACGGCGGCGCGCGCTACCTCACCTACGATCCGCAGGTCACCGAGAGCTCGTGCAGGGACTCGGGGCATATCCAGGCCATCGCTCCGCACCTGCTCTTCCGCATCCCGTTCCTCGTCCCCTTCGGCACGGGCAAGCGACAGAAGATCCTCTTCAACCTGGCCGACGGCTTCTTCGAAGCGTACGACCGCTACCAGCCCCTCAAGCACGGAAAGCCCCACGCGCGCCTCACCGCCGACGAGCTGCGCGCGCTCGAGCCGGGGCTCGCCGGGGAGATGGCGGGCGGCTTCAGCTTCGACGAGTGGGGCATCGACGGGGCGCGGCTCTGCATCGCCAACGTGGTCGACGCGATCGAGCGCGGGGCGCGCGTGTTCGTCGGGACCACGGTGGAGCACATCGAGCGACGGGAGGACACGGGCGACGTCATCGCGGTACGCTACCGCGACCGGCGCACGGGGGCGGCGGGGCGCATGCGCTGCGCGGCGGTCGTCAACGCGAGCGGGGCGTGGGCGCCGATCACCGCGGCGCTCGGCGGCATCGCGCCGGAGAAGGCCCGCGTCCGCCCGGGCAAGGGGATCCACGTCGTCTTCGACCGGCGGCTCACGAACTACGGGATCATGACGACGGCGGTCGACGGGCGGCAGATCTTCATCGAGCCGTGGCAGAACATGAGCGTCATCGGGACGACCGACGACGACTTCTACGGCGACCTCGACGCGGTGCGCTCGACGAGCGAGGAGGTGCGCTACCTCGTGCAGGGCATCGCGCGGGTCTTCCCCGAGGTGCGCACGGCGCGGGCCATGGGCACGTACGCGGGCGTGCGGCCGACACTCTACGCGTGGGGCAAGACGGAGGACGCGCTCTCCCGCGATCACAAGATCATCGATCACAAGGCGCACGGCGCGCCGGGGCTCTACTCGATGGTGGGCGGCAAGCTCGCGAGCTACCGGCTCTTCGCCGAGGAGATGACGGACGTGCTCGCCAGGCGCTTCGACCTCGAGGTGCGCGGCGCGACGCACCTGATCCCGCTGCCCGGCGGCGACGCGTCGGTCGATCCCTTCAAGCTCGCCGAGCGGATCGGCGTCGACGCGGTGGCCGGGAGGCGCCTCGTCTACCGGCACGGCTCGCGCGCCCTGCGGATCGAGGAGCGGGTGCGCGAGCGGCCGCGCGAGGCGCTCACGGTGTGCGCGTGCGAGCCGGTGATCGAGGCCGAGGTGCGCCACGCGCTCGAGAACGAGCTGTGCCGCTCGGTGAGCGACGTGGCGCGGCGGACGCGGCTCGGCCTCGGCGCGTGCGGGGGCATGCGCTGCGCGGCCCGCTGCGGGCAGATCGTGGCGGACGAGCTCGGCCTCCCACCGCGCGAAGGGATGCGGCAAGCGCTGGTCTTCCTCGGCCGGCAGGCGCTGATGCGCGCCCCGGCGCTCGGCCCCGAGCAGGCGCGGCAAGAGGCGCTCTCCATCGCGGCGGTGCGCGCGGAGCTCGGGCTCGGCGCGGACGAGGAGAGCGAGAGCATCGAGGGCGCGCGATGAGCCGCAAGGTGATCGTCCTCGGGGCGGGCGCGGCGGGGCTCGGCGCGGCGTACGGCGCGCGCGAGGCGGGGCACGAGGTGACGGTGGTGAGCGCGGGGCCGGGGGCGAGCGCGCTCGGCAGCGGGGCGCTCGACGATCGGCCGTGGGAGCAGGTCTTCCGCGCGGCGCGATCGCTCGGCGAGGCCGTGCCGCCGCGGCCGATCGATCCGGCGGTGCTCGCGCTCGCGGGCGCGCTCGGCCTGTGGGACTTGCCGGCAGGGCAGGTGCCGTGGCTCGCGACGCTCGCGGGCCGCATCCGCCCGGCGCGGGGGCGCGATCAATCTCTGCTCGATCTCGGGGCGATCGGTGATGGGCTCGTGCTCTTGCCGCGCGTGGATCGGGCCGGGTGGGACGCGGACGCGCTCGCGCGCGCCTACAACGACGACGCCTTCGCCCAGGGACGCGGGCTGCGCTTTGCGGCCCTCGATCTGCCGGTGCTCCGCTATGACGACGAGCGGCGAATCGGTGACCTCGATCTGGCTGCGCGCCACGACGACGAGGCGCGGATCGCGTGGCTCGCCGATCGGCTGAAGAGCGCGCAGGGCCGGGGCGCGAAGGCCTTCCTGCTCGGCCCCTTCCTGGGCGCGACCGCGCCGCGCGCCGAGGCGCTCTCGAAGCGCGCGGGCGTGCTCGCGGGCGAGGCGCTCTCGGGCGTCGGATCGGCCGCGGGCCTGCGCTTCGAGGCCGCGCGCGATCGGCTCTTTGCCTCGCTCGGCGTGAAGGTGATCGCCGATCGAGCGCTCTCGGTCAGCGCGGAGGAAGACGGGCGGCTCGCCGTGCGCATCGAGGGCGCGAAGAAGCCCCTGCGCGCCGACGGCGTGGTGCTCGCGACGGGCGGGCTCGCGGGCGGCGGGCTCGAGTACCGGCCGGCCGAGCATGGCGCGGGCGCCGATCTCCCGGCCGGCGGGCGCGTGCCCTTCGCGCTCTCGGTGGAGGCCGACGTGGTGCTCGCGGCGCAGCTCGCGCCCGTGCCTTCGGGCGCGCCGCCGATGCGCCTCGGCCCGACGAGCTCGATGCAAGGCCCGGAGCTCGACCTCGTGGCGTGGCCGGTGAACGGCCACCCGGGCGCGCTCGAATCGGCGGGCGTGCGCTGCGAGGGGGTGCGCGCGGCGCCCGGGATCACCGCGGCGGGCGACGTGATCGCGGGGCGGCCGCGCACCTTGCTGGAGGCGCTCTCATCCGGGATCCGCGCGGGGCGCGAGGCGTGAGCGCGAGGATCAGCGCTTGTCGCCGATCGACTTGAGCAAGATCTGGTAGCCCACGGAGAGCGGGAAATCGCTGCCCTTCACCGGGTCCGTGGGCACGTCCTTCACGCTGTCGCCGGGCGCGGGCTCCTTCGGCGGGCCGGGGTCGACGAGCACCGTCTGCTTGCCGCCCGCGCCTCCACCCTGCTCGGCGGGGAGGTGGCCCTCGAGGTCGCGCTCGCGCACCACGGCGAGGGGCGCGGCGGCCTGGGCGCCCTGGATCAGGATGTCGGGCTTGATGCCCTCGGCCTGGATCGAGCGGCCGTTCGGGGTGTAGTAGCGCATCGTCGTGAGGCGCAGGCCGGCGCCGCCGGGCAGGTCGAAGATGGTCTGCACCGAGCCCTTGCCGAAGGTTGGAGCTCCAACGATCGTGGCCCGGCGGCTGTCCTGGAGCGCCCCGGCGAGGAGCTCCGCGGAGCTCGCGGAGTACTCGTTGACGAGCGCGACGACGGGCAGCGACGCGAAGGCGCCGCCGTCGTGCGCCTTGACCTCGTCGACCACCTGGCCCCGGTGGCGCGTCGTGTAGATCACGCCCGAGGAGAGGAACTCGTCGGCCACGGCCTCGGCCTCGTCGACGAGCCCGCCCGGGTCGTTGCGGAGGTCGACGATCACCCCGGCGAGCGGGGTCTTCGACTCGGCGCGGAGCTTGGCTGCGACGCGGAGCAGCTCGTCGTGGGTGCCCTCCTGGAACTGCTTGATCCGGAGGTAACCCACGTCGTTCGAGAGGCGCTTGCCGGCTACGCTCGTCACGTGGATCTCCTCGCGCACGAGGGAGAACACGAGCGGATCGGCCACGCTCGGGCGGCGGATGGTGAGCTTGACCGTGGAGCCGGCGGGGCCGCGCATCAGGGTGACGAGCTTGTCGATCCGCTCGCCGCGCATCGGGCGGCCGTCGATGGCGACGATCTGATCGCCCGGGAGGATGCCGGCGCGGGCCGCGGGCGAGCCCTCGATGGGGGCGATGACGGTCACGTAGTCGCCGCGGAAATCGACCTCGACGCCGACGCCGCCGAACTTGCCCTCGGTCTCGCCCTGGAACAACGCGAACTCGGCCGGCGTCATGTACGCCGAATGCGGATCGAGCTCGGCCACCATGCCCTTGATCGCGCCCTCGGCCACCTTGGTGCGCTGCGCGGGCTCGACGTACTGGTTCTCCACGAGCACGAGCACCCGCGCGAGCTGATCGAGGGGCGCGTACGGGCTCGCCGAGCCGGGGGTGGCGGAGGCGAGGTGCGCGCTCATGGCGCCGCCGGCGAAGGCCGCGGCGACGAGGAGCACGGTTCGGGCAAGGCCTGTGCGGGAGCGCGGAGCGCGGGATCGCATCCGCGCACGATAGCAGAGCGCCGCGCGCTCACCCCGGGGCGCAGCCGATCGCCCCGTCGCGCGCCGAGCGCCGCGCCTTTGCCCTGCTCTGCCCGATCCCGGGCCCAAGGCTTCGCGGGTTGGTTTGTCCAATGCGGCGTGTTCGGTTATCTTCGCGCCCCAGACCGAGGCTCCGCGGCCGCCCCGCCAATTCTGCGCGGGAGCACGGCCTCGCCCGGATCGTCCGTTGGGGTCCCGGCCTCCCGAGATGCGTGCGGCAGAGGCCCGGCCTCGGCGGAGCGCGCCGGAAGCGTGAATACAGGATGGCCAAACCGACCGATCGCGAGCTCGTTGACCAGGCCAAGGCGGGAGATTCCAGCGCCTTCGGCACCCTGGTCCAGCGCTACCAGCGACGCATTTTCCGTCTGGCATTCCACCTCGTCCGTACGGGCGCGGAGGCCGAAGACGTGACGCAAGAGACCTTCGTCCGCGCCTACCAGGCGCTCGACCGCTTCGACGGCCGAAGCGAGCCCTTCACCTGGCTCTACCGGATCGCGGTCAACCTCTCGCTCAACACCTTGCGATCCCGCAAGAACACCCGGGACTCCACGCCCTCGGACGACCCGCGCATCGAGGCCCTGCTCCTCGAGACGCGCCCGGGGGCCGACCCGGCGGCCACCTCCCAGCAGCGCCAGCTCGCCTCGGCCCTGTGCGACGGCATCGACGCCCTCTCCGACACGCTGCGGACCACGCTGATCCTGGTCTGCGTCGACGGGCTCGGGCACGACGAGGCCTCGAAGGTGCTCGGTTGCCCGGAGGGCACGGTGGCGTGGCGTGTCCACGAAGCTCGACGCAAGCTCCGGGAGTACCTCGACGCCCGTGGCTTCGGAGGGGAAGCGTGATGAACGGCAAGCAAAACCTCGACGACCTCCTGCGCGCCTGGCCGGCCCCCGCGCTGCGCGCTGAAGCCGCGCAGCGCGATGAAAAAAGCGTGATCAACGCCGATGGCGGCGGGCATTGGGACACATGGGCGGAGGCCATCGTCAAGGCCGCCACCTCGGCCGGGCCCCCCCGTGATGAGGCAGCGCTCGCCGCGCTGACCGAGGCCCCGCCCCTCCCCGCGGAAGCAGGCGAGCCCGGCGGCGCGGGTGATCTGGTGACGAAGGCGATTTCAGCAGGAACCGGAGAGATCAAGATGTCCCAAGAGAACGAGCCCGGCCCGATCGCGACGGAAGAACCCTCCTCACCGCAGGCCTCGGCGCCGCCGCCCGCCACGTCGGCCCCGGAGCGCAAGCGCAGCTCGCTCAAGGCCTTCGCCGAGAAGGCCTCGGTGCGGCCGGCCACCATGCCGCCCGTGTCCACGCCTGCGCCGGCGCCCGTGGCCGTGTCGACCCCGGCGCCGTCGGCGGCCACGGTCACCCCGCTGCCCGGGGCGCGCCTCTCGCGGCCCGGCCCTGCGCCGGTGTCCCGCCCGGTCGAGGCCGGCGCGGACGACTCGGGGGTGGTCAACCTCAACATCGTCAAGGAGACGGCGACGGCCCAGCAGATCGCGGCGGCCGAGAAGGCCAAGCCCGGCCAGGCCGATCTGTTCGAGGACGACAAGCCGGCCGAGAAGGCCGAGGGCAAGCCCGCTGAGGCGGTCGGCGCGGCCGGCGCCAAGGTCATCCCGATCACCGCCGCCAAGCCCGCGGAGCCCAAGAAGGGTGGCGGCGCGACGGCCGGCATCGTCATCGCGCTGCTCGGCGTGGCCGCGGCCTTCGCGATCTGGAAGATGCAGGCCAAGCCGGCCGAGGCGCCCCCCGTGGTGAGCGAGAGCAAGCCCATGGTGGTCGAGCCCAAGCAGCAGCCGGCCGCGGTGACCGCGGCCCCCACGTCCGTCGCCGCGGTCGAGCCGACCGCGACGGTCGCCGCCACCGCCGAGCCTGACAAGGCCGATGCGCCCAAGGTCGCCTCCACCGCGACGGGCGGGCCGCTCCCCTCGGGCGCCGCCACCGTGGCCGCGAAGGATCCGGCCGCCGACAAGCTGGCCGCCAACACCCCGCCGGCCAAGGACGCGCCGCCCGGCAAGCCCGGCGATCTCGCGAGCGAGATGGCCAAGGCCGTGGGCGGCGGCGACACGAACAAGCCGAAGGACGGGACGCCCGAGCCCGCCGCGGCGAACCCGAAGAACCAGAACATCCCCGAGCAGCCCTCGCAGGGCTCGGTGCAGTCGGCGATCGGCGCGGTGATGGGCGGCGCGAAGGCCTGCGTGGCCGGCGCGGACGATGTCTCCCGCGCCAACGTGACCTTCGGCTCCGCCGGCGCGGTGAGCAGCGTGAGCGTCACCGGCTGGGCCTCGGCCCACGGCAAGTCCGGCTGCGTGCAGGCCGCGCTCAAGGCCGCCAAGGTCGGCCCCTTCTCCAAGCCGAGCTTCACCGTCGGCGTCACCATCCGCCCCTGAGATCTCGCCTGGATCCGCCGGATCCGCGCGATCTTGCCCCCCCGAGCACCCCCGGATCAGCCTAGATCCACCCGAGATCGCAAAGATCTCGATTGACAGAACCCCCTCCCTCGATAGACTGCGCGCCCCCATGGTTTCCGCAACCCAGCAAACTCAACGCATCCGGCAGCGCAAGTCGCGCACCGCCGGCACCGCGCGCAAGCGCCACGAGCGCGCCCACGGGACGCCCGCGTTCCCCATTCACCAGGCGGGCTACAACCCCCAGGCCCCCGACGCCGCGCCCAAGGCCGCGTCCAAGAAGTAGGAGTAGGAGCACCCGTGGCCAATCACGCATCTGCCGTCAAGCGCAACCGCCAGCGCATCAAGCGCACCGACCGCAACCGCGCCGCCAAGTCGGCCCTCCGCACCGAGGTCAAGAAGGCCCGCGCCGCGGTGAAGAGCGCGCCGAAAGAGGCGAGCACCCAGGTGAAGGCCGCGACGAGCGCCCTCGACCGCGCCGCCTCGAAGGGCACCATCCCCGCCAAGCGCGCCTCGCGCGTGAAGGCCCGGATGGCCCGCGCCCTGCACAAGGCCCAGGCCGCCGGCTGAGCCCGCAGCCCGGCAGCCCGCCGGGCCGCGTTTGCTCGCAGATCCCCTTCGCCACCGGGCGCGGGGGCTTTCTGCTTTTGTCACGGTGACGAACGCGCAGGCCGGAGGAGCGAGATCCTCCGGCCGACCCTCCGCTCAGGCGTCTGCCCAGGTCTTCCCGTAGCCAGCGTCCACGACGAGCGGCACCTCGAAGTCCACGACGTTCTCCATGGCCTCGCGGATCTTCGCGGACGCCTTCTCGGCCAGGTGCTCCGGCACCTCGAAGGCCAGCTCGTCGTGCACGGTGAGCACCATCCGCGCGCCCGGCACCACGGGCTCGGTGAGCTTCACCATCGCCATCTTGATGAGGTCGGCCGCGGTCCCCTGGATCGGCGTGTTCTGCGCGATCCGCTCGGCCTGCGCGCGCCGCATCTGATCGGGGTTGCGCAGGTCGGGCAGGAGGCGGCGGCGGCCGAAGAGGGTGTGCACCACGTCGGTGCGGCGGGCCTCGGTCATGGTCTTCTCCATGAACGATTTCACCCCCACGTAGCGCGCGAAGTACGCGTCGATGAAGCGCGCCGCCTCCTGCCGGGTGATGGAGAGGCGCTTGGCGAGGGCGCTCTCGCCCATCCCGTAGATCACGCCGAAGTTGATCGTCTTGCTCTTGCGACGCATGTCCTCGGTCACGCCCTCGGCGGCCACGCCGAACACCTCCATCGCCGTGCGCACGTGCACGTCCTGGCCGGTGCGGAAGGCCTCGACGAGCACCGGATCCTTCGACAGGTGGGCCAGCACGCGCAGCTCGATCTGCGAGTAGTCGGCGCTCACGAGCACGTGGCCCGCGGGGGCGATGAAGGCCCTGCGGATCAGCTTGCCGAGGGCCGATCGGATGGGGATGTTCTGGAGGTTCGGGTCCTCCGAGGAGATGCGCCCGGTGGCCGCGGCGGCCTGGTTCCAGTGCGTGTGCACGCGGCCCGTCTTCGGGTGGATGAGGCGCGGCAACGCGTCCACGTAGGTGCCCTTGAGCTTCGCGATCGCGCGGTGATCGAGGATGATCCTCGGCAGCGGGTGATCGTCGGCGAGGGCCTCGAGCACCTCGGCGTCGGTCGAGCGGCCCGTCTTCGTCTTCTTGATCGAGCGGAGCCCGAGCTGATCGAAGAGCACCGCCTCGAGCTGCTTGGGCGAGCCGAGGTTCAGCTCCTGCCCGGCCGCCTCGCGCGCCTTCTCCTCCAGGCTCGCGAGCTCCTTGCTCATCTCCTCGCCGAGCGCCCCGAGCGCCTTCGGATCGACGAGCACGCCCACCTGCTCCATCTCCGCGAGCAGGTGCGAGAGGGGCAGCTCCAGGTCGCGGAGGAGCCCGTCGAGCTTCTCCGCCTGGAGGCGCGGGACGAGGCGCTCGGCGAGCGGCAAGGTCACCTCCACGGCCGGTCCGAGCAGCGCCGCGGCCTCGTGCACGTCCGTCTCGTCGAGGGCCGGCGGACCCTTCCCGCGCTTCTTCGGCGCGCCGCCGCCGGGCTTCGGGAGCGCCACCTGCGCGTCGCGATCGGCCACGGTGGCGAGGTCGCTCGCCGCCTCCGGATCGAGCAGGTAGCTCGCCAGCATGGTGTCGACCGAAGCGCCGCGGAGGGCCATCCCGTGGCGGGCGAGCAGCACCTCGGTGACCTTGAGATCGTGGCCGATCTTGGCGATCGCCTCGTCTTCGAGGAGCGGCCCGAGCGCCGCCTTCGCCTTCGCGAGCGAGAGCTGCGCCGGCGCGCCGAGGTAGCGGTGCGCGAGCGGCAGGTACGCGGCGCGATCGACCCCCACGGCGAGCCCGATCCCGAGCAGATCCGCGCGCATCGGCGACGGATCGCTCCCGTGCGCCGCGATCGCGACGCGGCCCGCGGCCTTGATCTCGCGCACGAACGCCGCGAGCGCCTCCTCCGTCAGCAGCGTCTCGACCTTGCCGCCGAGCACCACCTTGGGCGGCGCCTGCACGGGCATGGCCTTGACGAGGCGCGAGAAGCCGAGCTCGACGAAGAGCGCGCGCAGCTTGACCGGATCGGGCCCGTCGTAGCGGAGCGTCGCGAGGTCGAGGTCGATCGCGGTGTCCTCGTGCAGCGTGACGAGCCGCTGCGAGAGACGCGCGTCGGCCTCGTTGTCGCGAAGGGAATTGCGGATCTTCTCCTTCTTGACCTGATCGAGGTGCGCGTAGAGCTCGTCGAGCGACGCGAACTGCGTCATCAGCTCGGCGGCCGTCTTGGCGCCGACGCCCGGGACGCCCGGCACGTTGTCGGAGCTGTCGCCCATCAGCGCGAGGAGATCGCGCAGCCGGCTCGGCGGGACGCCGAACTTGGCGGTGACCTCCGGGATCCCGTAGACGCGATCGCGCATCGCGTCCCACATCATCACGCGCTCGCCGTCGACGAGCTGCATGAGGTCCTTGTCGCCCGAGGCGATCACCACCGTGAGGCCCTTCTCCAGGGCCTTCTTGGTGGCGGACGCGATGAGGTCGTCCGCCTCCATCCCGTCGGCCAGAAAAACGGGCAGCCGGTAGGCCTCCACGAGCTCGCGGCACCGGGCCATCTGCACCTTCAAGTCCTCCGGAGCGGGCGGGCGGTGCGCCTTGTAATTGGCGTCGATCTCCGTGCGCATGCGGGGCCCGGGCGCGTCCATCGCCACGCCGAGGTAGACGGGCTTCCGCTCCTCGATCAGCCGCGCCAGCATGTTCGCCGTGCCGTACGTGGCGTGCGTCGGCTCGCCCGTCGGGCTCGTGAGCGGCGCGACCGCGTGGTACGCACGGAAGACGAAGCCGGAGAGGTCGACGAGGTAGAGCACGTCGGCCGCGCCGGGCGGCGGGAGCACCGTGGGGCGGTGGTTCATGCGGGCTCTCTACCACGTCGGCCCGCGGGCCTGCGGCCGGCGCGCGTTTCGCGATCATGGATCACGATCTGCCCAAGATATCCCCCCTCCCGCTCCCGATACCCCGGCCCGATCCGGGAGTGGGCGGAGGAAGAGAGGTGTCCGCGAACCCTCCGGGCGCGCTCGCGGCTCTCACGTGACGTACACTCACCCCCAGGAGATCTCGATGCTCTTCCGCCAGCTCTTCGACCCCAGCACCTCGACCTATACCTACCTCCTCGCCGATCAGGCGACGGGCGAGGCGGTGATCATCGACCCGGTGCTCGAGCAGCTCGAGCGTGACGTGCAGCTCATCACGGAGCTCGATCTCACGCTGGTCTACGTCCTCGACACCCACGTGCACGCCGACCACGTGACCGCGAGCGGCTCGCTCGCCATGCGCCTCGGCGCGAGGACGGTCCTGAGCGAGCGGGCGGGCGTCGGCTACGCTGATCGGCTCGTCAAGGAGGGCGATCGCATCGCGTTCGGCCAGCACACGATCGAGGTGCGGGAGACGCCCGGGCACACCGACGGGTGCTTGACCTTCGTGCTCCACGACCCGGCCATGGCCTTCACCGGCGATGCGCTCCTCATCCGCGGCTCGGGCCGCACCGACTTCCAGCAGGGCAGCGCGAAGGCCCTCTACCGATCGGTGCACGACAAGATCTTCTCCCTCCCCGACGCGACCGCGATCTACCCGGGCCACGACTACAAGGGGCGCACCATGTCCACCGTGGGCGAGGAGAAGAAGTACAATCCCCGGCTCGGCGGCGGCCGCTCCGAGGCCGAGTTCCTGGACATCATGTCGAAGCTCGTGCTCGCGCCGCCCAAGCAGCTCGCCGTGGCCGTGCCTGCGAACCTGCACTGCGGCGTGCCCCGCGGCCTACCCCACGACGCCGAGGGCGCGGCCGAGAAGCGCTGGGCCCCCATCGAGCGCACCGCCGGCAACGTGCCCGAGGTGACCGTCGAGTGGGTCGCGCAGAACCCTGCCGAGGCGCGCCTCGTCGACGTGCGCGAGCTCGACGAGCTCACCGGGCCGCTCAGCCACATCGAGGGCATCGAGCATGTGGCGCTCGCCCAGGTCGCCGCCGCCGCCGAGCGGTGGGACAAGCAGGCGCCGATCGTGCTCGTGTGCCGGTCGGGCGGCCGCTCCGGCAAGGCCGCGATCCAGCTCGAAGCGATGGGCTTCACGAAGGTGGGCTCGATGCGCGGCGGCATGAGCCGGTGGAACGAGGCCCGCCTCCCCGTGGCCGGCCGCCCGCTCTCCCAGGCGCCGAGCGCCCAGCTCCACGCCTGATCGCGTTTGATCGCGTGCACGCACGTGCCGCTTCTCCGCTCGCCGGGAGCCGCCGGCTCGGCTATGCGAGCCCTCCCCGTGCTCCCCCGCGCCCTGCTCCCCCTGCTCCTGCTGATCGCTCTCCCCGCCTGCGACGAGCCGAAGGGCGCGCCCGCCCCGGTCGCGTCGACGACGGCATCCACAGCCGCGCCGCCCAAGGCCTCTCCTCCGCCCACCGCCTCCGCCGCCCCCGAGAAGACCACGGTGGAGCTGCTCCGCTTCACCCTCACCTCCGAGATCAAGGCCAAGGAGCCCGTCGATCACCTGGAGTCCGCCGAGCCGGGGCAGCGCGTCTATGCCCACCTGGCCGTGCGCAACCGCACCGGTGGCGCACGCCGTGTCACGTTGCGCTTCATCGTCAACGGCGACGAGCGCTCCACGGTCGATCTCAACGTCGAGCAATCGTGGTCGTACCGGACCTGGGGCTACAACACCGTGCGCGCCGGTGACAAATCCGGCGAGCTCGTGGTGGAGGTGCGGGACGATCAGGGAGAATTGCTGAAGAAGGCCACACTGCCGATCAAGGGCAAGGGGGCTGGTCGCTGAGCCGACAGGCGCTCACCCGAGCGCGCGGCGGATATCGTGGATGATGCGGTTCGTCGCCCGGCGCGCCTCGTCGAGCACCCCGGTCATCAGGATGAACCCGTGCACGAGGCCGGGGAACTCTTCATAATCGGCCTTGACCCCGAAGGAGCGGAGCTTCTCGGCGTAGTGCAGGCCGTCGTCGCGCAGGGGGTCGAATCCAGCGGTGTAGACGAGGGCCGGGGCGACGCCTTCGAGGTCCGGATCGAAGATGGGTGACACCTCGGGGTTCTTCCGGTCGGTCGAGCCCAGATAATGATTCAGATACCACTCGATGCTCCGGCTCGAGAGGAAATGGCCCTCGCCCATCTCCTTGTGCGAGGGCGAGCTGCACGTCGCGTCGGCGCTCCCGTAGAGGATCACCTGGAGCGCGGGGCGCACCTCGTCGCGGCGAGCCCGCTTGGCCACGGCGGCGGTGAGGTTGCCGCCGGCGCTGTCGCCCGCGAGCGCGATGCGTGACGGGTCGATCCCGAGCTTCGCCGCGCTCCGCGCGACCCAGCGGAAGGCGGCGGTCGCGTCGTCGAGGGCGGCCGGGAACGGCGACTCCGGCGCGCGCCGGTAGTGCACGGCCACGACGCGGAAGCCGGTGCCGTGCGCGAGCCTCCGGCAGAAGCTGTCGTGCGTGTCGAGATCGCCGGTGACCCAGCCGCCTCCGTGGAAGAAGACCACCGCCGGCCCGCGCTCGCCCGCGTCCGGCGGCGTGTAGACGCGGAGCGGGATGGGCCCCGCCGGCCCCTCGGCATGCGCGTCCACCGCCCGCACGCCCGGGGGCGGCCGCTCGTCCACCACCGACAGCTCCGCGATCAGCTTCCGGCGCGCCTCCGCAGGCGGATGGCGCGTCACGTCCACGCCGGGATCGACGTTGCTCAGCACGAGCAGCGCCGCGGTCTGCGGA
Organism: Byssovorax sp.; assembly: GCA_046351295.1. Taxonomy (GTDB): domain Bacteria; phylum Myxococcota_A; class Polyangia; order Polyangiales; family Polyangiaceae; genus JAXLYT01. The sequence continues at coordinate 29,961 of JAXLYT010000033.1, forward strand.
TCGAGCGTGCGCGAGCCGATCGGCGCGCGGCGGCGCGCGAGGAGCGCCACGAGGCGGGGGCGGTGCAGCGTCTGGGCGAGGAGGACGCGCTCGGCGGCGGCGACCGCGCGGTGGAGGAGGGAGAGCTCGCTGTTCACCGGGGCGGCGTAGCGAGGGCCGGGCGAGGCGGCAAGGCCCGCCCTCACCTCGGCTCACTTCGGCGGCAACATCGGGTCGCAGTCGCCGATCGTGCTGATCTGCGCGTTGGTGCGGAACGTGTTCAGGAGCTGCCAGCTCTTCTTCATCTTGGCCGGGATCGTCCCGTCCTCGCGCACGTTGGTCACGTGGTACGAATACTGGTTCCAGATCCGCCGCGCCGGGATCCACCGCTTCCCGGCGTCGCGCAGCACCGTCAGCGCCGGCCCGTCGCCCTGCTCGTCCTGGTAGTTCGACACATAGAGGATCTCGGCCGATCCATCGTTGTCCACGTCGGCCACCACCGGGTACTCGATGGCCGTCGCCGAGATCCGCTTCTGCGTCATCGACGGCGCCCCCGTCAGCCCGTCGAACACGTACACCTGCTTCTCGTCGGCGTAGATCGCCTCCGCCACGCCGTCGCCCAGGAAATCGAAGCCCGTCGCCGTGGCGATCCCGCTCTTGTCGAAGACAGCCTGGCTCCACTTGGGCGTGAGCCCGCTCGGCCCCACCTCGTAGACGGTGAAATCCGAGCAGGTCCCGGCCCCGATCTCGGCCTTCCCGTCACCGTCGAAGTCATGGACGACACCGGGTTTATCCCAGCACTTCACCGCCGGATCGGGCTCCGTCGGGCGCAAGGGGCCGAATTTCACCGTCCCGTCGTGCTCCAGGATGGTGATCCCGTCCTTGTTGGTGAAGAAGATCTCCGGCTCCGGGTCGTCATCGAGGTTCGCCACATGCGGGTGCCCCGGCGTGAAGCCGTCGAGCTTCCAGTAGAGCGAGCCGTCGTGATGATAGGCCTCGTGGCCGAAGATCGCCTCGAGCTTCCCGTCGCCGTCGAGATCGGCGGCCGTGCCCGTCACGCACAGGAACTGTCCGAGGAACTCCGAGGCGTTGGTGGGGTCGCCGAAGAGGCGGTGTCCCTGGTTGTCGAACACCTCGAATCCCAGCATGATCTCCGGCTTGCCGTCCCCGTCGAGGTCGTAGATGGCCACCGTGGAGCAGGTGGACGACGAATTGACCGACCGGTAGCCGCCCGGATCGCCCTTCCATTTCACCGTCCCGTCATGCTCGAAGGCCACGAGCCGCCCGTCGGTGTCGGCCGTCACCACCTCGGGCAGGCCATCACCGTCGATGTCGCCGAAGGCCGGATAGACATACCCATCGACCTTCTCCGCGAAGGTGACCTCCAGGGCGCCGGTGTCGCCGGCGAGCAAGAACATGCGGCTGATGGCCGGGGAGAAGCCGACCAGCCCGATGCTCGCGATGCTCACGACCAGCACGTCGGGCGTGTCGCAGAGATCGATGGCGCCGTCGCCGTTGTCGTCGGTAAAATTGCCCACCAGCGGGGTGGTGAAGCTGCCTTTGAGCATGACCAGCCCCGGGTCGACCGGCGGGGCCGTCCAGGTCCACGCCACCGCGGGCTCGAACGAGTTGGGAGGGGCCTTGTCGATGCAGACCGGCACGCCGTTCTGATTGGCGTTCTCGACCACCTTGCAGCTCGGCGGGGGCGGCGCCCCGCCCGTGCCTCCCCCTGCGCCGCTCGTGAAGTCTCCCCCCGGGCCGCCGCTCGCGGTGCTGGTGGCGGTCGTGCTGCTCGCGCCACCCGTGCCGGTCGTGCCGGTGAACGTGTTGGGGTCGCCGCCCACCGCGCAGCCCGCCGCGATCATCGCGGGGCCCACCAGCCACCGCGCCCAGCCCACCTTGCCTCCCAGGGATCGGATCATGTGCACGCACCTCGCTCCTCGGCGAGCGGCGCTGCCTCGCCGCCGGCCAAGGCCAACGGATGCGCCGGGCGCCGGCCGCGTTCAGGGCGCCGTCGTTTTTCTGCGCTCCTGTAGGACAAGGGAGGAGACGCCCTCGACCTCGACCTCGTCGCCGCCCTCGACCCGTTCGTCGGGCGCCGCGGGCTCCACCCGGGACAGCCTCTCGGCCACCACCTTGGGCCGGTAGAACATGGCGCAGGTCTGGAAGAGCGACTCGGCCCATCCCAGGGTCCGGTAGGGATATCCATGCTCCTCGCAGAAGGCCCGCACGAGGGGGCTCATCTTCGGATAATGAACATGGCTGTAGCTCGGGAACAGGTGGTGCTCGATCTGGTATTCGAGGCCCGAGCACACCAGCCTCCCGAGCGGCCCGGTGCGGAAGTTCACGGTGGTCGCCGTCTGGCCGAGCACGAAATCCCCTCGGTCGCCGCCCTTCTTCACGGCCGCGGCCGCATAGGGGTAGTGCCCGGGGGCGAGGGCGAGGAAGAGGCCCAGGCCGAAGAGGGAGATGCGGAGGAAATAGAGCCAGGCCGCCTCGGGCAAGCCCACGAAGAGCGCGGGGACGCCGATGAAGGTGAGGTAATGGAGGGCGAGCAGGGCGATGTCGAGCGCGTGGATGGCGCGCCGCCGGGCCGGGTCGCGCAGCGCCGAGGCGATGAATCGCCACCCGGCCACGTGGCGCGTGTAGACGTTGAGCCAGACCACCCAGGGGAAGGCGAGCCACTGGAGCTTCTCGAAATAGAAGCGCCGAAACCCCCGCGCCGCCTCGACCTCGACATCGAGCGACGCGAAGTAGGGGGCGAAATCGGCGTCGTCGTCCACGCCGATCACGTTGGGAGCCGGGTGGTGGACGGCCAGGTGGGCCCGGCGCCAGTACGTCAGGGAGAGGGCGACGAAGAAGGGGAATCCATAGGCGCTCAGCGCGTCGTTCACCCAGCGGCGCTCGCTCGTCCCGCCGTGGGTCGAGGTGTGGGTGTTGGTGGCCACGCCGAGGGTGCCATAGGCCGAGATCAAGAGACCTGCGCCGCGGACCCAGAGCGGGAAAGGACAGGTGAGCATCACCATCCCGCCCACCGTGAGCAGCGTGTGCAGGGCGAGCTCGGCGATCACGGCGAAGGGGGCCCTCCGGTGGAAGCCGCGGGCGCGGAGGATCTCTTGCAGCGGGGCGAGGGGGCTCGGATCAGCCATGGAGGGGCTCCGCGGGTGAGGGGGCGCCGCCCGGCGCCGAGGCGCGCTCGCCGGTGGAGAGGCCATGACCGAGGGTGCCGCTGCGCTCGCCGTCCGGGCTCACGAGCGACACGCCATCTTCGCCGTAGAGGCGCGGCGTCTGCCAGATCAGCCGGAGCGCGCGGAACATGGGTAGCTCGTGGTAACGATCGGGCCAGCGCCGCTTGAGCAGGGCCTTGATGGCGCGCGCGTGGCGGGGGCTCACCGCAGGGAGCACGTGGTGCTCGGTGTGGTGGCAAAAACCCAGGGTGAGCCACGCATACCAGCGGGGCACGAGCACGGAGAGGCTCGTCGCGAGCGGGTCGTTCACCGGCAGCACGGGGTTCAGAAGGTGGTTGGTCCCGATATGGGCCATGAGGACGAAGTTCCCCGCGGCGATCGGGATCACGAAGCCGAAGAGCAGGGCGCGCGGGCCGAGCGAGAGGCCCAAGGCCATCGCCGCGAGGAGCGGTATGACCCAGGTGGCATAGGTCAGCGCGAGCGCTCTCCTCGGCATGTCGGCGCGATAGCGGGGGAGCACGCGCATCGCGTAGAACGAGAACCACATCGCGAAGGCCAGGAAGACGAAGAGGCGCTGGGCGAAGCGAGGCAGGGCGTAGAGCGCGCGAAGGCGGCCCCGGTCGCGGTACGACGCGAAGGTGTCGAAGGCGTCCGGGTCGTCGACCGGGTGCTGCGTGTGCCCGTGGTGGCCGAGGTTGTGGCCGCGGTGCCAGATCGCGGCCGAGATGCCGAAGGGCAAGAAGCAGAGCGCGCCGAGGAGCGAGCGCAACCACGGCGCGCGGACCACCGACCCGTGGAGCAGCTCGTGCCCCAGGAAGGCGAGGCTCGCGAGGGCCTGGCCGGCGGCGAGGCCGAGCGGAATCGCGGCCCAGGGCGGCAGATCGTGGCCGCAGAGGAGCACCTCGGCGGCGGCGATCAGCGGGGCGAGGAGCAGCCAGCCGAGGCGGGCGGGGACGGGATCGAAGACATCGCGCGGCAGCTCGGCCCGCAGGGCGCGGGCGTAGACGTGCACGGGGTGTAGGTCGTCGTCGGTGGTCGAGGTCATGCGGGGGCGATCATCCGGGGAGCCAGGCCGCGGCGAGCGAGAGCGTCATTGCGTTCTCGGGCACGGCCTCGAGGAAGCTCTTCTCGAGCGCCGGATCGTGGATCTTCGCGGCGTTCTGCTGGAGCCTGTCGCGCGCGGCGGCGAGGGCCGCGTGGGCCTCGGCCATGGCGCCGCTCGCGGCGAGGGCCTGCACGTGGACGAGGCGCGCCACCGCGCCGCCGAAGCCGAAGGCGCCGAGGGCCTCGTAGGCCGCCATCGCCTCGCGCGAGAGGGCGAGGCCCTCGGCCACGCTCCCCTGGGCCAGCAAGGCCGCGGCGAGCGCGGAGGTGGCCGCGATCTTCTCGAGCGGGCCGAGCAGCATCGGGAGCGACGCGCGCACCTCGCGCTCGGCCGCCTTCGCGTCGCCCATCCGGAGCAGCACGCCGCCGAGGGCGAAGTGGCCGAGCCCCTCGCTCGGCGGCAGGCCTCGGGTCGCGCCGATCTCGATCATCCGTGCCGACTCCTGCTGCGCGGCGCCGAGCATCCCGCGGTCGGCCATCACCTGGATCAAGACGAAGGTGCGCAGCCAGGAGACGGGCCCGAACTCCTCGTCGGCCACCAGCGTCTCGCGCAGCTCGTGCTCGGCCTCGGCATGCGCGCCGAGGCACCACAGGCAGAGGCCCACGAACACCGTCGAGAGCAGGGCGCCGCGGCGGTGGCCGGCCTCGAGGAAGCTCGCCCGCGCGTCCCGCGCGTAGCGCAGGCCCGAGGCGTAGTCCTCGCGCCCCCACGCGTCGCCCGCGGTGTGGGCGAGCTCGTTCCACGCGCGCGCCACCGGCTCGCGGTGGGCCACGGGGGAGACGATGGAGTCCATGCGCTGCCGGAGCATCTCGGCGAAGCCGAACTGGCCGGCCGAGTTCAGCAGGTAGCCGCCGGTGGTGAGCGCGAGGGCCACGGTGGCCTCGGCGCCGGCCGGCGGCTCGGCCACCAGGAGCTCCTGCAGGGCCTTCATGAACTCGTCCATGCGGCCGCGGTGCGCGGCCACGGTGAGGCGCGCCGGCGCGGCCCGGAACCAGGCCTCGCTGCCGATCGGCACGAGGCGGATCACGTCGTCGACGGCGGCGCCCGCGCGATCCCACTCGTTGCGCCAGCCGTGCGACTCGGAGAGCAGGCCGAGCAGGGCGACGCGGATCTCCAGCGGGACGTCGCAGAGCAGGCCGCGGCCGGCGCGGAGGATGGCCGCGTCGGAGTCGCCGCCGCGGTGCGCCTGCTCGGCGGCGCGGAGGAAGAAGACGCCGGCGCGGGTGGGCTCGGCGCCGCGTAGGGTCGGCGAGGATCGCGCCGTCTCGCCGGAGACCTCCAGCCACCGCCGGCGAGCTTGTGCCCCACCGTGCGATCGGCCCCGGTGAGCATCGCGTAGGCGCCCTCGCGGAGCAGCGCGGGCGGTGGAGTACTCTTCCTCGTCGAGGAAGCGGCTGTCGGGCTGGCGCACGATCACCTCGTGCTCGACCAGGCCGGCGAGGCATGCGGCCACGTCGGCCTGCGATCGCAGCCCGCCGAGCAGGCTCACCACCCCGCCCTTCCAGAAGGTCTCGCCGAAGATGCTCCCGGCCCGGAGCACCAGCCGCTCGCTCGCCTCGAGGCGCTCGAGGCGCGACTCGACCATGGCCACGATCGTCTCGGGCAAGGCCTCGCTGCCCTGGGCGACCGCGCGGATCAGCTCCTCCAGGTAGAACGCGTTGCCGTCGGCGAGGCCGACCACCCGATCGACGAGCGCCTGCGTCACCTCGTCCCCGAGCACCTGGCGGACCAGCCGCCCGGCCGCCTTGCGCGTCAGCTCCGCGAGGCGCATCTCCTGGAGGCTGCGTCTGCCCACAGCCGCGGGAAGCGCTCGTGGACCTCGGGGCGCGCCAGCGCGAGCACCATGAGCGGCGCGTCCTCGTGGACGCGGAGCGCGCCGTCGAAGAAGCGGATCGTCGGCAGATCGCCCCAGTGCAGGTCCTCGGCGATGAGCAGCGGGTGGGCGGCGGGCTCGGCGGCCAGGAAGTCTTCCCAGGCCTTCAGCATCTGACCATCGTCTGCGGATCCCGGCGGCCGCGCGCAGGGCGAGCCCTCGGTCTCGGGGAAGGGCGCGCCTGACGATCCGCCGAGAGGTCGCGACGCGGCGGCGCGCCTCCGGCACCCAGCGGCCACGCGGTCGGAGACTTGTCGCGGCGCACCTCGATCGGCTCGCCGTCGCGGATCTGGGCGGCGGCGCGGATCACCTGGCCCAGCATGGCGAAGGCCGACCCGGCGCGGGCAGTCGCCCCGCGCGATCCAGACCTCCGCGCGCGATCCGCGGCGCTGAGCTCCGCGAGCAGCTCGTGGACGAGGCGCGACTTGCCCACGCCGGCCGCGGCCGTGACCATGGAGAGCCGCGCGACGGCTCGGCGAGACACTCGTCGAACAGCTCGAGCAGCGTGCGCAGCTCGCGATCGCGGCCGACGAAGCGCGGGCTTGCCGAGCAGCCGCCGCGCGCCCTCCACCGCCTCCCGTTCGCCGACTTGCTCGTGCCCGCCTTCGCCCTTCTGCACCTCGAAGCTCGCGCCCAGCAGGCCGACGGTGACGTCGACGGCGATCGGCGTGGGGCCCGTCCTCGCCTGCTCGACGCGCTCACGCGCTCGGCGCGATCGCTGCGCGCCGGTGGCCCGTCGCGGCAGCCGCTTGACGGCGCGATCGATGGCCGTCCCGACCGCGGATCGCCCGGCTCGCTCATCCCGGTGGCGAGCGAGATCGGCACGCCCTCGTGCACGCCGCGCAGCGCGAGCGCGCATCGGGCGGCCTGCGCGGCCTGATCGGTCGGGACGCCCACTGCCATCAGAAGACGGCGGCCGTGCCGTCGTTCAGCGCCTCGAAGCGCCCGCCGAAGGCCCCCACCCCCGGTGCGCGGCCCACTCGGCCTCGATCGGCCGGGCGACGGCGCGGCGAGGTCGACCGGCGCGGGCTCCCTGCCGAGGAGGATCACCAGAGCAGGCGGCGCTCGCTCACGGTGATCGACTTGGCCGTGGGCCCGGTGAGCTGCCCGAGGGTGATCGAGAGCGCCGCGAGCACGGCCGCGCCGCGGCCGCTGCGCCGGCTCCTTGGCGATCATCCGGCCGATCAGCGACTCGACCGCGCGCGGCACGTCGCTGCGCAGCTCGGCGAGCGGCTGCGGATCCTCGAAGAGCACCTGGCGAAGAGGGCGCGCAGGTCCTGGGCGAAGAAGGCGGGCGACCCCGAGGCACTGTAGAGCACGCAGCCGAGCGCGAAGCTCGGCGCGTGTCCGTCTGCCGAGCGCGCCTGCTCGGGCGCCATGTACCCGGGCGTCCCGATCATCGTGCCGGCGCGGGTGACCCGCACGGCCCCGCCCCGCCAGGCGATCCCGAAGTCGAGCACCTTGACCCGGTCGATCTCCCCGTCGGGGAGGAAGAGGTTCGAGGGCTTGAGATCGCGGTGGATGATGCCCTTCTGGTGGACGAGCGCGAGCGACTCGGCGACGCGCTTGCCGAGGGTGACGTCTCCTCCACCGAGAGCGGGCCGGCGGCGAGACGCCGGGAGAGGTCCTGGCCCTTGAGCCACTCCATCACGAGGTAGCGCTCCCCGTCCGCGGTCAGCCCGTGGGCCACGTAGCGCACGATCCCGGGGTGGCTCACCTCGCGAGCACCCGCGCCCCCTGCTCGAAGCGCCGTGCTCCGCCCTTCCTCGCGGAGCACCTTGACGGCCACCGGCACGCCGGTGACGAGATCGTCCGCTCGGAACACCTGCGCCATTCCGCCCGCCCCGGCCCGCTCGCCGATCTGGAATCGGTCTTCGAGAATGCGCCCACCTTGCATGGCGAGAGAATCGATGCATGGGCGCCCATTGTCCAGCGCAATGCGCCCCTCCGCGAGCGCGCGTCGCGCGGCCTTTGCGCGCTCACCGCGCGGCCTTTGCGCGCTCACCGCGCGGCCTTTGCGCACTCACCGCGGCTGTGCTCTCGTGGGCCGGTGACCGTCCTCGCCATTGTCGGAGCGATCGTCTTCCTCCTCGTGATCTTCGTCGCAGCTGCGATCCTCGCGGGGCGCATGCAGAAGGCCACCTACGACCGCAAGCTGCGCGAGGCCATCACCGCGTACGCCGCGGCCCGGGGCGGCTCCGTCACCTTCGACGCGCAGGGGATGATCGTCCGCGGCCCGCTCGGCGAAGGGCGGGAGCGGCTCACGGCCCTCTCGATCATGTGCGCGCCGAACGAGGAGTCGCGCTGGTCGACGTCGATCGGCTTCGTGCTGCGCAAGTACATCCCCGACGCGTTCGACGAGGCCTTCGCCAAGGCCGCCGCCGAGAGCCTGGCGAAGGCGCGCCCGCTGATCGACGCGCTCTCCGACGAGGAGCTCGGGCGAAGCTCCGCGCGGGCGTCTTCGCCCGGCGCGCCTCCGACGAGGGGCTCACCACCTGCGCCCGCCCCGTGGGGAAGCGCTTCGAGCTGCGCATCATGCTCGACGGCTTCGATCTCGCCGGCGTGCCCAGCGCCGTGCGCGGTCGCTTCAAGGAGCCCGACCCGGTGCTGCTGGAGCGCGCCATCGACGCGACGCTCGGCGATCCGCCGCCCGCCGCCGCGGGCAAGGCCGAGCCCCTCGCCTGGCTCGCGCGCCCCGCGCGCCTCTTCGGCGCGACCCCGCACCTGCTCGCCTGCGAAGGGAAAGCCATTGCATGGATCGCCGCCGCGCCGGGCCTGCCCGAGAACGAGATCGCCAACCTCGCCTCTCGCTCACTGACCTCCGGCCCAATGAAGGGCGTGATGTTCGGGTGGGACGGCGCCACGCTCACCGAGATCGCCGTGGTCGCCCACTCGATCATCGGCCCGACCACGCCCGATTACACGCTGGAGCTCGCCCCCTCGATGGCCAGGGCGCTCGGGGTCACCACCGCGCCGGACGGAACCGTCGGGATCCGCCGCCGCTAGCCGCGCCTCCATCGTGCGGCCCCGGATGCCTCGTGCTATCCGGCGCACCATGGATAGCCTCCCGCTCCTCGCCGGCCACCCCTACGCCGCCTTCCTCGACAAGATCGAGAAGCCCGCGCGCTACGCGGGCGGCGAGGTCGGCACCGTCGTCAAGGACTGGAGCACCGTCGAGGCCACCGTCTGCCTCGCCTTCCCGGATGTCTACGACATCGGGATGAGCCACCTCGGCTACAAGATCCTCTACAAGATCCTCAACGACGATCCGCGCACGCTCGCCGAGCGCTGTTACGCGCCCTGGGTCGATCTCGAGGCCGAGCTGCGAGGCCGCGCGCTCCCCCTCGTCTCGCTGGAGAGCGCCCGCCCGCTCCGCGATTTCGACGTGGTGGGCTTCAGCCTCCAGTTCGAGCTGACCTACACCAACATCCTCACCATGCTCGACCTCGGCGGCATCCCGCTCCGCGCCGCCGATCGCGGGGAGCGCGATCCGCTGGTGATCGGGGGTGGTCCCACCGCGACCCACCCCGAGCCGCTCGCGCCCTTCTTCGACGCGTTCGTGATCGGCGACGGCGAGGAGAAGGCCACCGAGGTCGCCCTCACCTGGACGCGCCTCCGCGCCCGGGGCGTGCCCCGCCGCGAGCGCTTGATCGCCCTCGCCAAGCTCGGCGCGGTCTACGTCCCCTCGCTCTACGCGACGGCGATCGACGCCGACACCGGCCTCGGCGTCGTCACCGGTCCCACGGTCGCGGGCATCCCCTTCCCCGTCGAGCGCTCGCTCGTCGATCTCAACGCGTACCCCTTCCCGAGCGTGAGCCCCACGGGCGGGCCCGAGGCCATCTTCGATCGCATGTCGATCGAGATCGCCCGCGGCTGCACCGAGGGCTGCCGCTTCTGCCAGGCGGGGATGATCTACCGCCCGGTGCGCGAGCGCGACCCCGAGCAGATCGTCGAGACGGTGCTCGCGGCGGTGAAGAGCTCGGGCCAGGACGAGGTCTCGCTCACGGCGCTCTCGACGGCGGATGTCTCGTGCATCTCGCCGCTCCTCAAGAAGGTCGCGGGCCGCCTCGCGCAGGAGAAGATCTCGCTCGGCGTCTCGTCGCTGCGCGCCTATGGCCTCGAGCCCGAGCTGCTCGACGAGATCAAGCGCGTGCGCGCGACGGGGCTCACCTTCGCGCCCGAGGCCGGATCGCAGCGGATGCGCGACGTGGTCAACAAGAACGTCACCGAGGAGCAGCTCCACGAGACGGCGGAGCGCGTGTTTTCCCGCGGGTGGGGGAAGATGAAGCTCTACTTCATGATCGGCCTGCCGACGGAGGACGACGCGGACGTGCGCGGCATCGTCGAGACCGGGGCGCGCACCGCCGCCGTGGGCAAGCGCGCCGCGAAGGGCCGCCCGGCCGACGTGACGGTGAGCGTCTCGACGCATGTGCCGAAGCCCCACACGCCCTTCCAGTGGGCCGCGATGGACCCGCTCTCCGAGGTGTCGCGCAAGCAGCAGATCTTGAAGGAAACGGTGCGCCCCCACCGTGCCGTGACGCTGCGCACCCACGAGGCCCACGCCTCGGTGCTCGAGGGGATCTTCGCCCGCGGCGACCGCGCCCTCGCCGACGTGCTGGAGACGGCCTACAAGAAGGGCGCGCGCTTCGACTCGTGGGACGAGCGGCTGCGCCTCGACCTGTGGGAAGAGGCCTTCGTCGAGCACGGCGTCGAGCGCGCGAAGTACCTCGGCACCTTGCCCATCACGGCCCGCCTGCCGTGGAGCCACATCGACGTCGGCCTCGAAGACGGATTTCTGGCGCGCGAGTACCGCAAGGCCCTCCAGAGCCGGCTGAGCCCGCCCTGCGGCAAGGCGGCGGGGATGTTCGTGCACCACACCAACGTGGACGACGCGCTCGCCGATCCGCGGCGCCTCGTCTGCTACGACTGCGGCGTCGCCTGCGACATGACGCAGATGCGCGAGGAGCGGGTGACCTTCCTCCACAAGCTGGGCGCCGAGCACCGGGTGCTCCCGGTGATCAAGGAACCCAAGCCCGCGCCCCAGGTGGAAGCTGCACCTGCCGCGCCGATCGCGGCGGTCGAGCCGGTCGCGGCGATCGAGCCGGTCGAGAGCACAGTGGATACGTCCGTGGCCGAGGTCGATCCAGCGTTGCCCATCGTGTCCGGCGCGGAGCCGGCGTTGCCCCAACCGAAGCCCGCCCAGCGCCCGCGGATCCGGTACCGCTTCCGCTACGAGAAGACGGGCCCGACCGCCCTGCTCGGCCACCTCGACGTGGTGCGCGAGCTGCCGCGCATCTTCCGGCGGATCGGCGTGCCCTTGATCTACACCCAGGGCTTCCACCCCAAGCCGGACATGAGCTTCGGCCCGGCCCTCTCGCTCGGCGTGCTCAGCCTCGACGAGCATGCCGACATCCGCGTGGACGCCGACCTGGAGCAGCCCGCGCTCGACGCCCTGGTCGCCGACATGAGCCGCTCTGCGCCCTCGGGCCTCCGCTTCCGCGCCGCGATCCGCCTCAGCGGCGACGATCCGGGGATCACCAAGGTGATCGCCGGCGCCCGCTACCTGCTGGCGTTCGCGAGGAGCAGCCTGCCCGCGGGGCGCTCCGCCGAGAGCGTCCTCGCCGAGCGCTGCGCCGCCGGGATGAGCGCCGCGACCTTGCCCTTCCGCCGGGAGATCGAGGGCGTCGGCAAGATGCTCGACGTGCGGAGCTACCTGCTGCGCGCCGAGGTGGCCGGCCCCGAGGCGCTCGCGCTGCTCGGCAAGGCGGGCCTCGCGGGCGATCTCGTGGCGATCGATGTCGACGCGAAGATCACCGGCTCGGGCGCGGTGAAGGCCTCGGAGATCGCCGCGGTGCTCGTGGGTGACAGTGTGACGGCGCCGCCGCACCGCGCGGTGCGGGTGGAGCTGTTCGGAGAGGATCCCCTCGGGCGCTTCTCGCCGATGGAGCTCGGCCGCGGCCGCAAGCCTCGATCGACGGCGGTCACGGCCGCGGCGACGGAGGACTGCGCGGCTCCCTGAGGGTCGCTCAGCGCATCGACGTCTTGCGCCGGAAGGGGCGCAGATCGAGCTTCGTCTGGTGCTGGGGGACCTTGCCGCCCTCGGGCAGGCGGCCTTGAAAATAGTCGCGCTGCCAGCCGGCCTTCACGGCCTCCTCCGCGCGCGCGTTGAGGTCCTCGATGAACTGACCGCGGCTCTTGTGCCACTCGCGGTAGTCCTGGGCGAGCTCGGGGTCGTCGTCGAGCGCGAGGATGACCGGCTCGAACTTCTCGAGCGCGCCCCTGCGCTCGGGCACGAGCATGCACACGGGCTCGCCCTCCTCGAAGCGGATGCGGTGGCCCGGCCGCGTGATCTTCCAGTTCATCGTGAACGGGGAGATGGCCCAGTCGACCTCGATCAGCCCTTCGAGCGGCGCGATGCCGTCCTTGAAGGTGTTCGCGGGGCCGCGGGCGAGGAGGTTATATCCCTGGGGTGTGCGGAAGAGGAACGGGATCTTGAACGTGATGATCCCGCTGCCGAAGTGGCTCGCGACGTTCGTCTTCACCTTCTCGCTGCCGAAGACCGCGATCTCGGTGATCCCATCCTTCCCGCTCCACTCGACCTCGACCGGCTCGGTGAGCGAGAGGACCCACCCGGCCTGGTTCGCCATCATCAGCGGGAGGCACCGGTTGGCGAAGCGCTCGGGCGTGCGATCCATCCACTCGCGGCGGGCGGACGCAGGGCCGAGGGTGAGGATCGACTCCTTCGACACTTCGTAGGCTTCGAGCTTCATCCCCGGAACCCTACCACCCCCTCGCGTCCACGATCGCGATCGCCGACGCATGATCGTTGACTTCGGGGACACCCTGAGGCAGAAGATGCCTCCGTTTTTCGCTCCGGCGCATCACGGTGAGGTAGCCAAGTGGTTAGGCAACGGTTTGCAAAACCGTTATACGCGGGTTCGAATCCCGTCCTCACCTCCACCATCCCATCCCTCCCTGCGTGATCACGCCGCCGGTGAGGAGCAGTCGGACCCCGCTTCGTTCGAAGCAAACCGAAGCCCCCACGCGAGCCCGCGAAGGCGTGCTTCCTTTGTGTAGCCCGGGGTTTTAACCCCGGGCGGCTCGCCGCGCTGTAAACGCGACGCCCTACCGCGCGGCCACGGTGCGGAAGCTCGCGCGCACCTGGCGGTGCTTCCGCGCGCCGATGTCCGACGTGTCGAAGCTGATCCCCGATTCCTTGTGCTGCACGCTGCTCGTCGACCCCGAGGGCAGGGCGAACGCCGAGGTCACGTCCACGTAGACGAGCGCGCCCTTCTCGTACGCGTCGGTCAGCTCCAGGTTCCGGCCGGCCAGCGCGGCCTGGATGGCGCGGGCCACCTGGTCCCACACCCCGGCCGAGCCGGCGCTGAAGCCGGTCACCTGCACGCCGAGCACCTTGCCCCCCGGGCCGAGGCGCACGACGAAGCTGACCTTGGCGGTGTCGGGCGCGTCGACCGCGGCCTCCACCGCTCTCTTCGCGGCCGAGTTCACCGTGCCGGCCGCCGGCAGGTCGATGCCCTTGGCCTTGTCGTTCTTCGCCATCTCCTGGCGGACGACGATGCCGCCCATGTCCTTGTCGACCTGGCGGGGCTTCGGCGCCTCGGTCGGGGCGGGCGCGGCGCGCGGCAGATCGGCCATCATCCCGGGCATGGTGTAGATCGGCGCGCCGCCGAGGCCTGGGGGCGCCGTCAGCACCCCGCTCCCGTTGTCGGCGGCGAGCGGATCGTAGTGATCGCCGCCTGGGCCGGGCGGGGCGGACGGCCCGACCCCTGCGCCGGGGGTGGCGGTCGCGTCGGGACTCGGGGTGCCCGGCTCGACGGGGCCGCTCGGGATCTGCGCGCCCGGGGGCGGCAGGGCGCGCGCGACCCGCGCCTCGCCGGCGGGGGCCTGCTCGCCCGGGGCGACCGCGGGGGGCGGCGTGACCTCGGTCGGCGGCAGCGCGGGGGGCACGCTCTTCAGCGCGGAGAGGTCGATGTCGATCGTCTGGATCTGCCGCGAGGCGACGAAGCGATCGAGCGCATGCGGGTCGATGAAGTGGGGGGCGATCAGCACCGCAGCGCCGTGGAAGGCGATCGCCGCCAGCAGGGAAATGGACTCGGTCCGCACGCGCTATGCACCTTGGTTGGTTTGACCGCCGGGCGCAAGTCCTGCGCAAGCTTCCCTCGTACAGCGCGGCAAATCGGCTCGATCCGCCCGTGCCGCAGCCCGTCCGCCGCCCCGCCGGTCCCCCGGAGAAAGCTACGTTCCGGCGTCGATCGGGTAGCCCTCGGCGCGCGCCCGACCTAAGCTCCGCCCACGATGTCCGGTCTCTTCAAGCTGCTCATCTCGGCGATGCCGACGACGCTCCCCGCGTTCGGCACCGTGGTGCTGTACGCCATCCTGGTCTCGTCGGCCTACACCATGGCCGTCGCGCTCGCCGCGGGGCGAGGCCGGCCGCGCCTGCTCCAGGCGGCGCGCCTCGGGGCCTACGGCACCTGCTCCCTCGTGGGCCTCTCGGTGCTCGTGCTGGCGTACGCGTTCGTCAGCCACGATTTCCGCATCAGCTACGTCGCCCACTACAGCGACCGATCGATGAGCACGCCCTACCTCTTCGCCGCGCTCTGGGGCGGCCAGGACGGCTCGCTCCTCTGGTGGCTCTTCCTCACCTCGCTCTTCTCCGGGGCCTGCGTCTTCTGGCTCCGCCGCCGATACTTGGAGCTCCAACCATACGTCATCGCCACGCTCATGAGCATCCTGCTCTTCTTCGGGATCCTCATGATCTTCGCGGCGAACCCCTTCGCCACGAGCATCGCCGGCGCGCCCGCCGAGGGCCAGGGGCTCAACTACCAGCTCCGCAACTTCTACATGATCATCCACCCGCCGAGCCTCTACACGGGCTTCACCAGCTCGGCCGTGCCCTTCTCCTTCGCCGTCGCCGCGCTGGCCACCGGCCGCCTCGACAACGAGTGGATCGTCGCGACGCGCAAGTGGATGCTCTTCTCCTGGCTCTTCCTCTCGATCGGCAACTGCCTCGGCATGCTCTGGGCCTACGAAGAGCTCGGCTGGGGCGGCCCGTGGGCGTGGGATCCGGTGGAGAACGCCTCGTTTTTGCCGTGGCTCACCGCCTCGGCCTACGTCCACTCGATCATGATCCAGGAGCGCCGGGGCATGCTCAAGGTCTGGAACGTCTTCCTCATCTGCGCGACGTTCTGGCTCACGATCTTCGGCACCTTCCTCACCCGCTCGGGCCTCATCGCCAGCGTCCACAGCTTCGCCCAGTCCGGCATCGGCAGCTACCTGCTCGCCTACCTCGGCGTGCTCGCGGCCTTCTGCATCGCGCTCATCGTCTACCGCCTGCCGCAGCTCCGCAGCGAGGGCGCCTTCGAGTCGGTCCTCTCGCGCGAGGCGGCCTTCCTCGGCAACAACTGGGGATTTTTGAGCCTGTGCGTCTTCATCGCGATCGCGACCGTGTGGCCGCGGATCAGCGAAGCCTTCCTCGATCAGAAGTCGACGCTCGGCCCGACGTTCTACAACATGTGGATCCCCCCGGTGGCCCTCGCCGTCTTCGCGCTGATGGGCATCGCCCCGCTGCTCGGGTGGCGGAAGACCTCGCCCGCCCTCTTCAAGAAGAGCTTCACCTGGCCCGTCGCGGTGACGGTGTTGACCGGCGTGCTCCACCTCGTCTTCGGCAAGCGCTGGGGCGTGCCGGCCTTCATCACCATCGAGCCGATCTACCCGGGATCGATGGGCCAGGCCCTCGCCAAGATGGCCTCGACCTACCCGTTCTTCACGATGATGTTCGTGGCCTTCAACATCGCCGTCGTCGCGCAGGAGGTCGTCCGCGGCGTCTCGGCCCGGCAGAAGTCGGCGCGCGAAAAGAAGGAGACCGAGTCGCTCTTCGCGTCGGTCTACAAGCTCATCGCCAAGTCGCGGCGCCGCTACGGCGGCTACATCGTCCACGTCGGCATCGCCCTGATGTTCGTCGGCTTCGCCGGCCGGGGCTGGGGCGTCGACAAGGAGGTGAGCATGAAGCCGGGCGACTCCTTCCAGATCGAGGAGTACCAGATCACCTACGCCGGGCCGCGGATGGAGGTCGACAACGAGAAGCGCATGGTCTTCGCCGACGTCGACGTGATGCGGAACGGCAAGCCCGCCGGGCGGATCAGCCCCGCCAAGTTCATCTACAAGACGATGGGCGAGGCCCCCTCCACCGAGGTCGCCCGGCACATCACGCTGCGGAACGACCTCTACATGATCATCGGGATGGCGAACCCGCAGACCAAGGTCGCATCCTTCCAGATCCACGTGAACATGCTGATCTCGTTCATCTGGATCGGCGCCGGCATCCTCATCCTCGGCGCGATGATCGCCATGTGGCCCGACGTGGTGCTCGAGGAGGTCGGGGCCTTCAGCTACATCCGGGCCGCCGCCTCGGTGGCCACCGCCGTCGTCTTCGGCTTTCTGCTCGCCGGAGCCTCGGGGCAGGCGTATGGAGCGCCTTCGCTTGCTGCGCCTTTGCTCGATGCGCCCTCCGTCGATGAAGCCCCCCATGCCGCCGCGCCTGCGCTGGTCCACACGCCCTGAACCCCCTGCGATGAACCGCCGCCACTCCCTGCTCACGCTCGCGGCCGCGCTCGCCGCCTTCTCCGCCGCGCCGCACCGCGCCCTCGCGCAGGACACGATGGACCGCAGCGGCGTGCTCGACATCCGCGACGAGAACGAGCGCGCCATCTTCTCGCACCTGCGCTGCACCTGCGGCTGCCCGCGCGAGGCCATCTCCACCTGCACCTGCGGCTCGGCCGCCGAGTTCCGCAAGCAGGTGCGGGGGATGATCGCGCAGGGGATGACGCTCGCGCAGATCGAGGCCGAGTGGGTGCGGCGCAACCACAACAGCGCCGACGCGCTGATGGTGCCGCCCAACACCGGGGCGAGCCAGCTCGTGTACCTGTTCCCGCTCGCCGCGATCGCCGGGATGGCCGCGGTGGTGGTGACGGCGCTCAAGCGCTTCCGGAAACGGGCCGACGAGGCCGACCAGAAGAACAAGGGCGGCAAGACCGACAAGGACAGCGCGGGGGCGGCCGAGAAGGCCGCGCCGGACGCCTACGACGACAAGCTGGACGAGGAGCTCTCGAGGCTCGACGAAGAATGAGCGCGGACACGAAGCGAAGCGAGGCGGCGCAGGGCCCCGCCGATCCGGACGCGCCGCGGGCGCGCGAAGAGGAGAGCGATCTCGACCGGGCGATCGCGAAGTACGGCCGCATCGGGCTGCCCGTCGCCACGGTGGTGCTCGCCGGCGTCGCGGGCAAGGTGCAGGGCCCGCCGGCCGCGGTGCTCGTGCTCGCCGGCGGCGCGCTCATCGCGGTCATCGCCCTGCTCTGGGCGAGCATCCGCACCCTGCTCGGCGAGACGCCCCTCTCGGGCGCCGACGCCTACGCCCTCGGCACACCGCGCGCGGAGGAAGAGCAGAAGCGCGCCGTGCTCCGCGCCCTCAAGGACCTCGAGTTCGAGCACGGCGTCGGCAAGATCAGCGACGAGGACTACCGCGAGCTCGTCGCCAAGTACCGCGCCGAGGCCAAGCGCCTGCTCCGCCAGATCGACGACGACGCGCTGCCCCGGCGCGCCAAGGTCGAGGCCCTGGTGAACGCGCGCCTCGTGCAGGAGGGCCTGCTCGCCCCGGAGGCGATCGCGCCCGCGCCCAAGGCCTCCTCGGAGCCCAAGCCGTTCCCCAAGGCCGAGAGCCCCGCCAAGGCGAAGAAGGGCAAGAAGGGCAAGCAGGCCGAGCCGGAGAAGGTTGGAGCACCAACGAAATCCGAGCCCGCGGAGGAGAAGATGGCGACGCGGGTGTGCTCCGCGTGCGAGACGGTCAACGACGCCGACGCGGTGTTCTGCAAGAAGTGCGGCAAGCGCCAGGAGAGCGAGGCCGCCGAAGCCACCCCGAACGACGCCGAGGAGGCCTCGTGATGCGCGCGCCCAGGCTCCTGCCCGCCGCCCTGATCGCTCTCGCGACGGGCCTCGCGATGATCGCGCCGCCGCTCGCGGCGCACGCCCAGACGCCGCCCGGGATGCCCGCCGGTCACCCACCGATCGACGATGGTGACGATGGTGACGACGGTGACATGCCGCCCGGCGACAGCCCCCACGGGGCCAACCCGCACGGCGCCGCCGGCGCGGGCAACGCGCCCAAGATGTTCCGTCCGCCCGCCGACGGGTCGCAGGACGACACCTCGCTCCCGGTGGGCTCGCTCGTGGTGAGCATCCGCGACGCCCAGGATCAGCCGATCGCGAAGGCGCCGATCACCCTCAACATCGTGCACAGCTCGGTCGCCCGCGGCGAGTCGCGCGAGACGCGATCCGCCCAGGGAGACGAGAACGGCGCGGCCCGCTTCGACGGCCTGCCCTTCGGCTCCGGGGTCAGCTTCCAGGTCTCGACGACCCGCGGGCCGGCGAGCTACTCGGTGATGCCCTTCCCGCTCAACGACAAGAACGGCAAGCGCGTCATCCTCCACGCGTACGATGTCTCGAACGACATCGAGAAGCTCCCGATCGGCACCGAGGGCTTCGTCTACCTGGCCCTCAAGGAAGACGCGATCCAGGTCGAGCAGATGTTCACCGTGCTCAACCTCGGCTCGACCACCTGGGTGGCCGATCTGCCCATCGATCTGCCCGCCGGCTTCCGCGCCTTCAACAAGCAGGACAGCCCCGACGAGGCGCGGATCGAGGAGGTCAAGGGCAAGGGCGCCGCCCTGCGCGGCAGCTTCGGCCCCGGCCGCCACGAGCTCATGTTCCGCTACCAGGTGCCGCTCGACGACGAGCCCAAGCAGTCCATGACGATGGAGCTGCCGCCCCACATGTTCCAGGCCGAGGTGCTCGCCGAGGCCAGCAAGAGCATGGGCCTCGAGGTGGCCGATTTCCCGGGCGCGCAGCGCACGCAGAACCAGCAGGGCAAGCGCGTGCTCGCCACCGAGAAGCAGTTCCCCCGCAAGGAGGGCAAGCAGACCTTGACCATCACCCTGACCGGCCTGCCCACCACGGGCCCGGGGCGCTGGATCGCGGTCGTGCTCGCGGTGGTCGCCCTCGGGTTCGGCGCCGCGTACTACACGCAATCCCGCAAGGACGAGGGGCTCGACGAAGAAGCGCGGCGCGACCTGCTCGACGCGCGCGAGGCGCTGCTCACCGAGATCGTGACCCTCGAAAAAGCGCACAAGGCCGGCGAGATCGGCCCGAAGAGCTACGCCCAGTTCCGCACCTCGCTGCTCGACGCCCTCGCCCGGATCGAGACGATGCTCGACGCGGGCAAGAAGCCGAGGAGCGCGCATCCGTTCCGCAGCGCAGAAGGTGCCGCATGAGCGCGATCGCCGAGAGCCCCCGCCGCTACGCCCGCCTCCGTCGCGACGGAGACCGCCCCTTCTTCGCCCGCCTCGAAGGCGGCCTCGCCCACCCGCTCCGCACCGCCCCCTGGCACGGCGAGGTGCCCGACGGCGAGCCCATCGCCGGCTTCGACGACGAGGGGCGCGGCCCGCTCCGCCGCCTCGCGCCCGTCGAGCCGTCGAAGATCATCTGCATCGGCCGCAACTACAAGGCGCACGCGAACGAGCTCGGCAACGACGTCCCCGCCGAGCCGCTGCTCTTCATGAAGCCGCCGTCGTCGCTGCTCGATCCGGAGGGCACGATCGAGCTGCCCCCTTCGTCGATCTCGCAGCGGGTCGATCACGAGGTGGAGCTCGGCGTGGTGATCGGATCGCGCGCCCGGCACGTGCGCGCCGAAGACGCGATGAGCCACGTGTTCGGCTACACGCTGGTGGGCGACATCACCGCGCGCGACCTGCAAAAGAAGGACGGCCAGTGGACCCGCGCCAAGGGCATGGACACCTTCTGCCCCGTCGGCCCCGTCCTCGTGAGCGATCTCTCGCCGCACGCGCTCTCCCTGAGCGGCCGCGTCAACGGCGAAGTGCGCCAGCACGGCTCGACCGCCGACATGATCTTCCCCATCCCCGCGCTCATCGCCTACATCACCCAGGTCATCACCCTGGAGCCCGGCGACTTGCTGGTGACGGGCACCCCGCCCGGCGTCGGCCCGCTCCACGCCGGTGATTCGCTGGAGATCCACGTGCCCGAGATCGGGACACTCCGCGTCTCCGTGGCCGCACCGCACGCGACGTGAGCCCGCGCTGGACGCGCCCGGTGCTGCTCGGCGCGCTGCTCGCCGCGGCAACGGGCGCGGTGGTGCTGCTGGCGCGCTCCCGCGCAGAGCCGCCCGCGCGCTGCGCGCCGGGCCTCGTGGCGCTCGGGACGCGCTGCTGCGGGGAAGGGCAACATCTGGAGGGCGAGCGCTGCGCGGGGAAGCCTGCGCGCTGCGCAGCGGGGATGGAGGTCACGGATCGAGGATGCATGGCCGCGCCGCGGAAGGTGCGGATCGAGGGCGGGCTCTTGCGCATCGGCCCGGGCGACTGGGAAGCGCAAGGCGTGGTGAGCGCGCGGGAGGCGCAGGTCGCGACCTTTGTGATCGACGCGCTGGAGGTCGACGAGGAGCGCTATGCGGCATGCGTGCGCGCGGGGGCATGCGCGGAGGTCGCGCTCACCGGCGAGCCGGGGCGCGCGATGGGCGGGCTCACGCTGGGCGAGGCGGAGGCGTACTGCCGGTACGCGGGCGGGCGGCTGCCGACGCGGGATGAGCTGGCGTTTGCGGCGGCCGGGAAGAATGGGCGGCGGTACGCGTGGGGCGATACCGGCGCGGTGTGCCGGCGCGCGGCCTGGGGGCTCGTGAACGGGCCTTGCGCGGAGGGCGCGGGGGGGCCGGAGCTCGTCGGATCACACCCGGACGGAGCGTCGCCCGAGGGGGTGCTCGATCTGGCGGGGAACGTGGCGGAGTGGACGGCGCCCGAGATCGAAGGGGCGCGGGTGACCGAGGTGCGCGGGGGATCGTATGCGGACGGAGCGGCCAATGCGATCCGGGGCTGGCAGCGGAAGGTCGTGCCGATCGAGACGCGGTCGCCCGAGATCGGGGGCCGGTGTGTGTACGCGACGCCGCCGGGATGAGCCGGGCGCCTGATCCACGCGAGAGCCATCACCGCACCTCTTGCACCACGGCACGCACCGATTGCATCCTCGATCGCGCCTCTTCGCGCGATCACCGCTCTGGCTCGGTCGAGCGCTCGGGGGCACGCCGGATGCACTGCCGGCAGCCGCTAAGGAGACTTTCGTCATGGGCGATTCGTTGGACGACCTGCGTGCGCCGGCCGTGATCGAGACCCGCAAAGCCGGTGTGTGGCTTCTGCACAACCCTTCCACCAACCAGGGCCCGGCCTTCGACCGCGCGCAGCGCGACGAGCTGCGCGTGCGCGGCATGGTGCCTTACCGCGTCACCACGCTGAACGAGCAGGTCCAGGCCGCGCTCGCCCAGGTGCGCGCCAAGGCCTCGCCGCTCGAGAAGTACATCGGCATGGCCAGCCTGCACGATCGCAACGAGGTGCTCTTCTATCGCCTCCTCGTCGATCACGTCGCCGAGCTGATGCCCATCGTCTACACGCCGACCGTGGGCGAGGCGTGCCAGAAGTTCAGCCACATCTACCGATCGGCGCGCGGCCTCTGGATCACGCCGGACGACGTCGACGACATCCCGAACGTGCTGCGCAACGCGCCCTTCAAGGACATCCGCCTCATCGTCGCCACGGACAACGAGCGCATCCTCGGCCTCGGCGATCAAGGCTGCGGCGGCATGGGCATCCCCGAGGGCAAGCTCTCGCTCTATGTCGCGGGCGCGGGCATCCACCCCTCCAAGTGCCTGCCGATCAGCCTCGATGTCGGCACCGAGAACGAGGGCTTGCTCAAGGACCCGCTCTACCTCGGCTACCCGAAGCGCCGCCTCCGCGGCAAGGCGTACGACGAGTTCATCGAGGCCTTCGTGCGCGGCGTGCGCGAGGTCTTCCCCCGCGCGGTGCTCCAGTGGGAGGACTTCCACAAGGATCGCGCCTTCACCTTGCTCGAGCGCTACCGGCGCCGCCTGCCCTCGTTCAACGACGACATCCAGGGCACGGCCGCGGTCAGCGTGGGCGGCGTGCTCGCGGCGGTGCGGGCGATCGGCCAGCGCGTCTCCGAGCAGCGGGTGGTCTTCGTGGGCGCGGGCGCGGCATGCACCGGGATCGCGCGCTTGCTCGCGATGGCCATGCGCGCCGACGGGGCCAGCGAGGCGACGATCAAGAGCGCGCTCTTCGCCTTCGACAGCCACGGCCTGCTCCGCGAGGGCAAGCCCATCGACGAGCCGCACAAGAAGGACCTCGCCGCGCCGGCGGAGGTGCTCCGCCGCTTCGGCCTCGGCGAGGGAGAGCCCTCGCCGACCGACGTGATCAACGCGGTCAAGCCGACCATCCTGATCGGCGCGACGGCGCAGCCCGGCACCTTCACCCAGCCCATGCTCGAAGCCATGGCGCGCGGGACGAAGCGGCCGGTCGTGCTCGCCCTCTCGAACCCGAACAGCAAGGTCGAGTGCACCCCGGCCGACGCGATCCGCTGGACGGACGGGCGCGCCCTCGTCGCGACGGGCAGCCCCTTCGACGACGTCGAGTACGGCGGCAAGCGCCATGTCATCGGCCAGGCCAACAACGTCTTCATCTTCCCGGGGCTCGGCCTCGGGGCGCTGGTGGCCGAGGCGCGCGAGGTCACCGACGAGATGTTCCTCGTCGCCTCGCAGGCCCTCGCCGATCACGTGAGCGACGAGCGCCTGCGCCAGGGCACGCTCTACCCGCACCAGAGCGAGCTGCGCGAGGTGAGCTTCAAGATCGCATGCGCGGTGGTGCGCTACGCGAGCGATCACGACCTCGGCCGCCGCGTCCCCGCGGACAAGGTCGAGGACCTCGTGCGCAGCGTGGTGTGGGATCCGAGCTACGTGCCCCTCCACGCGAGCGCCGCCGGGCCGATGAGCACCTTCGCCCGCCGCTGAGATCCGCCCTGTTTCGCCGAGCCCGCCGCAGCACATGCCGCCGGCGGGCTCGGCCGGCTCCCTTGTCAACCGCGGCGCCTCGCTCTAGCGTTCGAGCCCTGGGCCTCGGGAGGGCGCCATGTATCGATCCAGCATCGACGATCCCACAGGAACCGGGGAGCTCGTCACCGCGCGCACCTACCCCGACTCGGTGCAGGCCGAGCTCGCCCGCGCGAACCTCGAATCCCACGGGATCAAGGCTCATGTGATCGAGAGCGCGAGCTTCAACCCCCTCCTCGGCAACACGGTGGGCGGTGTGCGCGTCGAGGTGCGCGAGGGCGACCTCTCCCGCGCCCGGGCCATCCTCCGCGACCGGCCCGCCGAGGCCTCGCTCGACGACGGCGAGGGCGCGGGCGTGGTGCGCTGCCCGAGGTGCGAGCTCGCCTATTGCTTCCACGAGCGCGCTCGCCTCGAAGGGTCGAGCGGCACCGTGGCGATGTACTTCCTCGCCTCGCCGTTCCTCGCGTTCTTCAAGAAGCGCTGGCACTGCCATCGCTGCGGCTTCATCTGGGACGACGCAGCGGCCGGCCCGAAGCAGATGACCGCGCTCGCGCCGGACGATCCGATCCCGATCTTCCGCCTCCGCCGCGCCAACCCGGGCATGGGCCTCTTCCTCGGGCTCATGGCCGGCGTGTTCGTCACCATGGTCGCCTCCAGCGCGCAGGGCTCGCCCCTCTGGGCCGTCGTCGGCTTCCTCGTCCTGCCCGGGCTCGGCTTCACCATCGGCCGCTCGCTCGGCCACGACGTCTGCTCCGACCCGGGGTGCCGCGCCGTGCTCCCGCGCGGCGCGGACCAGTGCCCAACCTGTCACGGATCCATCGCCGGCCGCGTCAAGACGCTCGAAGAACACTACAGCGCCGGCGCCGACGTGCGGCGAGAGCTCGCCGCGCTGCACGAAAAAGAGCGCGACGAGGCGGCCCGGAAGGCCGAGAAGCGCGCGGCCAAGCTCGCGCGCAAGGCCGGCGCGGCGGGCTGACGCTGCGCGCTGCCCGTCAGGCGCGCGCCTTCCCCTTGCCCGCCGCGCGCCCCTTCTTCGGCGCGCTCGGCGCCGCGACCTCCTCGGCCACCACCTCCTCGCCGAGCGCGTCGCCGGCCTCGTCCTCGCCCACGCCGCTCCCCGTCTCCGCGCCCTCGCGGATCAGCGCGCACAGGTCCTCCACGGAGAGGCCCGACGCGCTGCCTCCCTCGTCGAACACGCTCGCGGCGAGCGAGCGCTTGTCGCCGTGCAGCGCGAGCACGCTCTCCTCGATCGTCCCGCGGCAGACGAGCCGGATCACCGTCACCGGCCGGGTCTGCCCGATGCGGTGGGCCCGGTCGGTCGCCTGGTCCTCCACGGCCGGGTTCCACCAGGGGTCGAGGTGGATCACGTAGTCGGCGGCCGTGAGGTTGATGCCCGTGCCGCCGGCCTTGAGCGAGATCAAAAACAGATCGGCGCTCCCGGCCTGGAAGGCGGCGATCCGCTGCTGCCGCTGCTCGGCGGGGGTCGAGCCGTCGAGCTCCTCGTAGCGCACCTTCGCCCGGTCGAGAGCCTCGCGCACCAGCGCGAGGTGCGTCGTGAACTGGCTGAAGACCAGCGCGCGGTGGCCCGTCTCCCGCAGCTCGGACACGATGTCCAACAACGTCTCCAGCTTGGACGAAGGCACGGGCGAGCGCTCGTCCACGAGCCGCGGGTGGCACGCCAGCCGGCGCAGGCGGGTCAGCGCCGCGAGCACGATGAAGCGCGCGTCACCCTCGCCCTGGCTGATCGCGAGCAGGGCCGCGCGGCGCGCGTCGTCGTAGAGCTTGCGCTCGGCGGCGGAGAGATCGACGAGCCGCACGATCTCGGTGCGCTCGGGCAGCTCGGGGGTCACCTCGGCCTTGGTGCGACGCAGGACGAAGGGGCGCAGCGTGCGGGCGAGGGCCTCGGTGCGCGCGCGATCGCGGGCGCGCTCGATCGGCGCGGCGAAGCGCTCGCGGAACTGGTCCCAGCTCCCGAAGAGGCCGGGGGCCACCACGCGCATCAGGCTCCACAGCTCGCCGAGGTGGTTCTCCACCGGCGTGCCCGTCAAGGCCACGCGGAAATCGGCCTCGATCTGTCGCACGGCGCGGGCCCGCCGGGTGAAGGCGTTCTTGATCGCCTGCGCCTCGTCGATCACCAGCGTGGCGAAGCGCTGCCCCGCGAAGCCCTCGATGTCGCGGGTGAGCAGGCCGTAGCTCGTCACGAGCAGGTCGCCCGGACGCGCCGACGCGAGCACCGCGCTACGCCCGGGGCCGCGGTAGACGAGCACGCGCAGCGAGGGAGCGAAGCGCGCCGCCTCGCCGGCCCAGTTGGCCACCACCGAGGTCGGCGCCACCACGAGGGCCGGACCGAGCGCCGCGCGGTGGAGGAGCAGGCAGAGCGTCTGCACCGTCTTGCCGAGGCCCATGTCGTCGGCGAGGCAGCCGCCGAGGCCCCAGGCCGCGAGGCGCGCGAGCCAGCGGAAGCCGTCCTCCTGGTAGGGGCGGAGCGCGCCCTGGAGATCGCCCGGCAGCGCTGGATCCAGGGTGCGCGCGCGTCGAGGCGCGCCACGAGCTCGCGGAAGCGGGCGACCGCGTCGAGCTGCCCGGCCTCGTCGGCGAGCTCGGCGATCAGCGCGGCGCCGGGCAGGCTCAATTCGAGGCCGCTCCGGCCTTCGAAGATCACCTCGGCCGCGGCGGCGAGGCGGCGGCGCAGATCGTCCTCGATCCTCGCGAATCGGCGCGGGGTCACCTCGACGTAGCGGCGGCCGCGCCGCACGGCGGCGAGGAGCGCGGCGATCGGCACCTCGGCCCCGTCGACCGCGGCCTCGCCCTCGACCCCGAACCAGTCGCGCTTGTCGCGGACCCGCAGCGAGAGCGCCGACCGGGGGATCGCGCCCTCGATCGTGATCGCGCGGCTCGCCTCGGCCCACTCGACCACCACGCGATCACCGAGGGATCGCAGCGCGGCGACGAGATCGAGCAGCGCCTCCTCGTGCGGGACGCGGAACGTCCACGCGCCCGCGCCCTCGTCGTCCTCGTCGTGCGACATCGCGATCGGCACCGAGATCGGCAGGGCGCGGACGATCTCCATCGTCTGCGCGGCCTCCTCGTCGAGCCGCCGGTGCGCGGCGACCCGCTTGCCGGCGAGCGTGCAGAGCACCACGGAGGGCCCCTCACCGGGCGAGAAGAGCGGCCCCGTGGGCGCAGGGCGGAGCGCGATCGTCACCTCGGCCCCGCCCGTCTCCACGGTGGGCGCGATGCGCAGGATCGGCCGGAGATCGGCGGCGATCGGCTCGCCTTCGAGCGACGGCGGCAGCTCGATCGACAGGCTCTGCTGGAGCGGCTCGAGCTGCCGGAGCAGCGCGTCGTGGCTCTCCACCGGGAAGGTCGCGGGGTGCCGCGCGAGCGCCGCGACGAGGAGGCGCGCCCGCTCGTCGAGCGCGGCGAGGTGCACGGTGAAGGCCGGCTCGTCGACCAGGATCACATGCTCGAAGCCGCCCGAGGCCCGGGTGATCTCGGCGGGCGAGCACCGGCGCTCGCCGAGGAAGAGCGCCGGCTGGACGCCTCCCTGCGCCTCCTCGAAGACGAGGCGCATGCGGCTCTTTCGCACCTCGACGGGGTGGTCGGTCTCGTTCTCGAAGAAGACGAGTGGGTGGCCGATGAGGCCGGAAAGGAGGCGCGCCGCGGTCTCCCATTGCTCTTCGCTGAGGCCGTAACCCGTCTGTGAGCCGGCCCGGCGGAGCAGGGCGACCATCCGGACATCCCGCGGATCGCTGCCGACCTTCCGGTGCCAGAGATCGGTCGGCTGGATGCGCTGGCCGGAGGACCACGCGCCCCGCTTGCCGAGCTTCTGGATGGCCAGCTCGATGCGCGGAGGGGCGGCGCGAACGTTGAGCCGGTAGACGAGGCGCAGGCCCTCCTCGTCCGCGCGCGCCGCGATCTGCGTGATCTGCGCGCCGAAGGCCTGGAGGAAGCGCTCCCAGGGTGGGACGGCGAAGATCTGGAGGAGCTTCGGGAGCGCGGGGTGCGCCGGGTCGCGGAGCATGTCGATCACCCGATCGAGCGCGACGAGCTGGTGGTCGCACACCTCTCCTTCCGGACGCGAGCAACTGCACCGGGGCACGATTGGGTCTTGCTCGAGGGGAATCTCCACCTGCACGTTGCCGAACGGATCTGCCAGCACGGGGTGCTCGACGGCGCGGAGGAAGGTCGGGGATTCGTGGAGCGTGATCGTGCCGGGCCGGTAGGTGCCGAGCGGGCGGCGCGCCACCCCCTGGGCGAGGCGCTCCCGGGTCGCGTCGAGGCGCAGGAAGAGGGCGCGCAGGGTGGGCTCGGCCGGGGCCCTGGCGCGCGTCGAGAGATCGTCGCGATCGGCCAGGATCTCGGCCCGGAGGTGCGCCACCGAGGCGAGGTAGGTCCGGGCGAGAGCGGCGAGGTACGCGGCAGTGTCGGCGCGCGCCGCGGCCTTCCGGTCGAAGGCTGGAACGGCAGGAAGAGCCCCGTCGGGCGCCACGAGATCCTCGATCAGCAGGGTATTTTCGCGCCCTTTTCGATCGAAATCCGGAGAGATCGAAGACAGCCCCCGGATGAGGTGGTTGCCCCGACCTGCGCGCAGCGCCACGTCGATGACGCGGGCCGAATCTCCCAGGCGATCCAGCACTTCATGCTCGATCGCCCACTTGCGCAGCGCGGCACGCTCGCTCGGGGGTACGGGGATGGGGTGGGCGCCCACGGGGCGTACCCTAGCCGCCAAAGGGGCCGCGCGCGCCCCGAATTTCGGCTTGTCCGGCCGGTTTTCGTCTAAAGTCGGCCGTCCCATGACCGTCGCGCTTCTGTCGATCGGGACCGAGCTGACCCGGGGCGAGATCGCCAACACCAACGCCTCGTGGCTCGCCGCCGAGCTCACCGGCTCGGGCTTCCACGTCGTCCACGTGGCCGTCGTCCCCGACGACCACAAGGCCGTGGTGCAAGCCATCCAGAAGCTCTGCGCGACCTATCGCCTGGTGATCGCCACCGGCGGCCTCGGCCCGACCACCGACGACCTCACCGCCGCCGCCGCCGCCGACGCGGCCGGCGTCGAGCTGCTCCGCGACGAGAGCGCCTTGCTCGCCATCCGCCGCCGCGTCGAGTCGCGCGGCAAGACGATGAACGCCGGGCTCGAAAAGCAGGCCTTCATCCCCGCCGGCGCCGAGGTCCTCCCCAACGCCAACGGCACCGCCCCGGGCTTCTCCCTCCTGCTCGGCGACGTGCCCATCTTCTTTTTGCCCGGCGTTCCCCGGGAAATGAAGCGGATGTTCACCGAGCAGGTGCTCCCCCGCGTCCGCCCCACGGCCCCCAACAACGCCTTCCAGATCCGCCTGCGCACCTACGGCCTCGGCGAATCGGCGATCGGCCAGGCGCTCGAGGGCATCGAGGCCGCCCACCCCGGCGTCACGCTCGGCTACCGCGTGCAGTTCCCCGAGGTCGACGTGAAGGTGCAGGCGCGCGCCGCCTCGCAGGACCAGGCGCGCGCCCTCGCCCTGCGCGCCGCGGACGACGTGCGCGCCCGCCTCGGCGACGTGATCTACGGCCAGGAGGACGAGGCCTTCCCCTCCATCGTCGGCCGCGCCCTGCGGAGCCGCGGCTTCCGTCTCGCCGTCGCCGAGTCGTGCACGGGCGGCCTGATCATGCACCTGCTCACCTCGCTCCCCGCGAGCGACTACCTCGTGGGCGGCGCGGTCACCTACGCGAACAGCGCCAAGAGCCGCCTGCTCGGCGTCTTCGAGGACACCCTGCGCGGCCACGGCGCGGTCTCCGCCGAGGTGGCCGCCGAGATGGCCGAGGGCGCGCGCCGCCTGTGCGAGTGCGAGATCGCCCTCGCCGTGACCGGGATCGCCGGCCCCACC
Organism: Byssovorax sp.; assembly: GCA_046351295.1. Classification (GTDB taxonomy): domain Bacteria; phylum Myxococcota_A; class Polyangia; order Polyangiales; family Polyangiaceae; genus JAXLYT01. Next base: position 58,942 of record JAXLYT010000033.1, read on the forward strand.
GGCGGCACAGCCGAGAAGCCCGTGGGCCTCGTGTTCTGGGCCGTGGCCCACCCCGGCGGGACAGTCGTACGAACCCGCGTGTTCTCCGGCGATCGCGACGAGGTGCAGCTCGCCGCCGCCTACGCCGGGCTCGACCTGCTCCGGCGGATCGCCTCGGGGCTCCCCGAGCGCTGAAGGCTCCCCGAGCGCTGAAGCCGCATTCCAGCGCGCCAAAGGGCGACCCTTCGCCCCGGGGGCAGTACACTTTTCTTGCGGCGCCGGCCCACCGGCGCCGCCCCTGAAAGGAGCCTGTCATGCGCGCTCAATCGCTTACGGTCGCCGCCTTCTCGATCCTGGCCGTCTTCGCCGGCTGCTCCAGCTCTCCCGGCACCGCCGGGACGACCACCGGCACCGGAGGCTCGACGACCACGACGACCACGACCACGACCACGACCGGGACAGGCGGCGCAGGAGGCCAGGGCACCGGCGGCACGACAGGCACCGGCGGCTCGACGGGCACCGGCGGAGCGACAGGCACCGGCGGCTCGACGACCACGACCACCGGCGGGGGCGGCAGCGGAGGAGGCGGCGGCGCATGCGCGTGGAGCCTCGACCAGAACCCCTGCGGCGCCGGGATGTACTGCGACGCGCCCGGCTGCGGCAACGGCACGTGCAAGCCGATCCCCAACACCGAATCAGGGATGAAAGACCCCGTGTGCGGCTGCGACGGGCTCTCGTACTGGAGCGCGTCGGTGGCCGGCAAGCACGGGATGTCCTACGCGCAGCTCGGCGCATGCGGCGTGAGCAAGACCTGCGGCGGATTCGCGAACCTGAAATGCCCCGCCGGCGTGAGCTGCAATTACCTCCTGCCCGACGCCGCCAGTTGCAAGGGCGCCGACCTCTCCGGCACCTGCTGGGTGATGCCCGCCGTGTGCGAGCCGGGCATCGGCTTCGGCCCGACGACGAGGGCCTGCGGCGAGCAAAACTGCACCGACGCCTGCACCCTGATCAAGCAGGAGAAGCTCTACTACAACGACAACACCTGCCCGCAGTGAAGGCGAGCCCTTCACATCGGCTCTTTTTTAAACGCAAAGACGCAAAGGCGCCAAGACGCAAGAAGAAGAGAGGCAAATTTTCTCCTTCTTTTTTGCGTCTTTGCGACTTGGCGACTTTGCGTTAAAATAAAACCATTCAAACTATCGCGCGGTATCTTCGAAGACAGCGCGCGCTCAGGGCACGACCTCGCCGGTGATGTTGGCCCAGAACATCCTTCGCAGCTCGTTGTGGCCCTTCTTGTTCGGGTGGATGCAGTCGTTCGCGAACCAGCGGTCGTCGGCGTTGCCGATGCCGTGGCCGTAGAACGTCATGTGCAAGGGGCTCACCTTGCTCATCCCGTGCATGGGCACCTCGTCGTCGACCACGCCGTTCCAGTTGGCGAAGAAGGTGTCCGTCGGTGTCACCGGGAGCAGGCTGAGCGGGGCGGGGCAGCCGTGCTTGGAGAAATCGCCCTTGCCGTCGCTCGGGTCGTAGATATCGGCCTCGAAGACGTGGACTTCCACGCCGGGGCCGAAGCGGTCGGGCTTGGTCAGCTCGCCCAGGGCGGCGGCGAGGTTCATCCGGAATTTGTCGCGCTTCGGGCCGTCGGTGCCCTGGAGGATGCTGAAGATGTTGGCCTGCATGTCGTTGCCGCCGATGGTGATCGTCACGAGGACGGGGCCTGGCAGCGTGTCGGGGAGATTCGACACCTGGCCGGGGAGGTTGCCGGAGACGGCGCCGCCCTTGGCGTTGTGCACCACCTGGAGCCCGGCGCCGAACTTGGTCTTGAGGTCCTTGCCTTGCCAGGTGGGATAGGCGTTATCGTCGTTGGTGACGAGCAGGTCGTAGAAGAAGGGGCCCTGGCCGCCGCCGTCGGAGATCGAGTCGCCGAGGACGACGTAGCTCTGGTAGGCGGGCACCTCCATCTGGCCGCCGGTCCCGCTCGACGTGGTGGTCGTGGTCGTCGCGGCGCCGCCGCTCCCGCCCGTCCCGCCCGAGGTGGACGCGCTGCCGCCGGTGCCGCCCGACGTGGACGCGCCGCCCGCGCCGCTCGTCGCGGAGGTGGTGGCGCCCGTGGTGCTGCCCGCGCCGGTCGTGGGATCGACGCTGGAGCTGCAGGCCGCGAGCGCGGCGCCGGCGCCGAGCAGACCGAGGAAAGACAAGCCGAAGATCGTGCGGTGCATGGAGTCCTCCTGAGGTGAACGAGGAGGCTGGGATCTCGGGACGGCGTCAAGGGGCGAGCAAGGCTCGCCATGCAACATTCGCTGCCATGAGGTCGGAATTCTTCACCTGCCGATGGAGCGCGCCGGTCCTCGCGGGATCCTGGTAGGCTCGGCGCATGTCGCTTTCCTCCCGCTCCCCGCTCCTCCGCGCCGCCACCCTCCTTCCCTTCGCCCTCGCCGCCCTGAGCCAGCTCGATTGCAGCGCCGGATCGAGCACGAGCGGATCCGGCGGGACGGGCGGCGGTGGCCAGACCTTCGCCACCTCCGTCACCGTGAAGATCATCGGCGTGGGGCAGGTCGACGCCGCGGGCAAGGCCGGCACCAAGAGCTGCACGATGAACGCGATGGGGCAGTCGTCCGGCGAGTGCACGACGCAGTGGGCCGCGGGCGACCCGCCGACCCTCACCGCCAAATCGACCGATCCGAGCTCGACCTTCCAGCTCTGGGCCGACGGGAGCACGGGCGAGACGGTGAGCACCAAGCCGACCCTCCAGGTGAAGGAGGGCGACATGCTCACCCTCACCGCCCTCTTCTCGGGCATGTCGACGACCACCACCGGCGGCTGCATGAACAACCCCTCGTGCTGCCCGAACAACGTCTGTCCGACCACGGTGGTGGACATGCTTCCTTCGATCGCCGGCCTGGTCGAGCAGGGGAGCGATCTCTACTACTTCGGCTCGGTCGAGAAGATCGCCAAGACCGGCGGGATGGCCAAGGAGGTCGTCTCCGGGACGCCGGGCTCCTTCGCGGTGGACGAGGCCTGGGTGTACTACGTCGACGCGAGCGACGTCTCGCTGTGGAAGGTCGATCACGACGGGAAGAACACGACCAAGGTGGCGAGCCTCGACGGGCAGCAATACCAGCATGCCATGGCCCTCGACGCGACGAACATCTACATGACCTGGCTCATCAACAAGAACGGGATGGACTGCCCCTCTGTCGTGAAGATCCCGAAGACCGGCGGCGACCCGGCGATCGTCGCCACCGGCTGCGACGCCAAGCCTTCGAAGCCTTATGCCATCGCCCTCAGCGACACCCACGTGTTCCTCGGCACCATCGCCTCGCCCAAGGGCGGCGCGCTGCTCTACGCGCCCAAGGACAGCAACGAGGTGGCCGCCGTGCAGCTCACCGCCGGACAGAACACCTCGGTGACCCGGATCGCCGCCGACGGAGACACGGTGTATTACCTGCTCAACGGCCTGCTCGTGATGGACGTGAAGAACCCCGCCGGGGCGACGCACGTGGACACGATGATGACCAGCGTGAACTCCTTCGTGATCGATCAGAAGGACGTGATCATGGTCGGTAACCTCGGGGTCTCGAAGATCGACCGGATGACGCAGAAGGAGACCCTGCTCGCCAACGAGCCCGGGACGACGGTGACGGCCGACGCCACCGATGTCTACTGGGGCAGCGGCACCCCGGGCGCGGCGAAGATCCTCAAGGTCGCGCGCTGAGCAGGGCCTCTCGGCACGACGCAAGCCCGCGAAGGCGTGCTTCCCGAGCGTAGCCCGGGGTTTTGACCCCGGGCGCGGATCGGCTCATTTCCCGGGCATCTCGATCACCCGCACGTTCCTCTTCGGAGAGAAACAGGTCAGCTCCGGGTGCTCGTCCTTCATGTTCGCCTTCACGTGGGCGATCACCGCCTCTCCCTGCTCCTTGCTCTTCACCTCGACACCGAGGCTCCGCCGCCCCTCCCAGTACTCGACGAGCTTGATGCTCGCGACCTCCGGGAAGGTCGAGAGGGCCTTGCGGGTCGTCGGGTAGGTGTACTTGGCGTCGTTCTTCCACGACACGTCGTAGAGGTACACGAAGGGCGTCTTGCAGCCGTTCTCGATGTCGGCGTCGGCCGAGGGGCGCAGGCGCTCGACGCCATTGCCGCCGACCCAGATCGTCCCTTGCTCGTCCATGGCGATGGAGCGGAACGAGGTCGGGTAGGCCAGGTTGGCGATGGTCGTCCATTTCCCCTCGTCGAGGCGGACGATCGCGCGGCCGGAGATGCCGTGGAGCTTGCCCTCCGGGGAGACGAAGAGGTTGCGTATCGGGCGTTCGAGCCTGGGAAGGGGGGTGAATTGGCCGCCCTCGTACTGGAGCACCGGGTTCGAGTAGAGCCAGAGGACATCGCCCTTGCCCCGGAGGAGGTCGGGGAAATACCCGATGTCGGAGATCATGTCCTTGAGCGGGATGACCCGCGATTTGCCGGGCGCGTCCCAGACCTCGGCGGCGGGCTCGTTCTCGCGCTCGCAGAGGGTGCCCACCGTGACGAGGGTGCCCTTGTCGGTCGCGGCGAGGGCCCGGAAGCCCACGGCGATGGCGTTCTCGCTGCCCCACTGGCGCGACATCTCCTGTTCGGTGCAGCCCATCTTGGCGGCCTTGGTGGGCCAGAAGGGCTTGCCGGGGCCGCGGATCGTCGCGATATGATAGCCGGTCATGTCGTATCCACCGACGACGGTGCTCTTGTCGAAGCGGGCCGAGCCGCTGTACCACCCGAGGCCCCCGCCCGCGCCGAAGGTGAAGGCAGACCCCTTGGGGCCGGTCAGGGGGAAGATGGTGGGCTGGGCGGCGCGGCCGTTGAGGGACGAATAGAGCACGTCCACCCCGTCGGGCCAGGCGCCGTACACCGCGTTGATCTGGCTGCCCCCGAGCCACTGGTTGGTGTCGGGGATCTTCCCGATCCACTCGACCTTTTCACCGACGATCCGGCCCACGTCGAGCGCGTTCACCACCATGAGCGCGCCCTCGATGGGGTAGAGATCGAGCGTCTTGCCGGGCTCGAACGACTCGGTCACCAGGGTGGGCACACCGCTCTTCGGGGCCTCGCGCGGCGCGGAGGCTTGGCTTACGCCGGTGCTCGTGCTGCCGCTCGGCGCGGCGCTCACGGAGAGCGGGGCAGCGCTCTTCGGGCCGGTCGGCTCCTTCTCGGGCACGGGGCCCGATTTGGAGCATGCGAGGGAGGTGAGAGAGACGAGACCGAGCGCGAGGAGGAGTGGGAGCGGGAGCGGGAGTGGTCGCAGTAGCCCGGGGTTAAAACCCCGGGCTACACGAAGGAAGCCCGCCTTCGCGGGCTTGCGTGAAAGCAGGTTTGAAGAGCTTTGTACAGCCATGGGAAGGGCGGGGGTGCTTTTCATGACGTGCCTTGTCAGCGGGGAGCAAACGGGAGGGTGGTTTTGAAGAGGGGGATTTCGGATTCGATGGTCGCGGATTCGGGGTTTTGGCCGGTGCCGGTGGTGGCGACGCGCTGGTAGGTCACCCAGCAGGCAATCGTCGCGCGGGGCGGGATTTCATGGGACGGAGGGAGGGGAAAGTCGACCTCGCGTGGCTCGCTCGTCACCCGATCATCGGCGGTGAGGGTGCGGCCGAGCTGGCCGGGGATGAGCTCGAAGTGGCGGGTGAGCGCCCTCGTCTCCCGGTGGAGGAGCGTACCGTCCTCGGCGTGGATCGCCACGCCCACCTGGAGGCGGCGGAAGAGATCGCCTGTCGGGAAATCGTGCCCCGGGTCGGTCTGGCGGAGGGTGACTCGCAGCGTGTCGCCGGACGCGCGCTCGACCTTCACATCGAGGTTCTTCTTGAGCCATGCGGGGTCGCGCACGCTGGCAAAGGCGTGGGAGCGGTGGCCTCGTTCGACGGGCATATGGCAGTCTGCGCAGGCCCTCTCCGCCGCGGGAGAGCGCCTGTGCTCGCGCGCGGTGGTCTGCATGAAGAACGCGTCGTCGTCATCGCCGCCCGGCCGGGGGAAGCGGAACTCGTGGCATCCGGCGCAGCCGCCCTGGTGGGCGAGCTCGATGGATCGGCGGATCGGGTGAGGGGCGTTGACGGGCGGCGTCCCGGCGTGCTCTGCGGCGAGAACCGTGCCCTCCTCGGTCACATGGCAGGTGACACAGCCCACGCCGAGCTCGCTCACCTTCGGGGGAGGCTCTTTGCGCGGGTCGGCCTCGGGGGCGTGGCAGCTCCGGCAAAAGGGGGTGGGCTCGATCCGGAAGGCGGCCACGTAGGCAGGATCGGTGTTGGCGCGGTGGTGGAAGGAGCTTTGCCATTCGCGCGCCTCGTCGTCGTGGCAGGCGATGCATGCGTCGTTCTCGGTCACGGCGGCGGCGAGGCGCATGCGCCGCGGGCCGGGCATGGGCGCGGGCGGATCGTCGCGGGGAGGCTCGAAGGGCGGCTTTTCGACCGGTGCGCTCGGGGCTTTGGGCGCGGCGAGGAGCGAGGCGGCGGGGGGCGCGCCGTTGCTCGTGGAGCGCTCTCCCTGGGCGCAGGACGCGAGCATGCCGATCGCGAGGAGAGCCGGATCCAGGCGGAGGCGCGCGCGCATGGAGCCCGCACAGGGCTACACGAGATCGGGCGCGGCGGAAAGGACGGGCGCGTCAACGGCCGGTGAGGCAGCGGGCGAGCAGCTCGCCGCGGCTCTGCACGCCGAAGTGGCGGTAGAGCGCCTTGACGTACTCGTGCACGGTGTGGATCGACAGGCCGAGATCGGCCGCGATCTGCTTCTCGCTCTTGCCCTGGACGAGCGCCCGCAGCGTATCGCGGAGACGCGGCCGCAGGTCGCGGAGCAGGGCCCTGTCGATCTCGTCCGGCGGCTGGTGGAGGAAGGCGCACTCCTCGTGTACGAGGGCGATCAAGCGGCGCTCGCGCTCGGAGAAGGCGCGCTCGCCCCAGGCGCGGTGGAGCGAGAGGCTGCACCCGACATCGCCGCCGCCGGCGTACGTCGCGTAGATGAAGCTGTCGACGCGGGCGGCGCGGCGGAAGTCCTGCACGTGATCGGAGCTGTACCCAGTCGCGGTCTTCGAGGAGTTGCTCGCGGGTGAAGGTGCAGAAGGGCGGCGTGACGGACTCGGCCAGCGGGCGCATCGACGGGTCGAGCGAGATCCACTGCGCGCTCTCCAGGTAGGTGAGGAAGGCGCGGCGCTCGGCGGCGCCGGACCAGCCGAGATCCAGCGCGTTGCGGATGATCACCCGCCCGCTCTGCATCCCGTCGACCTCGACCCAGAGGCCCACCTGCGCGCCGACGAGGGAGGCGAAGCCTTCGAGCGCGTGGCGCCGCTGCGCCTCCGAGCCGCGCGGCAGCTCGCGCAGCTCCATGGCGAGCCGCAGCGCCCTCTTGAGCTCATCGAAGCGCACCCTGTCCGAACGCTCCGATCCGACCATCGACGCCTCCTTCGCGCGCGGCGATCGCACCGCTCGTAAGGATCGCGCGCGCGACCCCCGGGCGGCAACCCCCTGTTCCGGGGGATGGTCTCCCCCTCTTCCGGGGGATGTCCGGGGGGCCCGCGAGGCGCAGCTTCGTCCCACGGCGCGCCCTTGATCCTGCGCGCCTCGGAGGAACCCATGCCCCTCGGTCGCTCGCTCTCCCGCTCGCTCCTCGGCTGCGCCGCCCTCGCGGCGATCGGCCTCACCGTGGCCCCCGCGTCGGCCACGCCGGATACCACCGTGTTCCATGGTGGCACGGTGTTCACATCGGACGACGCGCACCCCTACGCGCAGGCGGTGGCCATCCGCGGCGATCGGGTGGTGGAGGTCGGCAGCGACGCCGAGGTGCTCGCGCATGCGGGCCCGCATGCGACGCGCATCGATCTCGGTGGCAGGGCCTTGATCCCCGGCTTCAACGACGCCCATGTCCACGTGGTGGTGCCCGAGGGCGCGTACCTCAACGCGCCCGATTTCATCCCGGGCCCGGGGCCCACGCTCGCGAACGTGCAGGGGATGATCGCCGGCGCGGCGGCGGCCACGCCGCCCGGCACCTGGCTCATGGTGTTCATCGGCAGCGCCGTCTTCGACGACCCCGCGGCGACCCGCTTCGCGCTCGATCCCGTCTCCGCCGGTCACCCGGTGGCCCTGTTCGCGTGGACGGGCCATGGCACCTGGCTCAACACCGCGGCGACGGCGGCGCTCGGGATCGGCGAGACCGAGCCGGACCCGTTCGGCGGGCATTTCGCGCGCGTGCCGGGCTCGGACGTCATCACCGGCGAGGCGCACGAGTACGCGGAGTTCAACGTCCGGCGGCGCATGCTCTCGCTCCTGCCGGACGCGCATCTCACCGCGCAGTACCAGGCCTTCCTCGGGGCCGCGGCGGCGCTCGGGTACACGAGCCTCCAGGACATGGCGGTGGGCGTGCCCCACGCGCGCGCCATCGCCGCGATCCGGGCGGCCGATCCGAAGCTCCGGGTGCGCTCGATCTGCTTCCCGCTCACGCCGGGCGAGGCATGCGGATCGCAGGGCGACGTGGGCCCCTCGCACGATCGGCTGAGCGCCTCCGGCGTGAAGTGGATCGCCGACGGGACGCCGGTGGAGCGGCTCGCCTTCGTGGAGACGCCCTACGTCGATCGCCCGGGCTGGTCGGGCGCGCCCGATCTGCCGTCGAGCGCCCTGCGCGCGCAGCTCGACGCGCACCGGCACGGGCCACTGCCCCGCGAGCAGATGCTCTTCCACGCCGTGGGCGACGCGGCGATCGGCGAGGTGCTCGACGCGATGGAGGACACCGGCGGCGCCCATGTGTGGGAGGATCGACGGACGCGGATCGAGCACGGCGATCTGCTCTTCCCCTGGGATTTCGTCCGCGCGCGCGACCTCGGCGTGGTGGTCGTCCAGAACCCCACGCACTTCACCCTCGCCCCGGTGTTCGCCGAGCGCTTCACCCCCGCGGTCTTCGCCGAGCTCGAGCCCATGGCGTCGCTCCTCGCCGAGCAAATCCCGCTCGCGATCGGCACCGACGGGATCGGCGCGCCGCAGCCGCCGCTGCTCAACGTGTTCCTGGCGACGATCCACCCGACGCGCCCTTCGGAGGCGCTCACGGTGGAGCAGGCGATCGTGGCCTTCACGCGGGGCGCGGCCTACGCGGAGATGAGCGAGCACCGGAAGGGCATGCTGAAGCCCGGCTACGACGCCGACCTCGTGGTGCTCTCGCAGGACATCTTCCATCAGTCGCCGCTCGTCCTGCTCGGGACGGGGACGGTGCTCACGATGGTGGGCGGAGAGGTGGTGTTCGACGCGGGCGCGCTGCCTCCGGATCCGTGAGCGCGGGAACGCGGTGGAGATCGCTCAGCGCCCGGGCACCCAGCGCTCGAGGGCGCGGGCGAGGTCTTCCTTGCGGAAGGGCTTGGAGACGAAGTCATCCATGCCCGCGCCGAGGCAGTTGTGGCGCTCCTCTTCGAGCGCGCTGGCCGTGAGCGCCACGATCGGGACATGCCTGCCCGTGCCCGCCTCGCCGGCGCGCACGGCGCGGGTGGCCGTGACGCCATCCATCACCGGCATGTGGGCGTCCATGAGCACCAGGTCGTAGCGCTCGGCGGCGATCATCTCCACCGCGACGGCGCCGTTTTCGGCCGTGTCCACCGCGCAGCCGAGCTTGATCATCAAGGTCTGCGCGAGCAGTCGGTTGACGCGGGTGTCGTCGACGATGAGGACGCGCGGCGGCGTGGTGGAGCAGGTCGCCGCGGCGGCGGTCCCTCGATCCGCGGGGGCCTCGTGCGCCCGGATCGACGCAGGAGCGGCCTCGATCGTCGCGCCGATGGGCAGCGTGAACCAGAAGACCGACCCCCGTCCGAGCTCGCTGCTCGCGCCGATCTCACCGCCCATCAGGCCCACGAGCTGCCTGGAGAGCGAGAGGCCGAGCCCGGTGCCCCCGAACCTCCGCGTGGTCGAGAGATCGGCCTGGGTGAAGGGCGTGAAGAGCCTGTCGATCGCGGCGGGATCGATGCCGATCCCGGTGTCGCGCACCGAGACCCGGACCATGTCGGGTGAGTCGGCGGCGCGGATCTCGATGCGCACCGAGCCCGACGGGGTGAACTTGACCGCGTTGCCCACCAGGTTGGTGAGCACCTGCCGGACCCGCGAGGCGTCGCCGGTGATCCTCGCGGGCGCGGAGGACGCGACCTCCACCGCGAGCGTGAGCCCCTTGGCCTCGGCCCGCGGCGCGAGCAGCCCGGCCACGTCGATCGCCGTTCGCCTGAGATCGAAGGGTATTTTCTCCAGGAGGAGCTTGCCCGCCTCGACCTTGGAGATGTCGAGGATGTCGTTGAGGATCGCGAGCAGCGCCCTGCCCGCGCCGTGGATGGTCTCGACATGCGCCCGCTGTTCGGGGTCGAGCCCCGTGTCGAGGAGCAGCTCGGTGAAGCCGAGGACGGCGTTCATGGGCGTGCGGATCTCGTGGCTCATCGCCGCGAGGAACTCGCTCTTCGAGCGGTTGGCCGCGTCCGCGTGGTCGCGCGCCTCCGCGAGCAGCCGGCTCGCCCGCTCGCGCGCGATGGCCAGCGCGAAGAGCTCGGCGATCGCCGTGAGCGCGTCGATCCGGCCTCGATCGCGCGAGGGACACCGATCCGTGTAGAGGACGATCACCCCGTCGATCACGCCGTCCCGCTTGCAGGGGACGACGTAGTGGCCGTGGCTCGTCATCCCCGGTGAGAGGCGCTCGTGCCGGTCGTCGTGGAAGCAGTCGTCCGAGACGAGGAGCTCCCCCGAGACCGCGGCGCGGCCGCAGAGGCATGCCCCCGCAGGCACCGTGGCCTCGTCCCGGAGGAACGCATCGCTGAACGCGCCCACATGGGCCCGCATGTCGAGCCGGAGGCGATCGTCCGAGAGGACGAAGAGCGCAGCCTTGCGCTCCACCCCGAGCTGCTCCATCGAGAAGATGGCCTCGAGCGCGGCCTCGAGCCGGGGCACGAGCGCCTCGTCGCGCTGGAGCGCCCGGGCGACCGCGAGCTTGGCCTCGGCGCCCTCGCGCGCGAAGGCAGCGCTCTTCTCCTGGGCGACTTGATCGGTGATGTCGCGCTGCACGGCGACATACCCCACCGGCACGCCCCGCTCGCCGATGATGGGCGTGATCGTCGCCTCCGCCCAGTAATACCGGCGGGTGTCGTCCTCGCGCGCGGCGCCGGAGGCGCGCGCGTCGCACCCGGTCGCGCAGCCGTCGCCGCAGCGCTCGCCCTCGGCGCGGCCAGCCTGGACGAGCGGGAGGAGCTCCCGGATCGACGCAGGGTTCCTGCGGTTCATGAACCTCCCGGTCCAGGTGCGCCCGGCCCGGACGGTGCTCCAGAGCTCCTTGTACTGCGCGAGGCTCGTGCGCCCGCTCTTGAGGATCGAGGGCCTCTGGCCGATCGCCTCCGCGCGGGTGTAGCTCGTCACCCGCTCGAAGGCGCGGTTGACGTAGATGATCTTGCCCGCGACGTCGGTGATGATGACGACATCGATCGTGGCCTCGATCGCCGCGGCGAGCGCGCGGTTCTGCGCATGCTGCTGATCGAGCGCCTCGGCCTGGGCGTGGAGGAGCGCCTGGAGCGCCCGGGCGTCGGCGATACCGGCGTCCTGCGCGGGAGGCGGCGACGCGCGCTCCTGGAGGAGCCGGGCGCCCACCGCAGGCGGCCGCGACGAGGGGATTGAATCGAGGGCCATGGCAGTGCTCTGCGCAGAGAACGGCCGCCGCAGCCCCAGCTTGAGCTACCATGCCCGCCAAACACGGGAGCTTTCGATGAAGCGCGCCTGGATGATGCCTCTCTTCGGCCTCTCGGTCGCCGCCCTCCTCGGCTGCGGCGGCGACAGCTCGGGATCCACGAGCAGCGGAACGAGCACCAGCACCACCACCGGATCGGGCGGCTCGGGCACCGGCGGCGGATCGAGCACCGGCGGCGGATCCAGCACCGGCGGCGGGCCGAGCACCGGGCCCTGCGACACCGGCGGGACGGAGGTGACCATGCTGCCCGGGTGCGGCGCCTCGGACACGGACAAGGTGGTCGTGACCGCAGGTTGCACCCCCGAGGTCGACGGGGCCTTGCACGACGCGGAGTGGAGCGACGGGACCTGCTTCAACGTGGGGACAGGCGACACGACCGTGGTGATCAAGCACGCCGGCGGGTTCGTGTACCTGTCCACGTCGGGGATGCCGACCTGCGGCTGCCCCATGCAATATTATTTCCTGCCCGCGAGCGGCGAAAACTTCGTGATCTCGGTCTTCGACGATCCCTTCGGCACGGACGGCGATCGCGCCGACTTCACGCTGAGCTCGATGAGCGTGCTGATGATGACCGCCGTCGACAAGTCGGTGACCGTGCTCGGCCCGGGCAACCAGCCGAGCCCGGTGCGCTACGAGTGGAAGATCCCCTACGCCAAGCTCGGCCTCGAAGCGGGCAAGGCCGGGCAGTTCAAGCTGGCGATCGTGCACTCCGCCGCACACTGGCCGACAGGGCTCGACGTGGGGCCTGGCGGCTTCGCGACCTACGCCGCAGGCGAGCCGACCTGGGGGACGGTGAGCGCGACGAGCTGGTAGCGCCCGCATCCTGCGCGCCGGAGCGCGCTTGACACCCCCGGGGAGCTCCGCTCATGTCTCCCCCATGCGACCCCACCATTTCATCGTCTCCGCGATCCTCGGTCTCGTGCTCGCCGCCTGCGCCTCGGCCCAGCCGGTGGAGGGCGGCGGTGGGGACTGCGCGACGAAGCGGACCGCGATCATCGACCGGGTGAACAAGGTGCTGGAGCAGCAGCTCGCCTGCTCGACCGCCGCGGATTGCGTGTCGATCGGCTACGGGAACAGCTGCTTCGATGCCTGCTCGCGGAGCGTGAGCAAGGCCGGGGTGGACGCGGTGAACGCGGCGCTGAAGAGCCCGGAGAACAATGAGTGCGCGGGCTGCCCGGTGGTGGCGCCGCCCTGCGCGCCGCCTTCGGCGCCGGCTTGTGTCGCGGGGAAGTGCCAGTAAGACGCCCGCGCAGGGGCCGATCGTCTTCTTGGCTGCGAGGAGGCGACGCGGGCGGCTCCCCCGCGATGTTGGGCCGGCGGAGCATCTCGAAGGGGCGCTTTCGCAAGGCGGGGCCTCGTCCCGATTCAGCGGCGATCGCACCCGGATGCGCTGCCGCTGCATTGCGTTGGAATTGAGACATTGCGCGAGCAGGGCAAGGGCAGCGTAGAAACCTCATGCGCACTGAGCTCGAATACTCGGATATACCTCCACCATGAGCAATCTCTCCGCGATCGGGTTCGCTATTTCTTCGAAGGAGGACTTCCAGCGCACGCTCGGCGCCGCCCTCGATCGCGCCGCTCCACCGCGGGGCCTCGGCGCGTCCGCGGCGGACTACCTCTGGTTCCGCGACGCGAGCGGCGCCGCGCTGGCCGCTCGGCTTGACGACCGAAAGGCGATCGAGTGCATCACACCCTTCTTCGTCGCGCCTGACGGCGGCACGCGCTGGCGCGTGCACACGAGTGCTCCGCACCTCGATCGCGACTGCCTGCACTGTAGCGGCGCGGACTGTGACGTGCTCGACTATTCGTCCGGCGAGATGTGCACTCGGACTGCGCTGCAATTCCTCTTCTTCGAGCCCTATCGGGGCTGGCTCGAGGAGGAGCGAACGTTCGAAGTCGTCATCGTCGGCTTCGCCTCGTCTCTTTCGCTCTGCGCCACGCCCGACGACTTCGAGCGGGCGCAAGCGGCGCTCTTCGGCGAACCGGAACCCGGCGTTCCGCGCGAGCCCAGCAAGCCCATGCGCCTCGCGGATCAGGCATTCATGCCGCACGGCATGTTCGGCGCAGAGGGCCACGTCGGCGCGCGCGCCCGCGCCCTACTCCTTGCCGCGCTCGACACCCCAATGGGCTTCAGCTCCCGTGATCCCCACATGATCGTCTTTCGAATCCACGGGGGTTGGAAGCACTGAGCGACCTTCTCCGCGGCCCCCAAGCATTGGCGATGTCGAGGCCGGTCCCTCTGCAATCATGATCACGTCACGGCGCGAGAGCCGCCGACCCCACCGCTGCGCGCGGCAGCCGGGTGCCGCATGTGGTGACCGGCGAGACGCTTCGTGGACTCCGAAGCAAACCAATCGAGGCTTGTTGTCGCACCCCGTCTTACATGGGGCCGTTCTCTGGCGCGCTCGGCTCTCCTGGCGCCATGCAGCGGGATCGGGTTGCGCCCTCCTCCGGGCGCCGGTAGGGTAGCGGCGTGACGTTCGCGGATCTCAAGAACGACTTCGTTTTCCGGCGCATCTTCGCGAAGCACCCGGACATCCTCCGCGGCCTGCTGAACGATCTGCTCGACCGCCGCGGTGACCGTGCCATCGCGGCGATCGAGTATCTCCCGAGCGAGCAGCTCCCCCTCGTGGCGGGGGCGAAGCTCTCGATCCTCGACGTGCGCTGCAAGGACCGCGCGGGGACGACCTTCGTCGTGGAGATGCAGCTCCTCCACGTCTCCGGCTTCGTCAATCGCGTCGTCTACAATGCTTGCAAGGCGTACGCGGCCCAGCTCAAGGCGGGGGAGCCTTACACGAAGCTCACGGATGTGGTCGCAATCTCGATTTGCGACTTCGTCTTGTGGCCCGACGCGGAGCAAGACGCCGCCAAGCTGCCGCGCATTCCCATGTTGAGCCGCTGGAACATGACCGAACGAGCGTCGGGCAATCATGGATTGCTCCAGGTCCAATACGCTTTCCTCGAGCTCCCGAAGCTCTCGGAGCACCGACCGGCGGGCCCTGGTGCTGACCTCTGGGCATGGCTCTTCGTGCACGCGCCGGAGCTCACCGAGGTGCCCGCGGACTTGCCCGCAGGACCGTATCGAGAGGCCGTCGAGCTTGCCAACGAGGCCAGCTTTACACAGGCGGAGCTCGACGCCTATCGAAAGGTGATGGACGAGATCCAACAAGCTCGAGAATATGGGGAGGCGCAACGAGCCGAGGGGAAGGCCGAGGGGAAGGCCGAGGGGAAGGCCTCGGCCGTCTTGGCAATATTCGCCGCCCGCAACATCCATATGAGTGACGAGTCTCGCGCTCGGATCGAAGGATGCCACGACACGGTGTTGCTCGATCAATGGATCGTCCAGGCGGTGACCGCGACTTCCGCAAATGATCTCACTGATATTCTACCCATGAAACACTTGTGAGCATCGACCTTGTATGAGCGGCGTCGCTGAACCCGCCCATGCTGCTGACCGCGCCTACGGCGCGGCAGCAGATGGGCAAGGCGTTGTCGTGAATCGGATAATGTGCAGCACATGACAAACGTTCACCTCTCCTACGTCGGTGCGTTTATCGCGGCGCTCGCCGGATGCGCCCCACCTGGATCCTCGCCTCCCGCACCATCGCTATCTTCGGTGCAGGCCTCCCCACCATCAGCAGTGTCCTCGGTGGCCCCTCCCATTGCCATGCCTGGCGATGAGTACACGAAGGACCTGAATCGCATCTGCCATGTGCACGAGATCACGGGCAAATCGCCGGATCTGGGGCTGCAAGCGGTCTCGCAGTGGCTCCTCGACAACATCCATACGGCCGAGGCGCGCCACCGGCTCGCGGAGCTTCCGGAGGTGGATATCCATCGCTGGCTACGAGACCTGCGGCGAGATGCGGCTGCGCGAGGGATTTCCCCGTGCCCGTTCTCGGATAGGTGGGAGGTGCAACTGAAAAACTTTGCGGCGCCTCCCGCCACCACGGACGCGCGATAGCCGATCGGTCGCGGGGTGTGCTCTCTGCCTGACGAGCCACGCGCGCCGCTCGCTCCTGGCCGGCGATCATCCGGCGAAGCGCGGTAGGCGTACCGAACGGTGCGCGCGAGGTAGACATGCCCGAACGTGTATGCTCGCTGCGGGAACCAGGAGAAGACGCTTTCCCGCCGGGGTCGCTTGGCGCACGGGCCGGGATCCGGTACGCCTCGCCCCGTGACGGACAGCCCCGCGAAGCCAGAAACATCGGGATCGGAAGGCCAGCGCGCTGATCGGCCAGAGGGCGCCCCCGCGCTCACCTTCGCCGTTGCCTCCGGCTCACCGGCCACGGAGCCCCTCCTCGCCGCCCTCTGCCAGGAGCTCAGCGCCGCGCTCGGCCGGCCGATCGCACCCCTCGTCCTCCCCTCGTACGCCGCGCTCACCGACGCGCTCGCCGACGGTCGCGCCCAGATCGTGTGGGCGCCGCCGCTCGTGGCCATCGAGCTCGAAGACACGGGCCTCGCCACGATCGCCCTCTGCTGCACGCGCGGCGGGCAGATCGACTACCACACGGCGATCTTCACGCGTCACGCCGCGCCCTACGAGAAGCTCGCCGATCTCAAGGGTTGTCATGCCGCCTGGGTCGACGCGCACAGCGCAGGCGGCTACCTCGTGCCGCGCATGAGGCTCGCGAAGGAAGGGCTCGATCCGGCCACGCTCTTCGGCAAGCAGAGCTTCCTCGGCACGCACGCGGCGGTGGCCTGCGCGGTGCTCGACGGCGAGGCCGACGTGGGCGCGACGTACCTCTCGCTCGATCCGAAGACGGGGCGCCCGGAGAGCGCAGGGTGGCTGGAGGCCGGCGCCGGGATCAACGGGGCCTATGTGCTCGCGACGGCGGGGCCGATCCCGTCGGACGCGATCGCCCTCGGAAACCGCCTCGGGAGCGACGAGAAGGCCGCGATCGTCGAGCGCTTGCTGGCGCTCCCCGAGGCGATCCCGGACATCTTCGGACGCCTGTTTCGCGCCGATGGGCTGGCCGTGCCGGAGGCCTCGCACTTCGCTGCGCTCCGGGCGGTCCGCGCCGAGCAGGCGAAGGCCAACGGAGGCTGAGCCCCGCCTTCAGCGGGGAGGCCAGAGCTTGCGGGAGACCGGCTCGAGGTGCGCTTCGAACCAGGCGCGGAGCTCGTTGAAATCGATGGCGGCGCGGAGGACCCTCGCGCGCATCAGCTCGAGGACGGCAAGGTCGACGGAGAACGCGAGACTGGCCGAGCGTGCTTGCTCGATCGTGAGGTGCAAGGTCATCCGTCCATGAGCCTTCCCGAAGATGCGAGGTCGCCGGGTCAGCGCGAAGAACAACGCGGCCGGCTCATCCCCCGGATGCCCTTGGGCATGGGCCTCGGCCTCTTGCAGGGCTTCAGTGAGCCGATCTCGATCGACCTCGGGCGCGTAGTGATTCTGCTGAGCGTACAGGGCGTACCCTGCGACGAGCGCCCCCGGATCAGGCAGCATCAGGAAGCGTGCTTGGGCGCTGAGATGCGGCAGAGCGGGTGCGTGCCGTCTTCGAGGGCGGCGACCCATGCGTCGGAGCCCTCATCGCCATAGAGGGCGATCGCCTCATCCCAGGCGTGGTCCATCGCGCGCATCTCGACGGGCAGGTCAGCGAAGTAAGCGCTGATCTCCGCGGCGCGCGATTGAAGAGGCTGCGTCGACGATCCCGCGCTTGGAACGATCGCCGAGCCGGGGACCGGCGTGGGGTCGTCGAGCTCCGTTGCCGGCATCGGGGGAGACGCGAGCATGATCATGGCGCCAAGAATAGCCTTCCGGGGCGCCTGGAACAAGCATCACGCCTCGACGGATCGCGGAGGAGAAGGCTCCCGCTCTTTCTCTTCACCCCACCTGCGTCCCGGCTCTTCGTCGCTCCGCGAAGCTCTCGGGGGACAGCGCGTAGCGCAGCAGCTCGTTGGTCACCGGGTGCTGGAGCAGCACGCGCGGATCGGCCTCGGCGCGGCCGATCTCGCGGTCGAAGCGCTTCAGGTAATCGACGGCGGCGATCACGTCGCCGGCGAGCAAGTAGCCCACGCGGTACTCGCTCCGCCGCACGCCGATGGAAAATACCCGCGGATCGTAGGCCGCGGAGAGCGCGGGGAGGATCTCCTCGATCTGCTTGCGCTGTCGCCTCCCGATGGCGCGCTGCACGGGGGCGGCGAAGGACTGGGCCATCCCCTCGCGCGCGGCGGACAGCTCGCCGGAGCCGAAGAGCATCTCCACGGCGCGCACGGACGCGATGAGGAAGCCGTCCATCGCCTCGACGGGCACCTCGTCGAGCCACGCGAGGCCGAGGGCGACGCGCGTGAGCAGGCGGCCGAGGGCGAAGGCTTGCTCGGGCTCGGGGAGCTCGGCGAAGGAGGTCGCGCCGATGAGGGCGGGGGGATCGCCGGGGTAGACGCGGATCGCGCCTTGCCACACGGGCGAGAGGTAGAGCTCGAAGGACTCGATGCCGAGGCCGTGGGCGATGCGGTCGGCGAGCATGCGGGTCGGGTGGCCGTCGCGCGGGCCGAGGCGATCGCGGGAGCCGATGCCGAGGTTAGAGAGCTCGAAGCGGAGCACCTTGGCGGCGATCGGGGCCATGGCGACGGCGACCTCGATCATCGCGGTGCGGGCCTCGGGGAGCAGCAGGCGGACGAGGTCGGTGGCGGCGAGCGCACCGGCGTAGGGTGCGCCTTCGGGGAGCCTCCGGGCGCGCAGGCGGGCGAGGCGCTCGGGCTTCACGTCGCCGAGGCATGCGCGCACCTCTTCGACGGGGGCGCGCTCGTCGACGCGGCCTTCCTTGGCGAGGGCGGCGTCGAGGGTGTTCAGCGCCGCTTCGAGGCCGCCGAGGCGCGCGAAGAGCTCGCCGTCGGGGACGAGGACATCGCGCAGGAGCTGCACGGCCTCGGCGTTGCGGCCGGCGGCTTCGAGGCCGCGGGCGAGGGCGATGCGGGCCTCGGCGGGCGCGCCGGGGAGGGCGACGGCCTGCTGGAGGTGCGCCACGCCCTCGCGCGGGCGGACGAGGATCTGCACTTCGAGCATGCCGAGGGTGCTGAGCCAGCGGTGATCGAGCGGCAGGCGGCGGGCAGAGGCGATGTCGATCACCTGCTGGAGGGCCTGGGCGTAGGCGCTCGCGCCGGGCTCGGTCTCGACGCGGTAGAGGCGGGCGAGCGCGGTCCATGCGCGCGCGTCGTTCGGGGCGGCGGCGATCGCGTCGCAGTAGGCCCGCGCGCGGCCGGCGGCGTCGCCGGCTTCGCGGCAGACCTCGGCGAGACGCAGGTCGACCTCCACGCGCGCCGCGGGGTCGAGCGAGACCTCGGCGAGCCGGCCGAGGGCCTGGATCGCGAGGGCGCGATCGCCGCGGGCGAGAGCGACGTTGTGGAGCCGTTCGAGCGCGGTGCGGTTCTGATCGTCGATCGCGAGCACGGCTTGCAGCGAGGCCTGCGCCTCGGCGAGATCGGCGAGGCCGGCCTCGTGGACGTCGGCGAGCATGAAGTGCGCGGCGACGGCGGCGTCGGCCGGCGCGCCGAGGTTGACGATGTGCACCAGCGTGTCACGCGCCTCGGCCCACACGCGCTGCGCGACGAGCAGGCGGGCCATCTGGAGCAGCGCGGGGATGTCGTCGGGCACGAGGGCGAGCACGCGGCGCATGGCGCCGATGCCGAGGCCTGGATCGGACGGCTCGGGCGGAGCCGCGGCGCCCGCGAGGGCGGGCCCCTGGGCGAGCGCGTCGCGCTGGCGGAGGATGGCGCGGCCCATCTCCATGCCGGCGAGGATGACGGCCTCGGGCCGGCGGGCGCGGCCGAGCGCGTCGCCGAGGCGGTCGAGCAGGCGGGCCACGTCGCCGGCGAGCATGCGCGCGAGGCTCTGGATCGCAGGGACGGCGTCGGGGTCGGCGGCGAGCGCTTCTTCGTGGAGGGCGAGGGCCTCGGCCTGGCTTCGCGGATCGGGGTCTTCCGCGAGGAGCTCGGCGGCGCGGATCAGGAGGCGCGCCTTCTCGCGTCGATCGAGGGCGAGCTTGCCGAGGAGCACCTGGCTCTCGATGAGCCGGCGGCGGTCGCCGACGCGCTCGGCGAGGCGCTCCATGCCGCGGGCCGCGAGCAAGCTCTCCGGCCACAGGCCGAGGGCCGCGTGGTAGCCGTCGAGGGCGGCGCGGATCGCGGCCGGATCGTCGGGCGCCTGGACCTCGGTGAGCAGCGCTTCCTCGATCGCCCAGAGGGCGCGGCCGATCGGATCGAGCGTGAGCTCTTTGCGGGCGCGGACCGCGGCGGTGAGGCGTGCGCGGGCGGCGATGGCCGCGGGGTGAGGGAGGTTGACGCCGGTGACGAGCTTGCCGGCGACGCGGATGAGGCCGTCGAGCGCGGCGGTGTCGCCGGGCGCGCCGTCGGTGAGGCGGAGGAAGGCGTCGAGCGCGGCCGAGGCGCCGATCTGCTCTTCGAGGGCGCAGAGCTCCCAGAGCGCGCCGGCCCGGCCGAGCGTGCTGCCGAAGATCTCCGCCTCGGCGCGAAGCACGCCGGCGAGCGCGGCCTCGCGGCCCGGGGCGCGCTCGATCTGCTCGAGCATGCGCAGGGCCGGGATGTGCCCCGGGACGACGCCGAGCAGGCCTTCGAGGAGCTTGCCCGCGTCGGCCGGCTTGGTCTCGCCGAGCACCTCGGCGAGGGCGATGCGGACGTTGTGGTCCATCGTCACCGACGGAGCACGCTCCAGCCAGCGAGCGTAGAGCGAGGCGAGCTCGGGGCCCTGCCCGCGGCGGACGTAGATGCGCTCGATCGACTCGATCCAGGCCGGATCCGGGGTGATATTCGGGCCGAGCCCGTCGGCCTGGAGCAGACATTTGAGCGCCGATGCGTCGTCGCCGAGCATCAGCTCGTGGATCTCGGCGGCGTGGGCGAGGAAGCGGGCGTAGTCGGCCGCGTCGGTGGCGGTGGCCGCGAGCTGCATCAGGGCGTCGACGAGCTTCTGTGGCTCGCCCGTGTCGCGGAGCAGGCGGACGATCTCCTGCTGCGGGAGCGGGCTCTTCGGGCGGAGGAGGGCGGCCTGGCGATAGGCCTCGACGGCGTCCTGCGGCTGCTTCCTGCGCTCCTCGTCGAGCACCGCGACCTCGAGCCAGAGGGCGTAGCGGCGCGCCTCGTCGGGCTCGCGGCCGATGAGGGCCATCATCGTGCGGCGCGCGTCGTCGTAGCGGCTCGCCTTGTCCTGGAGGCGGTAGCGGGCGCGCAGGGCCTCGGCGTTCGCGGGATCGAGGGCGAGGGCGCGCTCGACGAGGGCCATGGCGCGCTCGCGATCGCCGAGGCGGTCGGCCATGACGTCGGCGGCGCGGAGGAGCAAGGACCGCCGGAGCGCAGGATCGGCCGTGAGATCGGCCTCGGCCTGGAGGGCGCGGGAGAGCTTGCGGGCGTCGCCGGCGCGCTCGGCGCTGCGCTGGAGGGCGAGGATGGCGCTCCGCCGGGTTGGATCGAGCGCGAGGATCGCCTCGATCTCGGCCATGGCGCGGGCCGGCTGGCCGAGCTCGTCCTCCCAGATCGAGGCGAGCTTCTCGAGGAGGCCGATCCGCCGCTCGCGATCGACCTCGGCCTCGGCGGCCTGCCGGTAGAGATCGAGGCGGGCGCGCACGCCGCGACCGTCGCTCTCCGGATCGCGGGCGGGCGGGGCGAGGAGGGCCGAGAGCGCGTCGAAGATCGCGGCGTTGCCTGGATCGATCGTCCACGCGGCGCGGAGGTGGAGGATCGCGTCGTCGCGCCTGCGGAGCTGGCGCTCGGCGATCTCCGAGGCCCGCCGGAGCGCCGCGGCCCGCGCGGCGGGGGCGCGCTCGGCGCTGGCCTCCTTGACCCAGGCGCGCACCCGCTGGTCGTGGCGGCCGAGGCGGTGGAGCAGGCGATCGAGGCGATCGCGCGTGATGTCGTCGTCGGGGTCGATCTCCAGGGCGCGCTCGGCGTGGGCCGCGGCCTCGTCGGCGCGGCCGAGGGCGTCGAGGATCTCCGAGAGCCGCACATGCTCGTGGCCGATCTGCTCCGGATCGGTGAGCAAGGAGAGGCGCTTCTCCCGCACGGCGCTGGCGGCCTCCTGATCGCCCGTGGTCTCCAGCAGGTGGATGAGCTCGGCGGCGATGGGGCCGAGCGCGGGTGAGCCGGCCGGGACGCGCGCCGAGGCGCGGGTGAGGCGCTCGATGGCCTCGACCGTGAGCGAGAGGCGCTGGCCGCGCACGTCTTCACCCGTGGCGCCGAAGCCGAGCTTGTCGACGAGGTGCCTCGCCGCGGCGTAGAGCAGGCGGGCGGCGCGATCGCCGTCGCGCTCGTGCTCGGCCTCGACGGCCCAGGAGGCGACGAGCCTCGTCGTCTCGCGGTGGCGGATCAGATGGCGCGTGAGGGCGTCGCGCACGGGGCCCGGCGCGGGCTCGAAGCTCGCGGCGCGATCGAGGGCCGCGAGCGCGAGGTCCGGCTGGCCGAGGCGGCGATCGAGCACCACCGCGCGCTCGACCAGGATCCAGGCTGAAAGACGCGCGTCCCCATCGCCCGCGACGCTCCCCTCGATCGGCGGCGCGTAGGCCTCCGCGAGGCGCTCGAGGTGCAGGGCGAGCTCGCCCGCGAGCGCGCGATCGCCGGAGGCGGCGACCTCGCGGCGGAGCACGGCCTCCAGCCCGCGCAGCGAGGCGGCGTGGCGCGGGTGAAGGCGCAACGCCTCGTGGTACGCGGCGCGGCTCTCCGCGGCGTGGCCGAGCGCGGCCTCGATCCGGGCCCGCTCGGCGAGCAGATCGGCCTTCGTGGAGGGCTGCTCGGCGAGGGTGATCTCGTCACCGAGGAGGCCGAGCGCGCGGGCGAGATCGGCGCGGCCTTCGAGGAGGCGGCGGATGCGCGGCAAGGCCGGCGGCAAGGCCGGGACGAGCGCCGCCGCCGCGTCGAAGGCGGCCCGCGCGGCCGCGCGATCCTGCGCGATCCGCTCCTCGTGGACGCCCAGCTCGACGAGCGCGCGCGCCGCGCCGATCGGATCGCTCTCGCGGAGCTGATCGGCGCGGAGCTTGAGCTGCGTCGCGAGCGGCGCCGGGGTGGCCAGCGTCGGCGGGTCGGGCGGGAGCGCCTGCGACGGCTGAGACGCCCGCGGCGCGACGGGCGGCGGGGGCGGCGGTGGTGGCGGCGCGGGAGGCGCAGGCGGCGGCGGGCGCGCTCCGACCGCTCCCGCCGCGCCCACCGGCGTGCCTCCAGGGAAGGTGCCGCTCGCCCGGCGAGGTGGAGGCGGCGCGGCGACGCGCGGAGGCGAGCCGGGCAACGCGGGCGTCGCGCGGGTCGAGCCCGCGAGCGGCGAGGGCGGTGCCTCGGCCGGGCGAGGCGCGCCGCCGAGCACAGGGGCCGGCGTGCCGCCGATCAGGGTGCTCTTGCGCAAGGGCGGAGGCCGGGGAGGACCGGAAGCAGCCTCGGCCCGGCCTTCGTCGACGACCGTGGGTCGAGGCGGGGCGGGCGCGATCGCAGGCGGCGTGCCCGCAGGCGGGGCCGGGGGCGGCGCGCCCGGGCTCGGTCCTCGTCGATCGTTCGGATCGGGCACAGGGGGATGCTACACCCGAAGGCCGCGATCAGAAGGCATAGATGGCCGCCATCCGCCCCTGAAAGGGCGGCGCGCCGCGCGAGAGGCCGAACGCCGGCCCCGCGGTGAGCTGCACCCGGCGGGCGAGCGTGAGCCCCACCGAGGGCCCGAGGAAATGCCGGACGCCCCCGTCGACCTCGTCGCTGTCTCCCGCTTCTTCGAGGTCTTGCACCACGTACTCGACGCCGAGGCGGACGATGCTGCCGAGTCGGTACGACGCGCCCGTCGAGAGCAGCCAGTCGAGGCCGTCGCGCCCGGGCGCGAAGAGGTGCGATCCGAGGACGCCGGCCATGAGCCGCACGGGGCCGAGATCGCTCGCGAAGGTGACGCGTCCCCAGGCGCCTTGATCGCCGCCGAGCTCGCGAAGGTAGCCACCGCCCACCGCGAGCGTGACGGGCCAGCGCGCGGGGAATGGATGGACCACGGCGCCGAGCACGGCCCCGCCGTTGACGGAGGATCCATCGCCGGCGAGGAGCCCCTCGGCCTGGATCGAGAGCACCCGCAGGACACCGACCTCGCCCGAGGCGCCGAAGACCGCGCCCCCCTGGGCGACGTTGCCTGCGAAGGGGCGCGCCGCGCCGCGATCGATCTGCGCGTAGCCGGCGCCGAGCGAGGCGAGCACCTGGCCCGGCAGCGGGCCGGAAGGATCGGGTGTGTAGAGCCAGGGCCGCGGGGCCGTATCGAGCGCCGAGGGTGGAGGCGGGCGCGCGGTGTCCGCCTCGGGCGCCGCTGCCTGCGGCTCGGTCTGCGGGCTCGTCTGCTGGGCGCGAGCAGCGCGCGGCACGAGCGAAAGCAGCGCGGCGAGGAGGGCCCCCGCTGTGAAGGCGAGGCGCGAACGGACCATCGATCGCATGGACCGTCATCGTCGCACAGCGCGCCGCGAGAGACCATGGGCGGCGCGCTGCGCTAGGATCCGCGCGTGCTCGACGCTCCGATCGACGCGCTCTGGGCCAAGGTGCTCGACGGCTGGGACGACGACGCCCAGCACGCCGCGTTCCTGGAGCACTGCCGGACGCTCGGGATCTTGCCCCAGGCCGCCGCCCGCTACCGGAAGGAGCGCGACGCGAGCGACGACGGCGCGCGACGCGAGCGCTGTGACAAAGCGCTCGGAAGGATCGCGGCCCTGGCGATGATGGACCTCGACGCCTCGCGGAGCGCGGAGCCGCCGAGCGACATCACCTTCGCCCACCGCGTGATCCGCTGGGCCGTGCTGCTCATCTTCCTCGGCGCGCTCTTCGTGCTCGTCTTCTCGCTCGCGCGGTGAGGCGCGGGCGAGGAGACGAGCGCGCGCGCCGATCAGTTGCAGTTCGAGGAGAGACAGACGGCGAACTCGGCGTCGCACGCCTTCTGGAGGCACTGGAACGTGCCGCCGCCGCCGATGCACTGGGGCAGGTGCTGGATGGCGCAGCCCACGAACTGATCGACCGCCTGCTGCGCGTCGGCGCAGCCCTGGGCGATGCAGTTCGCCATGCACGTGAGGCTGATGTTGGGGAAGCCGCCGCCGCCGAACTCGATGCAGCCCGTCCCGGTGGGCCCGCCGCTCACCAGCACGCAGCCGACCATCTGGAGGCAGCCGATGGTCTCGCACATGCCGCAGTCCTGCGGGCAGTTGGTGCAGGTCTCGAAGGCCTCTTTCTCGCACTTGTTGTTGCCGCAGAACGCGCACGAGAGGCAGTCCGTCGGGCACGAGGCGCAGGTCTCGTTGGCCGGGTCGCACATGCCGTCGCCGCACGAGGGGCAGTCGCCGCAGTCGGCCTGGCAGGTGAAGCAGGTCTCGGTGGCGGCGTTGCAGTTGCCGTCGCCGCACGACGGGCACACGCCGCAGTCGGGGGCGCAGGAGAGGCAGTCCTCGCCGCCCTTGCAGAAGCCGTCGCCGCAGGTGACGGGGCACACGCCGCAGTCCTGCGGGCAGCTCTGGCAGCTCTCGGTGGCGTCGCATGCGCCGTTGGGGCAGGTCGGGCAGAGGCCGCAATCCTTCGGGCAGCTCTGGCAAGTCTCGGTGGCGTCGCATGCGCCGTTGCCGCAGCTCGGGCAGGCGCCGCAGTCCTGCGGGCAGCTCTGGCAGTTTTCGCCGTTGTCGCAGGCCTTGTTGCCGCAGCTCGGGCAGTTGCCGCAGTCACCGGGGCAGCTCTGGCAGGTCTCGCCGTTGTTGCAGGCCCCGTCGCCGCAGCCCTGGCAGAGGCCGCAATCGGCCGCGCAGGACTTGCAGGTCTCACCGTTGGCGCAGGTGCCGTCGCCGCACGGCTGGGGGAAGCCGCCGCCGGAGCCGGTCGAGATCGATCCGCCGGCGCCGGTTCCATCGTCGTCGAGCTCGATGGTGCGCCCGCAGCCGGCCGCGATCATCAGCGCGGCGAAGAGGGCGAGGGCGAAGGAGGAGATGGTGGTGGCGCGCGGGGCGCGTCCACCTGGACGGCGGGGGAGAGCCGCGTTGGTCATGAAGCACCCGACAAAAGCAGCGGACGGGCCGGAGCGGCACGTGCGCGGGCGCGAGCATACCCCACGTGGGCGGGGCGCGGCCATGTCCCCGCCGAGAAACGTCGGCCGATGGAATGAAAAAAGGCGCAGCAGCCTCCCTCCTGGGGAGGCCGCCGCGCCAAGCTTGCGGGAGGGCGGGCGTCCGGCCAATCGGCCTGGACGCCCGTCTGGGATCACTTCGCGGGGAGGCCCGGGGCCGGCGGGGTGGGCGCGGAGGGGAGGCTGGTGTTCGGGGCAGCCGGGGCGCCCGGGAGCGACGGATCGGGCGCGGAGGGCGGGGGCGGCGCGCCGCAGGCGATCGCCAGGATCGAAGCCGAAACTGCGAGGACCGCGAAGATGAGCTTGGACATGGTGCAATGCCTCCGAGGGGGTTCGTGGCCGCGCCTACCACTGTGCGGCCCCGGTGCTTTGACTCCCGAGCATCCCGGAACAGCTCAGGCGCGAAACGAAAATGCGCGGTGAGCCGCTCCGGGCGGGCCAGGCGTCCTGGATTCGTGGGAGTGTAGTGCACACGATGGCCATTCGAGCAAACCGCGGGCGCCTCCGGCTGGTCGAGCCGGTGCCGGATCCAGCGCCGGATGCCGGTGATGCGGCGCCCCAGCCGCAGGAGGCGGCGGGCACGCCCATCCCCGGCAGCCCCGCCCCCTCGTGGGAATCGCGTTCCCGCTCCGTGCCGCCCGAGGCGCCGATCGCCGGTCGATCCGCCGCCCGCGCGCAGCTCGCCACGCTGCCCGACGCGCAGCTCGTCGCGCTCGGCTGCAAGGGCGAGACGCCGGCCCTCGAGATCCTCTACCGGCGGCACGCGGCCTTCGCCATTCACCTCGCGACGCGGATCGAGGGCTCGGCCCGCGACGTCGAGGACATCGCGCACGACGCCTTCCTCCGCGCCTTCGAGCGGCTCAACGACCTGAGCGATCGCGGCGCCTTCCGCTCCTGGCTCGGGGCGATCGTGGTCCACGCGGTGCGCTCGCGCATGCGCCGCGGGCGGCTGATGAGCGCGCTCGGCCTCGGCAAGTCCGCCGAGCCGGTCGACCTCGACGCCATCGCGAGCAGCGACGCCTCCCCCCAGGTGCGCGCGCAGATCGCCCAGATCTACGCCCTTTTGCGCACCCTGCCGACCGACGATCGCATCGCGTGGACGCTCCGCGCGGTGGAGGGCCACGACCTCGAGACGGTGGCGCGCCTCACGCGCTGCTCGCTCGCCACGGTCAAGCGGCGCATCAGCCGCACCCAGCGTTTCCTCGACGATCATTTCGTCGATCCCCGCGCCGAGGACGGCGCACCGCTCAACGCGAGCCCCGCGGAGGCACCCGCCGAACGCTCGCCCGATCATCCCGAGGAAGTCCCGTCATGAGCCGCCGATCCTTGCCGCCGATCTCGCCCACCGACCTGCGCGACCACGCCGACGAGGCGCGGATCGCACGGGTCTGGCAGCGGATCGAGCACGACCTCACCGGCTTCGAGGCGCCCGCAAAGCGCCGGTCGAGCCTCGTCTATTTCGCCGTGGCTGCGGCCTTCGCGGCGTTCGGCGGCGGCCTCTTCCTCGGCAAGGTCGCCTTCCACGATCAGGGCGCCGGCACCGCGACGTTGATCCAGGCCCCGGCGCGCGACGGGCTCGCGCTCGACGTGCTCGCGGCCGGCACCGAGCCGCGCACCTTCGCGCTCCCGGGCGGCGGGCAGCTCGTGCTCCAGCCGGGCTCGATGGTCGAGCTCGAGCGCGCGGAGGGCGGGGCGCTCACGCTCAAGCTGCTCCAGGGCGACGCCTCGGTCGACACCGCGAGCGCCGCGCGCAGCGCCGGCCTCTCCATCGTCGCGGGCGACGCGCGTCTCAACACGCAGGCCGGCAGCGTGGTCAGCGTGAGCCGCGGCCAGGACGACATGGATGTGAGCGTGCGCGACGGCTCGGTGAACCTGACGACGCCGCAGGGCTCGCAGAAGCTCGGCCGCGGCGACAAGGTCGAGGCCTTGCCGATCCACGGGCCGACGGCCGCGCTCTCGCCCACGAGCACGCCGCTCGCGCCCGCGCGCCTCGCCTCCCGCCCCGGCCGCCCGAAGGACCGGCGAGCGAGCGATCGGCCTGCGAACGCCGGCCCGGAGTGGCTCGAGCAGGCCAACGCCGGCCACGACGCCGAGGCCCTCGCGCTGCTCAAGCAGCAGCCGGGCGGCGTCGAGGGCGCGATCCAGGGCGCGCGCAGCGCGATCGAGCTGATGGCCATCCGCGACATCGCCCTCAAGGGCGGCGAGCAAGGCGCGGCGAACAGCGCGTACGAGCGCGTGGTCGAGAGCTTCCCCGGCGATCAGAACGCGCCGCTCGCCGCCTACCAGCTCGGCGCGAGCTACCAGCGCGCCGGCCAGACCGACCGGGCGCGCAAGTACTTCGAGCAGTACCTCGCCCTCTCGCCGTCCGGCGCCTTCGCCGAGGGCGCGCTTTGCAGCCTGATTTCCATCGCCTCGGGCGGCGGAAACAAGGGGGAGGCGCTCCGCAGGTCGAAGGAGTATGTAGCCAGGTACCCGAATGGCCAGTGCAAGGCAGTGGAGCGCGATGCGGAGGGCACCGTCGACGACGAGCCGCCCGCTGCCTCCGCCGCTCCCTCGGCTCCCTCGGCGCCCCCGCCGGACAAGCCGTAGCGCGCTCGCCTCCCCGCTCGTCTTCGCTCCATTCGCGATCCGCGCATTCGCGATCCGCGCATTCGCGATCCGCGCATTCGCGATCTGCGCGATCGCGATCTGCTCCGCGGATCGCGCCTACGCGGCCGATCCAGCGCCGCCCGCTCCCCGCACGGCGCCCGCGCCCAGCTCGCCGCGCATGGTCGAGCTCAGGCTCGCGCTCTCGGCGGCCGCGGCCAAGCACCTGGCCGAGCCGCGCCTGCGCCGCCTGCTCGAGATCGAGCTGCACGACAGCGCCGTGCTCGCCCCGGGCGCGTCCGGCCCGCTCGGCGATCACGTGGCGTACCTGTGGATCGACGAGCCCAGCGCCGCGCTCGCGGCGATGGACGTGCGCGTGGGCGATCGACCGGTCGTGCACCGGGACATCGGCACCGCCGGGCTGAGCGGCGACGTCGCGGCGCGCCTCGTCGCCATCGCCGCCTCGGAGATGGTGCGCGATCAGCTCGCGCCCGTGGCCAAGGCGGCCCCGCAGCCGGCCGCGCCTCGCAAGCCGACGCCGGACGAGATCGAGCGCGCCTCCCGGAGCCAGCCCGCGGTCATGCTCCTGCCGGCCGCGTCCGCGGCCTTCTTGCCCTCGGGATCGGGCGCGCTCGGCGGCGTCTCCTTCGGCGCGGGCTTTCGCTACCTCGGCCTCGGCGAGACGCTCAGCGGCCGCTGGCTGAGCGGGACGAGCGACGCCGGATCGATCCGCTGGCTGGAGGTCGGCCTCGGCCTCTCGCACCGCGTGTGGCTCGGCCGCGCCTTCCGCCTCAACCTGGGCGCCATGGCCGCGCTCGGCGCGGTCCACCTCGCGGCGAGCACGCCCAGCGCCGCCTCGGCCGGCGAGCACGACACGTGGACGGCGCGCGCCGGCGCGATCGTCGGCGGAGAGCTGCGCGTCGCGCCCGCCGTGTGGCTCGGCCTCAACGCCGAGCCCGGCGTGCTGCTCCGCCCCGTGCCCTACGAGGCCCGCGCCGGCAAGAGCGCGCTCGACGGGGCCACGATCGGTCTCTCGCTCGGCCTCTGCTTCGACCTCTTCGCGCCGGCCGATCTCAGCGAAGCCAGAGCACCCTGACGGCCCAGAAGCCGAGCACGAGGAGCAGCACCACCGCCGTGCAGCCGATCGCCGCGAGACGATGTGTTCCATCGTTGCCGCGCACGTCGTCGAGGGTCGGCGGTCGATCCACCGGCAGCCCCGCCTCGTCGCGCCGATCGCTCGACGTCTCGGGATCGGCCGCGTCCTTCGGCGCATCCGGCGCCTCGGCGTCCTCAGCCCTGGGCGCGTCCTGTTCCGTCTCGGAGGCCATGCGCCCTCCTAGCACGGCTCGTCAGGGCTTGTACGGCGCTTCGTACCCCGGCCGCCGGAGCGCGTTCTGCGCGAAGAACGCCCGCAGCGCGGCGAGCGCCGGCTCGGCCCGGGCCGGATCGCGCCCCCACAGGTTCCGCGTCTCGCCTGGATCGGCCACGAGATCGTACACCTCGACGAGCGCGCGCCGCGGATCGTCGATCACCTTCAGCCCGTCCGGCATGGTGAGCGCCCGGCGCAGCCTCCCCTCGGCGATCAGCGGCCGATCGAGGAGCGCGGTCTTGCCGGTGAGCAACGGCACGAGGCTCTGCCCGAAGAAGCTCGACGGCACGGGCTGCGCGAAGATGTCGAGCACCGTGGGCCCCACGTCGACGAGCCCCACCCGCTGCTCGATCCGCCGCGCGCGCACGCCCGCCCCCTCGACGAGGAGCGGCACGCGCAAGAGCTCCTCGTAGAGCGTCTTGGTGTGCTGGAACGTCTGGTGCTCGCCGAACGCCTCGCCGTGATCGGAGGCGACGCTCAGGACGCCGCGGTCCGGGAAGCGCTGCTTGAGCAGCCGCCGCACGCGCCCGATCTCGGCGTCGGCCACCGCCACCTCGGCGAGGTAGCGCTCGCGTTCGGTGCCCTCGATCCCGCCGCGATCGTAGGGCGCATGCGGCTCGGTCAGGTGGACGAAGGCGAAGACGGGGCCGGGGCCGGCGCGGGCGAGCCGCTCGATCAGCGGATCGATCACCTGCGTGGCCGGCGCGTGGCGGCGCCCCTCGGCGATCACCCGCTCCTCCTCGAAGCCGCGCGCGACGCCGAACTCGCCCGCGAGGAAGTTGATGCTCGGGTAGCTCACCGTGGTCACGCCCGCCTTGGTGAGCAGCGCCGGGAAGCGCGGTGAAGGGTCGTCCGCCGCGTAGGCGAAGCGGGTCGCGCCCTCGCCGTGCATCGTCCAGTACATCTGCGAGAACGTGCGCCCCGCGAAGAGCGCGCCGAGCGAGACGGTGGTCTGGCTCCCCGGCGCGCTCGCATGGGTGAAGTAGGCCGCGCCGCGCTTCATCGCCATGAACGTGGGGAAGCGCGCGTCGCTGTCCGGCGCCTCGAGCACGTCGGCGCGCAGCGCGTCCACGGTGATCAGCACGACGATGGCGTTCGTCGGGAAGGCGCGGGGCGCCGTGGGAGGCACGGGCGGCAGCGCGGCGCGATCGCCGAGCCACGCGGCGAAGCCCGGCGTCGCGGCGCCCGCAAAATTCGTTGCGTTTGCAACGTTCGGCCTCGGGATCGGCCAGATCAGCGCGGCGGGGACCCAGGCGAGGCTCGCGGGATCGCGGAAGAGCTCGCAGCGGGTGGAGTTGTCCGGCGGGAGGAAGAGGCCGAGCGCGCCGAAGACCGAGAGGGCGTAGATCGCGAGCGGGCCGTTCCGGCGGGCGAGGAGCGCGCGGGCCCACGGCTCGACCCAGGGCGCGAGCGTCGCGCCTGCGAGGGTCGCCGCGACCCACGCCACCACCCCGTGCACCCCGAAGTAGTCGTCGGGGAGCACGAGGTGATTGGCGATCATCGCCGCGAACGCGGTGCCGAGGGGCAGGAGGGCGAGGCGCGCGTGGTCCTCGAAGAGCGCGCCCATCCCGTGGGCCGCGGGGAGCGCCATCGCGGAGAGCACCAGGTAGACGACGAAGATCGGCCCCGCGGCGCGCCCCTCGAAGAGCACCAGCGCCTGCCGCTCGAGGTCACCGCCGATGGTGGCGAGCACGATCGGCGCCGCCGTCGATCCGTAGGCGATCGCGATCGCCCAGCGCGGCAGGCTGATGCTCCGCGCCCCCAGGCCGAGGAGCGCCGCCGACAGGCCGCCGAGGCCCAGCGTGAGCGCCGCGTCGTACGCGTGATGCGAGATCCGGAGCGACAGGCCGCCCGCGGGCATCGGCACCCGGAGGGCGATCGCCAGGGCGTTGGTGAGCGCGAGGAGGGTGAAGCCCGCGATCGTGCCCGCCGCGATCCGGAGGGCACGATCCGCGGTGACCTCGGTCAGTGGGGAGGCAGGCTCGTGCACTTACCGCCGATGCAGTCGAGCGTCGCGTTGCAGCAGTCGGCCGCCGTCACGCAGGGCTCGAACTCGTCCGAGCAGCCGCCGGCCGGCGGGCCGCAGGTGAACACGGGCGGGTCGCCCATGGGGTTGCAGAACCCGTTGCAGCACTCGTCGCCCGACTCGCAGCCGGCGCCGTCCTGCTTGCACGGGTCGAGCGCCCAGAAGCCGCGGCTGTTGCCGGAGGTGAGCTCTTGCCCGGCGATGTAGAAGGGCGGGTGCGACGGGTCCATCCCGGCGGGGGAGTTGATGTCGAAGGCCGATACCCAGAGGCGCTTCGTGTCGTTCTCGGGCCCGGTCAGCTTGTTGCCGTAGGTGCGGCGCGAGGTGAACATGACCCAGAAGTAACCGCCGGAGGCGATGGGCGCGATCGTCGGCTCGTAGTTCTTGTTCTCGTCGCGCGCGCCCTGCGGCAGGTAGCCGTCGCCGTTGAGCGCGGCGAGGAAGATCGGCTGCTTCGTGGCGATGTCGATCGCGAAGATCTTCGACGTGTTGCCGTTCCACGTCACGAGGTCGTCGCCCGTGCCGTTCTGGTAGACGACGTACTTGTTGTCGGGCGTGAAGGCCGGCCACGAGAGGTGGCGGCCCTGCTGCGGCGACGCGAGCACCTGGTAGTTCGAGAACTTCTTCCCGGCCGCGTCGTAGGCCATGAGCGCGAGCACGCTCGACTGGCCGGAGATGCGGTCGGTGAAGGCCAGCATCGTCCCGTCGTGCGAGAAGGCGGGGCTCTGCGCGTAGTACTGCTCGATGCCGCTGTTCGGGATCACCTGCCCGTTCTTGAAGCGGAGCGAGCTGTAGTACATGCCGCCGGTACCCGGCGTGTTGCCCCAGCCGGGCGCGCCGTTGATGACGAGCACCTCGCCGTTCTTCGGGTAGAGGCCGGCGAAGGCCGCCATCTCCGCGTCGACCCAGACGTTCGGCGGGTTCACGTTGCCGCTCGTCAGGTCGAAGGTGCCGCCGGTCCCGCTGTGGTTCGCCGCCGCGGCCGTCGAGCCGTCGGAGCCGATGCTGTGGCACACGGTGCAGTTGCCGAGGAGCACCTCCGGCACCGCGCTCGTGCCCTTGATGCGCATCATCGCGCCCGTCTGCTGGGCGAGCGGGGAGTTGTAGGTGTTGTAGTAGATCGTCCCGTGCAGCTTGCCGGCGGCGATCTTCCAGGAGCGGAAGATCGGCCCGTATTTCTGGCCGTTGTAGATCTTGGCGATCTGCACCTGCACCGTCTGGTTGGCGGCGACGTTGGTGAGCGCCTCCCACGCGCTCTGGGACATCTGGAGCTGCGTCTGCGCGGCGGAGACGTTGTAGAAGCCCTCGTACTCGTAGAGCGGCGCCACGATGTGCATGTAGAAGGCGCTGCCGGGGAAGGAGCCCTGCGTGAGGTGCACCTCGGGCGCGAGGATGCCCTTCGGGAAGACCGTCTGGTCGTACGGGTAGAGGAACTGCCACTGCGGATCGCCCGGGCCGGGCGCGCCGGTGAGCACGGCCTGCTGCTGCGGCGTGAGCGCCCCGCTGTTGTCGAGCGCGTGGATGACGATGGAGAGCTTGGTCGTCGCGGTGCTGTCGCCGACCTTGCAGGAGACCTGCACGGGGCCCGCGTTCTTGCCGCTCGGCGTGAAGACGCCGCTCGCGCTGATCGTCCCGAGATCCAGCGTGTCGAGCGAGAAGGTCGCGCCGGGGACGGGGTTGTTGGTCGACGGGTCGACGCAGGAGAACTGCACCGTCTGCCCCATGAGCGGCAGCTCGACCTTCACCGTCGGGTTCTTCGGGAGGATGTCGAGCGAGGTGTTCATCCCGCCGTCGATGAACACGTCGCCGCCGTTGCCCCCGGTGCCCGTCGCGGTGGTGGTGCTGCCGCTGCCACCCGCGCCCGTCGCGGTGGTCGACGAGGTGGTGAACTCGTTCGGCCCGGCGTTGTTGCCGCAGGCCACCGCGGCGAGCGGCGCGACGCCGACCGAGGCGACGAGCGCCCAGAGGGCCCAGCGCGAACGGCGCGCAGGCGGACGGGAGACCTCGGGACCGGAAAGCGAAGAGGGGTTCATGGTGTCCTCACGACGCAGCAGGGTTATCGGGATCGAAGCGAGCGGCCAGGGGAGCGCGGCGCGGCTCATCTACGCGACAGGGGCGTCGAGCGAGGAGCGAGCGCCGCCATCGAACGGCTCGCGGGGGCTCTGCGCCACGCCCGCGAGCATTGCAGGAGGGCGCCGCGGGCCGGCGGTGAGGCCGGCCCCGGCGCCTGTCACGCGCGGCTCAGTGCGGGGGCAGGCTCGTGCACTTGCCGCCGATGCAGTCGAGCGTCGCGTTGCAGCAGTCGGCCGCCGTCACGCAGGGCTCGAACTCGTCCGAGCAGCCGCCGGCCGGCGGGCCGCAGGTGTACACGGGCGGGTCGCCCATGGGGTTGCAGAACCCGTTGCAGCACTCGTCGCCCGATTCGCAGCCGGCGCCGTCCTGCTTGCAGGGATCGAGCGCCCAGAAGCCGCGGCTGTTGCCGGAGGTGAGCTCTTGGCCCGCGATGTAGAAGCCGGGGTGCGACGCGTCCATCCCGTCGGGCGCGTTCACGTCGAAGGCCGACACCCAGAGGCGCTTCGTCTCGCCCTCGGAGCCGGTGAGCTTGTTGCCGTAGGTGCGGCGCGACGTGAACATGATCCAGAAGTAGCCGCCGGACGCGATGGGCGCGATCGTCGGCTCGTAGTTCTTGTTCTCGTCGCGGGCGCCCTGCGGCATGTAGCCGTCGCCGTTCAGGTTGGCGAGGAAGGTGACCTGCTTGGTCTGGGTGTTGACCGCGAAGATCTTCCCGGTGTTACCGCTCCAGGTCGCCAGGTCTTCACCCACGCCGTGCTGGTAGACGACGTACTTGTTGTCGGGCGTGAAGGCCGGCCACGAGTACTGCTTACCCTGGGGCGGCACGGCGAGCACCTGGTAGTTCGAGAACTTCTGGCTGTTCGCGTCGTAGTCCATGATCGCGAGGACGCCCGGGTAGTAGCCGCCGACCTGGTTCGGGGACCGGTCGTTGAACGCGAGGTGCGTCCCGTCGTGGGAGAACACGGGGGACATCGCGTAGTACTGCTCGATGCCGCTGTTCGGGATCAGCGCGCCGTTCTTCGTGCGCAGCTCGCTGTACCAGGACTGGCTCGTGCCGGGCGTGTTGGGCGGCCAGCTCCCGCCGGGCGCGCCGTTGACGACGAAGACGGTGCCGTTCTTCGGATAGATGCCCGCGAACGCCGCGCGCTCGGTGTCCTGCCACACGATCGGCGGGTTCACGTTGCCGCCCGTGAGGTCGAAGATGCCGCCCGCGCCGCTGTGGTTGGCGGCGGCGGCGGTCGAGCCGTCGGAGGAGATGCTGTGGCAGACGGTGCAGTTGCCGACGAGCACCTCGGGGACGGCGCTCGTGCCCTTGATCCGCAGCATCGCGCCGTTCGACTGGGCGAGGGGCGACTGGTAGGTGTTGTAGTAGACCGTCCCGTGGAGCTTGCCGTTCGCGAGGATCCACTGCCGGAAGATCGGCCCGTATTTCTGGCCGTTGTAGATCTTCGAGATCTGGACGTCGACCTTCTTCCCCTTGGCGGAGTTGGTGAGCGCGTCCCAGGCCTGCTGCGACATCTGGAGCTGCGTCGAGGCGGCGGCGACGCTGAAGTAACCCTCGTACTCGTAGTCGCCGAGCACGATGTGCATGTAGTACGCGTTGCCCGGGAACGAGCCCTGCGTCAGGTGCACCTCGGGCGCGAGGATGCCGCGGGGGAAGACCGTCTGATCGTACGGATAGAGCATCTGCCACTGCGGGTCGCTCCCGCCGGGCGGACCGGTGAGCACGCCCTGCTGCTGCGGCGTGAGGTTGCCGAAGTTGTCGGAGGCGTGGATCAGCACCTTGAGCTTGGTGGTGGCCATCGAGTTGTTGGCCTTGCAGATCACGTCGACCTCGCCCGTGGAGAGGCCGCTCGGCGTGAAGACGCCGGCCGCGTTGATCGACCCGAGGTCGGGCACCGAGACCGACCAGGTGGCGCCCTGGGCGGGCTGGTTGGTCGAGGTGTCGATGCAGGAGAACTGCACCGTCTGCCCCATCAGCGGGACCTCGACCTTCACCACCGGGTTCTGGGGCGACACCGACAGCGACGAGCTCGGACCGCCGTCGATCTCGAAGATGCCGCCGCCGTCACCGCCCTGGCCGCTGCTCGTCGTCGTTCCGCTCGATCCGCCGCCGGATCCGCTCCCGGTGGTGCTCGACGTGGTGAAGGTGTTCTGGCCGCTGTTGTTGCCACACGCGAAAGCCAGGAGCGGCGATGCGCACACCGTCGCCGCTAGCGCGACCGTCGTCCACCTGCTGCTCCGGCGTTCCTTGGCGTTGAGACCATCGACGACAGGTCGTTCCATCACGTCCTCTTGATTGGTGGGATTAAGCTTCTGACAGGCTCATGAATATCCCAGAAAACCCGGGCCCGGCAAGGCAAAGATCCGCGCCCGGGGCGTGATCCGCGCGATCAAAAGTACGGAACGAGGGCATCGCGCGCGGGGCGCGACGCGACGCGCTCGGCGGTGTGCCACACATGTGCCACGCAGCGTTGCGATCGATCGTCCGGAGCGGTTTCCACCGCCGGTGGAGATCGTTCGTCGGCGTACGCTTCAGCTCAGAGGGTGTTCCACAGGCGTCGCGAGCGGGCCGAGGCTTGGGAGGAACCGCGAGCCGTACACTGTGCGGTGAGCGGTTCCGACCGACGCGTCGGACCGCGCAGCAGCCTGTGGAACATCCTCATCAGGGGCAGGCCGCGCTCGCGACGAGCACGTCGTCGATATTCCAGGATCCGACGGTGAAGACGCCGCCGCTCGTGATGTCGTACCCGAAGCGGATCTTCATCCCGGCGTTCTTGTAGGCGGTGAGATCATGCTGGATGAAGGTCCAGCCCGTGCCCTCGGGGGGCGAGTCCTGCACGCCGGGCGGGCCGCCGCTCGTCCAGAGGTTCACCCAGGAAGAGCCGTTCCACACGTCGACGCTGTTGTGCATGAAGGGGTCGTAGTCGCTGTTGAGCCAGCGGAAGAAGCCGAGGATGACGGGCCCCGCGGCGTTCTGCGTGTTGAAGGGCGGGCTCTCCAGGTAGTAGTACGGGTGCTGCACCGGGTTCTCGTTGCCGCCGATCACCACGCCGGCGACGCCGTTGTCCGCGGAGGGGCTGTGATCGGTCGCGGGGTCGGCTCCGTACACGCCGCCCACGGACTCCTTCGCCGGGCCGATCTGCCACTCGGGGCCGAGGATCCAGCCCTTCGAGCTGTCGTGGAAGTCGTCGGCGAAGTACACGATGGGCCCGTTGCCGCCGCCGCAGACGCCGGCCGTGCAGAACTCCCCGCTCGTGCACGCGCTCCCGTCGTCGCAGGGCATCCCCTCGTTGGTGGGCGCGCCGCCGATGCACGCGCCCGCCTGGCAGTGCGTGTTGACGGTGCAAGCGTTGAAGTCGTCGCAGGCCGCGCCGTCGTTGCCGGGCACCGCGGTGCACGAGTCGGTGTTCTCGTCGCACGAGGCGATGTAACAGCCGCCGGGCGGGGCGCAGGGGTTGGGCGCGCCGCCGACGCACTGGGCGTTCTGGCAGTGATCGTTGATGGTGCAGAAGAGGTTGTCGTCACAGGGCGTGTTCTCGTTCGCCGGCTGGGAGACGCACATGCCTTGGATGCACTTGCCGACCGAGCAGGGGCTCGCCATGCCGTCGTCGCAGGGCCCGTTCTCGTTGGTCGGCTGGGGGACGCAGCCCACGCCGGGCATGCACGTGCCGGTGGTGCACTGGCTGTCGAAGACGCTGCAGTCGATCGGGTTGCCCTTGCTGCACGTGCCGTTCGAGCACACGCCCGTGGTGGTGCACGCGTCCTTGTCGTCGCACTGCGCGCCGTCGTTGCCCGGCATGGCGCCGCAGCCCTTCGTGGCCTCGTCGCAGACGCCGATGTGACAGCTGTCCGGCGAGGGGCAGAACTTGAACGCGCCGCCCTTGCAAATGCCCTGCTGGCAGATGTCGTTCTCGGTGCAGTACTGCCCGTCGTCGCAGTTGCCGAACTCGTTGGCCGGCGTCTTCTGGCACATGCCGTTGATGCACGTGCCGACGTTGCAGGGGTCGTTGAGCGAGGCGCAGTCGGCGGCCTTCACGCATGTGCCCGCGCCTCCGGTGCCGCCCGATCCACCCGTGCCGCCCATCCCGCCCGACCCGACGGTGGTGGTCGTGGTGGCGCTGCTGCTCGTGCCGCCCCCCGTCTCGCCGGAGACCGACACGCCGGTCGCGCACCCGAAGCCAAGCCCCAGCGCGGAGAGCGCTGCGATTCCAAACCAGACTCGATGAAGCATGATCCACCCTTGCATGGAAAGCCCAGAGGCCAAGCCTAACTTGGTTTGAGCGGGGAGCGCAGAAAATGCGTCTCCCCTCCGTGGCGGGGAGGCGGCGGCACATTCACGACGTCCGGCGGGAGGGGGAACGGGAACGGGAACGGGAACGGGAGCGGGAGCGGGAGCGGCGATCAGAGGGTGCGCGGGAGGATGAGCTTTACGCGGGTGCCGCCCGAGGGGGAGGGCTCGAGCTCCAGCGTCAGGTGCAGGTGGGCCGCGATCGACTGGGCGGCGATGAGGGAGAGGGCGCGCGGGCGACCGGGGGCGATCGCCTCGAAGTCGCGGCTGAGCACGCCGGACTGCGCGGAGGGGGGCAGCGCCGCGCCGGTGTCGTCGACGGTGATCACCACCGCGGCCTCCTCGTCGGCGGCGGTGATCGTCACCTCGGTGCCGGGGCGGGAGGCGTCGATCGCGTGGTCGACCAGGACCTGGACGAGCGCGCTGAACGTCGCCGTGGGGACGAGCTCCTCGAGCGCGTCGGGCGCGCTCAGGGTGAGCGTGATGTCGTGCCGAAGGGCGCGGCCCCGCTCGCCCGCCACCACCTCGCGGAGCACCTCGACCAGGTCGATCGGGCGGCCCAGCTCGCCGATCGGGCAGGCGCCGAGGCGCGCCAGATCGGCCACGAGCTCCGAGGCGCCGGTGACGTGCCGGCCCACCGAGGCGGCGATGTCGCCCACCTCGCCGCCGCGCTCGCGGAGCGGGACGATGTCGCGCCCGATCGCCGAGAGGATGCCCCGCAGATCGGCGCCGATCACCCGCGCCGCCGCGACCAGGATCGCCAGGCCGTCGCCGCTCGGCGGCATGCGCGAGGTGCGCGGCATGCCCGCGCCGGGCAAGGGCGGCGGCGCCGGGATCGACGAGAGCGACGCGTCGCGGGTGAAGAGCGCGGCGAGCTCGCGCGCGTAGGCCTCGCCCTGGGCCTGCGCCGCGGCGAGCTCTTTCTTCAGGTTCTCGACCTCGCGCCGCACGGTGTCGACGTCGGCGGCGAGGATCAGCGTCTGCATCGAGCCGTCGAGCTCGAGGCGCCCGCCGTAGCGGATCGCCATCCGGCTGAGCCAGCTCCGCTCGGCGGCCGCGGTGGCCGGCGTGTCGGGCCCGAGCGTCACGCCCACGCGGATCTCGTCGCCCTCGCGCTTGAGCGAGACCGCGGGCGCGCCGCCGGCCGTGCCGGGCTCGCCGCCCTGCCCGAGCAGCACGAAGAGCATCCGCTTGAGCTCGGCCTCGTCGCCGAACACGATCGTCCCCTCGCCCATCTCGATCTGCACGCGGGCCTCGGGCGCGATCTCCCAGAGCAGCGCGGCCACGTCGATCTTCCCGCGGCGCCCGCGCGGCGCCTGGTGGCCGTGCAGGTTGGCGAGCGCGCTCACCGCCTGATCGAGGGCGTTGAGCGTGCTCTCCATGCCGCCCGAGCCCTCGTCCACGATGGTGACGGGCGGCGGGGTCGAGTCGGTGCCGCCCGGGATGCCCGCGCCCTGGCGGAGCTTCTGCGCGGCGCTCCGCGCCTCCTGGGTGAGCAGCCACGTCAGCTCGTTGCGGGTCAATCGGTCGGCCGTCACGCTGATCCATCCTCTCGCGCCCGGGCCGGCCGAACGACGGGCTCGTCGGCGCCAGGCGGAGCGGGCCGATGATGCCAGAGCCGGGGCGAGCCTGCTACGCTCAAAACGTTCCCGCGCCTCGCCCTCGATCCGGCCCATTCCACCCACGCGGCGGCGCGCTCCCGGTGACCCATGCTCGTCTCCCGCTCCCTGGCCTTGCCTTCGATCGCGCTCGCGCTGAGCCTCTCGGCGGCCTGCGGCCTGAACCGCGCGCCCAACCCCTTCAGCACCGGCGCGGGCGGCGAGGGCGGCGCCGGGGGCAAGGGCGGCGAGGGCGGCATCTTCGTGGGCGCGGGCGGCGACAACAACGGCGGCGACGACGCCGGCCCGCCCGTCGACCCGACCCTCGGCGGCCCCTGCGTCGACGACGGTCAGTGCGACGACGGCTTCGCATGCACCGTCGACAAGTGCGATCTCGGCCTCGGCCGCTGCCGCTTCAACCCCGACGACGCGAGCTGCCAGAACGGCACCTACTGCGACGGCGTGGAGAAGTGCAGCAACAAGCTCGGCTGCGTCGCCGGCGACCCCGTGGGCTGCGACGACGAGACCGCGTGCACCCTCGACAAGTGCGACGAGGCCACGCACGCGTGCATGCACGCCCCGCGCGACGCCGACGGCGACGGCGACCCCGACATCCACTGCCCGATGGGCAAGGACTGCGACGACACCGACCCGACCGTCTCCGGCAAGCAGCCCGAGATCTGCGGCAACGGCAAGGACGACAACTGCAATGGCATGGCCGACGAGCAGCCCTGCATCTCCTCGCAGAACGACACCTGCGCGAGCGCCCTGCAGATCGCCGCCTCCGGCTCCTACGCCCTCGACACCACCGGCGCAGCCCTCGACTACCCCACGACCTGCGGCCTGAACGGCCAGCCCGGCGCGGCCGACGTCGTGGCGACCCTGGTGCTCCCGCCGGGCCCGCCCGTCGACGTCGAGATCACCGCGCGCACCATCGGCTACCCGACCTCCGTCGCCATCGGCGGCACCTGCGGCGACCCTGCGACCGAGATCGCATGCGCCGGCTCCTTCTACCCGCCGGTCGGCGGCACGATCTCGAAGCTCCTCGGCCGCTCCCTCGGCGCCCCGGGCCAGGTGACCAAGCTCCCGATCTACGTGTCCACCGCGCCGCCCGCGCCGGTGACCCTCGACGTGCAGATCCTCCCCGTCTCGCCCGTCCCGCAGAACGAGACCTGCGGCACCGCCGCGCCCCTCGTCCTCGGCGTCCCCTTCACCGTCCCCATCTTCGACGCCAAGCCCGACGTGATCAGCGCATGCGCCACCTCGCTGGGCGAGCTCGTCTACAGCTTTACACTGCTGGACACATCGGACATCGATGTGTTCGCCTCGTCCACGGACGGAGACGGGAGCCCCGCGATCGCCCTCCGCGGCGCCGGCTGCACCCAGCTCACCGACGAGCTGACCTGCCAGATCGGCCAGACGCCGCACATCTTCCGGCACTCGCTGGCCCCGGGCACCTACTACGTCTCGGTCTCCGCCACGGCGCCGACGAACGTGCTCGTCGACGTGGAGCTCCACCCGCCGACGCCCCTGCCCCCCGACGAGAGCTGCAACGGCGCGCCGCTCCTGCCGCCCAACAAGACCGTGCCCGTGTCGATGGCGAGCCACCAGGACGACATCAACCTCGGCTGCTTCACGAGCGCCATCGACGCGGCCCGCGAGCTCGACCTCACCGAGCCCTCCGACGTGCTGCTCGTCGAGCGCATCGCCCAGGGCGACCTCGGCTCCATCCAGCTCTCCGACGTGGCATGCGCGGGCCCCGCCTCCCAGCTCGCATGCGGGCAAGGCGCGCCCTCGCCGGTGCGCGCCCGCAAGCACAACGTGCCCGCCGGGCAGTACCGCGTCGTCGCCGAGAGCGGCCAGGGGGAAGACGTGCAGGTCACCGCCTTCGTGCGCCCGACCGCGGTGCCCATCCTCGTCCCCTTCGCGGACAACTGCGCCGACGTGTTCACGCTGCCGCCCGAGGGCGGCCTCTTCCAGGGCAACACCGCCAACGCCAACGCCGACTTCAACGCCGGCTGCGATCAGGGCGGCGTGCCGCAGGGGACGGCGCGCGATCAGATCATGAAGCTCGTGCTCGCCTCGACGAAGCGCGTGGTGCTCGACATGGGCGGCTCCGGCTACACGACGCTCCTCGACGTGCGCAAGGGCCCGAATTGCCCCGGCGACGAGATGTTCCAGTCGTGCGCCGTCGGCTACTACCAGGACCGGAGCTACCTCGACCTGACGCTCGCCGCGGGCACCTACTTCATCCAGATCGACGGCTTCAACATGGACAAGGGCCCATGGTTCCTCGACATGCGCGTCGTCGACCCGTGAGCCGGCGGGCGGCGCTCGCCGCGCTGCTCGCGCTGCCTGCGCTGGGGCTCTCGGCTCTGCGCGAGGCCCGGGCCGAGGCGCTCACCCCCGACGAGCTCGCGAGGCTCGCCGAGGGCGAGGTGGTGCGGCGGAAGATCGATCTGGAGATGCCGGACGGGCCTTATTTCGGGGGCATCTCGTACGCGATCGTCGACGCCCCCGTGGCCGACGTGATGGCGGTGCTGCTCGACCCGGTGTCGTACAGATCGATCCTCGCGCTGACGGTCGAGTCGAAGGTGATCGGGCGCAAGGGCGACAACATGCTGCTCTACCTGCGGCAGGGGTCCGAGCGGTACGGGACGGCCGAGTACACGGTGGCGATCCGGCGGGAGTCGCCGGGGCTCCTGCGGTTCTGGCTCGATCCGGATTACCCGCACGAGATCGCGGACATGTGGGGATACTTCCGGGCGACGCCCCACGGCGCGGGAGGGACGAAGAGCATGCTCACCTACGCGGCGCTCGTGCGGCTCGATCCGGGGCTCGTGCGGATGCTCTTCTCGGAGAAGATACGGAGTTACGCGCTCAACACCCCGGCCCTCGTGCGCGCCTACCTCGCCGGGAAGCGGGGGCGCTGACCGCCCGCTCTCCGGCCTGTGCTAACGTCCCGCCCGCCATGCTCGGTCGCATCGTCGCCATCGCGCTCCACAACTACCGGGAGTCCGTCCGCGCCCGCATCCTGCTCGGCCTCGCCGGCGTCGCCTTCGCCGTCGCCTTCTACTCCGTGGTGATCGGCGCCTACACGCTGCACCACGCCGCCCGCGTCGTGAGCGACCTCGGCGCCGCGGCGATCTCGCTCTTCAGCATCGCCGTCGCCGTGCTCATCGGCGCGACCTCGCTCCACCGCGAGCTCGAGCAGAAGACGATCTTCCCCATCCTGGCCCGGCCGATCCACCGCGGCGAGTACCTGGTCGGCAAGTACCTCGGCACCCTGCTCACCATCGCCGTCTTCATCATGGCCGACGCCGGCCTCGTGCTCCTCATCAGCGGAGCGCTCGCCGAGCGACCGCTCACGCTCATCGCGAGCGTGGGGAGCGGCATCAGCGCATCCATCGCCGTCATCGCGTACCGCGTGCCCAGGGCGCGCACCTTCAGCCTCATCCCCTGGTCGGCGGCGCTCCTCCTCGCCGGTATCCTCGTCTCCGGCGCCGCGCCCGACGAGCGCAAGGTGGTGCTCGCCGCGAGCCTGCTCGCCTTCTGCGAGGTGGCGATCGTGGCCGCCTTCGCGACGTTCTTCTCGTCCTTCTCCACGCCCTTCCTCTCGGCCCTGCTCACGCTCGGCGTGGTGGTGATCGGCCGGAGCGCCGACACGCTCGCCCACTTCCCCGCCAAGGTCTACGGTCAGTTTGCGCACGACATGGCCGCCGGCCTCGCGAAGATCTGGCCGAACCTGCACATCTACGTGCCCCCCCGCCCGCTGCTCACCGGCGAGGCCGCCGGCTCGAACCTCGGCGCCTACCTGCTGATGGCCATCGTCGCCTCGATCGGCTGGTCGGTGGGCCTCTTGGCCGTGGCGAGCTTCATCTTCAAGAAGCGCGACTTCTTGTGAGCCCGCCCGATCCCCGCCCGGATCGCCCGCCCTTGCGAGATCGCCCGACGCTGCGCCTCCTGC
The DNA here is from genome assembly GCA_046351295.1 of Byssovorax sp. Taxonomy (GTDB): domain Bacteria; phylum Myxococcota_A; class Polyangia; order Polyangiales; family Polyangiaceae; genus JAXLYT01. Next base: position 102,587 of record JAXLYT010000033.1, read on the forward strand.
TCGGGCTGTCGCGCGGGCTCGCGCTCGCCGGCCTGCTCGTGGCCGCGGCAACGGGGCGGGTGATCTACGCGGGAGAGGGCGAGATCGCGGCGAGCACGGCCTGCCTCAAGGCAGGTGACCCCCACGGCGCCGCCGAGCATGCGCGGCGCGCCGCCGGCTGGTACGCGCCCGGCGCGCCCCATGTGCGCGTGGCCTACGAGCGGCTGATCGCGCTCGCCACGACGGCCGAGGGCCTCGGCGATCGCGACACGGCCGTGTTCGCCTGGGAGGGCGTGCGCATGGCGGCGATCGAGACGCGATCGATCCTGTCCGCGCATCAGGCCGAGCTCGATCGCGCGAACAAAGAGCTGGCCCGGCTCGCCGCCTCCGCGCCCCGCCCGCCGGGGACGAGGACGGAGCCGCCCGCGAAGATCGAGCGCGAGCAGCTCGAAGCCTTGGCGCGCGACGAGTCGCCGCGGACGGTGTGGGTCGCGGGCCTGGTGCTGGCCGCCCTCGGGTGGATCGGCGGGGCCGTGTGGGTGGTGCGCCGCGGGGTGGGGGCGACGGGGCGAATGGACTGGAAGCGCGCTTTGCCGGGGCTCGTGGTCACGGGCGCCGGCGTGGCGCTGTGGCTGCTCTCGATCTGGCGGGCGTGAAGATCGGAGGGCATTCGGGTATGCTCGAAATCGAGATGACCGCCGCGCACCAAGCCCCTCTTCCGAGCGAAGCGCCCGCGCCGAGGGCCCGCTACGTGCGCCCCCCGCGCCCCGTTCATTTTCCCGCGTTCGAAGAAATGCCCGAGACGAACCGACACCTCGAGCTCCGCACCGCCCTCTACCAGCTCCTCAAGCGGGAGCTCGCCGACCGCGCGACCATCGGCTCCGAGCAGTTCGTCTATTACGATCCGAAGACGTCGAAGAAAAAGCTGGCGCCCGATGCGTTCGTGAAGCTCGGGCCACCCCATGCTCCTTTCCGGGTGTGGAAGACGTGGCAACGCGGCGCGCCGGACGTGGCCGTGGAGGTGGTGAGCGACTCGGACGAGGGCCAGGAAGACTGGGCCGCGAAGCTCGACCGCTACGACGCCGCCGGGGTGGGAGAGGTGGTGCGATTCGATCCGGACGACGGGGACGCGCCGCTCCGGGTGTGGGACAACGTTGACGGAGACCTGGTGGAGCGGGAGCGCCCCGAGGATGGGGTGTTCGAATGCGGATGCCTGGGCCTGTTCTGGGTGGTGGTCACGCACCCGGTGTTCACGCGCATGCTGCGCCTCTCGCGCGATCGGGAGGGGCGCGATCTGTTGCTCACCCCGGAAGAAGCCGAGCGCGCCGAGGCGCTCGCGAAGCAGGCCGAGACCCGGGCCCGCGTGATGGCGGAGCGCGCGCGGCAGGAGGCGGAGCGCGAAAAGGAGCAGGAGGCGCTGGCCAGGCAGGGCGCAGAAAAGGCCCGCGACGCGCTGGCCGCCCAGGTGGCAGAGCTGGAGCGGAAGCTGGCCGCCATGGCGAAGGGAAAGGCGCGCAAGAGCAGCCCGAAGCCGGCGAGGTGATCAGCTCTTCGCGGCCTGTCGGCTGTCATATCGGGTTCTCCTGACAGGTCTTGGGCGGGCCGCCGGCGCAATAGGCGCTCTGACAATCGAGGTTGGTCTTGCACAGCTCTCCGAGGGAGAGCCGGCATCGATCGATGGCGCAGTCGTTCATCTCCGGACAATCATCGCTCGTCGCGCAGGGTGCGCAGAAGTTGTTCGCGCAACGATAGCTCCTGCACTCCCAGTTCGTCGCGCAGTATCCCCCGTCGGCCGTCTTGCAGTATCCGCCGGCGCAGGTCCCGCTGACGCACGTCGAGCCGTCGTTGCAAGCCTCGCCGAGGCCGTGGGTCGCGTTGCCCGTCGGGGCCTGGCACATCCCCGCGCCGTCGCAGAAGGACCCGCCCGCGCAACCGGCGCTGGGGCTCCCGGCGGCGAGGGGCTGGCACGTCCCGAGCGCGCCCGGCAGGTTGCACGAGGCGCAGACACCGTCGCACGCTCCCTCGCAACAGACGCCCATCACACAAGGGTTGTTTCCGCAATCATCACCGCTGGTGCAGGCTCGACCGAGCGCGCAGGGCGCGCAGGGACCGCCGCAGTCGACATCGCTCTCACCCTGGTTCTTCACCCCGTCCGAGCAGCAGGGCCCGTCGCACGAGACCGCCCCGCCGGCGCCGCCCGTCCCGCTCGTCGCGCCCGTCGCGCCCGTCGCGCCCGTCGAGGTCGCCCCGCCGGCGCCGCCCGTGCCCGGGGCGAAGGCCCGGCAGCTCACCCCGCTCACGCAGTCCTCCTGAAACGTCCCGCACCCGGAGGCCCAGGCCACGAGCCCGAATGTCGCGAAGCCTGCCAGCACACCGAAGAACCGCGACACGCCCATGGGCCCTCTCCAGCGAGACCTCAAAACGCACCCGTGATCACGAGCCCACCGCGCCCCGCCCCGACCATGGGCGCCGCGCGGACATCGAGCCTTCCATACGGATCGTCCGAGGATCCCGGGGTGGATGAAGGCCCCTTGAGGGCCCGCCACAGAAAATACGACGCGGCGCCGGCCGTCAACCCGGCCGCGCCGATCATCACCCCCACCCCGGCGTCGTGGAGCGTATCCACCTGACGGGCCATGTCGGTCAGCTCGGCACAGCGCCCGTCCGGCGGTGTCCGGGAGCACCCACCCCGCCCGATCGTGTCCGACAAGGTCGTCGCGTCGCCGGCCTTGCCGCTCGACACCACGAGCAGGGCCGCACCGGCGGCGAAGCCTGCAATCGCCCCGGCGCCGAGCGCGATGCCCGGGATCACGCTCGGCCGGCTCGATAGCTCGTCGCCCGCGCGACCCAGCTCCTCCACCGGTGGACCGTGACCGATCTCCAGCGCCGGCACCCGCACCTCGGCCTTCTCCGCGGCCTTCACGCTCCGCCTCCCGGCCCACGCTCTCCGCCCCTCGGCGACGACGACGAGCCGGTGATCCCCGGGATCCACCGGCGCTCCCCGCTCCCACACCGCGCGCTCGACCGCGCTCCCATCCACCTCGACCGTCAGCCCCGGGAGCGAGGCCACCTCGGCCGGCACGAGCACCACGATCCGCGCGAGCTTCGCCTCGATCGCCTCCGCGGCCTTCCTGGCGAAATCCTCACGATCCGGCCGGCTCGCACGGTGGGCCAGATCGACCACCTCGCGGTACAGCCTCCAGGCCGTCGCGGTCTTGCCGAGCTTCTCGTAGCACTGGCCGAGCCGGAACTCGGTCTTCATGTCCGGCTCGATCTCCTGCGACCTCGCGAGCTTGGGGCACGCCTCGTCGAATTTGCCGGCATCCATGAGGGCGACCCCTTCTTCCAGGAGGGCCTTGCTCGAGGACGGCTGCGCGAGCGCCGGCCCGGCGGAGAAGAGGAGGAGCGCGGCCGCCGCGTAGCGAAGAGCGCTCATGGGCGGAACGGATCTCCTGGTTGCACGGGCGTCTTCAGGGACTTCACCATCGGTACTTGTACAGCAGCCGCGCTCCCTTTTGCCAGAGACGCGATCGCCGTCGGCGAGCATGCGCTCCCTACGGGCACCGCTCCAGCCCGAATTTGCCGAAGCGGCGGGGGTGGAGGGAGACGACGTGCTGGCAGTCGGCTGGAGGGTTGGGCCACCGCCGGTAGCCCGGGGTTACACCGGGCTACCGCGTGCGTGAACGAGCGGGCGGTTTCGGCCGCCTGGGCCCGCGCTTCGGTTTGTCGGGAGGCGCGGCCGGCCAGGGCCGAAAGAGCACCTTCTGCGCCCCGACGAACAAGAGCATACCGGCCTTGAGCTCGCGATCGCCGAGCAGCATCGGCAGCAAGGTTTGGTCCTTGGCATAACGCGCGACCTGCGTCTCGGCCTCGGCAAAGGCCGCTTCGATTTTTGCCGGCTTTGCCCCGGTCTTGAGGTACTTGAGCTCCAGGAGCCAGGAGTATCGAGCGCCGGGCATGTTGGGCGGGGCGCTCAGGAACAGGTCTCCGTAGCCCTGGGCAAACTCTTTTTCGCTGAGGGGGTAGAAGACCTGGCCGAAGGATGCATACGTCATGAGGAGGAGCTTGATGGTCTTCTCGTCGAGGCCGCGGAGGTCACGGTTGCTGAAGGCCTTGATGACCTGGGCCTGAAACAGGTCGAGAAACGGGGTAATCTCGCCGTGCTTGGCCATGGCCGTGAGGGCCGGGCCGAAGGCGCCGAGGTCGAGGGTGACGATGGCCTCTTCTTTGAGCATCAACGAGAGGTGGAGCCACGAGAGCTCGCGGATGACGCGGTTCGGGATCTCCATCTCGTATCCCTCGATGTCCCGCGGCGCGGGGCTGAGCGTCAACATGCCGAGGAAATAGAGGAGCGAGAGGAACTCCGCCCGGGACCCGAGGCGCTGGACACCGAACTGCTCGACGATCCGGGTGCGGATGCGGCCGTCGGCGAGGATGGTTTCGAGGAGGGCACGGCGCTCGGCGAGGCCCGCGCCGCTGAGCGCGCCGATGCGGTGGAGGTGCTCGTACGCGGTGCGGGCGTTCATGTCGAGCATGTTGTCGGGGAGGTCGCCCGAGCGGGCGAGGTTGCTCAGGAAATAGAGCACCATGTCGGCGTTGAAGACTCGCTCGGGGGCCTTTTGAGAGAATCGGTATCCGTTGTAGTGCTCTTCGAGGATGCGGAGGAGCGCCGTCCGGTCGAGAAGGGCGGGGACGCGCGCGAGCGCCGGGCGAGCAGCCAGGAGGTCATCCAGGGCGCGCTCGACCTCGTCCCGGGTGAAACCCGCGAGGTTGGCAAGGCCGGTGTGGAGCGAGGCATGCGAGGCGATGTTGAAGCCGCTCGAGAGGTCGTCGAGCATGATGGGGGAGACGCCGGTGATGAAGGAGCGGGCAACGGCGCCCGTGGCCGTGCCTTCTTTGATGGCGGCATAGAAGGTGCGGACGAAGCCGGTTTTTTTGATGATGGCCTCGTAGAGGCTCTCCTTGCCGGCCGAGAGGAGGCGGTTGGCAAAATGATCGTACTCGTCGATGAGGAGGTACAGTTTATAAGGCGTGGCGGCGACGACGCTCAGGAGCCGGCTGATCAACCCCTCTGCGCTCTGCATGGTGTCAAGCTGAGCGTAGAGATCGCCGAGCTCAGGGACGAGGCCGCGGTAGCGGAGGAGGAAGGTGGCGATGCAGTCCCGCACGGTCTCGACGAAGCTCGTGTGCAGCTCGTCCTCTCCCCGGTCGGTGGCGACGCGGGAGAAGCTCAAGGTCAAGACGAGGTAGGCGCCTTGCTTGTCTGTGGGGCGCTCATGGATCCACAGGCCCCGGAAGAGGGCGTCGAAGCGGTCCTTTTTGCCGAGGTCGTAGTAGTGGTCCAGCAGGCTGACGAGGGTGGATTTGCCGAAGCGGCGGGGGCGGAGGAAGACGATGTGCTGGTAGTCGGCTTCGAGGACCGGGAGAAAGACGGTCTTGTCGGCGTAGAAGAAGCCTTCGTCGCGGATCTGGGCGAAGTCGCTGAGGCCGTAGGGGATCTTCATGGGCGGGGGATGCTAGGGCGTCGCGCTCATCAGTTGGGGTTGCAGACCTTGGGCGGTCCGCCGTTGCAGTGGCCGCTCTGGCAATCGGCAATGCTGCCGCATTTCTCGCCGAGGGAGAGCTTGCACGCACCATTGCTACATGTGTTCATCATCGGACAATCGTTGTTCGTGTTGCATGGCGTGCAGGTGTTGTTTACGCAGAGGTAGCTGCCGCACTCCCAGTTGGTCGCGCAATATTCACCATTCTGCGTCTTGCAGTACCCAGCGAAGCAGTTGCCGTTGAAGCAATCACCGTTATTCCCGCAAGCGTCCCCGATGGCCTTGGTGGCGGCGCCCGATGGCGATTGGCACAGTCCGGTCCCATCACAGAGCTTGCCGAGGGTGCAGATCCCAGGGTCTGCCACCCCCAGCGGGAAGAGCGTGCATGTCCCGAGCTTACCAGGCATGTTGCACGCCTTGCAATCCCCGCCGCAGGTTGAACTACAGCAATACCCGTCTGCACACTTGGCATTCGAGCAATCGTTGCCGACCCCACAGGTCTTGCCTTGTCCACACTTGTTGCACGATCCACCGCAGTCGATATCGCTCTCGTCTCCGTTCTTGATGCCGTCTGCACAACTGATGCATTTGCCGCCGGAGCATTTGCTGCTCTGGCAGTCACCACTGGAGTTGCACGATTTTCCGTCGGCACACTTGGTCGCGCAACTCCCGCCGCAGTCGATGTCGGCTTCGGCTCCATTTTTCACCTCATCCATGCAACTGATGCACGTCCCGCTGTTGCAGTTGCCGCTCGTGCAGTCTCCGGCGACCTTGCACTTCTTCCCATCGGCGCACGTCGGGCAGTGCACCCCGCCGCAATTCAGATCCGTCTCGTCCCCATCCTGCGCCAGGTTTCCGCAGTTTCCACAAGCGGCCTCGTTGAAACAGTAGTCCCCCGCACCCGAGCACCCGAAGTTGTCCGTGCAAAATACACACATCCCGGCCGCGTTGCACACGCTGTCGCCCATGCAGGCGGTCCCCTCGGCCGACAGTGGATGGCTCCCCACCCCGTTCATACATACATCATCCGTGCATGCAACCCCATCATCGACAGGCTTATCCGTATCGTCGTTGTACTGTACGGCGTGCCCCATCCCGTCGCACTTGACCCCCTTGCAGTCGTTCGGCGTCGGATCAGGCAGAGGATCCGTCGGCAGCACCATCACGCAGCCCTTCATCATATCGCAGGTCGGCTTCACACAGTCAGTCGGGTTTCCGCACTGCTGGTTCTCCGTACACTGGCAGATCCCGTTTGCGTCGCACTTCAAATTCATGCCGCACGGAGCACCGGCCGCTTCATTCGGATGCGACGCCACGCCGTTCTTGCACAGATCCTTGGTGCACGGATTGGGGTCGGTTGGGACCAGGCTGTCATTGGGCGGATTCTTGCATTTTCCATTGTCGCAAAGATCATCCGTGCACGGGTTCTTGTCGTCGCACGTGTCGTTGCTCGCACACTCTGGGCCACCGCCCCCGCCATGACCGGTGGTTCCTCCGGATCCGCCGAGCCCGCCGCCCCCACCATGGCCGGTGGTTCCTCCGGATCCGACCGCCCCGCCTCCTCCTTGCGCAAACGCCACGCACTTCTCCCCGCTCACGCAGTCATCGTAAAGCGTCCCGCACCCGGAGCTCCACCCGACGAGCCCGATTGCCGCGAACCCCACCAGCGTGCCCAGGAAATGCAACGCGCGCATACAACCCTCTCGATAAGGGATCAAAACGCCCCGTGGATCAAAAGCCCACCGTGCCCAGCCCCGACCACGGGAATCGCACGCACCTCGAACGCCGCGGGCGAAACGTCATCCTTCTTCTGCCCCTTTCGCGACCGCCACAAGAAATAAGCACCGCTCCCGGCGCCGAGCGCGGCGGCTCCAATCAACACGCCCACCCCGGCGTTGTGCAGTGAATCTGCCCCTTTGGCCAGATCGGTCAGGTCGGTGCAACGCGGGTCTGCCGGGGTTCGCGAGCACCCTCCGCGCCCGATCGAATCGGACAAGCTCGTCGTGTCTCCTGCCTTCCCGCTCGACACCACGAGCAGGGCCGCGCCGGCCGCAATTCCAGCCACGGCTCCGGCGCCCAGCGCGATCCCCGGGATCAAGCTCGGCTTCGCGGGAGATACCGGATTTTCCTGCACAGGCGGGGGCACCTTCACCACCTCTGGCTCCTTCTTTGCCGATGATGCTGCGATCGCCTCCAGCACAGGCACCTTCACCGCCACCTTCTCCGAAGCCTTCACGCTCCGCTTCTCGCCCCACGCCTTCCGCCCATCCGCGGTGACCCCGACAGCGTGCTCCCCTGGATCCACCGGCACCCCCTTCTCCCACGCCGCCCGATCCACTCCTTTGCCATCCACCTTCACCGAAAACCCAGCGAGCCCCGCAACCTCCGCCGGCACCACCAGCACGACCCGAGCGAGCTTCCCCTCGATCGCATCCGCGGCCTTCCGGGCGAAATCTTCCCGATCTTGCCGCTTGGCGTCGTGGGCCAGCTTCACCACGTCCTGGTAGATCGACCACGCGCTCGCTGTCTTCCCGAGCTTCTCGTAACATTGCCCCAGCCGGAACTGCGTCTTCATATCGGGCTCGAGCTGCTGGGACCTGGCGAGCTTCGGGCATGCTTCTTCGGTCTTCCCCGCGTCCATGAGCGCCACGCCTTCTTCCAGGAGCGCTTTGGCCGGGGACGACTGGGCAATTGCGTGCCCGCTCCAGAGGAAGAGCGCACAGAGGCTCAGCGCTCCTGCGGGCGGGCGGGCTCGCTTACGCTCGCCGGGCCGCTCGCTTGCGCGCGCGGATAGGGTCCGCTTGCTTGCGCGCGCGGTTCGGAAGGCGCTTGGGGGGCTTGGGGGGCTTTGGGGGCTCATTGGTCGAACGGGTCCCTCGGTTTCTTGGGTTTCACCGGCTTCACCACCGGCCCCTGCACAGCAGCCGCGCTCCCCTTTGCCGGAGCCACCGTCGCCGTCGCCATCGCCGTCGCCGTCGCCGTTACCGTCGCTGTCGCCGTCGCCGTCGCCGTTACCGTCGCTGTCGCCGTCGCCGTCGCTGTCGCCGTCGCCGTCGCTGTTGCCGTCGCCGTCGCCGTCGCCGCAGTCACCACCGGCGCGCTCGCGGACACCACCGGCTGCGCGGACACCTCGACCGTCGCCGCGCTCTCCGCCGCCGGCGCCGGATCACCCACCGGCGGGCTCGGCCGCGAACGCAACACCACCACGACCGCCGCCAAAAGCGAAACGGCGCTCACCGCCAGGGCAATCACCAGCGCCTTCCCCCGTGGGCTCGAAAGCGGCGCTGTTTGACTCCAAGGGCTCCCCGTTCGCTCCCCACCCGCCGTTTGCGCCACCACGGACACCCCACCGCTCGCCGACGCGCCCCCGACGCTCGGAAGCGGCGCCCGCACCTCAGGAACCGACACCTGGGCGACCATGGGCGGCGCTTGCACCACGGGAGCCGGCGTGTGCATCACGGGCGCGGGCGCTTGCACCAGGGGCGCGGGCGCTTGCGCCACGGGAGCTGGCGGCACATGCATCACCTGTTGGGGCGACACCGTCACTGGATGCCCGACCGCGCCCACCAGCCGGTTGGCCGACTCCACGGCGGCCCCGGCGCCCGCGGGCGCAAAGGGCGCCAGCGCGGCCGCCAGCGCGCCCACGTTGGGAAAACGCTCCTCCCGGTTGTGCCGCAGACAGCCGCCGAGGATCACGTGATCGAGCTCCGGCGGCACCCCCGGGCGAAGCTGCGAAATCGGCGTTGGCACGACCGACAGGATCGTCGTGATGATCTCCGTCAGGTTGTCTCCCCGGAACGGCGCCCGCCCTGTCAACAGCCGGTACAAGATCACCCCGAGCGACCAGATGTCGGTGCGCGGATCGACGCTCTTGGCCGAGCGGAGCTGCTCGGGTGACATGTAGTGAGGCGACCCGAACACCTCGTGGGTCTTGGTCGCCTCGAACTCCGCGCCCGGCGTCGCGCTCCCGCTCACCTTGGAGATCCCGAAGTCCAGCACCTTCACGCAGGGCGAGCCGTCGGGCCGGGTGGTGAGGAAGAGGTTCGCCAGCTTGAGGTCGCGATGGACGATGCCAGCCGCGTGCGCCTCGGCGAGCGCCTGACAGGCCTGGATGACGTAGAGCGCGGCGAGCGCGGGCGGGAGAGGCCCTTGCTGCTTGACGAGGATATCGAGGTCGCGCCCTTCGAGGTACTCCATCACGAGGTAAGGCGCCCCGCTATCGAGGCGCCCCACGTCGTGGACCTTGGTGATGTGCTCGCTCTTGAGCTTCGCCGCCGCCCGCCCCTCGCGGAGGAAGCGCTCGACCGCCTCGGCGTTGTCGAGCGCCGAGGAGATCATCAGCTTGATGGCCCGCATCTCCTGGAGATCGAGGTGCGTGGCTGCGACGACCACGCCCATGCCGCCCACGCCGAGCACCCGCTCGACCCGGTATTTACCGGCGAGAACGTCTCCTGGCTTGACGGGGGCCTCGGTCATGGGCGCGCCGGCGGCTGGTTGCTCAGTTCGGGTTGCACATCTTGGGGCTGCCATTGCAGTGGTTGCTCTGGCAGTCGGAGTTGTCCTTGCATTTCTCGCCCAGCGAGAGCTTGCATTCCCCGTTGGAGCAGGTGTTCATCATGGGACAATCGTTGTTCCCGTTGCACGCCAGACAGGCGTTGTTCGCGCAAATATAGCTCCCACAATCCCAGTTCGTGGAGCAATATTCGCCGTTCTGCACCTTGCAGAACCCCGCGACGCAGTTGCCGTTGAAGCACTCGGTGCTCGCCCCGCATGCGTCGCCGATGGCCTTGGTGGCCATGCCCGCGGGTGACTGGCACATCCCGCTGCCGTCGCAGAGCTTGCCGCCCGTGCAGATACCCGGATCGGGCGCGCCCAGGGGATACGACGTGCAGACGCCGAGCTTGCCGGGCAGGTTGCAGGCCTTGCAATCACCGCTGCAGTTCGAGGTGCAGCAGTACCCGTCGGCGCATTTCCCGTTCGAGCAATCGTTGCCGTCGCCGCAGGTCTTCCCTTGCCCGCACTTGTTGCACGACCCGCCGCAGTCGACATCGGTCTCGTTCCCATTCTTGATGCCGTCGGAGCAGCTCACGCATTTACCGCCCGAGCACTTGCCGCTCGTGCAGTCGCCGCCGATGTTGCAGAGCTTGCCGTCCGCGCACTTCGAGCAATTCCCGCCGCAGTCGAGGTCGCTCTCGCTCCCGTTCTGCACGCCATCCATGCAGCTGATGCACGTCCCGCTGTTGCAGTTGTTGCTCATGCAGTCGCCGGCGACCTTGCACTTTTTCCCGTCGGCGCAGGTCGGGCAATGCGCGCCGCCGCAGTTCAGGTCCGTCTCGTCCCCGTCCTGGGCCAGGTTCCCGCAGTTGCCGCAGGCCGCCTCGTTGAAGCAGTAGTCCCCCTGGTTCGGGCAGCCGAAGTTGTCCGTGCAGTACACGCACATTCCCCCGGCGTTGCACACGTTGTCGCCCATGCACGCCGTCCCCTCGGCGGATTTCGGGTGGCTCCCCACCCCCATGGCGCACACGTCGTCGGTGCAGACCACGCCGTCGTCGGCGGGCTTGTCCGCGTCCTCGTTGTACTGCACCGCGTGCCCCATCCCGTCGCACTTGATCCCCTTGCAGTCGTTCGGGGTCGGGTCGGGCAGGGTGTCGGTCGGCATCACCATCACGCAGCCCTTCGCCATGTCGCAGGTGGGCTTGATGCAGTCGGTCGGCTGACCGCACTGCGCGTCGTTCGTGCACTGGCAGATGCCCGAGGCGTCGCACTTGAGGTCCGTCCCGCAGGGGGTACCGGACGGCACGTTCGTGTGGGTCGCCTTCCCGCCCGTGCACTTGTCCTCGGTGCACGGGTTCGGGTCCGTGGGGATGATGGTGTCGTTGTTCGGGTTCTTGCAGGTCCCGTGGTCGCAGAGGTCGTCGGTGCAGGGGTTGCCGTCCTTGCACTGCTCGTCGCTCGTGCAGCCGGGCGCGCCGCCGGTGCCCGTGGTCGTCGAGCTCCCCCCGCCGGACGAGCCGTCGTCGATGCCGGCGGTGGAGAGGGTGCACGCGCTCGGCCCGAGCAGGCCGAGCCCGAGGAAGGCGAGCGCGCCGGCGGCGGCCAAGGTCAGGGGGCGGCGAAAAGAAGCGTACGAGGAAGCGCTGGGGAAACGAGAAGCCATGGACCCCTCCGGGCACGGGCGGGATGGTCGAACAGGATGGAAGAGTACCGGTTCGGCTGCCGGAGGGCGAGCGCTCCGCGTGCGGGGTCGTCCAGCCCACCGGGGCGACGTGACTTGCGCTACCTTCACGTCGATGCCGAACCCCTCCCGGCACCCACGGCGGGGTGAGCCCGGGCCCAGCGCCGCCCGGTGGAAGGAGCTTCTCATGCTTGCTCGATGGTCGACCTGGGCCCTCTCCGCCCTCGCTCTCGCCGCCGCCTCCTCCGGCTGCGGCGCGCCCTTCACCACCTCGGACCCGACGAGCAGCACCACGCCCGGGACCGGCGGCGCGGGCGGCACGACCACCGGCCCGACCACGACCGGCGGCGCCGGAGGAACGGGCGGCATGGTCACCAGCGCGACCACCGGCGGCGGTGGGACGGGCGGCACCGGCGGCATGCCCGAGTGCACCATGGCCGAGCAGTGCCCCGGGGTGGACAGCGAGTGCCGGACCCGCACGTGCACGGCCGGCGTGTGCGGCTTCTCCACCCCGATGGCGCTCGCCGCGTCGCAGGTGTGGGGCGACTGCAAGGCCCGCGGCTGCGACGGCCAGGGCAACCTCGTCGTCGCCAACAACCCCATGGATTTCTACAACGACGCGAACGAGTGCACGATCGACACCTGCGAGGGCAACACCCCGAAGAACAAGCCCGCGCAGGGCATCCTCTGCAACAGCGGCATGGGGGTCTGCAACGACGCGGGCGCCTGCGTGGAGTGCGTGTCCAACGACAACAACACCTGCCCCGCGATCAAGCACAACTGCCAGGCGGGCCGCTGCGTGCCGCTCCATTGCGTCGACGGCTTCCAGGACGTGAACGAGACGGC
>JAXLYT010000034.1:0-114818 GCA_046351295.1 Byssovorax sp.
TGCCCCGCCTTCGCCCACGATCCGCTACGCCACGCCCGCAGCCGCGCCGCCCGTGGAAAAGCCCCGGACCGCGCGCGATCGCCGCTGTCATCCGCGGGTCGGGGCGCGCGGCGTCGCCGGTCATCTCCAGACCGCGTCGGGCGTGATGGCCGGCCTCCCGGTCGAGAACATCTCCCTCGGTGGCCTCTTCGTGCGCAGCCAGAGCCCGCTCGCGCTCGGCACGCAGATGACGATCCTCCTCTTCCGCAGCGGATTTCGCCGGCCGATCCAGGTGATCGGGCAGGTCGTCTCCGCCGTCTCGCCCGAGCAGGCCAGGCAATGGGGCGCCATGGCGGGGATGGGGATCCGCTTCGATCAGATGGACGGGGACGCGCCCCTGCGCCTGCGGATGCTCATCGACGAGCTCGGTGGAGCCTCTGCGCGCCCTGCGGCACCGCCGCCGCCTGCACCCGTGGCCACGCTCGCGCCTGCGCCGGCGACCGCGTCGCCGAGAAGCCCGGAGCTCACGCTGGCCACCGAGATGCTCGAAGCGCAAAGCCAGACGATCCAGGACCTCCACGCCCAGATCAAGGCCTTACGCAAGGAGATCTCGGTGCGCGATCGGGCCATCAACGAGCTCACGAGCGCGCTTCGCGCCGAGAAGGCGACGCGCGCCGCCCTCGCCGAGCACAGGCGCTGATCCCCGGCACGAACGCGGCACCGTGCCCGGCACGAGGCCCACCCAACCTCAAGTGCCTGGTCATTCGAAGGCTCGGACGGCCCTGCCGTAGACCCCACCCCCAGCCCCTCCCCGCGTGCGGGGAGGGGAGGAGATCTACTTCGATCAGAGGGAAGAATGCCCTCGTGCCCTGATCCCCTCCCCTCCCCGCATGCGGGGAGGGGCCGGGGGTGGGGTCTACAGCAGGGCCGTCCGAGCCTTCCAACGACCAGGCACCGAAGATGTGACCAAAGCTCAGCCTCTGGGGGAAAGGGGAGGTTTTGCCTTGGTTATTTGCGGGTTCGCTTGTTGTGGGTCCCGGCGATCTTCACGTAGTCGATCGGGACCTCCTCGCGGGCCGCGGGCGGTGACAGATCGGGCAGCATCGCCGAGAGCTCGTCGACCAGCGCGCCGATCGCGCTCGCCCCGGGGGCGCGCCCGCGGGTCAGGTCGCTGAAGGCCTCCGCGAGCGCGGGGATGCCCTGGCCGGTCACATGGCCGCGGCGCGACAGATCGAGGTAGCTGCGCGCCAGGGCGGCGGAGTCGAAGTTGTGCGCGTAGGCCAGATCCTGCGCCACGCGGAGCACGGCGCGGGCGGGGATGCGGCCGTCCTCGTGCAGCACGAAGGCCGCCTGGAGGTAGTTGTAGAACGGCACCACCCGGCCCCCGTACATGCGGAAATCGGCCGGGGAAGACTGGCGATCGAGGTGGATGAGGATGCGCTCCACGATCGGCCCCTTGGGCACGTAGCTCGCGTAGCGCACGGCGTCGCGGATCGTGTCCTCGTAGGCTTGCCCGCGGCGCATCACCTCGGCCAGGGCCTCGGCGTCGACCTTGCCCTCGCACACGTCGGCGTAGAGCGAGTAGACGAAGGCGTCGGCCTCGGCGTCGTCGCCGAGCAGCACCTCGCGCACGAGCGTCCCGCGCTCGTCGACCTGGCTCACCATCTCGCAGCGACGGCGGAGCAGGGCCGGCAGCTTGTAGCCGAGCTGGCCGCGCAGGGCGCGGAAGCGCAGGCGCAGGATGTTCTCGAGGTTCGGCTTGAGGGTGAGCGAGGCCCAGCGCGCGCCGTCGAGGCGGAGCTTCTCTTCGAGCCGCCCGCGGAGCTGCTCGGGGCTCCCGGAGAGGATGTGGATCTCCACCCCGGCCCGCCCGAGCTCGCGCAGCAGCACCGCCGCCCCGGGCACCGTGCGCTTCTGATCCGGCCGCTCGAGCGCCGTGCGCACGAGGTCGCGCATCGTGTCGAAGTCGGTGCGGAGGTAGGTCTTGTCGAGGTCCCACCGGGCGATGAAGCGGGCGCGCGGGGGCTCCGGCGCGCGTTCGGCCTGCTCCATCGCCGGGGGGTCCTTCGAGGTCACGGTCACACCCAGGCGTTGTTGAGGATCTCGCCCACCCCGCCGGCCCCGGGGACGATGTACTGCTGCCCGTTGAGGCCCTTCTCCTCGTCCCAGTGGGTGCCCGGCTCGGCCTTGAGCGCCCGCTCGGTGGAGAGCCCGCGATCGAGCCGCAGGGCGTAGATCTCCGTCTCCGGGTGGGCGTCGAGCACCCGGCGGATGTACTCCGGGGTGACGATGAGGTGCAGGGCGATGCACTTCGCGGGGGTGCCGTGCAGCGCCGTCCGGTAGTAGGTGATCGCGCTGACCATCGAGGAGCCCGTCGCGCCCATCGGGTCGGGGAAGAGCACCACGCGATCGCCCACGTCCCGGCCGATCTTCGCGTCGTGCCAGGTGGCGCCGATCACCTCGCCCTTCTCGTTCGTCTGCCGGCTCATGAACAGGTGATCTTGGCGCACCAGGGCCGGGTCGAGCACCTCGTTCATCAGGTCGAAGATCACCTGGGACGGCATGGTCCCGGCCCGGGCGATGCCCACGGTGACGGCCTTGGTCGTCCGGGCGAGGGCCAGGCCCCGGTAGACGGCCTCCGCCGGGTGGGCGGTGATCATCCGGGTCGGGATGTCCACCCGCGCCCGGGGCAGCTCGGCCGCGAAGACGGCCCGGGCCAGGATCTCGTAGAGCATCCGGATGAGGCGCCCCACGTCCGGCTGCCCGGTCTCGGGGGAGCAGGCGCGGCTGAGGAGCGACCACGCGAGCGGGTCGTCGAGGAGGTGCACCCGGGGCCCGTAGCGGTGGGGGATCTCGGGGCTCTTGAAGCGGCTCTCTGCGTAGGCAACGTCGACCATCGTTTTTCTGTTACACTACCTGCCCCCTACCGGGGTATGCATCCTGACGCCTCCGGGGCCGCTCCCGGGACCCGGGCCTGCGAACGTTGGGCGGCTCCGGCAACGCCCGGGCAGGAATCGAGAGAAGAAGGAAGGAAACGTTCGGTGGACAGCGACCTCGCCGAGTCGGTAGCGGCGCTCAAAGAGATCTTCGCCCGACGAGCTATCCCGGCAACCTTCGGCAAAGCCGACCCCGCGGTGGTCGAGAGCCTGCGCAAGACCTTGAGGATCCCGGCCCGCTTCCGCGCCTTCCTCCAGGCCGCCGACCCGACCGACGTCGAGACCGTCACCCCGGTCGAGCGCGTGCGCCTCTTCCCCGCCCACAGGCTCGAGGCCGAGCAGAACGGCCAGACGGGCACCGACGGCGGCGTCCCCCTCGCCGCCTGGAAGAAGAGCTGGATCATCATCGGGCGGAGCGCGCTGCTCGGCGACCCGTACTTCCTCGATGTCTCCAAGCTCGACGCCGAGGGCGACTGCCCCGTCTACTCGTGCATG
Source organism: Byssovorax sp. (assembly GCA_046351295.1). GTDB lineage: Bacteria > Myxococcota_A > Polyangia > Polyangiales > Polyangiaceae > JAXLYT01. The sequence continues at coordinate 3,411 of JAXLYT010000034.1, forward strand.
ATCGGCACCGAGACGCTCAAGCCCGAGCTGTGCGCGTCGAGCTTCCAGCAGTTCGTCCGCATCCTCGCCACGGCGATGGAGGTCTCCCTGGGCTTCGGCAACGGGGTGATGGACGACGAGGACGAGGCGACCTTCCGCGAGGCCCTGGCCCCCCGGATCAAGACGATCGACTCCGCCGCCCTCCGGGCCGGCCACTGGACCTGAGCCCTCCCTGATCCCCCGCGGCGCGCCGCCGCCCCGATCCTTATGGCCGCGACCTGTGCCCAGTGCGGAGCGAGCTCGCCGGACGACGCGGCCTTCTGCGGGAGCTGCGGCTCGCCGCTCGCCAAGGGCACCGTCCCGGGCAGCCCCCTCTCGGCCGCGATCAAGCAGCCGATCGATCCGCCGCCCGCGCCGCCCGGGCCGCCCGTCGCGCCCGGCCCGCCGGCCGGCGCCCCCAAGCGCGTCCATCTGCCAATCGGCACGCTGATCGACAAGAAGTACGCGGTGGTGCGGGTGCTCGGCGAGGGCGGGATGGGCGTGGTCTACCTGGCCCGTGACATCCACACGGGGCTCGACGTCGTCATCAAGGCCGTGCGGAGCGAGCTCGCCCACCGCAACGACGTTCGCCAGCGGACGCTCGCCGAAGGTCGCGCGCTCGCGACGATCGATCACCCGAACGTGGTGCACCTGCGCTCGGTCGTCGTCGACGGGCCGAATCTCTGGCTCGTGATGCAGTACATCGACGGCGAGAGCCTCGACAAGGTGCTCGCCGGCTACCTCGGCCGCGGCGAGCCCATGCCGGTCGAAGAGGCGCTCGGCGTGCTCCGCCAGGTGGCCGCGGGCGTCGGCGCCGCGCACGACGAGGGCGTGATCCACCGCGATCTCAAGCCCGCCAACGTGCTCATCCGCAAGAAGGATCGGGTGGCGAAGGTCACCGACTTCGGCATCGCCAAGGCGCAGAACGAGCCCCAGGGCCGCGAGCAGACGAAGGGGATCATCGGCTCGCTCTGGTACATGTCGCCCGAGCAGGTGACGGGCCGGCGCGATCTCGATCGGCGCGTCGACATCTACGCCCTCGGGATCGTGCTCTACCAGCTCCTCGTCGGGCACGTGCCCTTCGACGCGACGAGCGACTACGAGATCATGCGCCTGCACGCCGAGGAGCCGATGCCCTTCGTCAAGGCAGCGCGCCCCGACATCGCGCCCGCGGTCGACGACTTGATCCAGAAGGCATGCGCCAAGGACCGCGCGCAGCGCTTCCAGACCTGCGGGGAGATGATCGCCGCCATCGATCGCATCCTGGCGATGCCGGCCCGCACGATCACGCTCAACGATCCGCTCCCTCCCCTCGCCGCGAGCGATCCCGCCGCCCCGCCGGTCGATCCCAAGGCGGCCACCGTGCCCGCCGAGCCGGCCACACCCGCCGACGCGTCGACGCCCGCCGACGCGAAGGAGACGCCCGCGAAGCCGAAGAGCAAGGGCAAGCGCTCGGGCGCGCGCTGGGTCGCCGGCGTGGTGGTGTTCCTCCTGCTCGGCGGGACCGCGGCGGCCGTGGTGACGCAGGGCCTCATCCCCGGCGTGGGCCCCTACCCGCCGAAGAAGACGCCCAGCACCAAGGGCGATCCCGCGAAGCGCGATGGAGGCGCGCCCGCGACGCCCGCCTCCGCGAGCACCCCCGCGCGCCCCGCCCTCGCGGAGCTCGCCGGCGCGTGGGTGATCAACGGCAAGGACTTCGACGCCGTGCTCACGCCGGGCGAGGTGCTCGAGTTCCGCGTGAAGACGCCCGCCCAGCTCGCCCCGCAGGACTACGAGGCCGGCGAGGCCCGCTTCACGCTGCGCGCGACGACGGAGCCCAACGTGTACGCGGTGGAAGATCGTCTCCGCCCGTTCCCCCCGCAGGGGATGACGTTCGCCCCGGGCTCGCGCAACTCGTGCCAGGAGGCCTGGACGGCCGTGGGCGGAGAGCCGCTCCGCGCGCGCTTCGACGGGAAGCGGCTGACGGTCGATCTCGCGAAGATCGAGCCGAAGACGGAGCAGAACTTCACCGTCGAGGGGGGCAAGACGGTGACAGGCTGCCGGGGGCTGCGGGAGACGGCGGTGGGTCGGGTGGTGAACACCGCGACGCGGCCGTGAGCGAAGGCGAGGTCAGCTCGCTTCGTCCACCGGGAAGACCTTGAGGTACACCTCGTCGACGGACAGCTCCACCTGGCACGACGAGAGGGTGAAGCGCTCGCCGGGCCCGTACGAGAGCAGTCGCCAGCTCCCGTCCGCCATCCGGGTGTAGTGATCGATCGCCGCGCTGTGGTGCGAGACGATCACGTAGTCGACGACGGAGCGGACCGTCCGGTACTTGGCGAACTTGTCGCCGCGATCGTAGCCCTCGGTCGAATCCGAGGTGACCTCGACGAGGACCATCGGGTTTTCGAGGGTGTCCTCGGTGTCATCGAGAAAGATCGGCTCTCCGCACACGACCGAGACGTCCGGGTAGACGTAGCGCTCCGCAGAGGCGATGTGGACGCGCATGTCCGAGGGGTACACCTCGCAAGGCCGATCGCGGAGCGCCTGACGCAGCTCGGCGGTGACGTTGGTGACGATGAGGTTGTGACCCCGCTTCGCGCCCGCCATGGCGAAGATCTCGCCGTCGGCGTACTCGTGCTTGGTCTCCGCGCTCCGCTCGAACGCGAGGTACTCCGCCGGGGTCATCCGGATGCGCTGCGCCGCATCTCCCATGGGCGGAGCTTAGCGTGAACCGCGCATGAAGGCGATCGCCGCCTATGTCGCGGCGCGCCTCGGCGCGAAGTCGTGACGCGCGTCAGCCGTGCGCGCCGGCGGGGCGCGTGGGTCCGAGAGGCCCGCCCCGGGTCGAGGGTGAGGCGTCCTCGCCGTCGCAGGGGCGCCCGGCTCCGGCGCTCACGCAGCGCTGCGCGCAGCCTTGCCGCGCAGGCCAGTGCGAGCAGTCGGTGACCATGTCCTTGTCGTGGCTCGCGGGGCCGCGGCCGAGCTGGACGAGGACGTCGGCGTTCGTCTCGGGGCAACGCCGGAGGAGCATCCCGCGACGGCGCTTGTAGATCTTCGCCGCCTCCGGGAGGAGGTAGAGAAACACGAGCGCGAGGATGACGTACGGGAGGTGGAACGGGAGGCTCATCGGGGGTCTCCAGGCGCAGATCGCCGGGCGCACTGCGTGCACGCGGCGTGCCGCCGTGAGAAGCGCAGATCGCGCGGTTCGATCGATCGCCCTGAGTCTTCGGTCGGCGCGTTCTCTGCGTCCAGGCGCACGCTTTTCATGGCACGGGCGCGCCGGTGGCGAACCGCGCCAACGCTCGCTCGCTGGAGCACCTCGCCGGCACTCGTTGAAACCTCGCCTGAGGTACATGGACGACCGGAGAAGAGCATGGCGGGACGGCCCCTTGTGTGACCACGGAGGCCATCCCGCGCATGCGCCGTCGTTACCCGGCGCGGCGGAAAAGCGTCGACAGACGCCGCGTCGACACCTCGGCGTTGATCTGGCTGATCACCTTGTGTGCGTTGCGATCCGCGTACTCCGGGGCCACGACACCGCTTTCCGGTGTAAGGAGGTACTGCCGCTCGTAGCCGGCCGGCCGAGCCCCCCTCCACCAGTTACCGGACGTCGCCTCTATGAGGAACCAACCCGCCTCATCCTGCCCCTCGACCCAGGCATGACCACCGCAGGCTTCGCGCTGACAGAGAAGCCCATTTCATGGGCACATGCATCGCGCGGAGGAGCGACGCGACGACGATCGCCAGATCGTCGCAGTCCCCACCCCCTCGTTCCAGCGTTTTCTGATGGCCGCCCCCATCGATCGCAAGTTGGCAGGTCAGCGATGTAGCGGGCGTTCCAGAGGCGAACTCGCCGCGCAACCATTGCGCGACAGACCCCGCCGAGGTGTGCGACGCCGGCAGCATACCTGGGCACCGTCTGGACGAGGTGCGCCACGTCTTCGGGCCGCACATATTGGCGGATCGCGGTGCCGCGGTCGACGAGCGTCGGGCCGACGCACCGGCACGTGGCAAGTGCAGCCGTGCTGGTCGTAGTTCTCGAGAAAACCGAGTGGATCGTAAGAGCGTGCCATGTGGGCGTCCTTCTCCCGCGTTCGCGAGCAAGGCGCGCCGGCCTGCTTGACCAGGCGCTGCCCCCAGCATGGAACACTCTTAGCTGTCCGTACGCAAGGACAGCCGGTCGCAAGATCGGCGCGGTCGTTTGAGTAGATCAGACGCCCAGGTGAGCGTTCGCAGCGCTCATCTGGGCGTCGCCGACCGGCGACACGCTCGGGGGGCAGCCGAGCAGGTACCGGCGTCCTCCTCCCGGTCGTCGACAATCGCCAACGTCCTCGACGGCTTCCCAACGGGCAGCCCCGACATTGCGAACGCGACCGAAACGGCCGAGCTGCGCGAGCAAGGCGCGCTTGGCGCGCGTGCTCGGATTGTCGATGCCGTAAATTCCAGGTGGTCAGCTCGCCGAGCGGGCGACCGGGCCTCTGACGGAGCAGCTCCGCGAGCAAGATCGCTGCGCGAGCGCTTGCTCACCTTGTACCAACGAGAAAGACCGGCGGCGGCGAGCGCGCCGGCTATGGCGCCCAGCGACATGCCAATCGCGAGGTTGGTGGCGGACACCCCTGCCTCTTGGGCGTAGCAGGTCGGCCCTCTCCGGCAGGTCGCGCATCGTGCGCGGCCAGGCCTGCGGGTCAGCGCCCGCCTTCGCCAGGCACGAGCGCTCCCACATCGGGCAGGTCTCTGTTGAGGGGTTTCGCTCCTGCAACACCATCTTGATGGCGTCGAGCACCCCGTCGAGCTTGCGCCCCCACGGCTGCCCGATGTCCACCAGCGCCGCGTCGACGGCGCGCTCAAGGTCCATCTCGTGCCAGAGCGTGATGGCGGTGGTGGAATCCATGGAGAACGGTACTATCATGGCGTTCAGTGCATCGCAAGTGCGTATTGCGATACCCAGCCGCGGGCCAGCACTACTATATTGCGCGGCGGGATGCCCCTGGGTTGCCGCCGGGTCACCCTGGAGCCCCGTCGGGCGAGGAAGCCGGCTAGCTGTATCGGGCGGGAGCCGGGCTATCCGGGCACGGGGACGGCGCGCGCCTGGCAAGGCGCCGGCGGCGCACGGGGAGGTGGGAGGGAGGATGAAGACGGGGCGGCGCGGAAGCGGGACGTGCGAGCGCTTATCAGCGCCGGCCAGCACGGACGAGCAACACAATCGGCGCGACGATCAGATCGCGGCGAGCTTGGCAGACGGGCGAACTCGGGGCGCGGTCGAGCTTGTTCCAGGTTGTTCGTTCTCGATGATCTTGATCGCGTGGACAGCGTCCCATCGAGTGCAGTGGCGGCGGGTCCTGGAAGATGCGGTTGAGCGCGTTCTTCAGGCTCGGTTCTGCTCAGGGCGCCGATCGTCGAGGACCGCGCTCCACCTGCCGCGTCGGCTGTCCAGGGTCTTCTCGTCGCTGACCCGTCGGCGAGCAGCCACGCTTCGAGCTCGTGGGTGATGCAGAGCAGGGTGGTGCGAGGACTTGTCTTCGTCGCGCAACGTGCCGTGGAATGCTCGCGCTCTTTCTTGCAGCACGGGTTACCAGCGTCGTCGTGGTGCTCCTTGTCGCTTGATCAGTCCAGACGCCCAGGTGGCCAGCACATGACGCTCCGGGGCCATCCTTGACCTCGACGACGAAGCCGACCTTCATGTGCCCTCCGGACGGCGGTTCAAGGTGCCCATGGTGTAGAGGCGACCCGGATCGAAGCGCTCGGCCAGGGCGCGGACTTCCTCGTGGGCGCCCGGGCGATCGAAGCGCGGTGGGCCGCCCGTCGCGGGTGACGAGGACGCCAGGTCGGCGAGGTCGGCGAGGTCGAGCAGGTAGGGCGAGTGGGTGGTGAGGATGACCTGCGTGCGGCCGGCGGCCACGTGGCGCGGCGGATCTCATCCATGACGAGGCTGAGGGTGCGCGGGTCGAGGCCGTTCTCGATCTCTTCGATGCAGAGGAGCGCAGGCGGGCGGGGGTGGCGGAGCAGGGCGAGGAGGAGCGACGAGGCGGAGGTGCCCGTGGAGAGCATCCAGCCGGGGACGGTGAAGGTTCCTTCGTGGAGGCGGAGGGGCGACCTGGCGGCCGAAGGTTTCGCTGACGAGGGGTTCGAGGTCGCGGGCATGCAGGAGGATGACCTGAGGGTTTCCAAGAGGCCCTCGAAGGCGTCGGCGCCGCGCTCTTTGTCGGCGCGGAGGTCGCGGAGGTACTCGGCGAGGAGTTGGATCCATCGCGGGCGAGGCGGACGGCGCGCGGATCCACCAGAGGCGTCGGGGCGCCCATGCGGTCCGGGGCCATGTCGAGGAATTGCCAGTCGTCGAGCCAGCTTGCGGGCAAGGATGGATCGGTCGGGCCTGAGGGCGGCGGGTCGAGCTTAGGGTCGCGGGTGATGAGCTGGCCGCCGATGATGAGCTGCTCTTGTTCGAGGACGACTTGAAGTCGTTGAGGTTCTGGCCGCCGATGCGGGTGTGGGCGGTGATCTTGACCTGGCCGGTGTAGCCGCGGGCGGTGATGTCGATGGGGTGGAACTCGCGGACCTCGGCGCCGGGGACGGTGCGGCCGGGTTTGTGGCCGCAGCTGCAGCCTGCCTTCCAGCGGACATGTTCGTAGCCGCGGAAGGGGTCGAAGACAGCATCGAGGGAGGTGCGGGTGAGGTCGGCGAGGAAGCGGAGGGCTTGAAGGACTGCGCTTGCCGGTGCCGTTGTTGCCGATGAGGATAGTGAGCGGCCCGGGCCAGAGGGGGCCGCTGTCTTCAATAGCCTTGAAGCCTCGCACCCGGAGGGAGGTGAGCGCTCCTTGGTCTTGGTCATGAGACGGGCTTTCGGCCACAGAATGCCGGCTCGTTGGCATGCATCCACAGCGCCAAAAATCGGCGATACATGAGCACAATTTCCACTTCGTCACTCGATTACAGCTTCCAAGACCACCCATCCCTTTGCCACCATATCGACTCGCAGCGCAACATCGATCGGACCAGCAGCGCCGTCGACCAAAGAAACTGTCCGACGCGACACCTGAATTTCCTCGACCGACCGCACCGTCTATCGCCATGGCCATCGGTCGCGATCAACCAGTCGCCAGTCTTCACCACCATTCCGTCGATTCGAAAGCAGACGACGTGGTTGTCATAAATTGCGATTGGGCTTGGCAGCGTTTCACCTCGAACTGCGCCCTCAGAAAGCACCAAGTGCTCGCGCGCGACAAGATGCAGCGATTCGCCAAACGCGCGAACCAAATTGACCATACGCAAAAGATCCGGGAGCGCCAACGACGACGTCGCAGCGCCGTGCGCGACCTCGTTACGCCGCTCCACCAATTCGCTCAGCAAGGCCAAGTTGGACTCAGCTCTGTCCGACGGAGGAAGGCCGAACTTCGGCGATATGCCACACAGAACGGTCGCTGCAAAGTTGAACGAACGCGCAAGCATTTTCGCAACCGATACCGGCAAACATCTGATCAATCGTTTTCGGACGCACGTTCGAATCGCGAATTGTGAACGCCCCGATATTGAGCTGATATGGGTGCGCCCCGCTCTCGCACTGCCATGTTCTTTCGAGAACAAGTCGGTCCGTCTCTCGCAGTCGATCCAGAGCACGAGCGTCGGCCATCAACTTCTGCGGATTTGCGCAAAATGCTCCTGCGGATTTTCTCAGGGAGCTCCCGAAAAGAAGCCGCTGCCGAAGCGAAGAAGAACCCCCCGTACGGAGTCCTCGACAAATTTCTCCATCGCGCCGTAGAGAAGAACCAGGCCAGCATCGCTCTCCGACGAGCGCAGCCTCAAGCCCCCGGTACCGATCGACACGCTGGCTATTTCGGCAGGAAGAGGAGCTGCCCCGGAGTTGTTCGAGATAGTCTTTCAATGCTTGTGCGGCAACGATGACTCCATCAAGATCATCCGGCTTGCGCCGCAACTTCAACGATCGGCCCGTCAATCATACCAAACCTAGCCAGCACATCGAGGACGATGCTGTCTCGCCTGCGCATGTTGACGCGGTTTGTCGCGCGCCCGCGAAAAGCTTCGCGGTGCTCCACGTACATTTCTTTAAAAGCCTCCACCACCTCGACGCGGCGCCGGAATGATCTTCTCGCGATAAGGAACGCAGCCAGAGAACCCATGCATAATCGCATCATAGATCCCCTTTTGAGGACGCTGGTACCAACTGGACCGCGCCACGAACAGAATGCGTTCTGTCCAAGAACCTCGTGAACCAGAAGAACGGTATCCTCGAACAGCCGCCGCATAAGGCTTCGGACCTCATCAGTAAACTCGTTTCCTTTTTGTAAAATATGCGTCGAGGTACTCATCCCACGCCAGGTCCGCGGCGCTCTGGATCTGCCGGTAGGCGAAAAACCGAAGTACGAGTTCTACATCCATCATCGTACTCGTAAAATTGTCCCAGATCCGCACACCTTCCACTCTCTACAGGCGGCTCATCGCTGTTGGCAGTCCACATCGCGACGAACGTTTTGTTTGTCGCGAGTTCTTTGCAGAGTTCGTTGAACGGCCTGGACTGGCGCATTGCGCTGCTCTTGAGCTTCCAGGCGCACGCCGCCGCTGTTGATGCGCTCGAAGACAGGTTGCTTGAGACGAGCCTCTTCCTGGGCCGTCTTGCCGACGAAGCTTCATAAGGACGATCGACGACAGATATCCACCGATCAATCCCGTCACGGATATATTGAGGCAGCGTACCGTACGTCCTCCCGTTCAGCTCGGGCCAATAAACAAGCCCGCTCAGCGTAATATCACCGGCATAAAAATCCCTGATGGTCGGCAATCGCTGCTGTCCATCCGACACCTCCCTCCGTACCCGCGCAAGGTCATACTCGTACGAGAACACCGGCGGAACCGGTACATTCATGATAAACGACTCAATGAGGCGCGAGGCCTTCACTACACGCAGCTCCACCGGCGGCGCCGCTGGTAAGCTCGGATCGAGCTTGTACCGGGCGTTGTCTTTTAACATTGTCGGGATAGCCTGCAGTGGATAGCGCGCATGTTCCGTCAAGATACGCATCTCGCCGGCGGCATATCGCCTTACAAGCTCTTCGTCTGTCTTCGCAACGGGCACAGCCGGAGCATCGACGATCTCGACCTTTTCTCCGGCGAGAAGCTCCACCTCAATTTTCCCGTGTTTAGCTTTCGTTAGCCTGCCGCGCTTGCGCCCATTGCTTCTTGCTCCCTTATGGCAAAATAGTCTCGCTCCCCGACGGGAATCCGGAAGCCCTCGATTGAACTGATGCGCCTGGCGCCGCCCTCCCGCGGCGTCGCCGGCGGATCGAACAGTCATCAGGCGCCATCCGTCTGCGCGCCGGATCGAGTCGCGGATGATAGCGTCGGAACCGGGTCGAATACCGCCAGAGCGAACAATGAGCCGTGCTCCTGGGTGGCATCGCAACGCCGCGTGCCTCCAAACCGTCGCCAGATCTTCCAGGTAGATTGTCGGGCGAGCCATGCCGAACCTGCCGCCAGCCGGAATACTGAACTTCTGACGAACCTCCGAGGAACCACAACCGGAGCCACTGATCCGGCACGTACGTGCACCGTAATACGGGGGTGACGTGACGATCCAGTTGAATCGGCGCCGACCGGACAAGCTCGCGGCATCCCTTACGCATCGTTTTCAACAATTTTCCCCTCCGCTCGAGGCAGCTCCTCGGCGAAGTATCGATATGCACGTCGTCGAACAACATCAACCACATCGACCTCGGACGGGACGAGCCCTCGCGTCTTCAAATCGCACGCTGTAACCTGGCTTCGACGCAAACGTGCGCGGCATCTGGTTCGAAAAATAAGACGGAGCCGCCGCCGTACGCGGTCCGTGCAACGCACGAGAGCGACAGCAGTAAGGAGCTATCTCCTCAGGACAAAGTTTGTAGTTTGAGAGCGCTGCACGCAACTTGCACACTGAGCGCAGCGTCTTTGGCCCAAACGCGGGCCCAGAACTCTCCTTCGGGAGGCGTGTCGTCAATCGACGAATCTGTAATGATTCGACGCGCCGGTCACTACAACCCGCTCGGGCCGGACGGTGAGGAGCTTGGCCTTCGCGATCGCGGTCGCGATCCGGAAGGCTGGCGTCTATGCCGAGCGACCATAAGCCACGTAGACGGGCTGCCAGGTTGGTTATTGCACGACCACAGAAGGGATCAGAGAACCCCATGCCGGGCTTTATATCGCAATAACCCCAACGAAACTCCGAGCGGAAACATCGTAAAATACGGACAAATAGCATTGAGCGCCGCGGCGAGCATCAGGCGCACTCCGATGCTGTGTCTTCTGTTCGAGCAAACAGGCGCCGACGCGCCACAAGACAGAGCAGCGCATTCCAACGAGATCTACGGAGAGACGAGCATCAGGACATCGACCCGGTACGCTGATGGTCCTCCGGCATGACGGTAAAGATTTGGGCGGCAAGCTGCATGGCTCGTCGTTCCGCAAGCGTCGGGAGGACCGTGCTCCCGTCCGCACGGGGCGTCAATCCCACGATCTCGAAGCGTTCTTGCAAGCCGTAGGGCAGCGGTTCCTGCCGAGGATGAGCCCAGCCCGGGCATCGCGTGACGCGTGGAACGCGATCCTGAGGTACACCCAGTACGGCAGGACAATCCGCTCGAGGGCCCACGATTCTTCGATGGCCAGAGCGAGGTCGTCCGGGGACGTCGAGGGAGAACTTGTCCTCCCAGCGGCGCTGGAACCAGCGGGCGAGCTTGTCGCATGCGTCGACGTCGAGCACGTCGACGTTGAGCTCGCCCTGGCCGCGCAGGCCGGAGAACGTGAGGTTGCTGCTGCCGAGGTAGGCGATCGCCGGGCTCACCGGGTCCAGGCGATGGACGAGGTAGAGCTTGGCGTGCAACGGCTCGCGCAGGTAGAGGCGGACCCGGACGATGCCCCGGCGGATCTGGGAGGCGAGCTGCCGGAGGGTGCGCTCGTCCGCCGCCGTGGGGATGCCGCCCGCGAGCTGGGCCCGGAAGTCCTCGGCGATTTTGCCGCTTCGCCCGGATGGCCCTGCCCTGGTCAATCCCCTCGTCCCCGCCGAGGCCGTGGAGCATGCGGCGGAGCTCGGCCGGAGGGCGGTGCATGCCGATAGCGGCACCCCGGCCGCGGAAAGCCCTGGCCCAAAGGCGCGCTGTCTACCGGGGCGGGCGGGGGGGGGCATCGACCGCGTCGCCGAGGGCCTTCCACCCACGGAGGTTGAAGTAGCCGACACAAGAAGTCCGCGGCCCGGGCGCCGGCGAGCGCCTGGCAGAGCGCCGGGGCGAGCTGCTGCTCCGGGGGTCTCGTTGTCGTAGATGCGCGGCAAACGGTGGCTTTCCGGTAAGGAGGGTGCCTGGCAAGACTGCTTGCCGGCCCTTCTTAAACCGGAGCTAAAGACGAGGGTCAAGGCCTGGGCGCCCCGAAGGTGTGGGAACCCCTGCCGGGGTACCTACCGGCCTTGCCTTGGCACCTGCCCCCCTTGCCGGGGCACCCGCCGGTCTTGCCGTGGCGCCCCCTCCTTGCCTTGGCACCCCGCGAGCGTGCCAGGATGGCCCCTCGTCGCCGTGCCGGGCGGCCTCTTCACCCGCGCCGGACGGCCCCGGAGCGCGTTCGAGGCCCGCTCCGGCGGTGCAGGCCCGCGGTCGACCCGCTGCCGGGGCGCCCCTGGAGCATTTCGAGGTACCCCCGAGCGCGCGCCGGATGGCGCAGAGGCGCGTTCGAGGCGGCGCGACTGGCTGCAGGGCGGGCAAAATCCCGCGTCGAGGTTGCCCCGCGCCCGTGCAGGGGCGAGCGAGGTCCATTCAGGGGCGAGCGAGGTCCATTCAGGGGCACCGAGGAGCCATTTCGAGGCGTCTCAAGGGCGGAAAGCGCCTACTCCTCTTCCTCTTGTTCCCCATGGCCCGCGATCCAGAAGCTCACCACCGCGAATTCGGCGCCGAACGGGGGCAGCACCACCCGCTCGTCGGCCTTCGCGGTCGCCGTCAGGGCCGGCCGCCCGCCGACGGTCTCGAAGACCTCCACGAGCTTGCGGATCGGGTCCACGATCCAGTTCCAGGTCACGCCGGAGCGCGCGTAGAGCGGGAGCTTCACGGTCAGGTCTTCGCTCGCGGTCCGCGGCGAGAGCACCTCGCAGCACCAGTCGGGCAAGATCGCGAGCGGGTTGTCGTCGGGCAGCTCGGGGACGCGCTCGACGCGGTAGCCGCACAGATCGGGAACGGTCAGGCGACCTCCCGGGAAGCGAATCTCCACCTCGGGCTCGATCCACCACCCCGTGCCGCCGACGTTCGCGTCGAAGGGATCGAGGCTCCAGAGGCATGCCCGGGCCGCACGCCGGTGCTTCTTCCCCGGCCGCGACCTCGTCCGGAGGACGCCGGGCGTCAGGATCTCCCCGGTGATGTGCTCGGGCAGCGCGCGGATCTTCGCATAGAGCTCTTCGAAGGTGGGGGGCGGCTCTGACGGGTGACCCATGGGCCGACCTTGTTTCGCGCTCAGGGAAGCACCGAGCCGGTTCGTCGATCGAGCAACCTGTTCATCGTGCGAGCTGCGCCACCCGCAGCGCCGCGTCGATCGACGGCAGGAACATGCTCCCAGGGGAGGCTTGCCGGAATCGCTCGGCGCGGTCGAGCGCCTCGGCGCGCCGACCCGGGAGGACGGCGAGCGTCTGGATGAAGAGCGCCTCGCGCTCCTGTCCGCGCGCGCTGCGCGGATACTTCTGCGCGTGACGCTGCAACAAGGTGAGCGAGGCCGCCGCCTGGCCTGCGTTCAACGCCGCGCCCGCGCGCTTCATCAACCCCCCGTCCGAGTCGGCGTCGCCGATCTCGATCGGCGTGGCCGGCATGCTCGCCGCCGAGGCCGCCGAGGCCGGCGCGACCGCGGTCGCCACGACGAGAGCACTCTCGGTCGGTGCGGGAAGCGCGCTCGCTGCATCGGTCGCGCTCGCGGCGACCACCTCGGCACGAGTCACCGCAGGCGCAGGCTCCGTCTCTCGATTGGCCACGGCGAGCAGGTGGCTCAACGCGCCGGTCGCGCCGCCCAGCAGGAAGACGAGCACGCTCCACGCCGCGAGCTTCGCGCCTGCGTGGACAGGGAGCCCCGCGCTCGCGGTCGGTGCCGCGGGTTTCGCAGGGAGCGGGAGGTCCGCGATCGAGCACCGGATCCTCTCCAGCAGCCGCGCCTCCAGGCCGGGGGGAACGTCCGGCGGCTCGCGCAGCCAGGCCGGCATCGCGGTCACGTCGAAGGGGATGAGCAGCGGGATGAGCCGGCGGATGCCGCTCTCGCCGAGGGCATCCCGCTCGCGTTCGGCGAGCCTCTTCACCGCCGCCTCGAAGTCTCGCCTCCCCCGCTGCAGCCGATCCCAGCCGGTACCCTCGGGGATGCCCAGCCCCCGCGCGATGTCGGGCATGCCCATCCCGTCGATGTCGTGCAGGAGGACCACGATCCGCCGCTCCTCGGGCACAGTCTGGAGGAGCGCGCGCGTCAGCTCCCGGAGCCGCGCCATGACCTCGGCGTCCGAGACGATCTGTTCGGGATCAGGATGAGCTTCCCTGCCGCTCTCATGCTGGGTGTCGTCCATGCCAAGCTCCAAGCGGTGGTGGCGGGCGAGGTCCCTCCATCGCCTCGCCACGTTCCAGGTGATGCCCGCGAGCCACGAGCGGAGCTTCGAGGCGGGGTCGTAGTCGCCGAGACGTCGCGCGACGACGAGGAAGACCTCGTGTGCGACGTCTTCCCGGTCGCGCGACGCGATCCCGAACCGCCAGAGCAGCCCGAGGACGTAGGTGAGCGAGGACCGGTAGACGATCTCCAAGGTGGGGCGCGCGGGCTCGGTCGCGGGAGCAGGGGGAGCCGACGGCCGGGGTGATTCTCGTCCCATACCGACGTCTTCCGGCGAGCGCCCCGGGATTACGGGAAAATCGTACGGGGGTGCGATTTTTTCTGGGCGGGCTCGGCCTATCCGGGCTCCACCCAGGTCCAGACGCTCGAGAACAGGCAGATGTAGATCGTCGCCTCGCCCATCAGTGCCCCGTCCATCGCCACGTCCGGCACCACCTCGTTCCCGATCTCCGGCGGAATTTGTTGATACCCGGGGTACGTGGCCTCGATCTCTTCCACGGCCGCCGCATGCCTCTCGTCGGGCTCGCGCATATCGTGGATCCCATAGTACGGACCAAGGAGACTCACGTGGAAGCTGAGCGAAGCCCTGTTGCTGAGCGAAGGGGCAGGCTCCAGATCCTCGGGGCGATAGATGCGAGCTGAATAGGCAGGGAGGGTCCGCCCCGCCAGCAAGCTGATCGACTCGTTTTGTAGGCTGTATCGATCGCCCAGGCGGCGTGTCATTGCCCGCCACGTTGGATACTCCGCGCGCCCGCGGTCTGCGGCCGCCACCAGACGGCGGTGCTCCTCCGTATCGTCATAGAAGGGCTCGTCGGGCGGCGCATAGATGCGGGCAAAGTTGCGCACGCCCCGTGGGTAGAAGCGGTAGACGACGTCGAGCAACTCAGAGCGGGTGATCATTGTCATTACTTATATGCCCCGGCGCCGAGCTTCGGGTATGTGGACTTGAGCACCATGTCCACCTTGGGGACATACTGTTCACAGAAGATCCCCTGCGGAAGTGAAAAATCCATCGTCTTCGCGACGAGCTCCGTGATCTCTACGCTGTAGTTGGCCGCGTCTTTTGCCGAGATCTTCCCCATCTTCTCGGTCCGGAGCGGCATTCCAATCCTGAAAGGGCACCACCAGGTGACGACGCTCCACGGGATGATGGCTCTCGTGAACATCAGGTTGACCTTGGCCTCTTGGTATCCGCCGGCCAGATCCTTGCCGTCGTCTTTGATCGTGGTGACGAACGGGAAATCCGACGGGGAGAACTTTACATAGAGGGCCCCGCCGGGCGCCGGGCACTTCGAGAGGCAGGTGTCGGTGCAGGCCCAGGCGGTCGCGCCGTCTCCTCCCAAGTCCGGCACCTCACAGGAGACCGGCGGCTGGCTCTTCGGCGGCTGGCTCTCCGGCTCGACGCAGGGGTTGTAAGGCGCCCCGCCGCTCCCGTTCCCGAGCGGATCGTAGGGAGGCGGGGTAAGAAAATCGCCCGAGGAGGTGGCCCCAACGCCGGCGCCGATCGGGATCGTCCCTCCTCCGCCGAGGCCGCCCGACGTGTTGGGCCAGCATTCGTCCGGGTCGACTGTGTTGCAGGCGAGCACGAGCGCGCCGAAGAGGAGAGAGACGAACGCGGCATGAAACCAGCGCATGAGGCACCTCTTTCAATAGAGCAGTCAGGGTTGGAACATCAAGCGGACGATGGGGCCCAGGGAGCAGCGCACGGAGATGCCGTCCCAGAGTGGAGAAGCCCGGCCGGTGATCCAGATGCCGGCGCACTCCGCGGAGAGGCCGAGGGCGCCGGAGAGGAACGGGCCGAAGATGTCGAGCCGCACGTTTGCGCCCGGGGCAAAGCCGCGGACCTTGCCGCAGTACTGGACGCCGCAGATCGGAAGCGAGTACTGGGCGAGCGAGAGCCCGGCACCGACGTTGACGAGCTTCCAGAAGAAGCCGCCGCCGAGGGTGGTCTCGTTGTCGACGCCGAAACCCCCGCCGGTCAGGCCGAGGAGCGAGACGGTGTCACGCGCGGAAATGAACCAGCGCTCGCCGCGGATGCCGGCGCTCACGCCCGGGCTGAGGGCGAACCGACCCGGCGCGACGCCCGCGGTGAGCACACCGAGGCCGGTCGTCCCGGAGATCTCGAAGCTCGTGTCGGCGTGTGCGCTGCGGCACCGCGCGCCCATGGCGATCAGCAGCGCGAGGAGGGAGCAAGCCCAGCGCCGGTGGGCGCGCCAACCAGTGGTGGAGGTCGCGGCGACCACGATGCTCGGCTCGACGGCGAGGCTCATGATCAGGGTTCCGTCGAGCGGACCCGGACCACGGCGAAATCGACCGGAGGGTCGACGATTTTTTCGAGAGCCCAGTGCGGGCTCAGGGCGTGGGCTTCACGCCCCGCGGTTGGTCGGCGAACGCAGCGCGATCACTTCCCGCCGGCGCCGCCCATTCCGCCGGCTCCCCCCGTCCCACTGCCACCGGTTCCTCCGCTCGAGCTGCTGCTGAGCGGTGGGCCGGGGCACTCGTTCAAGCAAAGCGTGTCGCCGCACCTGAAGATCTCGTTGGCGGTCTCGTTGCACGGAAGGGCGCCGCGCAGGCAGTCGAGGCACTCGTGGTTGCACTTCAGGAGAAGGTCGCAGCACTTCTCGTGGAGGCAGGGGTCGCAAGGGTCGCCGACGATGTAGACATCCTCGCAGCGGAGCTTCTCCCCGCCGGTGCCGTTGGTGGCGCTGCTTCCCGGGTCGGGGCCCACGCACGCGAAGAAGCCTAGGCACGTGCAGGAGAGAAGGACGAAGCCCATCAAAACGGAGGAGGTGCGCATCGCAGTCAAGGCCGGCAGCAGAAGGTCAAAGGTTCGGTTCCCTCGGCGGCGAGGCCGTTGGGCGCACCGCCCAGCGGTTGGCAGGTGCCGGGAGTGTACGTCGTGGGCCCGGCCGACTTGCTTCCGAGCGCTTGCCCAGGGGGCTGGATGTCGACGCACGTCGGGCTCGCCGAGCTGACGGTGGTCTTCGTCACGGTCGGGCCGCTGCACGTCAAGTCGCCCCCCTTGTAGATCGAGATCGTCGCCGTGCACACGCTGCCCATGGGTGGCCCGCAGGAACACTCCGAGCATGCGCGCTTGTCGTCGACCCCCTGGAAGAAGACGTGCTGCTCGGTGAAGTCGTTGTGCGTCAGCATGGGGCAGTCGTGCTCCCCTTCATGGAAGATGCACAACCGGAAATCCGGGGTGGTCGCATGTGCATCGGGAATGCACATGGAGTGCTCGATCGGTCCGCGGCTCCACCCCTTTCCGTCACAGGCGCGGGCGAAGGTCTGCCAGTGCCACGAGATCACCTTCGCCGGAATCGTCGGGCCCGGCGCGCAGCCATCTTCCGTCATTTCGAGGGGGCCGACCGTCAGCGCGTGCGCCGCTCCACCGGGGAGCTGCTTCGTGCCGTCGCAGAGGCCGCCCCATCCTGGAGGTGGATCGAAGGAGGTGAGCGCCCCGTTCGAGAAGGCACCGCAGGTAGCCGTGCTGGCAGTGATGGTCGTGGGAAGCGAGCATGCCCCGGTCGGGGGCTCGCAGGTGCATGCCTCGCACTCGTCCGGGGCGACGAGGTCGGCATGCCCTTCGAAGGCTGTGCTCGCCGCTCCATGCGGGCACTCCGGCGCCTGGTCCTCCACGCCGAACCACAGCCATAGGGGTTCCTCCCAATCGGCCGGCCAGTGCACGAGCTCCCCCTGCGCGCACCCGCCTGCGCTCGGCGGATCCTGGAGATGGCAAGGATCCGGCCGCCCGTCCGACCCGAGGTGCGCCAGGTCTGCGACTCGACCTTCCCCGCAGTCTCCGACGTTGGCCTCCTGCACGCCGCACGCCCCCGCGGCGACCAGCAGGACGCCCACCCCGATCGTGCGAGCCACCATGGCGACGAGGCTACCAGCGGCGGAGAGCACGTTCACCAGAAAGATGCGACGGCGCCGAGCCCGAAGCTCGCCGACACGAGAGGTGTCTCCCACGCGGGAACGCCGTAGACCAAGGCCCTCGCCGGCCGGAGCGTGAAGAGCGCGTCGCCTGTCGCACGCAACGCGAGATGATCGATAAGGGGAACCTCGATCCCGACCCGCAAGCCCGTCGCGGCGTGGAGGAACACCGCAGGCACTGGATGGGGAGCGTCGCTCGTCACCCGCAGCGCGCCCAGCTCCATGAGCATGCAGCCCGCGAGCGCGAGGTGATCGATAAGATGAACATGCAGGCAGGGCACGAGCGCCCCGGTGAAGAGACCGGACGCCACCCGAGCCACGCCGCTCTCCGCCGCACCGCTCGCAACCGGATAAGCACGCCCTTCGAGCGAAAGCGAAAGCGGAGCCCAGCGAACCCAGCGGAGCCCGGCGTCCACGGTGACCCCCGGCGCGGCGCCCGCGGGAGAGACCCCGAGGCCAAGAGCAGCGCCCGCACCGACGCGGAACATAAGGGACGGTTGCTCCAGCGGTGGTGCCTTCGCCGAATCGGCAGCCGACGGCGGCGTGGAGACGACCACAGGATCGGGCGAGGCCGGTTGCGACACGAACGGGCGGAGCGCGATGGAGACGGAGATCGCCATGCTGTCCACCAGTGCGCCGCAGGTCGCGCCCGACATCTCGCGAGGCTCGGCCGCGTGGCCATCGCCATCCATGAAGGCGAGCCGCCCCCGGAAGATCCTTCCCTTGCGCGTAAGCGAGACCTCCAGGTGCCGCGCCCCATCTGCGCTGAACGGGTCGGTCGCGTTCAACTGCGCGGCGACGATGTCCCGGAAGCCCTGCTCGTCGGGACAGCTCTCAGCGCCGGGGATGACGCGCAGATAAGAGAGGCGCGTCCCCGCGGGGGGATGCTCGGCGTGAGCCGCAGCGCTCCAGAAGACGAGCGCGGCGCCGCAGAGCAGCCATGCCTTTCTTCCCCCGGCCACGGGTCATGCCTCCTTCTTGCCCACGGGAACAAGCAACAAGCACAGGGGCACGATGTCAAGTCGCCCATCGAACAGGCGCTTGCTGCCTATCCTTCCACACGCACACCTACACTCGACACCACGAGCGTCGCTCGTCGTTCGTCGCGCGGTGCATTTTTTTAATGAACATCACGCCCCCTCCCTCGTCCAAGACATTGACCCGTTTCCCCGAGGGAGGATTTTGACATGGCCATCGATCTCGACACCATCCCGGCGATCACGCGTGCCCAGCAGATCAAGCTCGGCCGCCAGTTCAGCTCCAACGACACGCTCGCCCAGGCGAATCAAACGCTCAATGCCCTGGAGAGCTATGGTGATCTTCTCGTGCCGGACGGCTTCATCGCCGCTGACACAGCGCGCCTCACCGACGCGCGCGACATGCTGATCACCGCCGGCGTCGGCCGCGAGACGGCGCGCGCTGGCAAGAAGGTCACCAATGGCCTCTATACGGAGGCGATGGCCGAGGGGAAGATCCTCCGCCGCCGCGGGCGCGCCGTCCTCGAGAATGTCGAGGGGGCGCTCCAGGAGAGCGCGGCGCCCGATGCACAGGAGGCGGTGCAGAAGATCAAGGCCACGCTCCTCGGGACGCAGGCGGCGGGGGCCGACGCCGAAGCCCTCGCCACGCAGCTCGATCAGCTCGCGGCCACGCTCAAGGCGCCGGGGATCAAGGCGGAGGCAGCCAAGCGTGGTGGAGCCCAGGCGGCGGCGGACTTGCTGGCCGGCTCGGCCAAGCTCCGCGCGTCGGACGAGCAGAGCGCGGTCCCGGCGGGCACGCCTGCCCACACGCAGCTCCTCGATCACCTCGACGGCATCATCGTCGGCCTCGTCCGGCGCGCGCGCAAGGCGGCCCGCTCGGCGGCGGCGCGCCTCGGCAACCCCGCGATCGCGGCGGCCTTCGAGCTCGACAAGCTCTATGCGGGCCCCGCGAAGAAGAACGACAAGCCGGCGCCCAAGAGCCCGGCGGACGGGCCGAACGCGCCGCTCCCGCCGGTCGCGCCGCCGGCCTGATCGCGCCCCTCACCCCCGCTTGACCCGCATCTCCTCCTCGGCGATCGCCTCCTCGATCGCCGCGTCGTCCCCCGCCCCTTCGGCCACCTTCTCGAGCGCGATCCGCAGCTTCTTGTTCGCGCACGCCTCCGCGGCGATCCGCATCCGCTGCGTCGCCTCCTCGTCGCCCGCAGCGCGCAGCGCCAGCGCCGCGCCCAGCCTCCGCTCCGCCGAGGCCGACGCGCTCCCGAGCGCATCGAGGAGCTCCTCGCGCGTCAGCCGCGCCTCACGGTAGCCCTCGTCGCGCTTCAGCAGCCCGGCGAGGGCCTCACGCCAGGCCGAGGCCGAGCGCCCGCGCCGATCCAGCCGCGCGAGCGCGCTCGCCTCGGACATGCCCCCGCGCCACGCCTCGCGCGCGTTCTCGATGCGCGACAGCACCTCGGCGCGCTGCTCCGCCGTGAGGTGTCGTGCCTTGGCGCGCACCGTCGAACCGTCCAGCAGCGCCAGGTCCACATGCTCGGCGGTCGCCGACACCGAGGCGATCTGCTCGTAGGGCACGAAGCGATCGCGGAAGGCCTGGTGGATGATCACCCCGTCGGCGCCGATCAAGAGCCGCGCGGGGCCGAGCACCTCGCGCACCCCGCGCAAGAGACCGAGGAAGAGCGCGATGAACACCCACACGTTGAAGGCCGCCGGCCAGGGGGCGACATGCGCGATGGCCTCGGTGAGCCAGAAGACCGCGCTCGTCCCGAGCAGCCAGGTCATCAAGGTCAGGAACGTCGTCTCGCCGAGGAGCAGCTCCAGCGTCTTTCGCTTCTCGTCGAGCCCGGCCGCCTCGAGCAGCCGCCGCCCCTCCATCGGGCTCTCGACCCGGGCCGCCACGCGATCGCCGCTCCGCGTGCGGATCGTCAGCTCCCTCCGGAGCGGGCTCAGGGAGCCCTCGGTCAGCGAGGCGAGCGGCATCGTCCGGAGCGCCCGGCCTTCCCGCTGGATCACGAGGTGGTCGCCTCGCACCGAGAGCGACCCGGCGCGCTTGCGCAGCGATCCGAAGGGCACGAGCGACGCGAGCGCGAGGAGCGGCGTCAGCATCATCGAGGTGAGCAGCGCGCTCACCAGCGCCTCCGTGATCTCGGCGCGCGCCATCACCGCCACGATCACGAGCACCGCGGTGAGCTGCCCGCCGAAGAGGAAGAGCGAGAACGAGCGCAGCCTCCTCTGCAGACCGAGCCGCTCGACGCGCACCTCGGCGCACGGGATCGACGTCTCGGCGCCGGCGGCGCCCACGCGCTCGGGGCGCTCGCCCTCGCGCGGATCGCCCGCGCTCAAATGCCGCCCGCCGCGGGCACGGGCACCGGCTGCGGCTTGGCGGCGTTGATGATCGGGCACTTCACGGTCACCTGCGCCGTCCCCGCGCTCGCCTTCCCGCCGCCGGCCACGAGCGGCATCAGCGTGCTCTTCGCGGCCTCCTCCACCTCGGCCGCGCCCTTGGGCGGCACGGGGTTACCGCTGAAGTCGAAGCTCGTCGTCGTCTGCGCCACGCCGCGCGCCACCTCGTTCTCGGGGAACGACAGCATCACCACGATCCGCACGGGCGCCGACGATCCCTCGGCCACGCCGAAGCTCCACGGCTTGCGCGAGAAGGCCCCGCAGAAGGCGGGCGTCCCCTGCCCGCCGTTGGGCCCGTAGTTCGCGTGCGCCCACTCGATCACGTCGACCGCGAGCGCGTCGCTGCTCGACCCCTGCGCGTACACCACGCAGCTCGCGCGGGCCGGATCCCAGATCGAGCCCGTCGGGCACTGGGCGACCTTCACGCAGGCCTGGCCCGTCCACGTCTCGTCGCGCGCGCAGGTCTGCGAGAGCGGCACGCATGCCGCCGTCGGCCCGTCGAGGATGAGCTTCTGCCCCGGCGGGCAACCGAGCTGCTGGCCCTGCCCCACCTGCACGCCCAGGTTGGTCGCCACCTGGTTCACCTGCTCGTGGGAGATGCACATCCCCGTCGACACGTCGAGCTCGTCTCCCGGCCGGCAGCGATCGAGCACGCACCCCTGCCCCTCCCAGTGGTGCCCGCGGCCGCAGTACTCGTTCGCCTGCGCCGGCGTCAGGCACTGCCCCGCGATCGCGTAGTGCCCGAGCGTGCACCGGCATCGGTTCTGGGCGACATCGAACGCCGCCCCCTCGTTGCACGAGGAGATCGAGCAGCGGCAGTCGCGACCCTGGCAGATCTTGAGGAAACAGAAATTGCCGGGGCAGCCGGAGAGCAGCGGGACGGACGCGATCGCACAGAGGGCGAGGCCGAGCGAGCCGAGGCGCATGGGACGCACGGTAGACCGCATGGGCGGCGGGATCCAGCGAGCGGCGCGCGAGCAGGGCCGCGTCGAGAAGGCCGTTCCTCCCTCCAAATACGTGTGCTACGGCACCCGCCCGCTTCTTGATGTCGCTCTCCCTGCCCATCCACCTCGACGGCACCCCGTCGTTCGAGGCCGTCCTCGCCGAGCTCGACCGCCGCGGGACGAACGACCTCGAGGCCGTGGCGCCCGCGGTGCGCGACATCATCGCGCGCGTGCGGCGCGAGGGCGACGCGGGCGTGCACGCGTGCATCGAGGCCTTCGAGAAGCGCAGAGCGCCGGCCCTGCTCACCCGCGACTTCGACGGCAAGGGCGCGCTCGCGCGGCTCGATCCCACGGTGCGCGAGGCCCTCGAGGTCGCCGCCTACCGGATCGATCGCTACCACCACCGCCAGAAGGTCGAGGGCTTCACCTACGAGGAGGCGGGCGTCACGCTCGGCCTCCAGGTGCGGCCGCTCCGCCGGGTGGGCGTGTACGCGCCCGGAGGCAAGGCCCGCTACCCCTCCAGCGTGCTGATGACCGCCATCCCCGCGCGCGTGGCCGGGGTGAAGGAGATCGTCCTCGCCACGCCGGCCCCGAACGACAGCCTCCTCGCGGCGGCGCACCTCGCGGGGGTCACGGCGATCCTCGACGCCGGGGGCGCCCACGCGATCGCGGCGCTCGCCTACGGCACGGAGTCGGTCGGCCGCGTCGACAAGATCGTCGGCCCCGGAAACGCGTACGTCGCGTGCGCCAAGAAGCAGGTCTTCGGCGAGGTCGACATCGACTCGATCGCGGGCCCGAGCGAGATCCTCGTGCTCGCGGACGAGGGCGCGAATCCGGCGCTCGTCGCGGCCGATCTGCTCTCGCAGGCGGAGCACGACGAGGCGGCCTACTGCGTGCTCGTCACCACGTCGCGCGCGCTGGCTGAGGCCGTGTCCGCGGCCATCGCCGCGCAGATCGAGACGCTCGGGCGCCCGGCGATCATCGAGGCCTCGATCCGGCGGCACGCCGCGGCCCTGGTGGTCGAGGGCCGGGCTCGGCTGATCGCGCTGGCCGATCGGATCGCGGCCGAGCACGTGGGCGTGCACCTCGCGGACGCGGACGAGGTCGCGGCCGAGATCTCGGCCTCCGGCGCCACCTTGATCGGCGAGAACAGCCCGGTCGCGGTGGGCGACTACCTGGCGGGCCCCTCGCACGTGCTCCCGACGGGGGGTGGGGCCCGCTTCGGCTCGCCGCTCGGCGTCTACGATTTCGTCGCCCGCACGAGCCTGATCCGGTACTCCGCCGGCGCCCTGGGCCGCCAGGGACGGCTCATCGCGGCCCTGGCCCGGGCCGAGGGCCTCGACGCCCACGCCCGCGCCGTCGAGCTCCGGCTCGAGAATTTGCGCCCGTCCGAGGCCCCGGGGGTGGCCGCCGATGAGCGGTAGGACGGGCGGCGGGCGGAGTCAGACAGCTAACGGCCCGAGGGTGAGCCCCTTGACGGCCCGGGCCCTTCGGGCGGCGCTCCCCGAAGAAATGCCCAGAAATTACCTGGTTTACGGCTTGGCAAATTTATTGCTACAAGGGCGCTCCTGAGTTTTGGCGTGCGTCGATCGTACGCACGAGCTTTCGCGGTTGAACGAAGAGTAGGCAGTCCAAGGAGGATCCTCCGATGAGAAGGATGTTGACGCGAGCGTTGCTGGCGGGGGTGATCGTCGTCACCGCCGGCGGAGCAGTCGGGTGCGCGCAGGAGCGCGCCCCGATCAACAGGGTACAGGCCAACGCGCTGGCGAAGTCGTTCTTCGTCGGGGCGGACTTGAAGGACATAACGGACGACCCCGAGTTCTACATGCGCAACACCGTGGTCGATGTCGGCTACGGCGCGGCGCAGGACGGGCTCTTCACGTCCACGTACGCGCAGCCGGTGTCCCGCATCCGGTGGCAGATCACCGAGGACCACCTGATCGCGCGCCTGGCGTACGAGCGGATCAAGGACAGCGACGCCAAGGGCCTGACGCACGACGGCCTGGTCAAGAAGACCACGAACGACGGCCAGATCGTCGCGAGCTACCGCATCACCTCGCACTTCGACATCCGCCGCGCCTATAACCCCGCGACCGGCGAGGAGTCGAACGTCGTCGAGGAGAACACCAGCGACCGCACCTGGGACCAGCGCGAGTACATGCGCGTCGACTGGTCGCAGAACGAGTCGTCGGGCGCCTACGACTTCGACACCCTGTCGATGATGGGCCTCTTCGGCGGCATCAAGTACTCGCCGCTGTCGTACAGCGTGCTCGATCCGGCCGACCCGGACGCGCCGCACTTCGACGCGGAGATGGGCTACTTCGACGTGACCAACAAGGCCTACGCCGAGCCCGCCCTCATCGACCTGTCGAGCCTCGGCTGGGGCATCGACACCTTCCCGGCCTGCTACCTGCCGGGCGACTTCGCGGGCGGCACCGACCCGTACGGCAACTGCAACCCGACCGAGATCACCCTCCGCCAGTCGTTCAAGAAGGTCGTCGACAAGGACTTCGAGGCCTTCGACGTCGACGGCTTCCGCTTCGAGGCCTACGGCGACTTCCAGACGGAGTACAAGGGCTACGAGCGCAACTACGGCATGATCGACGACCGGTGGTTCCGCTTCGGCGACCGGTACAACATCTGGGAGCGCAGCCACTACTACGACGATCCCGCCAAGATGACCGGCGAGATCGCGTGCGACACCCACGCCTCGACCGCGCTGCCGACCAACGATCCGTACGCCGATCCGAACCGTGACCTCGACGGCGACGGCACGGCCGACGAGTGCAAGGACGCCGGCAAGGGCTCGCGCTGCGACATCTTCAAGGGCAAGTGCACCCTGCCCTACGCCGACCGCAAGACGGTCACGATCCCCTGGTACATCAACGGCGCCTCGACCGCCCAGATCGACAACTACAACTGGCAGATCGAGACGGAGAAGGCCAAGGACAGCCCCGATCAGTCGAAGATCGACGAGCTGAACAAGCAGATCGCCGACGCCCAGAAGGCCGGTCAGGACCTCTTCGAGGCCACCGACTGGGCCGTGCAGGAATGGGACCTGGCGATGAAGACCGCCGTCCAGAGCGCTCGCTACGTCGAGTGCAAGAAGACGGGCGGCACGGACTGCGCGACCAAGTTCCCGATGTGGACGGGCCAGCAGGACGACATCGACGAGGCCGTCGAGATCACCCGCGAGCTCAACGCCTGCTACCGGAAGAACGGCTGGGAGTCGACGACCTGCGTCTCGGCGGCGAAGTCGGCGGCCAACAACCTGCCGGCGGGCGTGCCCGACCAGAGCAAGGCGGGCATCGCGGCCGTGGTCGGCATGCAGTCGATCATCGTGCTCTGCCACAACCCGGTCATCAAGGGCGACGCGCCGGCCTGCGGCGCCGAGGGCCTGTCCCCGCGCCTCGGCGACCTCCGCTACAACACGGTGCTCGACATCGACAAGCCGCAGCAGCCGTCGACGTGGGGCATCATGGTCGACGGCGACGATCCGGTGACCGGCGAGAAGGTGGCGTCCAGCATCAACATCTGGACGCACATCACCGACGTGGCCTCGCAGGGCCTCGTCGATCTCGTCCGGTACATGAACGGCGAGCTCGACATCTCGGAGATCACCGAGGGCAAGTACATCCGCGACTGGGCGACGGCCCAGAAGACCGCGGCCGGCGCGGCCGGCGGCGGCGCGCTGATGTCGAAGGACGAGGTCAACGCCCGCCTCGCGGCGGCCGCCAAGGTCGACGCGAAGACCTACGCGGACCTCACCAAGAACGGCGTCTCCCCGCAGATCCGCGACGTGATCGCGCAGGGCAAGGCGAAGCTCGGTGACGTGGCGATCGACGCCGACGTGACCTCGCCGAGCCAGGCCGGCATCACGGCCCGCATGAACCGCGCGCGCGGCGGCGAGACCGAGAGCAAGCTGATCAACCCGGCGATGCTCCAGATCGCGGGCATCAAGGGGAACGTGCCCGTCAGCGGCACGATCGCCGACATGGCGTCCCCGCTCGCGATGAACAACCCGAAGGTGCGCTCGCAGCTCGAGCAGATGAAGGCCAACGCCCTCGCTGCCCGCGGCGCCTGCATCATCAACGAGGCGCCCGAGGCCTCGTCGCTCACCGGCATCGCCGACGCGCTCAAGAAGAAGTTCCCGATCGCCGAGGGCGAGGACGGGCTCGCTCGCCAGGCGCGCTACGAGAAGATGCTGCGGTACATCCGCCGCAAGTACCACTACGCGGTCATCGCGCACGAGATGGGTCACTCCATCGGCCTCCGCCACAACTTCGTCAGCACCTACGCCTCGCTCTTCTTCCGGCCGCAGTACTGGCAGCTCCGCACGAAGAACGGGAAGATGACCAAGGAGTGCACCGACGCGGTCGACGACGGCAACACCTGCGTGGGCCCGCGCTACTTCGACCCGGTCACGGACGAAGAGCAGTCGCAGCTCATCTGGATGTACCAGCAGTCCACCGTCATGGACTACCCGGGCGACGTGTCGCAGGACATGATCGGCCTCGGCGTGTACGACTTCGGCGCCGCCCGCTTCTTCTACGGCGACACCGTGAGCGTGTACGACCAGTCCCTCGGCAAGGACTACTACGCCGGCGGCAAGGTCGGCGTCGGCATCACCCTCGCGACCGACACCTTCGGCGGCCTCTCCGGCATCAGCTACGGCCTGAAGGGCGCGAACCAGGGCGCCGACGACTTCCACTACTCGCAGCTCCAGAAGAACTACAAGGTCATCGACAAGTGCTACGACGTGACCCCCACCGCGCCCTCGTGGTGGAACGCCGACGTGGACGGCACCTGGGACCAGGGCTTCGACGGCCACGTCGTGAGCGTCGACGGCAAGGTGCAGAAGTGCCGCCAGATGCCGGTCGACTACGCCGCGTACTCGCAGCTCCGCATGCCCGACCTCAAGTGGGACACGACGAAGAAGCAGTACGTGACCGACACCAAGCACACCGAGACGAACAACGGCTTCTTCCGCGGCGGCCCGTCGATCCTCGACACCAACAAGGAAGACGCCAAGGCCCCCAAGCTCGTCCGCGTGCCCTACGCCTTCGCGACCGACCACTGGGCCGACACCGGCAACGTGTCCGTCTTCCGGCACGACAACGGCGCCGATCCGTACGAGCAGGTGATGTTCCTCATCACCACCCAGGAGAACCGCCACATCTTCGACAACTACCGCCGTAACCGCAACACCTTCAGCGCCCGCGCGGCCGCTGACCGGTCGTTCTCGCGGTACAACGAGAAGCTCCTCGGCATCTCGGGCGGCATCGGCTTCTACGGCACGATCTACCAGGACCTCTCGGTGAACCAGGGCTTCTCCTTCGACAGCCTCTGGCCGCTCATCGTCGAGGGCTCGCTCAAGGGCAACATCCTCGCGGCGACCGTGGCCTTCGACCACTTCACCCGCGAGCTCAGCCGCCCCGAGCCGGGCGTGCACTACTACAAGGATCCGGCCGTCGGCGACCCGGTCCTCCACAGCGACAGCGACAGCGACGACTACGGCGTGGGCGCCAACTTCGGCCCCGGCGCCGCGAACAGCGCGGAGATGGTGCGCATCCCGAACGGCGCCACCGGCTACCTCCGTGACATCGGCTTCGGCGGCCACCCGCTCGAGAACGCGCTCTCCGAGAACCACGGCGACTACGACTCGAGCTACATGATCAACGCCGGGAGCTACTACGAGAAGATCAACACCGCGATCCTCCTCTCCGAGTCCGAGGACCGCTTCATCAGCCAGTCGCGCCGCGACTTCTACGACGCGCGCTTCCGCGCCGTCGGCATGGCCGACGTGCTCCCCGAGGGCTACCGCCGCGTGCTCGCCAACGCCCTCACCGGCGACCGGTCGATGCTCGCCCCGCGCATCGAGGCCAGCAAGTCCGCCGACCCGACCAAGCGCAAGCCCGTGCTCGACACGACCGCCGACAACTCCCGCGATCCGGACGCCAAGAAGTACCCGAAGCGCCCGATCGGCTGGACGAGCTGGTGGCCGACCGAGGGTCCCGCCGTGTGCTTCCCGACCAACGGGAAGAACATCTGCACCGACTACCTCGGCGGCGACCTCAAGCCCAACGCCATCCCGAACGATCAGATGGCGATGGTCGATCCGCAGATCGGCTGGGAGGTCCAGAAGTTCCTCATCGCCTGGACGCTCGCGTACATCCCGGCGAACCAGAAGACCACCTGGCTCGACCAGCTCAAGATCTACAAGCTCGGCTCGGACGCCGACGCCAAGATGGATAACCGCATCGAGTGGGAAGATCCGGCCTCCGGCATCGTCTACTACGCGGCCACCTACGGCAAGGAGTGCCTCTTCGGCGACAACAGCGCGACCGACAAGGCCGCGTGCGTGGCCGCCGGTGGCCAGTGGGTCCAGAAGGGCATCGGCGCCCGCGTGCTCGAGTGGGCGAACCACCTGACCGCGATGGGCTACTCGCTCGAGTGCACCGACGCGACGGAGCCGACCTGCGCCAAGCCGGTCTGCACCGTGCTCCAGCTCGACATGAACCAGCCGAACTACTGCCCGGCTCCGATCCCGACCGCGACCAAGGACGGCTTCAACGCCTTCGGCCGCGCCGTGGTGAAGCGCTTCGCCGACGGCACCCCCGTCGTGCGTCCCGACCCCGCGATCAAGGACTGGAACGCCTCCGGCACCGGCCTCGTGGCCGTCGCGCCCTGCGAGCCGGATCAGGCCGGTCTGAACAAGCCGCTCAACGGCTGCAAGCCGATCCCGGCCGACAAGAACCACTACGCCTACCAGCTCATCGGCTACAAGTCGGTCCCCGACTTCATCCGCCAGGCTGGCATCGAGTACGGCGTGTTCGACGCGCACGAGCTCGGCCTCTACCCCTGAGCCTGCCTCGCTGATGGGGCCCCGCCGATCGGCGGGGCCCTTCTCTTCCCCTCTCAGATCACTTCCCCCAAGGCGCCGCTCTCGCGGCGCTTTCCCTTTTGTAGCGTTGTGGCTGCGCTTCGGTGTCAGGCCTTGCGGGTGGCTTCGAGGACGATGGCGCGGAGGCGGTCGAAGTCGTCGCGGGCGAGCTCCACGCAGTCGCCTTCGCCGCCTTCCTGCGGCAGCGCCTCGTCGAGGTCGGCGACGATGGCCTGGGTGCCGAGCTCGATCTCGCGGGCGCCGCCGGGGAGGATGGTGGTGCCGCGCACGCGCAGGCGGCGCTCTTTCCAGGCGCCCAGGCGGCCGGCGTAGATGTCGACCAGGCGCTCGGTCACCTCGGCGCCCTGGAGGCTCACGCGCGAGCCGTAGCCGCGGCCCCAGATGCGCAGCTCGCCGCCCTCGGTCACGTCGATCCAGATGCCGCGCGCGTGGGCGCCGCCGCGGCGGTAGCGGTGGTTGAGACCCATCGTGAGCAGCGCCGGCAGGAGCAGGCCGAGCACGAGGGCCGCCTTGGCCTTGGCGGCGCGGGCGCGCGACATCTCGGCGTCGCCGCGCGCGGTGTGCTCGTCGTCGGGCGCGACGTGGGCGCCCACGACCGAGGCGACGATCACCGCGGAGAGGAGGCAGGCGAGCCACGTCGCGAAGATGCGGGCTTGCCGGCCGGTCTCGCCGGGCAGATCGAGATCGGCGTGGAGCTCGATCCGCGATCGATCGTCGTCCTGCTCTCCGTCCGTCTTCGCGGGAGGATCCGGCGAGCGCACGCTCTCTTCTCCGTTCACTCGACGCGGAGGTAGCCGCGCTCGACGAGGCTCAGGATCGTGCGGGCGGTGTCGAGGTCGGTGGCGAGGCTCTGGTTGAGCACGGCAGCGAGCTGCTGGTTATTCCAGCAGAGCTGGAGGATGTCGAGATCGAGCGGCGTGAGGTCGCGCAGCAACGGCTCGAGCGGCAGCGGGATGGTGAGCTGCGCGCCGAGGTCGGGCAGCTTGTCGCGGATGAGGTTGAGCTCGTCGATCTGGCGCAGCCCCTCCATGAGGAGCTCCTGCACCGAGGCGTTGATCTCGCCGGGGATGGTCCGCTCGTCGGGCGGGCCGAGCTCGAAGGCGCCGTGGGTCCAGGTCAGGATGCGGTAGATGCTCTTGAGGGGCGGGACGGCCTCCAGATCGTTGATCGAGGCGAAGGTGACGATCCCCTTGCGGAGGTAGATCTTGCCGACGTCGTCTTCGGAGCGGACGACGAGCACGCCGCTCTTCTTCGAGGAGCCGAAGAGCTGGAGCAGATCCGGCAGCGGGATCTCGTCGATCGCCCCGGTCATGGTCTTGGTCGTCCCGCGCATGCCGGCGGCCTGCAGGTCTTCGCGGCGGCGCGGCGGGGCGCTCGGATCGGTCGAGACCACCTTGAGGATGCTCGTCCCGATGAGGACGCGATCGCCTTCTTTCAGCGGGGCGCGGCGGATCTTCTCGCCGTTCACGAACGTCCCGTTCGTCGACCCGAGGTCCTCGATGAGGATGTGATCGTCGGTGCACTCGATGCGGGCGTGCCGGCGGGAGACCATGTCTTCCACCAGCACCATGTCGAGCTCGCTCGAACGGCCGACGATGATCTCCGGCTGCGTCCCTAGCGGGAACTCACCACCCTGGTATTTGCCCGAGATGAAGCGGAGGGCGAGCGATCGGGGCGGCGATGCCTTGGGGTATTGGCTTTCCATCGTCGGAGGGACGACCATGATGGGCGCGGTAGACGGACGAGTCTAGGTTCAGCGCTCCGCCAGGGTCAAGGTAAGCGAAAGGATCGCGGAAGGTCCGCAGGAGGTGCCTGGGAGGGGCGTGAAATGCGCCTACACACGCGCACGATCGGCGCACGCCGATCCTCGGCGCCCCCGCGCGGTCGCGCCATGATAAAGATGGCCCCGTGAACGGCCTGCCCGGTGATCCGCTCGGCACGCATCGGGTGATCTCGCCCGAGGGCGCCCTCCCCCAGCCCGCGCTTCGGCTCGACGCCGATCCGTCCCGCGTCTTCGAGACGGAGATCGTGGTCGACGTGGAGACCTTGAACATCGACGCCGCGAGCTTCCGGCAGATGGAAGAGGCCTCGAACGGCGACCCCGAGGGCGTGGCCCGGCTGGTCCTCGAGACGGTGGAGCGTCGCGGTAAGCAGCACAACCCCGTGACGGGCTCGGGCGGCATGCTGCTCGGCGTGGTGCAGCGGGTGGGCACGCTCGCCGAGGCCCGCGGCTTCTACCCAGGCGATCGCGTGGCGACCCTCGCCTCGCTCTCCCTCACGCCGCTCCGCCTCTCGGAGATCCGCGCCATCCGCCCGACCTCGGCGCAGATGGACGTGCGTGGCACCGCGATCGTCTTCGCCTCGGCCCCCATGGCCCATGTCCCCTCCGACATCCCCGAGCGGCTCGCGCTCTCCCTGCTCGACGTGGCCGGCGCGGCCCCGCAGGTGGCGCGGCTCGTCCACCCGGGCGCGACCGTGGTCGTGCTCGGCGCCGGCGGCAAATCCGGCCTCCTCTGCGCGGCCGAGGCTCGCCGCCGGGTCGGCCCCAACGGCAAGGTGATCGGCCTCGAGGCGCACGCGCCCTTCGCCGACGACCTGCGCACGCTCGGCATCTGCGACTACGTGGCGCAGGTGGACGCGCGCGATCCGCTCGCCGTGCGCGGCGTGGTCGAGCCGCTCACCCAGGGCCGCGGCGCCGATCTCACCCTCTCCTGCGTGAACGTGCCCGGCGTCGAGCTGTCGGCGATCGTCGCGACGCGCGATCGCGGCAAGGTCTACTACTTCGCGATGAGCACGAGCTTCACCGCCGCCGCCCTCGGCGCCGAGGGCATCGGCCGCGACGTCGGTCTGTTCATCGGCAACGGCTACGCCCACGGCCCCGCCGAGCACACCCTGGAGCTTTGCCGCACCGACAAGCCCCTCGCGACCCTCCTGGCTTCCCGTTACGGATGAGAGAACCGCGCATGCAAAAGAGCCTTGAGCCCCAGCCCATCCTCGACGTCGCCCGCGAGCTCGGCCTGCCCGAGGACCTCGTTTTGCCCTACGGCCGCGGCAAGGCGAAGATCGATCTCGCCGCGCTGAACCGAGCGCCGAGCGGCAAGGGCCGCCTGATCCTCGTCTCCGCCATCAACCCGACGCCGGCCGGCGAGGGCAAGACGACCACCTCCATCGGCCTCGGCATGGGCATGCGCCGCCTCGGCAAGCGCGTGGCCCTCGCCCTGCGCGAGCCCTCGCTCGGCCCCGTGTTCGGCGTGAAGGGCGGCGGCACCGGCGGCGGCAAGGCCTCGCTCGTCCCCGCCGACGACATCAACCTCCACTTCACCGGCGACATCCACGCCATCACCACCGCCCACAACCTGCTCTCGGCGATGATCGACAACGCCTGCCACTTCCGCACGAAGGCCGGCGAAAAAGGCGAGATCGATCCCCGCCAGGTCACCTGGGGGCGGGCGATGGACATGAACGAGCGCGCCCTGCGCAACGTGATCGTCGGGCTCGGGCGCAAGGCCGACGGCGTGCCGCGGCAAGACCGCTTCGACATCACCGCGGCGAGCGAGGTGATGGCGATCGTCGCCCTCGCGAGCGGCCCGGAGGACCTCGAGGCGCGCCTCGGCCGGATCGTGATCGGCAGCGGCTACGACGGCTCGCCGATCACCGCGGCCGACGTGGGCGCGGCCGGCGCGATGACCGCCGTGCTCCGTGACGCCCTCTCGCCCAACCTCGTGCAGACGGCCGAGGGCGGCCCCGCGATCGTCCACGCCGGGCCCTTCGGCAACATCGCCCAC
Source organism: Byssovorax sp. (assembly GCA_046351295.1). Lineage (GTDB taxonomy): Bacteria > Myxococcota_A > Polyangia > Polyangiales > Polyangiaceae > JAXLYT01. The sequence continues at coordinate 35,950 of JAXLYT010000034.1, forward strand.
GGGTGCAACTCCATCCTCGCGACGCGCCTCGCCCTCGCCCACAGCGACTACACCATCACCGAGGCCGGCTTCGGCTTCGATCTCGGCGGCGAGAAGTTCCTCGACATCAAGTGCCGCCTCCTCGGCGAGTTCCCGCGGGCCCTCGTGCTCGTCGCCACGCTGCGCGCGCTCAAGATGCACGGCGGCGCCAAGGTCAAGTCGGCCGGCGAGCCGAACCCCGAGGCGCTCGTGCGCGGCCTCGATCACCTCGACAAGCACCTCGAGACGGCGGCCTTCTTCGGCCTGCCCGTGGTCGTGGCGATCAACGTCTTCCCGAACGACACGCCGGAGGAGCTCAAGCTCGTGAGCGAGACGACGAACGCCCGCGGCGTGCGCACGGTGCGCTGCGAGGGCTTCGCGCGCGGCGGCGAGGGCGCGATCGAGCTCGGCGAGGCCGTGGCCGAGGTGGTCGACGCCACCGACGCCTCGCCCCCGGCGCCGAAGTTCGTCTACGACCTCACCGACCCGCTCCGCGACAAGATCCGCAAGATCGCCCGCACCGTGTACGGCGCGAAGGACGTGACCTTCACCGGTCCGGCCGACAAGGACATCGCGCGCATCGAGTCGCTCGGCGGCGGTAACCTCCCCGTGTGCATGGCGAAGACGCAGCTCTCGCTCAGCGACGACCCGACGGTGGCCGGGCGGCCGCGCGACTTCGTGGTCACCGTGCGCGAGGTGCGCCTCTCGGCCGGCGCGGGCTTCGTCGTCCCCCTCACCGGCGAGATGATGACCATGCCCGGCCTGCCCAGGGAGCCCGCCGCTCTGCGCGTCAAGCTCCTGCCGAACGGGCGGATCCGCGGCCTGATGCAAAACGACGACTGACATGAACCGGGGCGCGCTGATCGCGGGACGCTTCCTCATCGAGCGCCCGGCCGGGTCGGGCGGTATGGGGCATGTCTACCGCGCCCTCGATCGCGACCGGGGCGAGCCGGTCGCGATCAAGGTGCTGCGCAGCGACGGCAAATCGGAGCTCCATCGCTTCTCCCGCGAGGCGCAGATCCTGATGAGCCTCGATCACCCGGGCGTCGTGCGCTACGTCGCCCACGGGGCGATGCCCGACGGGGGCCAGTACCTGGCGATGGAGTGGCTCTCGGGCGAGACCCTGTCGCAGCGCCTCGCCCGCGAGGATCTCGGCCTCGCGGGCTCCGTCGCCCTGGCGATCCGGATCGGCGAGGCGCTCGGGGCCGTCCACCGGCACGGCGTCGTCCACCGCGATCTCAAGCCCGGCAACATCTTCCTCCGCGACGGACGTCTCGACGCGGTGACGCTGATCGATTTCGGGATCGCCCTGCACCCCGATGCGCAGCAGCTCACCATGCCCGGCACGATGCTCGGCACGCCGGCCTACATGGCCCCGGAGCAGGCCCGGAGCGCGCCCGAGGTCGACAGCCGCGCCGACGTGTTCTCGCTCGGCTGCGTGCTCTACAAGTGCCTCACCGGCCGGGGGCCCTTCGTGGGCGACGACGGTCTCTCCATCCTGCTCAAGGTGGTGCTCGAGGAGCCCCCGCCCCTCTCGCAGCTCCGCGAGGACGCGCCGCCGGCGCTCGGGGCGCTGGTGATGAAGATGCTCGCCAAGACGCCCGCGGCGCGGCCGCGCGACGGGACGGCCGCGGCCCAGGCCCTCGCCGCTCTCGATCCGATGCCGGAGAGCCCCGAGCTCGCCCCGTTGCGCCCGTCGAGCCAGATCCCGCGGCGATCGCTCTCGCCCCTCTCGACGCAGCCGCCGCTGTCGCACCGGTCGAGCCTCGCCGGCGCCGCGGTGCTCACCACCGCCGAGCGCCGCGCGATGTGCCTCGTGCTCGCGCGCGATCCCTCCACCTCCGGGCCGAGCGCGCGGCCTGTCGAGCAGGAGGCGTCGCGCGAGGCCGCGCTGCGCGCGATCGCCGAGCGGCACGGGGGCACGCTGGAGCTGCTCGCCGACCGGTCGATCTTCGTCGTGCTGAAGGGGGCCGCCACCGCGACCGATCTGGCCGCGCAGGCGGCCCGCTGTGCGCTCGGCCTGCGGGCGCTGCTCGATCGCGACGAGTGCGACCGGCCGGCCGGCGAAGACAGCCCCGTCCGGGCGCCGCTCGCCATCGTCGCCGGCCGCGGCGTGCTCGGCTCGCGCCTCCCCGTCGGCGAGATGATCGACCGCGCCGTGGGCCTGCTCGGCAAGGGCGCCCCCTCCGGCGACGTCGTCGTCGACGAGGTGACGGCCGGCCTCCTCGGCCCGCGCTTCGACGTGCACGCCGAGGGCGCGCGCATCACCCTGCGCGGCGAGCGCGGCCCCTTCGAGCCCGCGCGCACCCTGCTCGGCAGCACCACGCCCTTCGTGGGCCGCGAGCGCGAGCTCGGCCAGCTCGAGGCCGCCTTCGACGCATGCATCGAGGAGCGGGCGGCGACGGTGATGCTCGTCACCGGCGCCGCGGGCATGGGCAAATCCCGCCTCGGCTACGAATTCGTGCAGCGGCTCCGGCAGCGCAGCGAGCCGCCCGCCTTGTGGGTCGGCCGGGGCGATCCGATCAGCGCAGGATCGGCCTTCAACCTGCTCGGCCAGGCCCTCCGCGGCGCCGCGGGCATCGCCGGCGGCGATCCCCTCCCCGCCCGGCGCGCGCAGCTCGCCGCCTGGATCGAGGAGCAGCCGCTCACCGAGAAGGCGCGCGTCGTGGAGTTCCTGGGCGAGCTGCTCGGCATCCCCGCCGAGGCCGAGAGCGTGCAGCTCCGCGCCGCGCGCCGCGATCCGGTGCTCATGGGCGATCAGATGCGCCGCGCCTTCGAGGACCTGCTCCGCGCCGAGTGCGCCGCCCGCCCGGTGGTGCTCGTGCTGGAGGACCTGCACTGGGGCGATGTGCCGACGGTGAAGTTCGTGGACGCGGCGCTGCGCAACCTCGCCGATCAGCGCCTGCTCGTGCTCAGCCTGGCCCGCCCCGAGGTGCACGCGCTCTTCCCCCGCCTGTGGGCCGGGCGCGGCTTGCACGAGGTGGAGCTGCGCGAGCTGCCCCGCCGCGCGGGCGAGCGCCTGAGCCGCATGGTGCTCGGCCCGGGCGCCGACGCCGAGACCGTGCGCGCCATCGTCGAGCATGCCGACGGGAACGCCTTCTACCTCGAAGAGCTGATCCGCGCCGTCGCCCAGGGCCGCGGCGACGCCTTGCCCGAGACCGTGCTCTCCATGGTGCAGGCGCGCCTCGAGGCGCTCGACAGCGATGCGCGCCGGGTGCTGCGCGCCGCGAGCGTGTTCGGGCAGACCTTCTGGGAGAGCGGCGTGAGCGCGCTCGTCGGCGGCGCGAAGGTCGACGGCTGGCTGCGCGTGCTCGTCGATCACGAGCTGTGCTCCCCCACCCTCGGCGGCCGCTTCCCCGGCGAGAGCGAGCACACCTTCCGCCACGGGCTCATCCGCGAGGCGGCGTACACGATGTTGACGGAGAGCGATCAGCTCCTCGGCCACGCGCTCGCCGCCGAGTGGCTGGAGCACGCGGGCGAGGGTGACGCGATGGTGCTCGCCGAGCACTTCGAGCGAGGCGGGGAGCCCGGGCGCGCCGCGGTCTGGTACCGCCGCGCCGCCGAGCAAGCCTTCGAGGGCAACGACCTCGAGGCCGCCATCGCGCGGGCCCGGAAGGGCGCGTCGTGCATCGCCGAGACGACAGTGGCCTTCGCGCCGGACGCGCTGCTCGCCGAGCTCGGCGAGCCCCCGCTGCCCCGCGACGACGCGGCCGGCGTGGACGAGATCGACGAGGACGCGCTGCCCCCGCTGCGCATCACGCCGCCGCCCTCCGCCGGCCCGGACATCGGCGCGCTGCCGCCGCCCCCGCGCGCGCCCTCCTTCGCGCCGGCCGATCCCTCGATCGACGGCGAGTGGCTGGGCGAGCTGCGCCTGCTCGAGGCGACGGCGCACAAGTGGCGCGGCGAGAACGCCGAGGCCGAGCGCTGCGGGCTCGAGGCGATGCGCCTGCTCCGGCCGGGCTGCGCAGCCTACTGCGACGCGGCGCGCGAGGTGGTGCTCTCCGCGGGGAAGCTCGGCCACAAGGAGCGGATGATCGCGACCGCCGAGCTGCTCCGCGGCATCCGCCCGACGCAGGACAACGCGGCATCGCTCTCGGTGGCGATGACGGGCTCGACCTTCCACCTGCGCTTCGCCGACCGCAACGACGAGGCCGAGGCGCTGCTCGAGCGGGCCGCCGAGGTGACCACCCTGACGGGCGGCGATCCGGTGGTGCTCGGGCAGCTCCAGTCGGCCCGCGCGTCGCGCTCGCTCTCCGACGGCGACGTGGGCGACTACCTGCGCCGGATGGAAGACTCGTGGGCGAGCTTCGAGCAGGTGGGCGATCTCCGCGGCGCCTGCGCGCGCGCGATGAACGTGGGCTACGCCCGGCTCTCCCTGGGCGAGGACGTCGAGGCCGAGCGGGCGCTCCGCGCGGCGATCGCCCAGGCCGAGCGCCTCGGCCTGCACAACGTGCGCTTCTACGGCAAGCACAACCTCGGCCTGGCGCTCTGCCGGCAAGGCAAGCTCGACGAGGCCCGCACGGTGGAAGCCGAGGCCGTGGCGGCATTCGCGGCGCAGGGCGATCGGCGCATGGAAGGCGCGTCGCGGATCTACCTGGGGCTCATCCACCTCGACGCCGGCGACGCGCGCACCGCGCTCGCGGAGGCGGTGACCGTGACCGGCGACGCAGCCTGCTCCCCGCCCCTCCGCGCCAGCGCGCTCGCGCTCCAGGCCGAGGCGCTGCTCCGTCAGGGCCGCGGCGCCGAGGCGCTCGCGGCCGCACGGGAGGCGATGGACACGCTCGGGGGGCTCGCCGGGATCGAGGACGGCGAGTCGCGGATTCGCCTGGTGTACGCGGAGGCGCTGCGCGAGGCGGGCGACCTCACCGCGGCGCGCGCGGCCATCGGCGAGGCCCGCGCGCGCCTGCTGAAGCGGGCCGCCAAGGTGGCCGACGAAACGCTGCGCGCGAGCTTCCTCGAGCGCGTGCCGGAGAACGCGCGGACGCTCGCGGTGGCAGGGGAGCTGCTCGGCGAGGGTGATGCGACATGAGCAACGAACGCTGCCCTCTCGCGACGTTGGCCCCCTAAGCCCCCGTTGTTGCGCGTCCCCGTGCTGGTAGGCCCCGCCACGTTGACAACGTTCAACAGCGAACCGTACCCTCGCTCCAGCCCACATCGCCGAGGGGAGGCACCTGTGCAACACAAGCCCGACGCCACACGGACCCCGCACCGAGCCCTCGCTCGCCCTCCATCCCGGCGCGGGCTTGCCTTCCTCTTCCTCCTGCTCCTCCTCGCCCTCGGCGCCTGCCGCGACGACAACACCGTCCATCTTCCCCGCGCCGAGCCCGAGCCTTCCGAGGCCGACGCCTCCCCCATCGCCGGTACGATCCCAGGCGCCTTTGCCGTCACCCCCACCGGTGAGGCCACCTATACCCTCCCGCTCGATATTCCACCCGGCACCGCGGGCATGCAGCCGTCGCTCGCCATCACCTACAACAGCGGCTCCGGCAGCGGGATGCTCGGCGTCGGCTTCTCCCTGAGCGGCCTCTCCTCCATCACCCGCTGCCCGCGCACCCGCGCCGAAGACGGACAAATCCGCGCCGTGCGCTTCGACGGAGACGACGCCCTCTGCCTCGACGGGGCCCGCCTCGTCCCGATCGGCAAGAGCGGTGAGGGCACCGAATACCGCACCTTCCCCGACTCCTTTACCAAGGTCATCGGCTGGAAGAGCGATATTCCGGACAACCCCGCCCTCTCCTTCCAGGTCTTCACCCGCACCGGGCGAATCCTCGAATACGGCACCTCGGACGATGCCCGGGTGCTGGGCAAGCAGGGGACGATCCGCTCCTGGCTCCTGCAAACGGCCGCCGATCGCAGCGGCAACACCATCACCTACCGCTACACGAGCCGCGCCGCGGGAGATGGTCATACCCTGGAGGCGCTCCCCTCGTCCATCGACTACACCGGACATGAAGGCGTCGCACCCGGCCGGTCCATCACCTTCGGGTATATCCCCAAGGCCCTCTCCGATCGCCGCACGGCCTTTGCCGGTGGCATGGCCATCGAGAGCACCCAGGCGCTCGCGAGCTTGCAAATGCACGGGCCCGGGGGCGCGCTCCTACGTGAGTATCGGTTTGCCTACAAGCGGGGGAAAGGCACCTTCCGCACCTTGCTCCGCAACATCAAGGAATGCGCGGCGGATGGCTCGTGCAAGCCACGCACCTCGTTTGCATGGACGGGCGAGGCTCCGGGGTTCAACGAGGTCAGCACGCCGCTCCCCGCCCCGCGCTCGGCCCTCACGGCCCCGATGCCGATCGACACCAACGGTGATGGGCTCGACGACCTCGTGCTCCCGCTCGTCCCCTTCGATGAAGCGGCCCACCACGAGATTCCCACCACCGCCTGGACCATCGCGCTCGCCGGCGGCCATGGTAAAAGCCCCTATGGCGCCCCCGCCGTTGCCTTCACAGAGGCGCACGACGACCCGACCAATGACCCGGTGGCCCAGCAAAAGCCCGATCTGGAAGTCCAGCCCGACTATGGAACGCCCCTCGACTACGATGGTGACGGGCGGATGGACATCCTCGTCCACAACGTTCATGGCACGGCCTTCGATGCCTCGCCCAACTGGCAAGTCCTCCTCAGCACGGGAAAACAAGGTCTCTCACGCAAGGACACCGGCATCCCCCGGCCACTGCACCTGCTCGACAACGCACCGCGCCTTTCGAGCCCGGAGGCCTCGGCCCACCTCGCCGATGTGAACGGCGACGGCACACCGGATCTCATCCAGTGCGAGCGCGATCCGAATTTCGGCGGGGGCAACGCCTTTGCCTGGACGCTCCGGCTCTGGTCGCCGGAAGGGCCGGGGTTCGAGACGAGCCCGCGGGCCATCCCCGTGCTCCAGCTCTTCCGCTGCGACTGGGCCCTCCAGCCGGCCGACCTCGACGCCGACGGCAAGGTCGACCTCGTCTTGCCAGAGATCTCCCAGAACGAGATCCTCCCACTCGAAAGCCATGTCTCGCTGTCGTACGATGAGTCGAGCGACACCTGGGAGAAGGAGCCGATTGGCAACCTGGGGGTCGCCGGGGCCACGCGGTTCTTCCTCGACGTGAACGGGGATGCCCTGCCGGATGTGGTGGCCATCGACAGCACGACTGGCAGGCCATCGACCTGGATCAACACCGGTGACCGTAAGGGAGGACGCTTCGGCGCGCCGGTGGAGGCGCTGACCGGCGCAGTGATCGGCGACATGGCGAGCCTCTTTGCCCTCGGGGCGGTGCTCGACGCCAACGGCGATGGCCGGCAAGACCTGCTGTTGCCATCCATCGACGGGAGCGGTTTCCCCCGCTGGGTGTTGCTCCAGGCGACCACCTTGCTCTCGAATGCGACGTTTGCCGTGGTCGAGACCGGCTTGCCCTTCCTCGATGCGCTGAGCGAGCAGGGCGTGACGCTGTCGAACCGGCTCGGCCCGCGGATCACCGACGCCGACGGAGACGGAATGGCCGATGTGCTGTTCGCCGGTCCCGGCACCCTGTCCGTGTTTCGCTCGACCGGCGGACCGCAAGATCTGCTCCTCCGGGTGCACGACGGGTTGAACGGCCATGACCCGATGGAAGACGGGGATCTCTCCAACCTGGAGATCACGTATGGCACGTTGATCGACCGGTCCCTCACCTCGCCGAACACCGAGGATAATTTCGACTACGCGGCCCAAGGGTGGTTTGCCCCGGCCTGCGCTTATCCTCTCCGCTGCGTCGCCGGGCCCAGGCGGGTGGTGACCGGATATTTGACCAACAACGGGGCCGATGGGCTCAGGCAGCACCGGGTGCAATACCGGGGCGGGCGCTTCGATCGCTGGGGGCGCGGCTTCCTCGGCTTCGCTCAGGTGATCACCACCGACCTCGACACCAAGGCCGGTACGCTCGACCTCTACGGCGGCTTCGCGCCCACGACGATCGGCGGGATGCGCGCTTATCCTGACGCCGGGCAGCTTCACAGGCAGGTGCGCTGGTCGCCCAACCCAGTGGAGGGCGACCCGGGAAGGGTCGAGCTCTCGCTCACCACGATCGAGCGGGAGGTGCGAAAGACCGGTGGTGGAGCGACGTACTTCTCGATGCCTGTGCAGGTGGCGCGGGCGCGCAGGCAAGGGTCGTTTGGCAAGGTCGCCCCGACTTCGCTCGTCGGGTGGCTTGCGCTCTCGGCCGAGGTGGAGAGCAAGCCGATCACTGGGGTGACGATCACCACGACAGGGTATGACGACTATGGGACTGTCCTCGGGTCGGTGACGGAGGCGCCGGGGGTGGATCTCAGCACGACTGTCTCCGATGTGGTCGTGGAGAATCACCCGGCTTCCTGGTTGCTCGGGCAGGTCAAGCACCGGAAGATATGCAGCACCGCGGCCGGGGTGAGCCGGTGCCGGACGGAGGATCGGACGTTCGATGGCAAGACGGGGCTCCTTCATACCGAGACGGTGGATGGGGGTGAACCGACGGCGCATTTGAGCCTGACGTATGATCGGGATGTGTTTGGCAACGTCCATGTCACGATGGCCGACGATGGGATCGAGGCGCCTCGGGTGGTCACGACGACGTATGACCCAAGCGGGACGTTCCCTGAGCATATGGAGAACGCGCTCGGTCAGGTGGTGCGCTTTGGCTTCGATCTCGGCTCCGGGGTGATGACGGAGCGGGTGGACGAGAACGGGCTCTCGACGCGCTGGGAGGTCGATGGATTCGGGCGCTGGGTGCGGGAAATCCGGCCGGATAAGACCGAGGCACGCAGGACGCTGTCGCGGACCAGGGAGCAGGTGCGCTGGGTGGTCCGGGAGGCGATCACCGTCGATGGGGGAGAAGAGAGCACGACCGAGGTGGATGGGCTTGGGAGGGCCGTTCGCCGGTGGGTGCGAGGGACGCAGGTGGGGGATGAGCCGGCTCCGCGGATCGTGGTGGAGATCGGGTATGATGCGCAGGGGGAGCATATCGTCCGGCGGACGGTGCCGGTGGACGAGGGTGTGCCGGAGATCCAGCGGGTGGCGGATCACTACGCGTGGGATCCGGCGGGGAGGTTGGTCGCTCATACGACCCCGTGGAAGGCGGTTACCCGTTATACCTATGACGGCTCCCAGGTCGAGATCACCGATCCGCTCGATCAGAAGACCAAGCTGACGAGCGATGGGCTCGGGCGGCTAGTCGAGGCGCTCGACCCGATGATGGGGACGACCGGCTATACATATGGTCCCTTCGGGATGCTCGCGACGGTCACCGATCCCGGGGGCGCGATCACGAGCTTGATGCGCGATGCCTTCGGGCGGGTGCGCACGTCGATCGATCCCGACCGGGGGATGACGGTCCTCGACTACAACGGTTTTGGAGAACTCACATCGTCGCTCGATATGGCGGGGCGATCTGTCACGTATCACCGCGATGCGCTCGGCCGCTTGACGAGCCGGCAAGACGAGCAAGGCGGCGGGCCGGTTGACGTGACGACCTGGTCCTGGGACAGCGCGCCGCTCGGGTCGGGAGGGCCCCTCGCACTCGGAAGGCTCGGCGAGGTCAAGGCGCCGGATGGGACCGCGCTCGCATACACCTATGATGCGCTCGGGCGAGTGAGCTCAGTTGATCGAACGATCGCGGGAGAAGCGTTCAGCGTCGGGCTCTCTTATGACTCGTTCAGCCGGGTCTCGGCGATCGATTATCCCAAGGTCGACGGCCTTTCAGCGTTCGCGGTCGAGAACACCTACGATCCGAACGGGCACCTGATCGCGGTCACGCAGGGGAAGACGGCCTTCTGGAAGCTCGTGGAGACCGACAACGCGGATCGGATCCATGTGGAAGCGTTCGGCAACGGCTTCTCGACGACCCGGGCCTATGACGAGCAGAAGGAGCGCTTGAAGAGCCTCGTCACCCGGAAGGGCGACGCGCCTCCGGTGCAGGATCTATCTTATGAATATGACGACAAGCTCAACCTGAAGAGCCGGCATGATGCGCTCCAGGTGCAGAACGGGATCGAATCGTTCCGGTATGACGGCCTCGACCGGCTGACGTGCGCGACCTTCTCGAACGCGCCCGACTGCCCGGCGGCGGACACCTATGTTTACAAACCGAACGGCAACCTGCTGAGCAAGCCGGGGATCGTGGGGGAGTATGCGTATGATCCGGACCATCCCCATGCGGTGAAAGAGGCCGGGAGTGAGAGCTTCGTCCACGATGCGGTCGGGAACCCGGTCGTGCGCGCGGGCGTGACGGTGGATTACACCCCGTTCGACATGCCGAGGAGCTTCACGCTGCCGGGGCAGAACAAGCCGGCGGTGACGCTGGAGTATGACGGCGAGCAAGCGCGGGCCCGCAAGGTGGCGGGGGATGAGACCACGGTGTATGTCGGTGATCTCTACGAGCGGACGGTCAACGCCAAGACCGGCGCGGTGGAGCACCGCTACTTCGTGCATGGCGTAGAGCGGCTCGTGGCGGTGGTGGCGCGGGTGCCGGGGAAGGCGGATGAGGCGCGCTATCTGCACACGGATCATCTCGGGTCGGTGGAGACCGTCGTCACGGGAGACAAGGTCGAGAAGCGGAGCTATGACGCCTTCGGCGAGCGGCGCAATCCAGCGTGGGGTGGGCCGGCGATCGATACCTCGGGCGGGACGAGCCGGGGATTTACGGGGCACGAGGATGACATCGACCTTCGCCTCGTGAATATGAGGGGGAGGCTGTACGATCCGCACCTCGGCCGCTTCCTGACGCCGGACCCGTTCGTGCCGAGCCCGACCTTCGGGCAGAGCTGGAATCCGTACAGCTACGTGCTGAACAACCCGCTGGCGTTCATCGACCCGAGCGGTTTCGACGGAGTGCCGGTCAACCCCACATGCGGCGCCGAGTGCCAGATCAAGACGGTCTACTTCGCGGGCGGGAGCACGACCATCAGCCATCCACCGAACCCGGCGACCGCGCAGCGTCCGGGGATGGAGCTTCCGCGACCGCCGGCGCCGCCGCCCGGTGCTGGGCAGGAGGCTGACCAGGCCGGGCTCGGTACTGCCCCCGGCGATCTGGGGGTGACCGGCAATTCGACACCGGGTGTCCGATCGGCCCCCGCGAGCGGGAGCTTTTCGGGGGCGATGCCCCGGCACAACACGAACCGGCAGGCTTCACCGCCGGGATTCGATCCAACGAGCGGGAAGAGCCGGATCGAGATCGGCGGCGAGCTGCTTCACGGCTCGGCGCGCGGTGTAGGGCAAGCTGCAGCCGAGGTGACGGAGATCGACTGGCTGAGGGTGCCCGCGGGGCTCGTTCGCTCGGTGCAAACAGCCTGGGGCGCAGATGACCCGTTGAGCGGGCTGTCGGCGCTGTTCTGGGAGCCGGGCGCGTCCCAGGTGGATGTGCTGGTGGAGCGCGCTGTCGAGGGGGATTTCGAGGGCGCGGCCGAGGCCGGGGTGAAGGTGGTCACCGTGGGGGTGGCGACCGGGGTGGCCCTGGGGGAGCTCGGCGGGGCGGCGGTCGATGCGGCGAATGCGGGATCTTCCGGCCCCGAAATCAAGACCGGCGCAGCAGGCGGTCCGAGCGCTGGCCAAAGATTCTCGGAGAGCGTTCGAGAAGACGCCTTCGCCAAGGATCCATCAAAAACATGCGTCTACTGCGGTCGTCCCGGCACTGGAACCCAGGTTGACCACGCCACCCCACGTGCCAAGGGAGGAAATAGCACCCCAGACAACGCCCAACTTGCGTGCCCGCATTGCAACGCATCAAAGGGAGCCGGGACATTTCCCAAAACTCCCCCCGCCGACTACAAAGGTCCATGGCCCCCTCCTCACTGGCCGAACAAATGAAGGTCACGAACATGAACGAAGACAACATCGCAACGCACGATTCACCGGCTTGGATAGATCGAGCCAACTTTCTTATTGTAGCCGACCTGTCCGATCATGGGATGAAGGGACGAACCGAGCAGATATGGGCGCGAAAGATCGATGCAGACAAATTTGAAGTGTGCTGTATCCCATTTTTTACATACGGGATCGCGCTCGGGGACGTTGTTGTTGTTAGCCTTGGCGAGGAACGGATGTATACTATCGAGCGCGTCGTCGAGAACAGCGGTCGCCGTGTTTATCGACTTTGGCTAAAAGGCGTCGGCGAAAGCGAACGCGCGACGATCGAAAAATTCCTCTGCGATCAGTCACTACTATTCGAAAGGTACTCCGCAAACCTTTTGTCAATAGACGCCCCGAAGAGCTTGGACACCATCGAGCGCATCCAGTCTTTCCTACGTGATTTTTCGGAGCGCACAGGAGCACCGGTCGAAAATGGCAACTAAATAGGTCGATCGGGACTGCGCCCAATGACAAAACATAATCAGTACCTGAACGCTCTTCAACGACTTCGAAAGCGAGGTCGCTAGATGCCTCAAGTTACGGTGCTCTTATCCCACCCGATTGTTTTCGTCATGGACTTTGACAACCAAGATGCCGAAATTCCGGCATACGTCGAGGAATCAACGGCTTCGGCGACCGCCTCATGCATATCGGTGCGGGCCATCGTTGATGTCGACGGAGAGGCGACCATTAGCTTGACCACGACGCAAGAAGTGACCGACACCCATCATTTTCGCGAAGTGTTCCGCGGCAGTATTGCGACCCCAAACAAGAGGGTTGCGGTGGTCACGTCGGAGAATGAAAAACTGCTGGAGATCGAAGTAAGTTGGGTCAGGAGCACGATCGCAGTTTGGGTAGATGACGAGGCACATCCTTCAAGGATTGTCGCCCAAATCATTCCCCGGACGACTTGACCTGAAGCGAACATCGTTGACAAGGCGACTTCGGCGATAATTATGACAATACGAGGCGGCAGCGCCGGACGCGCTGCCGCCACCCGATCACCCGTCAGCTCGGCGCAGGCGCATCCTTCGGCGCGGAAGGCCCGGGCGCTCCACCGCCCGCATCGCCCTCCTCCGCGCCCTTCCGCTTCTTGCGCCCGCGCAGCAACAGATCCTTGTTGAAGGACGCAGCCACCGCCGCGTTGCCCTCGAAGGCGCTCCGCCCGGCCCGGTTCATGTCCTCGATCCCTTCGAGCACGCGCCCCATGTTCTCGTAAAGAGCCTGCGTCTGCTCCGGCGCGTTCTTCCGGGCCACCTCTTGCGCGGCGTCGGCGGCGTCGAGCTCGGACTTCACCACATCGAGCTCGGCAGAGGCCTTCTTCCCGCCGAAGAACTTGCCGAGCACCGGGTCGAGCTTCTCCACCGAGGGGCGGATCTTGCTCAGGTAGGTGCTGATCTTCGGCGTCGAGCGCTCCAGGGTCTCGCCGGTCAGGAACGACTTTTCGGTCACGCCCGAGCCCGCGGCTTCGCGCAGCGCGCGGGGCAGCGCGTTGCGCAGCCGCCGGAGAAAGGCCTTGGCGGCATCGATGGCGTCGGACTCGGCGGCGGAGGTCTGGCTCGCCTCCTCATAGGCCCCGGCCTGGCTCCCCACCCCCTCGTCGATCATCGCCACGTGCAGCTCGAAATCGGCCGTATCGGAGGCCGACCAGCCATGCTCGTCGAGCTCGGCGGCGTACTGCTTGGCCAGCAGGATGTGCACCTTGCCCTCCTGCGCCAGCGCCGTGCGCGGCTGCCCCTTGCCCTTTTCGATCAAGCGCAGATCCGGTCCCATGATTGTGCTCCCTCTCCCCCGCGGCATGCGCGGGTCTCGTTGGTTCCGTTCTTCAGACGAGGAGGTGCCCTGCTCGCATCCAGGGCGAGCACGATCTCGACGGCGGTCCTCGGGAACCGGGCACGAGGTGCTCCACCAACCTCCACGAGGTGCTCAGGAACGGGGTCGAGGTGCTCCACCAACCTCTACGAGGTGCTCCACCAACCTCCACGAGGTGCTCCACCAACCTCCACGAGGTGCTCTACCAACCTCCACGAGGTGCTCTACCAACTTCCACGAGGTGCTCCACCAACCTCCACGAGGTGCTCCACCAACCTCCACGAGGTGCTCCACCAACCTCCACGAGGTGCTCCACCCGGCCTTCCGGCTCGCCCTACCGCTTCGGCGGAGCCCCCGCGAGCGTCTGCGCGAGCTGCACGCCCCGCGGATCGTCTGGGAAGGCTTCCATGAACTTCTTCAGGTGGTGCAGGCTCTCTTCCTTCACCCCGAAGCGCCACGTCAGGAGCGCGAGGTTGTAGCGCGCGCTCGCCGTCCGCGGATCGGCCTTCAGCGCGGCCAGGTAGCCTTGCCTCGCCTTGTTGAAGTCGCCCCGCTTGTCGGCGATGAGCGCGCGATCGTAGAGCACCTCGGCGTCGTCCGGCGCGGCCTCGGCGAGCGGCGCGAGGATCGCCTCGGCGCCGTCCAGATCGCCTGCGACGATGGCCAGCGCGGCGGAGAGGATCTTCGCGTCACGGCCTGCGCCGAGCAAGAGCGCCTGGTTCACCTCGCCGCGCGCCTCCGCGTACTGGCCCGTGCGCTCCAGCACCAGCGCGAGCACGTAGTGGAGCCGATCGGCCGGCCCGCCCTGGGTCAGGCCGAGGCGCGCCTCCTGCTCGGCCGCGCCGAGATCGCCCTGCTGGGCCAGGGCCTCGGCGAGCGTCGCGCGCGCCGGCCCGTAGGCGGGGCAGCGCTGCATCGTCACCCGCGCGGTCGCCACCGCGTCGGGGCGCTTCTGCCGCGCCGCCACCTGACCGCGCAGATCGAGGCATGCGCATGCCCCGGGCTTGCGCATCAGGCACTCGTCCACGATCTTGTCGGCCTCGGGGAATTTCCTCGCGCGGAGCAGCGGGCGCGACAGCTCGTCCATCGCCCGCGCGTTGTCGCCGTCGAGCTCGATCGCGGCCCACCACATCGCCTCGTGCGACGCAAAGAGCGGGCGCGCGCGGACGATCTGCACCGCGCCGAGCGCCGCCACCGCCAGCGCGGCCGCGAGCTGCCGGTGGCGGAACGCTAGCCCCGGCCAGCGATCGGCCATCCCGGCGGCGAACGCGATCAGCGCACCCCACACCGGCGGCGCCACGAGGTACAGGCCGCGGAGGAGCGGCGCGCGCTCGTGGCTGTAGATCACGGCCCCGAGGAGCGCGGCGGCCACCGCGACCCACACGAGCACCGCGCCGGCCTTGATCGCCCGCGACGCGATGCGCGCCCGCACCCTCGCCGCCCCGTGGAGCAGGAGCGCGAGGAGCAGCAGCGCGAGCGCGCCCTCGGCTGGCAGCATCGACGGCGGAGGCGGCGCAGGATCCGGCGAGAGCCACGCCGGCGCGAGGCCGAGCGCGAGCAGGTGAAGCGCCCGCAGGAGGTATTCGGCGAAGCCCAGGAGCCCTACCACGTCGGCAGCATACCGCGATGCGCGTGTCGTTCAGGAGGTTCTTGGCGGAGCGCGCGCCGCTACTGGCCCTGGGTCGCCCCGACCAGCCCGCCGTGGAAGCGGTAGCTCGGCGACGAGGCCTTCACCCCGCCGGGCGACTGTCCGAGCGTGAACACACCCGAGTAGCCGGGCGAGTGCGCGGTCATCCCGCCGGACACGAGGGCCGAGGCGCCGTGGCCGCCGCAGCTCCCGTTGGCGCCGGGGTACACGTTCGCGTCCGCGTCGTTGCAGTCGTCGTGCGAGAGCACGTAGCCCATCGGCTGCGCGCAGGCCTGCACCGAGACGGTCGCGTCGCCGTGGCCGTCGTTGTCCGCGTCGCGGTACCAGGTGTCGGCGTCGGCCGAGCCCTCGTCGACGCTGCCGTTGCAGTTGTTGTCCTTGCCGTCGCAGATCTCGGCGGTCGGCTGCAGGCTCTGGTTGCACACGAGGCCGCCGCCCACGCAGGCCGTCAAGCCGGCCGCGCACACGCCGGGCTGCCCGGTCGCGCAGGCCATGCCGCCGCCCGGGTTCCCCTCGTCGTTGCTCCCGTTGCAGTTGTCGTCCGCGCCGTTGCAGAGCTCGGCCGCGCCCGGGTGCACGTCGGCGTTCTGATCGTTGCAGTCGCCGGCGACCGCGAGGTACCCGGCCGGCTGCGCGCAGGACTTGAGGGTGCTCGCGGGCGATCCGAAGCCGTCGCCGTCGCTGTCGGCGTACCAGGTGGGCGCGCTCGCGGCGTTGTCGTCGATCTGCCCGTTGCAGTCGTTGTCGAGCCCGTCGCAGATCTCCGCGCTCGGCGGATTGGTGGGCTGGCAGGAGACCGTGCCCACGTGGCAGTGCAGGGTCCCCGACGCGCAGGCGCCGGGCATGCCAGTCCCGCAGGCCGCGCCGCCGCCCGGATCGCCCTCGTCGACCGTCCCGTCGCAGTTGTCGTCGAGGCCGTTGCAGGTCTCGCTCGCGCCGGGGTGGATGTTCGGATCGCTGTCGTCGCAATCGGCCGGCGCGGCGACCCCGTCGCCGTCGGCGTCGCCCGGCGTGTAGCAGACGACCAGCTTGGGCCGCTCGGCCTGGCTCGCGCCCTCGCTCGTCGTGATGGTGGTCGCCTTGCCCCCCTCTTCGAGGAGGACCACGCCGTAGTTCGGGAAGGTGCCGTTCACCCAGTCCTGCACGAGCACCGGGAAATCGAAGCTCCGGAGCCCGGCCGCGGCCGGCGGGTTGCTCACGAAGGAGACCGCCGGGTTGATGATGTCCTGCGCGTTCTTCCAGGTGTTGTAGGTGACGCGCGTCTCGTCCCAGAACTCGGTGACCCGGCGCAGCTCGACGGTGCCCGGCCCGGTGTTGGTCGTCTTGAGCGTCACGGTCGCGCTGTTGATCGTCGACCCGGGCGGGATGAAGGAGAGATCGAAGCGCAGCAGCGTGCGGCGGCTCTCCTTGGAGGCGACCGTGCCGATCGCCGCGGTGGTGAGCGCGCCGTAGTTGGTGTTGGCCTCGCCGTCGAGGGCAGGCGCCTTGGTGACCTGGCGGGCGAGCTGGGCATCCTCGACGATGCCGAAGACGCCGCGCTGCACGGTGACACAGGTGGGCGCGACGACCGCCTGCTCGGCGGTCGCGGTCGTCCCTTCGACCTCGGTCGAGACGGGATCGGGGCGCGGCGACGCATCGACGCAGCCCAGACCCCCGAGCCCCACGACCACCGGCAGCGCGCCCAGCCAGACACCTCGCAGGCGTCGGCCCGGCTGTTTCGCTGTGCCCCGCGCATCGTCGCGGAAGGTACGTCCCATGCGTCGCTCCAGATCCAGACAGGAAGTTTGACTGTCGGCTGCCTCGCGGGGGCAAATCCACAAAAAAGCCGACCCTTCAAGCAATCACGGTCGGCCCTTGCCTGTCAACAGGATCCGTTCTCCCCCTCTTGATCCCCTCTCGATCCTCTCCCGCTCCCGCAACCCTCTCCCGGAAGGGGGCATCGGGAGCGGGAGCGGGAAAGCTCAGTGCTTCAGCGCTTCGCGCTTCACGGTGCCGAGGTTCACGAAGGCGTGATCGTTCATCGCCACGAAGGGGCGCTCGTCGAAGGTCAGGCCGCCGTTTCCATCGTGCTCGATCACGGAGAGCTTGCCCATGCCGTAGCCCATCGGGCCGCGGGAGTAGTAGTGCGCCTGGAGCGTGTAGATCGGGGAGCGCTTCTCCTTCGGGAGGCGGATGGTGAAGCACTCGGGGCCGTAGCCGGTGGTCACGTCGGCGTAGAGCATCCCGCCGCTCGGGAGGATCTTGTGCTCGTAGTAGGCGTGGCCGCCCTCGTCGTCGTAGATGTGGAAGTCGACGTCGTTGGCGTCGGTCTCCCAGTTGAGAACGAAGCGGAGCGAGGGCGCGTCCTCGACGGAGCCGCCCGCGGTGGCGACCTTGGCGAGGATCTCGGCGCGGCGGTTGGGCTCGGCCTTGATCCACGCGGCGGCGATGAGGCCGAGATCCTCGTGGAGGATGCGATCGACCCCGGCGAAGCGGCCGTTCGGGTAGCGGCGCGAGGCGCCGGCGAGCGCGACATCGAAGGCCTTCTCGACATGGCCGAGCTTGAGCTCGGCGAACGCGAGGAGGCGGTGGCTCGCGGGGTGATCGGGACGCTCGTCGCGCGCCTTCTGGTAGGTGTCGCGGGCGAGGGTGAGGCCCTCCTTGCCGAGCCGCTCGAGCCGCTCGCCGGCGAAGCGGCGGAGGTCGGCGCGGTTCGGGAAGAGATCGATGATCGAGCCGTAGGCGCGGGCCGCGGTCACGATGTCGCCCGAGGCTTCCATCGACTCGCCGAGCGCGAGGAGCGCCATCACGTCGCCCGGCTCCTGGCGGTGCCACGTGAAGGCCTCGGCCGCGGCGCCGCGCGGATCGCCCTTCGCGATGGTGTCCATCACCGTCTTGAAGCGGCCCGTGTATGGATCGGCGGACTTGGGCTCCTCCGGGGGCGGCGCGGGCGGAGGAGGAGGCGGCGCGGCGGGCGGCGGCGCCCAGCTCGTCGGGGGCAGCGCGGGCGGCGGCGAAGAAGACGACGAGCCGCCGCCGTCGCCGGGCGAGAACATGAGCGGGTAGACCACGGTGATCCGACCGCCCTCGGGCTGCGGGAACGAGAGGCCGCGGAAGGCGTTGACCACGCACGCCACGGTGGCGCTGTCGGGCAGATCGCTGCCACCGTTCGCGGCGAGGCTCACCGAGCCGTCGAGATCGATCATGAAGCGGACCGAGACGCGGCCCTGGAGGTTCGCGTTCGCGAGCAGGCCGCGCTCGTAGCAGGCGCGGAAGCGCCCGAAGTTCTGGCGGACGATGCGCTGGATGATCTCCGGCGGGACGCGCCCGCTCACCTGGGTCGCGCCCATGCGCACCTGCGGGGGCTTGGTGCGGTGCGCGCCGCCGATGCGGCCGTGGCCGCTGCCGAAGCCCTGGCCGCTGCCGCTCCCGCTGGCGTGGCCGACCGTGCCCACCGAGCCGAGGCCGATGCCGTCGCCGCGGCCAGCGCCGCCCTCGCCGATGCCGGAGAGGCCGAGACCGCCGGCGCCGAAGGCGTCGCCGGCCGGGTCGGAGCCCCACATGTTGCCGCGCGCGGAGACGTCGGCCCGCTGCGCGGCGGCGCTGAAGGCGCCCGGGGGAGGCGGCGCTGCGGTCGGGGCAGGATCGCTCGGCGGAGGCGCGCTCGGGCCGCGCGCCGTGAAGGTGGGCGGCGGCGCGATGGGGATGCGCGGCCCACCGGGGACCTTGGGCGGCAAGGAGCGGCGCGCGGGGACGATGCGGCCGGCCGAGACGGTGAGCAGATCGGGCAGCGCGCTGCGATCGATCCCGAAGCGGGCGTAGTCCTGATCGGTCTCGAGCACGAGGAGCGAGGTGTAGGGGCTGATCACGCGGTTCTGGGTGGAGAGGGCGATGATCTCCTTCTTCGTCTCCGGGTCCGGCCCCTCCGCGCCCTGACGCGCGAGCAGGCTCTCGATCTTCGCGTGCGCGATCGCCCGGGCGAGCAGCGGGCGCTCCACGCGGCCGAGCTCGCGCGCGGGCTGCTCGACGCCGTCGAGGCTGACGATCACGGGTTGATCGGAGGGCAGGTCGGCGTAGATCGACACCTCGTCGCCGGGCTGCGCGCCGTCGAGCTGGGCGGGCCACGACCAGCGCGCGCCCTTGACCTCGACCTTGATCCCCGAGCGCGTGGCGAGGCCGAGGCGGCGATCGATCGTCGCGAAATCGGCGGCCCCGTCGGCGACGATGCCGTCGTGCGCGAGGCCTCCGGTCGCGAGCTTCCGGAGGGCCGCCTCGTCGCGCAGACCGCCGACGGCGATGGCGTCGAGCCGCTCCACGCCGCTCGACGAGAGTCGCTTGACCGCGGCGCCGAGCATGTCGAGCTCGGTGTCGCCCGCGGTCGCGACGCCGTCGGTGATCACGATCACGCGCTTCTCCCCCGCGGCGCGCGCATGCTCCTTCGCCCAGCCGAGGGCCTGGCCGAGATCGGAGGCGCCGAAGGCCTGGCGCGCGCGGATGTGGCGGAGCTCTCGATCACCGAACGATCCGGCCTTGCCCTCGAACATCGACGAGGTGGTCTGGTCGTAGCAGGCGACGGTGATCGGCGTGTCCGCGCCGGCCGTCTCGGCCACGCGGTGGACGAGCTTGCCGAGGAGGCGGAGCTGATCCTCGA
The DNA here is from genome assembly GCA_046351295.1 of Byssovorax sp. GTDB lineage: Bacteria > Myxococcota_A > Polyangia > Polyangiales > Polyangiaceae > JAXLYT01. Next base: position 55,897 of record JAXLYT010000034.1, read on the forward strand.
AGCCGAGCGCGCGCGAGGCGCTCGTGTCGAAGAGGACGATCGCGGAGCCGAGCGGATCGGGCTTGGCGTCGGGGATGGGCCGGACCCGGACGAGGGCGAGGTTACCGCTGCGGAGGCCCGCGCCGCCCTTGAGCTTCTCCGCGCCGAGGCGGAAGTCCGCGTCGGGGACGAAGCCCTCGCGGTGAAGCTCCGCCGCGGCCGTCTCCTGGCCCTCGACGTGGACGGTGACATCGAGCTTGCCGAGCTCCGGCAGCCCGCGGAGCGGGAGCGTGTACGGCACGGCGGCGCTCACCTCGTGCGTGTACGAGAGGATCAGCTCCTTGCGCCCGCGCGCCGGGATCGGGAAGACGCGCGCGGTGAACTCGTTGCCGCTCGACTGCTCGAGGAGCGCGGGATCTTGCCGCTTGTGCAGCGAGTCCTCGTAGATCGCCCGCGCCGCCTGCCGCTCGACGATCTCGCCCTCCTGGAGCTCCTCGCCGATCCTCATGGCGAAGCGGCTGAGCGTCGCGCCGTCGGGCAAAGTGACGCTGAAATTGCCCTCGAGGATGCGGTCCTCCGGGTTGTCGAAGACGAGCCTGATCTCGGTGAACGCGAGCGGCTCCTCGATGACGCCGCGGGCCGAGAGCTCGACGAGACGGAGGCCCGTGCCGTCGGTCGCCGTCAGGCTGAGCGGCGCGCCCGAGGCGCTCTTGCCGGCGATCGCGGGGGGATCGGAGAACGCGAGATCGTCCTCGCCCTCGGGGGCGGTGGACGGGGTGATGGGGCCGGCGTGACAGCCGGCCGTCGAACAAAGCGCGAGGATGAACGCGGCGAGCGCAGCGCGCCCGGCGAAGCTCTTGTGCGTCATGATGTCTCCAGGCCCCGGCGGGTGGAGACACCCGGCCCTGCGCCGGGTTCCCGGCTGCGTGCGCCCGGCGCCCTTCATGGGGTAGACGCTCGCGGCCGACAGGCACTACCCTGGTTCGCTGATGATCCTCCCCCGCCCCGCCGTGTGGCCCGCGCTCGCCGCCGTGCTCACCGCATGCACCGGGTGCAGCCTGGCGCTCGACGTCGCCGAAGCGCAGTGCTCCTCCGACGCCGAGTGCGACGCGCGCGGCGGCGAGTTCGCCGGGACGGTGTGCATCGAGAAGGTGTGCCAGACGAAGCCCGTCCCGGAGGACCCGAAATGGGGCTGCGTCGGCCATGTCGACCCCCCCATGGCGGGCAGCATGGACACGATCAAGGTCCAGCTCGTCGATCTGCTGTCGAGCAAGCCGGCCAAGGGCCTCTCGGTCAAGCTCTGCAACAAGTACGATCCGATGTGCGCTGCGCCGATCGGGATGCCCGTGCCCGACGCCGAGGGCTGGATCTCGGCGACCATGCCCTCCGACGCCGAGACGTACCTGGAGGTGACCACGATGGACGGCACGTACATGCCGTCGCTGGTCTTCCTCGATCACGTCGCGGCGTCCAAGAACACCGACATCCAGCTCGTCCACCCCGACACGGCCGAGGGGCTCGCCAAGAACGCGGGCGTGACCCTCGATCCTGCGGGGGGCATCGTCCTCGTCCGGACCGCCGACTGCACCGCCGAGCGCACCGCGGGCGCCAGCGCCACCATCTACCCGTCGAGCAAGGAGACGTCGTTCTACGTGATCAACTACGCGGTCACGCCCAACGCCACCAAGACCGACACCTCGGGCAACGCCGGGTTCGTCAACGTCGCGCCGGGCAGCCCCACGATCACGGGGACGCTCGGGCCCCAGGGCATGGAGTTCGGCAAGGTCACCACCCTCGTCCGGGCCGGCTACATGACGTTCCAGGTCCTCCGGCCCACCGCCACCCTGTGAGCCCCCGATGTCCGACGGCGACCCGCTGAGCCTCTCCCGCTACCAGGTCATCACCACCCTCGGTCAGGGCGGGATGGCCCGGGTGCTGCTCACGATGTCGCGCGGCCCGGCCGGGGTGACGAAGCTCCTCGTCGTGAAGGAGCTCAAAGACGAGCTCAAGAGCGATCCCGAGTTCGTGACGATGTTCCTCGACGAGGCGAGGATCGCGGCGCGCCTGAACCACCCGAACGTCATCCAGACCTACGAGGTCGGCAGCGACGGCGAGCATCCGTTCATCGTGATGGAGTACCTCGAAGGGCAGGCGCTCAGCGCGGTGCTCGGGCGCGTCGGGCGCAAGAACATGCCGCTCTCCTTGCACCTCCACGCGCTCTCGCAGACGGCCGCCGGCCTTCATTACGCGCACGAGCTCAAGGGCTTCGACGGCGCGCCGCTCGGCCTCGTCCACCGCGACGTGAGCCCGCACAACGTGTTCATCACCTACGACGGGCGCGTCCTCCTCGTCGATTTCGGGATCGCCAAGGCCGCCGACTCGGCCGGGCTCACGCGCGCCGGTGTCTTCAAGGGCAAGCTCGGCTACGCCGCGCCCGAGCAGCTCGAGGCCAAGGGGAACATCGATCGGCGCGCCGACATCTTCGCCCTCGGGGTGATGCTGTGGGAGGCGATCGCGCAGCGCAGGCTCGCCTTCGGCGATCCCGAGCAGGTGGTGATGCTGCGGCGAGCGAGCGGGGAAGACCCGAAGATCGCCTCCGTCGTGCCCGACGCGCCGCCCGAGCTCTGCCGGATCTGCGACAAGGCGATGGCGCACAAACCGGAGGACCGCTTCGCGACCGCGGCCGAATTCCGGGCCGAGATCGAGGCCTTCCTCGAGACCTCCAAGCGCGCCTCGGGCGAGGAGCTCGGCAAGCTCCTGCAGGAGAAGTTCGCCGCCGATCGCGAGCGGGTGGTCGCGCTCATCGAGGCCCAGGTCAAATCGCTCAAGGACGCCGGTCCGCGCGAGGCGCCCGCGCCGCTGCCCGTCGCGCCGGAGCCCGAGCCTCCGACCAAGGTGGAGCAGAGCGAGCCGCGCGACTCGACGATGAAGGTCACGGCGGCCTCCGCGGTGCCGCCCGCGCCGAGGCCTTCCGATCCAGGCCGCGGCAAGCTCCTGCTCGGCGTGAGCGCGGCGCTCTCCGTCGCGCTGATCGGCTACCTCGCGACGCGCGGAGGCGCGCCCTCGACCCCCGAGGCCGCGATCGCAGCCAGCGCGGCGCCGGCCGCTCCGCCGGCCACTGTCGCGGTGTCCATCGCGGTCGATCCACCCGAGGCCAAGCTCACCCTCGACGACATGGCCCTCACGTCGAACCCGTTCCGCGGGGCGATGCCGAAGAGCGCCCTCGCACGGCGGCTGCGCGCGAGCGCTCCGGGCTTCGCCCCCGACGATCGGTTGATCACGCTCGATCGCGACGTGCACCTGGAGATCGCCCTCAAGCCGCTGCCCGCGGCGCCCTCGCCGAGCGCGGGCACCTCCGCCGCTGCTGCGCCGCTCGTGGCCGGAGGCCCGCACCCTCCGAGCCCCCGCGATGTCCCCGCGGCGCAGGCCAAGCCTGCCGCCACCGCCGCGCCCGGACCCGCTCCCGGCGAGGCCATCACAGCGCAGCCCAAGAAGCCGACGCGCTCGATCGACGACACCTTCTGAGCCCACGATGAACGACCGCATCCTCCGCCCCGGTCTCGCCGCCTTGATCCTCCTCGTCCCCGCGGCCGCGCGCGCGCAGCAGCCGCCCGCCCCGGCGCCCCCGCCCGCTCCCCCCGCGGCCGACGTCGTCGCCGACGAGAGCCGCGATCACTTCAAGCGCGGCGTGCAGCTCTTCCGCGAGAACGACTTTCGCTCCGCGCTCGTCGAGTTCCGGCGGGCCCACGAGCTGAGCGGCAGCTACAAGATCCTCTACAACATCGGTCAGACCGAGTACGAGCTCCAGGACTACGCCGGCGCGCTCCGCTCCTTCCAGCGCTACCTCGACAAGGGCGGCGCGGAGATCGAGCAAGCCCGCCGCGCCGAGGTCGAGGGTGAGCTCGCGAAGCTCAAGGCGCGCGTCGCGACGCTGGAGATCAAGAGCAACGCAGCCGGCGCCGAGGTGCTCGTCGACGACGTGCCGATGGGCAAGACGCCGCTCGCCGAGCCCCTCCTGGTGAGCATGGGGAGGCGCAAGGTCATCCTCCAGAAGGGTGGCGTCGCGTCCGCGCCCCGCTTCGTGGATCTCGCCGGCGGCGACAAGCTCGCGGTCAGCGTCGAGCTCGCCGAGGCCGGCGTCCCCAGGCCCGCGCCGCTGCCTGTCGCTCCCCCGCCGGCCGAGCCCGCGCCGTCGCGCACGGGCCTGTGGATCGGGGTCGGGGTCACCGCGGCGCTCGTCGCCGGGACAGCGGTGACCGGCGTGCTCGCGCTCGGCGCGCAGACCGACGCGCAGAAGAAGCTCGACACCTTCGGCGTCAAGGCCTCCGACGTGACCGACGCCCGGTCGAAGATGAAGACCCTCGCCCTCGTGACCGACATCCTCGGCGGCGCCTCCTTGGCGATGGCCGGCGTCACCATCGTCCTCGGCGTCACCGGCGGGAAGAGCGACAAGAGCGACAAGGCTGCTCCGAAGGCCGCGACGATCACCGTTGGCCCACGCTCGCTCGTGCTCGGCGGGACGTTCTGAGCCTTCCCCGCGGCCGGCGCGAGCGCCGCCGCACCGAGCTCGATACGCAGGCGGAGGGGTCCCCGGGGAGTTGTGCCGCGACGCCCCCTCGGGCACCCTCGGGTGATGCGCCTCGCCCCGCTGCTCGTCCTCTTGGGCCCCCTCCTCGTCGGGTGCGCCTCCGCGCCGCCCGTGCCGGCGCGCTTCGACCTGAGCCCCTGCCCTGCGCCCGCGGAGCCGCCCGCAAGCCAGGCCGTGATCACCGGCTTTTACGACGCCTTCGGCCACCGGGATTTCCGCGGCATGGCATGCGCCTACGCGCCGGACATCGAGTTCACCGACTCGATCTTCGGGACCTTGCGCGGCAAGCGCGCCCTCGCCATGTGGGCGATGCTCACCTCCCAGGCCACCGACCTGACCGTCGCGGCGTCGCACATCCAGGCCGACGGGACGACCGGCCAGGCCCACTGGGACGCCGACTACACCTTCCCCTTCCTCCTGTTCCACAACCACGTCGACAACCACATCGACGCGACCTTCGAGCTCTCCGGCGGCAAGATCACCCGCCACCGCGATGTCTTCGACCTCGCGCGGTGGATGTCGCTGGCGCTCTGGCCCTTCGGCGGCGTCGTCTCGGAGGGCACCATCCGCGACGGGGTGCAAAAGAAGCTCGACGACTTCATCGCCGAGCACCCCGAATTTCAGGACGCCTCGCCGAAATGACGAGGGGCGCGCGGCCTCGGCGAGGTACGCGGAACGCGCCTCGGGGGCGCCGCGTCAGCTCGCCTTGCCCGCGGCCGGCGCGGGCGTGGGTGTCCCGAGCGCGTCCATCGCCGCCGGCAGGATCACCGCGAACGTGCTCCCCTTCCCCTCGTACGATCGCACCTCGATGCGCCCGCCCGCGCCCTGCACGATGCGCTGGCTGATGGCGAGGCCGAGGCCGGTGCCCTTCTCCTTGGTCGTGAAGAACGGCATGAACAGGTTCTCCAGCACCTTCTGCGAGATGCCGGGACCGTTGTCGGCCACGGTCAGCTCCACGAAGGGCTCGTCCGCCGCCGGGCTCCCCGTGCCCGAGCGCGTCCCGCGGCCGAAGCGCATGCGGGTCGAGATGGTCACCTTGCCGCGCCCTTTCATGGCCTGCGCGGCGTTGCGGAAGAGGTTCATCAGCACCTGACGGAGCTGCTCCGGGTCGATCGAGACGCGGGAGATGCCTGGATCGAGCGCCTGATCCACGCCGAGATCCTCGTTCCCCGGCTCGGCCGAGAGGACCAGCAGGGTACGACGTACCACGGCGTTGACATCGGTGGGCACCACCGTCGCCTGGTTCGGCCGGGCCAGATCGAGCACCGAGCCGACGACGCGATCGAGCCGGTCGACCTCCTCCAGGATGATGCCCAGGAACTCCTTCGAGCTCGGATCGACCGGCGTCTCCGCCGATGGATCGGCGAGGAGCTGCGCCGCGCCCTTGATGGCGCCGAGCGGGTTTCGGATCTCGTGGGCGAGCCCGGCCGCCATCTGCCCGAGCACCGCCAGCCGATCGCGCTCCTTCATCTGGGCGTAGGCGTGCGAGTTCTCGACCACGACGCCGATGGGGGCGGCGATCGTCCCGAAGAGGGCGACCTCCTCGGGCGAGAAGGCGTCGCGCACGCGGTCGTCGGAGACCACGAGCAGGCCGATGATCTCGCGCGCCTCGTCGCGGATCGCCACGACCACGCCGCTCTTGAGCGAGCCGAGCACGGCCGACGCCGCGAGCACCGACTCGTCGGCGGCGCTCGGTCGATCGCCCCGCGAGCGCCGCTCCCGCTCCTCGCGCTCCATCTCCTCGAGCGCGAGCGGCCCCGGCTCCAGCCGGTCGAGCAGCGCGCGCGCCGTGGCCACCTCGATCCGCTGCGGCACACGCGGCCCGAGCGCGGCGAGCCGATCGAAGCCCGCGCCCTCCTGATCGCGCAGGTAGAGCCCCGCCGCGGTGATCCGGCGCGACTGCTCCAGCGTCGACATGACGATCGAGCCCATCTCCTCGACCTCGAGGATGTGGACGAGCCGCCGCCGGAGCAGCGCGACGCTCGACTCCAGATCGAAGCGCTCGCGGAAGAAGATCCGGCGCAGCCACTTCTCCACGAACTCCCGCAGCGGGTCGAAGAAGAAGATGACCATCAGGGCGAAGAGCGCGTTGACGTACGTGGTGGCGAAGCGCGCGGAGAGGAGCTGATTCAGCGCGTAGAAGATGAGCGCGATGAGCAGGCCGAGGGCGGTCGCGAAGATGAGGCGCGCGAGCAGCTCGGAGGCGTCGAGGAGGCGCTCGTAGCGGAGGGCCTGGGCGAGGGCGAAGAGGAAGACGATCGAGAGCACCGCGCCCATCGGCGGGATCTGGAAGCTCGGGAGGATGAACCAGGAGAACTCGGCGATGGTGGCGACGCCCGCGAAGGCGCCGACGTAGACGAGGAAGCGCACGCGTCGCTGCGTGGCGCGCGAGAGGCTGCGGGCGCCGCGGCGGGCGAGCGAGGTGAAGCCGGCCGTGAGGAAGGCGAAGACGTAGACGAAGACCAAAAAGCGAACGGGCGTCGAGTCCCGCCAGGGGCTCAGCGTGAGGATCGCCATGGGCGCGCCGATCGCGAGCGCGATGCGGAGCAGGCGCGGGGTGCGCGACACCTCCTGGGGGACGATCGCGTCGAAGAGCATGATCCCGAGGATCGGCAGGCACATCGCGAGCAGCGCGATCACCGTCTGCCACACGCCCTGCCAGAAGGGCGTCTCGATCGCGACGAGCACCGACTGCGTGAGGTACCAGACCCCGATCACCCCCGAGAACCCGGCGAAGAGCAGGTGCACGCTCCGCACCTTGCCGAGCACCAGCGTCGAGCCGGCGATGATCACGGCGAGCACGCCGCAGAGGAGCGTGGTCGGCGTGCGGATGTCGCTCACCGACGGCATCACCAGCGGGTAGTCCATGGCGCGCATCGTCAACCGGGTCGATCGGGATCAGCCGGGTGGGGCCGAGATCGGCCGGGAGACGGGCGGCCCGCCGAGGCGGTAGACGACCTGCGATCCGGCGAGCAGATCGTGCACCGCGCGCTTCTGCCGGTGGATCGCGGCCAGGGCGAAGCCGAAGGCGTAGAGCAGCGCGAGCACCGCGTAGCTGCCGATCAAAAAGAGGATCAGGCTCTTGGCCTCCTCGAGCTTGGCGAGCTGCTGCACGCGCTGCTCGAGCGCGCCGACGCCCAGCGTGGTCAGGATGAAGAGGCTCGCCAGGATGGGGAACCACAGCTCCACCGCGGTGCGGGCGAGCGAGCGGCCGAGGCTGAGGCGCCCGCCGTCGATCCGCTGCACCTCGATGCGCAGGAGGTACTTGCCGAGGGTCTGCCCGCGGAGCGCGTGGGCGGCGGTGACGTAGGCGAGCTCTAGCAGCACGCCGATCCAGCCGAGGAGGCCGATCACGATCGTGGCCACGAGGAAGTCGATCAGCGCGGCGGCCCCGCGCGTCCAGAAGCCGGCGTACTCGAGCCGGCCGGGCGCCGCGGCCTCGAGCGCCTCGATCAGCTCGTCGTAGCTCGCGTAGCGCTTGTCGCGCTCCTTGAGCAGCAGCCGATCGATGATGGCGCCGAGGCGGAGCGGCACGGCGGGGGCGCGCGCGCGGATCGCCACCGGGGTCTCGGTCAGGTGCTTGGAGATCATCGCCACCGCGGTCGGAGCCTCGAAGGGCGTCACCCCGGAGAGCAGGTGGTAGAACGTGCAGCCGAGCGCGTACATGTCCGCGCGGTGATCGAGCGTCTCGCCCATCGCCTGCTCGGGGGCCATGTAGAGCGGCGTGCCCATCACCGCGCCGTCGCGCGTGAGGCCGAGCTTGGGATCGCGCGGCTTGGCGAGTCCGAAATCGGCGATTTTCACGTCGCGGTTGCGATCGAGCAGGAGGTTGCCGGGCTTGATGTCGCGGTGGACGATGCCGGCCGCGTGGGCGTCGCGCAGCCCGCGCGCGACCTGGATCATCAGGCGCCGCGCGTCCTCCGGATCGAGGCGCTCGCCCCTGTCGAGGAGCTGCTCGAGCGATCCGCCGTCGATGAGCTCCATCGCGAAGTAGAGCGACCCGAGCCCCGCGCCCGACACGGGGCCCGACTCGCCCTTCGCCGCGGGCACGTGACCGATGAAGTAGATCTGCACCACGTGCGGCGAGCTGAGGCGCGCCTGGGCCTGCGCCTCGCGGATGAAGCGCTCCTGCGCGCCGGCCTTGAGGGCGAGCTCGTCGGGGAGGATCTTGATCGCCACCGGCCGATCGAGCGACGCGTCGCGTGCGAGGTACACCGCGCCCATGCCCCCGCTGCCGAGCTTGCGATCGACGACGAAATGATCGAGCCGGCCGCTCTCGTGCCGATCGGGCGACGAGGTGCGCGCTGGCGGCGTGACGACGACGCCGGAGTCCGAGACCGGGATGGTGGCGTCGAGGCCGAGGGCCGATGGAGCCGGGTGGGTGAGGGCGGGCATGGCCGGACGAGGCGCGCCCGGGGCGCGGGATCAGGGCTTGTTGTTCGAGGAGCCGGAGCCCTTGGCGGCGGTCGTCATCGTCGGGTGCCAAGGATCGGGCTCGGGATCGGCGTTGCCGACCACGCGGCCCCCGCCCTTCCACGGATCGGGCTCGGGATCCTGGCTGTCGCTCGGGTCGCTCGGGTCGCCCGGGTCGGGCATGGAGATGTGATCGTTGAGCGGGCTCTGCACCGAGCCTTCGTCGTCGGTGACCGGCTCGTCCCCGACATCGACCACGCACCCGGAGAGGGCCGCCACGAGGCCCACCAAGAGCCCCGGGAGCACCCACCTGAACAGCGTTACACCTCTGCTGACCATGACCTCAGGTCTCCTCCGCATCGACGTCCGAACCCACGGAATCTCCACCGAAACCATACTGCTTCACGAGCTGGGAGAGCCGCGGTCGCTTCATCCCGAGCAGGGTCGCCGCCCGGGTGATGTTGCCGCTCGCCTCCGTCAGGGCCCGCTCGATGCAGTCCCGCTCGATCTGTCGCTTCATGTCGCTCAAGCTGACGCCGCCGCGAATGTGGGCGTAGGCCACGTCGGTCGGCGACGAGCTCTCGCCCGCCTCCGACGGCCGTGCATTCCCTGACGCTCTCCTGGGTGCGGCCGCGTCAAAAGCAGTTTCCGTGCCGTTTTCATTCCCGGCCTGGCTCGAGGGCGCGGCCGGCGAGCGAGGCGCCGGATCCTCGGCGATACCGCGCAGGCCCTCGACGTTGTCGGTGAAGTCGGCGAGCTCGATGGTGTCGCCCTCGGCGAACAGGGCCGCCGCCCGGAGCGCGTTCTCCAGCTCGCGGATGTTGCCGGGCCAGGGGTGCCGGCCGAGGCCGGCGAGCGCCTGGGCCGAGAGCTTGCGCGGCCCCGTCCCGCCCCGCTCGGAGGCGATCCGCGCGAGGATCGCCGAGGCGATGGCCCCGAGATCGCCCGCGCGGCTGCGGAGCGAGGGCACCTCGAGCACGATGCCGCGGAGGCGGTAGTACAGGTCTTCGCGGAACTCGCCGCGCTGCACGAGGGCGCGGAGATCACGGTGCGTCGCGCAGACGATGCGCACGTCGGCCTGGATGGGGGTGACGCCGCCGACCCGCTCGAAGGTCTTCTCCTGGAGGACCCGGAGCAGGGCGACCTGGGTGCGCGGCGAGATGTCGCCGATCTCGTCGAGGAAGAGCGTGCCGCCCTCGGCCATCTCGAAGCGGCCTCGCTTGCGCGCTGAGGCGCCCGTGAACGAGCCCTTCTCGTGGCCGAACAGCTCGGAGAGCAGGAGCGTCTCGACGAGGGCGGCGCAGTTGACCTTCACGAGCGGGCCGCTCTTGCGCGGGCTCGCGTCGTGGATGGCCTCGGCCACGAGCTCCTTGCCGGTGCCGCTCTCGCCGCGGATGAGCACCGTCGCGTCGCTCGGGCCGACCTTCTGGATTGCGTTGAGCAGCGCGAGCACCGCCGGATCGCGGCCGACGATCTTCCGCGGCGAGGCCGGCACGCCGCGGCTCTCGGCCCGCATGCTCGGCGCGCGGCACCCCTCGCACTCGGCCGACCCGCAACGCTCGCACGCGCGGATCGAGACGGAAGGCGACGCCTCGGGCACGCCGAGCGATGCCTCGAAGCGGCCGAGATCGGCGAGCTCGCGGCGGGCGAGGTAGCGCCGGCGGATCTCCTCCGGGAGCGAGTAGGCCACGCGATCGCGCTGGGTGACGGCGGCTTCGAGGTGCTGGCGCGCGCCGCGCAGATCGCCGGCGGCCTTCGCGTCGTAGCCGAGCAGGAGGTACGCCTCGCGGGCGAGCTCGGCGTCCTCGGCCTTGCGGGCGAGATCGAGGGCGCGCCGCCCGAGGCCCGCGTAGGGCTCGCCGGCCGCGCGCGCGGCCATCGCCTCGAGCAGGGCCAGATCGGCCCGCGCGAGATCGGTGCTCACACGCTCGCGCGCCGCGGCGATCGCGGCCTCGGCGCGGGCGAGATCGCCGTCTTCGAGGGCCACGCGGGCGAGGAGGCGGTGGCACTCGCAGAGCTTGTTGCCGTCGCGCGACGACGAGGCCCCGGCGATCGCGCGGTGGATCTCCGCGGAGGCCTCGAGCGTGTTGCCCTTGGCGAGGTGGATGCGCGCCGACGCCACCGCGAAGTGCGCGATGCGCGTCCCGGGGATGCCCGGCCCGCAGGCCTGCCGACCGAAGGCGAGCGCCTGCTCGGCCTCGGACACCTGGCCGATGAGCAGGCGGAGCTCCGCGAGGTTGGTGATGACGAGGGCGAGCGACAGCTTGTCGCCGATGCGGCGGCGCACGCTGAACGCCATCTCGCTCAGGCGGATCGCCTCGACGTACTCGCGCTGGAGGATGGCGATCGTGGCGAGGTTCGTCAGCGCGAACGCGACCGCGCGGTGCTCGCCGTTTCGCTCGCCGTCCTCGAGGACGGCGGTGAGCATCGCGCGCGCCTCGTGCAGGCGGCCGCTCGAGAGCAGCGCGATCGCCCGGTTCAGCCGGGCGCGCAGCTCGCCCATCAGATCGCCGGCGAGGCCCGCCTCGCACGCGTCGGCGGCGAAGTGCTCCTCGGCCTCGGTGAAGGCCGCGTTGGCGAGGTGCAGCTTGCCGATCACGTTGCGCGCCTGGAGGCGCGTGGCCGGATCGTGCGCGGCGAGCGCGAGGCCCGCCTCGGCATGCTTCTTCGCCTCGTCGAGCGCGCCCGAGAGGTAGCGCACCTCGGCCATCTCCACCTGCGCGCGGGCAGACTGCGCGGCGCCCGGCGCCCGCTCCATCGCGCGGCCGATGGCATGCGCCGCGGTGGGCAGATCACCCCGGGCGGCGGCGGCGCGGCCCAGCATCAGGAGCGCGTCGAACGAGTCGGGCGCGCGAGCCACGACGGCGCGCGCGGTGCGGAGACCGCGATCGACGTCGCCCACGCGGAGCGCCAGATCGGCCGCGCGGAGGAGCATGGGCGCGGCCTCGGCGAAAGGCAGCCCGGAGAGCACCGCCTCCCAGCGATCGCCGAAGTCGGCGCGCGCGTCCGGATCGGTCAGACCGGAGAGCGCCCGGAAGGCCGCGGCCTCGGCCCGATCGAGCTGGCCCACGCCGGCGAACAGCTCGGCCGCGCGCGCCGCGGCCCAGGGATCGGGCTGCGGATCGAGCGCCTCGGCGACCGCGAGCCGATCGGCATCGTCGGGCTCGCCGATCGACGGGAGCTCGACCTCGGCGCCCGGCACGAGGCGCCCGCGACCATCGACCTCGAGCACGCGGCCGAGGATGAGCGCGTCGAGCGCGTCCACGCCGCCGAGGCGCAGCGCGTCCCGCCGTGAGAGCGTGCGCCGCGAGAGCAGGAGGCGCGCGAGCATGCGGCGCGCCGCTTCGCCCAGCGCGATCGGCTCGGGCCGCGCGTTCGCCGGGGTGCTGCGCGCGGCGGACCACCAGCCGTCGAGCATCTCGAACCGATCGAGCGCGGGATCGATCGCCCGCTCGGCGTCGCGCGCGACAGCTTCCCACCAGAGGCGGCGATCGTCCTGCGACGCGTGGGACGCGACCTCGATCACCCGCCCCTTCATCGGCGCCTGCTCGGTGAGCACGAGGATCAGGCTTCGCGAGGGCGCCTCCGCGCTCGCGCCGAGGCGCTCGAGCTCGTCGGCGAGCCGGCTCCCCCACGCGGTCGAGCGCGCCTCGCGCACCAGCACGATCGCCGCGCCGCACCGATCGAGGATCTCGGGCGCAGCGCTCACCGGATCGATGTCCGCGCCGAGCCCCGCGGCCGCGCCGAGCTCGCGGAACGCGTCGTCCGCGGGCATCCCGCCGATCTTCCAGAGCGGCCGCCCGATCGCCCGCGCCCTGCGCTCCGCGTGGCGCGCGACCGCGTCGAGCACGCGCGGCGCCGCCTGCACGTACACGAGCCCGCGCGCGGCCACGTCGGCCGCCATGGCGTCGAGCTCGCTCCACCCCGAGCGATCGAGCTCTTCGCGGCGCAGCGTGGGCGGCCCCATCGCGTCCCAGCCTCGCGGCGCGGAGGGCGCTGCTTCCTTGACCGAAGATGGAATCCAAGGAGCTCGTTGGGCCAAAGCGATCCGAAGGTACGCCTGGTCTCGGGCTGCTTCAATCACCAAACATCGCGGTTTTCTGCCATGCAGCAGAGACGGTCAGTTCCTCCAGCGCTGGATCGGCCGAGGTCAGCCCTCCGCGGCGAGCAGGGCCTCGATCGCGTCGAACCCGGCGGCCGGCGCCTCCCCGAGCGCGCGGGACAGCGGGAGCTGGATCCGCGCCGCGGCGAGGTAGAACGGGACGAGCTCCGGCATCAATTTCCGCAATACTTCCAGGTGCTTGCCCACAGCACCCGCGTCCCCGCGGCGCACCGGACCGGTGAGGGCCCGGGGCAGGCCGAGGGCCTCGACGTTCTCCGCCACGCTCCGGAGCAGCGGCCCCAGCATCGCCGCGGCCGTCTCGGCGTCCACCCCGGCCTTGCCGAGCAGGCCGATCGCCCCGGCCGCGAGCGCCGCCGCCCCGTTGGCGAGGAGCCCCGCCGACGCGTGGTACGCGACCCGATCGAGGCCCGGGATGGTGCGCGGGCTCATCCCGAGCTTCTTGCCGAGGGCGCGCGCCGCCCGCACCGCCGCCGGATCACCGTCGACGTGAAGCTGCCCGCGCGCGAGCGACGGGAAGGACGTTGTCGACGCGAACGAGATCATCGGGTGCATCTGCGCCACGCTCACCTTCGGCCCGCGCGCCGCCGCGAGCGCCTCCGGCCCGAGCGCGCCCGCGCAGTGCACGACGCTCACCGCGCGGTGCCCCACGAGCTCGCGATCGCGCAGCGCCTGGGCCGTCGGCGGGATGTCGCGATCGCGCACCGCGACGATGATCACGTCGGCCTCGATGCGCCTCGCCGGCAAGCCTTTGCGCTGCGGCCGCAGCGTCACTGCGTAGCCGAGCGGGCGCAGCGCCTTCGCGAGCGCGCGCCCCACCTTGCCCGCGCCGAAGATGAACACCCGCTCGCTCATGTCGCCTCCTGGCCCTGCTCGCCGCGGTAGAGCCCGTGCGCGACGATGTAGTCGACCACCGCCGCAGGGAGCCGCGCCCGCACGGACTCGATCTCGCCGGCGGTGATCGCGCTCCGGATCTCGGTGCTCGACACGCGCGGCAGCGCCGGGAACGAGGGGATGAGGGTCGCTCCGGCGTCCGGCGGCGGCACCACGCCCACCCGGCCGAGCACGAGCGGCGGCGCGAGCTCGGCGATCCGATCGAACCGGTGCCACTTCGGCAGATCGCCGAGGACGTCGGCGCCGATGAGGAGCCGCAGCGACCAGTCCGGGTGCGCCTCGACGAGGTGCTCGATGAGCCGCAGGGTGCGGCTCTCGCCGCCGAGATCGCGCTCGACGGCGGATACGGTGACGCGCGGCACCCAGCCGAGCGCGAGCTCGCACATGGCGAGGCGGTGATCGAAATCGAGGAGCGGCTTGGAGAACGGGTGGCGGTAGACCGGCGCGACGAGCACCTCGTCGATCGGCGCCGTCGCGAGCGCGTACACCGCGGCGAGGAGGTGGGCGACGTGCGGCGGGTTGAAGCTCCCGCCGAACACGGCGACGCGCTTCTTCTCGGTCCGATCGTTACGATCCACCTTGGACCCGCATCTTGCTGGCCGTCTCCTTGGCCGCGAGGCTGTCCTGCGCGGTGACGCGGCCCGCCGCGTCGAGGACCTCGATCTTCACGCCCCCGCCCGCGTCGTCGAGGGTGGCCATGCCGCCGCCGGGCGCGCCGATCGCCCCCGGCGCGACGAAGATCCGCGCGCCGACCTTGCGGATCAAGGGCTCGGCCGACTTGCCGAAGACGAGGATCGACGCGGCGGAGATGTCCTCCTCGTCGAGCGCGGCCTTGTCGTAGACGAAGAGCGTCACCCGGCCGTCGAGCAGCTCGATGGTGCGGCTGCGCTCGTCGGGCAGGCTCACGTACACCTTGAGGCGGAGCCGGGCGCGCTCGCCCTCCACGAAGCGATCGATCTCCTCGGGGCTGCCCCGCGCGCAGCGCGCCGCCGCCCGGATGAAGAGCGCTTCTTCCGACGGGTTCGTCCCGACGATCTCCCGGGCCCAGCCGATCACCACGCGCTCGAGCGCGCCGTCGCCCGCGACGTAGACGACCTTCTCCGCGCCCGCCTCGTCGACGAGGAACTGCGCCGCCCGAGCCAGGCCGAGCAGGTCGCCGTTCGCAGGTCCAAGGATGCCGAGCCGCATCGCTCGGGATGCTAGCCCAAGGCGGGCTCGCCGGGAGCCCCCTCGCAGGCCGAGCCCGCCCCCGGGCCCTTGTGGTAGCGTGCGCCGATGTTCAGGAGGAGCCGTCCGCTGCGGGATCCCGTGGAGATCACCCTCGACGGAGAGGCCATCCCCGCCGAACGGGGCGAGAGCCTGGCCCTGGCCCTCCTGGCCGCCGACAAGACGATCCTGGCCCGGAGCCCCAAGCTGCACCGCCCCCGCGGCCCGAGCTGCATGCGCGGCGGCTGCGACGGCTGCCTCTGCCGCGTCGACGGGGCGCCGAACGTGATGGCCTGCCAGCACGCGGTGCGCGGCGGCGAGGAGGTCGTCTCCCAGAACGTGGTGGGCTCGCGCAAGGCCGATCTGCTGCGCGTGACCGACTGGTTCTTCTCGAAGGGGATCGATCACCACCACCTGATGGCCGGGGTGCCTGGTCTGAGCGAGGTGATGGTGAGCTTCGCGCGCAAGGTGGCGGGCCTCGGGCGCCTGCCGAGCGAGGCGCAGCCTGCGCTGCCCGCGCGGCGCGCCGAGGTCGACGTGGTGGTGGTGGGCGGCGGCGCCGCCGGCATGGGCGCCGCCGCGAGGCTCGCCGCGGCCCACCGATCGGTGATCCTGGTCGACGACGGTCTCGAGCTCGGCGGCTCCCTGGGCGGCGCGAAGCGCAAGGCCGCGCCGCTCTTGTCGGCCTTTCCCAGGAAGAGCGTGGAGGTTTTGCTCGGGAGCGTCGCCGCCGGATATTTCTTCGGCGACGTGCTGATCTCGACCGACGCGGGCGCCGTCGTGGCGAGGCCGCGCGCCGTGGTGTTCGCGACCGGCGCCCATGACGGCGTGCTGGCCGTGCCCGGCAACGACATGCCCGGCATCTTCTCCGCGAGGGCCTTTTGCCGCGTGCTCGCCGCAGGGATCGAGCCGGACGGTCCCGTGGCCATCATCGGTGAGGGCTTCTGGGCCGACGAGGTGGAGCGCGGCCTCGTGGGCTGGGAGCATTTCAGGGCGCGCGCGGAGGACGTCGTGGCGGTGCACGGGACCGCCGGGGTGAGCAAGCTCGAGCTCTCCGAGGACGGGAAGACGAAGAAGGTGCCCGTGTCGTCGATCGCCCTCGCGCTGCCCGGCGCGCCGGCCTTCGAGCTCTGCGCGCAGGCCGGCGCCGAGGTGCGGTTCGACCCGGCGAGAGGCTATGTGGTGGTCGTCGACGAGCGCGGGAGAGCCGCAGAGGGCATCTGGGCCGCAGGCGAGTGCACCGGGAGAGATTTCGACCCCGAGGCGCTGTGGGCCGAAGGGGAGCATGTGGGTGGCGATGTGCTCGGGTGGTTGAGCTAGGCCGCCTCCGTGGTCGCCGCGATCGTCTTTGCCTTCACCTACATCGCCTTCTCGGTCGGGCGCGTCCCCGGGATGCGCTCGGACCGGCTCGCCGCGGCGATCATCGGCTCCGCGGCGCTCGTCGCGCTCCGGGTGCTCACCGTCGGCGAGGCCCAGGCCGCGGTCGACGGAGGCACGCTCGGCCTCCTCTTCGGCATGATGGTCCTCTCCGCCGCGCTCGAGGTCTCGGGCGCCTTCTCGCTCGTCGGGTGGTGGGTCACCCGTCGGGCCAGGAGCCCGTTCGTCCTCCTCGTCGCTGTCTCGGTGGCCTCCGCGGTCTGCTCGGCCTTCCTCATCAACGACGTGGTCTGCATCGCCTTCACCCCGCTCCTGCTCCACGTCGCGAGCTCGCTCGATCGCGATCCCAAGCCGTACCTCCTCGCGCTCGCCACCTCGTCGAACATCGGCAGCGTCGCGACGATCACCGGCAACCCGCAGAACATCCTCATCGGCTCCCTCTCGCACATCTCCTATGGCCGCTTCGCCGCGGCGCTCGCGCCCGTGGCGATCGTCGCGCTCGCGATCAACGTGGCCGTGCTCCGCCTCGTGTTCCGCAAGGAGCTCGCGACACCGTTCGCGGCGGGCGCCGGGGCCGACCGGCCGCGGATCTACCGGCGATGGGCCTGGAAGAGCGGCCTCTTGACCCTCGGCGTGCTCGCGGCCTTCGTGGCCGGGGCGCCGCCGGTGATCGTGGCGCTCACCGGTGCATCGTTGATGCTGCTGACCCGCGCGGCCGAGCCCAAGCGCCTCTACGTGCGCGTCGACTGGACGCTGCTCGCCCTCTTCGCCGGGCTCTTCGTGGTGGTCGCCGGCGTCGAGCGCGCGGGCCTCGCCGAGCGGCTCCTTTCGCTGCTCGCCCCGCTCCACCCGGAGAGCGTATGGGGCTTGACCGCCATCACGGCCATCACGTCCAACGTGGTGAGCAACGTGCCCGCCGTGATGGGTTTGAAATCGATGGTGCCCCGGCTGCCTGACACCCAATCTGCCTGGCTCACGCTCGCCATGGCCTCGACGCTCGCAGGGAACCTGACGCTCTCCGGCTCGCTCGCCACGGTGATCGTGGTGGAGCGCGCCAAGGGGAAATCGTCGATCACGTTCGTCGATTTCCTCAAGGTCGGGGCGCCGAGCGCGCTCCTCGGGCTGGTGATCGGGGCAGCGTGGCTGTCGTGGTTCGCGCGGTGAGGAGCGTGTGAAGCGCTTCTACTTCGCCTTGTCGCCGATCTTCTGTCCGTAGGTCGGCCCGAGGATCGCCCCTTCGAGCGAGCCGAGCAGCGACCCGATCGACGCCGCGATCTCCCCCTCGGCCACCGTCGCGCTCTCGATCACCTGCTCGGCCGCGCCGGCCACCTTGTCCACCAGCGTTTGCCCGTAAGAGAGCGCCGTCTCCACCGCGTCCGCGCCTGCGGTCAGCGCCGCGCCGAGCGCGGACAGGGCCACGGTGGCGCCCTCCGTCAACTTCGTCAACGGATCTTCCGGCGCCTCGTCGGTCGGCGCGCCGCCCACGAGCACCGTCATCTCTCCATCGCAGAGCTGGGCCCCGCACTCGGTCTCATCCGTCTGTCGGCTCAGACGCTTCTTGTTCACGAACACCGTGGTAGAGCCCATCTTGATGGGCTTGTCCTTGTGGTGATCGCAGCTCACCTTCTGCGCGCCGGCCGCGGCGGCGGGGAGCTTGTCCTTGCCGAGGAAGGTGTCCGGCGAGCCCTCTTCCACCTTGCCGCTCGTCGTGTTGGGGATGAGCTCGCGCAGCTCGATGGCCATGGTCCGCCGGCCGCCGGTCGCGGAGGCGCCGGCGCCCACCTGCGACGAGATCGCCCCGCCGGAGCCGGCGGCGCTGGTGAGCGCGCCGAGCGTGACGCCGAGGAGCGCCTGGCTATCGTGCTTGTCGATCCGGCAGTTGTGCGAGATGCGGTCGGTCTGCCGGGCCGCGGAGAGGACGACTTGACCGCTCATGTGGCTTCGCCTCCTTCGCGCGGCGCCATCAGGGGGAATCGCAAGGTCCCGAGGATCCGGTCGAAGAGCGGATCGTTCTGGGCTTGATCGGCCTTGGGGCTCGTGGCGGTGAAGCAGTACACCAGACGGCGGCGGCCCTCGACCATGCACAAGCGCTGCACCAGCGTTCCGCTCTGCGAACGCGAGGTGAAGCGCAGGATGATGGCCGGCTGCCCGCCCAGGGTGGTTTGCTCGCGCCGGTCGAGCTCGAAGTCGTCGAGGCGCGCGCTGAGCTCGGTGAGCTGGCGGTCGGCGTAATCGGCGAGCATTTCGCGGTCGAGCAAGCTGTCGCGGGTCATCACCAGGTTGGCGGTGGTGGCCTTCTCGGGCTGCGGCGGGGCCGCGTAGGCGACGAGGGTTTTGTCCTCCCAGTGGCGGGGGACATCGAAGCTCACATCGGGCTGTTCGTGACGGGCCATGTACCTGAGCTACCTTCAGCTACTTTCAGAGGACGGCTTTCTTGAGGAACTCCGCGCCGTCGGCGTGGAAGGGGCGCTCGTAGACGGCGTAGCCGTTCTGCTTGAGCACCGCGGCGAAGGCGTCGCTCGACGAGAGGCCGTTCATCTGGTGATCGACGACCTGGGAGGAGACGAGCGACGGGGTGAGCGGCGTCGCGGCCTGGGTGCGGAGGATCATGAGCTGACCCTCGCTCGGGCTCTGGAGGAAGGTCGCGCCGGCGGTGCCGTTGACGGCCATGGCGAGGCCCTCGCCGCCGAACCCGCCGGCCCGCGTGACCACGGTGCTCTTGGCGATGGCGCTCGCCCCGTTGACGCTGCTCTGCGCGTCGCCGGCGGCGTGATTCGCCCCCTGGGCGGCGCCGGCGACCTTCTCGAGGAAGCTCTGGTCCTGGGCCATGGCCATCGAGGGGGGTTTGACGGGACCGCCCTTGTCGAGGTTGATGAAGGGGCCGCCCGCCTGCTCCTTGACCTGGCCGAGGGGGAGCCCGCCGAGCTGCTTTTGCCCCTGCGAGTCGGCGCCGTCGGCCGCGGAGTGCAGCGTTTGCAGGATATCGGGCTTGTTGCCCCCGGGGAGCTCTGCGAGGTGCTTCGGCGCCCCACCGAAGAGATCGGGCGCGCCGTCGGCCTTTTGCCCGCTCTTCTTGTAAAACTGCTTGGCCTGGTCGAGGAAGTCCTGGCTCTCCTGCTTGATCTCTTTGACGTCGTCCTTGAATTCCTGCTTGAGATCCTTGAATTCCTGCTTGATCTCCTTGGCGGCGTCCTTGGCCTCGTTCTTGATGTCCTTCCACCCCTGCTTGATGTCGTTCACCAGCTCCTTCGCGCCGCCGATGATGGCCTTGACGTCCTTCTTCACCTGCTCCATCGCTTGCTTGACGTCGTCGACGGCCTGCTTGATCTCGTTCTTGACGGACTCGATGGCGTCCTTGATCGAAGCGACGATGTCCTTGACGCCCTGGCGCGCCGTCTCGATCGCGCTCTTCACCGAGTCGATGAGCGACTTTGCCCCGTTGAGGGCGGCGATGGCCTGCTTGCGGAGGTCGTCGAAGAGGGCCTTGAACTGGGCCTTCACCTCGGCGATGCGCTGCTTGATGGCGTCGATGAGGGCCTTGGCGCGGGCCTTGACCTCCTCGATCTTGTCCTTGATCGACTTGATGAGCGCCTCGGCCTTGGCGCGGATCTCGGCGATCTTGTCCTTGACCATCTGGATCTTGGCCTCGACCTCGGCGCGGATCATCTCGATCTTCGCCTTGAGCTCGGCGATCTTCGCGGCGGCCTCGGCCTTGACCTTCTCGATCTGGGCGCGGAGCTTGTTGATCAAGGCGTAGGCCTCGGCGCGGGCGGCCTCGACGCGGGGGACGAGGTTCTCCTTCAGCTCCAGGGCCTTCTGCTCGATCTTCTCCTTGATGAGATCGATGCGATCCTTGATGCCGTCGATGAACTCGTCGATCCCGTCGCCGACCTTCTTCTTGGCGGCCTCGAGCTGCTCGTCGACGAAGGGGGGCATCACGATGGCGTCGGGGGCGCCGTCGGGCACCTCAACCGGGGAGGAGAGGAGGCTCTCGAACACCTTCTCTTCGTCGGTATAAGGCAGGTTGATCGCGGGCATGCCCTGGAAGGCGAGGTCGAGATCGATGACGCCGGGGACATTGGCCTGGCCGGAGTTGAGGTAAACGTTGGGCTGGCCGTCGATGTGGACCTCGCCGCCGGAGAGGCTCACGAGCTCGGCGCTCGAGATCTGCACCATCGCCTGGGCGTCGAAGTAGATGTTGTTGCCGTCGAGGACGATGGAGGCGCCGCCCGTGGTGAGCACGATGCGCTTGTCCTTGCTGACGGCGAGGCCGGTGCCGCTCTCGCCGATCTGCAGGCGCAGCTCCTCGCTCACGGCGATGGTCTCGCTCCCGTCGACCTGCGAGCTGCGGTTGCCGGCCACGTGCAAGGTCTGGTCGCCGTGGATGTCGCGGCTCTCGTTCTGGCCGATCGTCGTGTTGAGCGAGCCGCCGATGGTGACCGACTCGTTGACCTGCACGAGGCGCGTGAGATCGCGCTCGGCGCGCAGGTACACGAGCTCTTCGCCCTTCTGGTCCTCGAAGGTCAGCTCGTTGTAGCCGCCGCCGCCGGGGGTGCTCTCGGTCTTCCAGGTGCTGCGGGTCTTCTCGGCGGGGAGGCTCAGGGGCGCGCGGGTCGCGCTGTTGTGGACGCGGCCGACGACGACGGGCTGATCGGGATCGCCCTCGTAGAAGCCGACGAGGACCTCGTCACCCACGCGCGGGAGGGTGAAGGCGCCGCGCGCCGCGCCGGCCCAGCCCTGGCTCACGCGGAGGAAGCAGGAGCTCTGCTCGTTGCGCGTGCCGTAGCGGTCCCAGTGGAACTGCACGCGAACGCGGCCGTGCTCGTCGGTGTGGATCTCTTCTCCCGCGGGGCCGACCACGAGGGCGCTCTGCACGCCGGGGATGCGCGGGCGCGGGGTGACGAGCGCGGGACGGTGGGGCTCGTCGGCGTAGACGGCCTGGCCGGACATCGACCACTCGCCGTCGTGGGTGCCCTCGATCGTCTGCCGCACGGTGAGCAGGCGCTTCTTGTCGATGTCGGCGCGCGGGTGGCCGTGGATGGTGAAGATGACGCCGGGGGCGAGATCGAGGACGTTGGTGCGGAAGGAGAGGGCCTTGCGACCGCCGCGCTGGGCCGAGAGGCGGCGGGAGACGAGGGCCTTGGCCTCTTTCTCGTCGACACGGGCGAGGCCGGTGCCGGGCTCGACGAGGAACGCGCCCGGCTCGTACTCGTAGACCTCGAGGCGATCTTCGAGGGCGTTCATGGCGCGCGCCTCGGCAATCAGCTCGAAGTCGGGGCGGGAGCGGAAATCGTAGTCGCGGAGGGTGAGCTTGCCCGCGCGCACCTCCTGGGCGATCTTGACGGCCGTCGCCACCTGCTTCTGCGGCGGGGCTTCTTTGCCGCTGAAGTAGAGCAGCGAGCCCATGGCGCGCTCCTCGTCGCGGTGCAGATCGGTGGCGAGGATGATCGTCGTCTGCGGATCGGGATCGTCTTCCGTGGCGGGGCCGGGGTCGCGGAAGGTGTAGGTGATGCCGGCCTCCTCGAGGAGGCGAGAGAGGAAGCTGAAGTCCGTCTCGCCGTACTGCACGCGGTACTCGAAGCGCGGGAAGCTCTGCGGATCGAGGTGGAGCACCGGGACGAGATCCCACTCGGCGAGGATCGCCTGCGCGATCTCGGGGATGGTGAGGTGCTGGAAGATCCGGCTGTTCTTGCGGCGCGTCGCGCGCCACACCTCGGGGACGATGCGCAGGTAGTACGTGGAGAGACCGCTCGACTCGGCCTCGACCTGCTCGAGGTGGTTGCAGATGCCGGTGAAGGCGCGCGGGGCGAAGCCCTCGAAGCCCGCGCCGATCCGGAAGGTCGCGCCCTTGCCGACGATGGCGTCGAGGTCGAGGTCGTCGCTCGGGGAGACGGCGACGATGCCGATCTCGAAGAGCGAGGAGAGGCGCTGCTCCACGGAGAAGCTGCGGACCGAGAGGGACGATTCCTTGGAGGCGAAGGAGAGCTCGAGGTTCTGCACGGCGGGGTGAGGGTAAAAGAGCTGGGCGCGGATGCCTACCGCAAACCGCAGGCGCGGCGCGGCGGCGCTCCCGGACCCCCGGCTCCGCGAGCGCCTGTGCTAGCGTCCGGCTCCTATGGAGGTCGTCCCGCTCTCGCCCCTCTACGTCGCGGCCGTCCCTTGGAGGCGCGACGCGCGAAGCGCGCTGCTCACCGTGGTCGTCAAGGCCACGTTCGACCTCCAGCCGGGCGAGATGCGGCTCTCCCAGCAGCAGGAGCCGATCCTGGAGCAGGACCGGCGGGACGACGACGCGGGCCGGAGCCTGCTCGCGCCGAGCGATCTCTGGCCCTTCAAGCAACGGGCGGACATCACGCTCGTGGGCCACGCCTACGCGCCGCGATCGGCGCCGGTGCGATCGCTCGTGGCGCGGATGGTCTCGGGCTCGGTGGACAAGTCGGTGACGGTGCACGGCGATCGCGCGCCGCAAAACCGCGCCGACGCCGCGCCCTTCACGCGCATGCCGCTCCGGTGGGATCGGGCCGCGGGCGGGCCCGGCACGAGCAACCCCTCGGGCGTGCCGGCGTCGGGCGATCGGCTCCCCAACCTGGAGCCGGCGCGATCGAGCGACGACTCGCCCCTGCCGATCAATTTCGGCCCGATCGCGCCGGACTGGCCGCAACGTCGGGCCCGCATCCGGGCGCCGCTCACCGGCTGGTCGCCGGGTGATCCCGTGCCGGAGGACTTCGATCCGCTCTATTTCAACGCCGCGCCGAGCGATCAGCAGCCGGCGGCCCTGCGCGACGATCAGCCGCTCGTGCTGGAGAACCTGCACCCGGATCACCCGCGCCTGTCGACGCGCCTTCCGGGGCTGCGCCCGCAGGCCTTCGTCGACCGCGGCGGGCCGGCGGCGCAGGAGCTCGAGATGCGCCCCGACAGCCTGTGGATCGACACCGATCGGGCGCGCTGCACGGTGACCTGGCGCGCGCACTTCGCGCTGAGCCAGCCGGACGAACCGGGGCGCGTGCTGCTCGCGCTGACGAGCGTGCGGCAGCCGCTCTCCTGGGAGGACATGAAGCGTCTGGAGGTCGCCGTCGGCGCCGAGCGGCCGCCGCCGCGGGCGCGCTCGCGGAACGACATCCCCTCGATGGTGCCGGACGACGACGAGGACGACGAGGAGAACGACACGCGGATGATGGCGCGGCAGTCGTTCCTGCAAGCGAAGACCTTGCCCCGCCGCGCGCCCCCTCCCTTGCCCGCCGCGCCGGCCGCGCCTCCGCCGCCTGCGCCGTCGATCCCCGCGCTGCCCCCGCCGCCCGTGCTCTCGATCGGCGCGACCGCCATGCAAGCGCCCCCTCCCCTGCCCGCGTCCCCGAGCCCCGTGGCGACCGCGACGCTCCCCGCGCCCACGATCCCGGCCGCCCCCGCCTCCACCGCGGCCGCGCCGCCCGCCAAGGAGGGCGCGCGCCCCGCTTCGATCCGGAGCAGACCAACACCGATTTCTTCGTGATCGGCGAGCACACACCGATCTTCGACGCAGAGCCCCGCGTGGCTCGCCCAGGTGGGCACCTCCGGCCCGGCCGTGCCCGCAGCCCCCGCGCAGGCCGTGCCCGCGCCGCCGCCCCCTCCACCGCCGCCGCTCCCGATCCCGCAGGCGCCGCCGCTCCCCGCCTCCACCGCGCCCGCCGCCGCGCCGCCGCCGCTTCCCAAGGCCCCGCCGCCCGTGCCGGTCGCCGCGCCCGCGCCGCCGATCGCCGCGCCGATCGCGAGCACCGTCGCGGAGCCCAAGAGCCCGTGGGCCGCGGCGAGCCCGAGCGCGGCCGCGAAGATCCCCCCGGCCGCGCCGGTGCCGATCAAGACGTCTCCGCCGCCCGCGCCCGAGGGCATGCGCTCACGCACGCCGACGCTGACCGGCTCCCCTCGGCCCGCGCCCGCGCCCCAGCCCGACGTGATCGATCTGATCTGGTTCGATCCCGACGCATTGCCGGCGATCCGCGCGACATGGAGCTCGATCATCGACGAGCTGGAGTTCGCGCCCCTCGATCCGAAGCACGATCTGCCGGTCGACGATCCTGCCGCGGCGCGCGAGCGTCACCACGCCTTCGGGGTGCTGACGCAGGCGACCGCGACCGACGGATCGGGCGTGTCGCGGGCGATGCTGGAGGCGGTGAGCGACAAGGGGCGCTTCACCCCGCCGATCCTGGTGATCGGCGGTGAGCTGCGCTTCCCCTTCGACGAGATCGAGACGTTGAAGGCCGCCGCCGCCGCCGCGAAGCCGCTCGCCCGCGACGACAAGAAGCTCGGCGATCTCTTGGAGATGATCGGCGAGGTGATCGGGACGCCCCTCTTGCAAGGCGCGCCGAGCATGGCCGAGAGCCTGCTCCGGGACCTGAACCAGGCCGTGCAGCAGAGCAAGCGCGCGATGCCGGTGAAGTACCTCGACGCGCACCTGGAGCGCGTGCTCCTCGAGCAGCGCCGCTACCAGAAGCGGACGGTGTTCGGCGGCCCTTCGCTGCGCGCGCTGCTCGTGCCGGCGCGCGAGTCGACGCCGATCCCGAGCTACCTGCCCGACTCCGTGGCCGACAAGCTGCCGCTCCTGACGCAGATGAAGGTGAAGGTGATCGCCTACGCGAGCCCGAGCCAGGACCAGTACGAGAGCCACCCGCATGCGCTGCGGATCGTGGCCCTCGGGCGGGTGGTGTCGGTGGAGGGGTGGAGGCGCTGAGCCGCGCGGCTTGACTGTCGCCTCCCACCGGAGGCGACTCGATCGCCATTGATCGGCGCGAAGCGAGCCCCGTACCATTGACGGATGCGTGCATCTTTCTGCGCTTTGCTCTGTGCCGTCACGTTCATCACCGTGGCCCCTGCGTGCGGTTCCTCGCCCTGTGTCTCCGGCGCCCAGGTCTCCTGCTCCTGCGCTGACGGCAACAAGGGAGCGCAGACCTGCAAAGCGGATGGCAGCGGCTTCGACCCGTGCGTCTGCTCGTCGACGGGCACCACAAGTAGCACCACGAGCACCGGGAGCACCACCGGCGGTGGCGCGGGCGGTACTGGTGGCAACGGCGGCGGTGCTTCGACCACCACCAGCGGCACGACTGGCGGCGGGGGTAGCGGCGGCACCGCGTGCGTGCCGGGCGCGGCCATATCCTGCTACGACGGCCCTCCGAACACCGAGGGAGTGGGCCTGTGCGTCTCCGGGACCAGGACCTGCAAGGCCGACGGGAGCGATTACGGGCCCTGCCTCGGCGAGGTCACACCCCAGGCCGAGACCTGCGCGACGCCGGGCGATGACGATTGCAACGGGAAGGCAAACGAAGGCGGCGTCGGATGCTCGTGCGCGCCGAACACGCAGGTGCCCTGCTACTCGGGGCCGCCCGCGACCGAAGGGGTCGGCGCCTGCCACGGCGGTACGCAGACCTGCAACGCCCAGGGCACCGGCTACGGGGTCTGCGTCGGTGAGGTCACCCCTCAGCCGGAGACGTGCAACACGCCCGTCGACGACAACTGCAACAGCATGATCAACGAAGGGGGTCTCGGGTGCGTCTGCACGCCGAACGCGATCGTCCCCTGCTACGACGGCCCCCAGGGAACGAAGGACGTGGGGCTCTGCAAGGGCGGCACGCAGACCTGCAACGCCCAGGGCACGGCGCTTGGCCCGTGCATGGGGGAGGTGGTCCCCAGCACCGACCTCTGCGCGACGCCGGTGGACGAGGACTGTGACGGCGCACTGATGCCGTGCGCGGGGGCGCAGTCGTGGAGCAAGCGCTTCGGCGCGGCCGGCGATCAGCTCGGCGAGGCCATCGCGGCCGACGCCATGGCGAACGTGATGATCGGCGGGGAGTTCAAGGGCAACGTCGATTTCGGCGGCGGTGTGCTGTCGAGCGCCGCCGGGAGCACCGACGGCTACGTGGCGAAGTTCGATCAGAGCGGCAACCACCTCTGGAGCAAGCGCTTCGGCGACGCCGCGGAGCAACATGTTCGTGCGGTCGCGTTCGATCCCGCGGGGAACGCCATCATCGCCGGTGATTTCGCCGGCAGCATCAACTTCGGCGGGGGAGCGCTCGTGAGCCTCGGGGGCACGGACGCGTTCGTCGCAAAGTTCGACTCCGCCGGCAATCACCTCTGGAGCAAGCGGTTTGGCGACGCCGCGGACCAGGGCGCGACGAAGATCGCGATCACCGCCGACGGCAGGATCGCCGTCATCGGGACGTGCGCCGGCGCGATCGACTTCGGCCTCGGGGCGGTCCCGGGCACCGGTCCGATGTTCGTCGCCAAGCTCGATCCCGACGGCAACGGGCTCTGGGCCAAGCGCTTCGGTACGCAGGGCCAGCTCGTCCAGCCGAGCGCCGTGAAGTTCGACGATAGTTCGAGCGTCCTCGTCGCGGGCTCGTTCAGCGGCTCGCTCGATTTCGGCGGCGGGCCGCTGCTGAGCAACGCCGGCAGCGAAGACGTCTTCCTCGTGAAGCTCGAATTTTTGGGAGGTCACATCTGGAGCAAGCGCTTCGGCGATTCCCACAACCAGCAGAAAGCCCTCGGCCTGGCCGTCGACTCCACCAACAACATCATGCTCACGGGCGGTTTCGTCGGCGCGCTCGACCTCGGCATGGGGCCGCTCCCCGGCACGAACGTGGACAACACGGACAATGTCTTCCTGGGCTGGTTCCAATCGGCAGGTGGGAACTTCTGGGAGAAGAGCTTCGGTGATATGAGCCAACAAATTGGCTATGACGTCGCCTCGGGGCTGAACGACACCGTCCTCGTCACCGGCTTCGCCGAGGGCTCCGTGGATTTCGGGGGCGGCGCGCTCGCCTGCGCCGGCGGTCGAGATGTATTCGCGGCGAAGTTCGACAAATTCGGCACCTATCTCGGGAGCCATATCTACGGCGACGCGGCCGACCAGTACGGGTTCGCGATCGCATCCGACGGCGCCGGCGGCGCGTTCGTCACCGGGCACTTCGCGAGCGGCATCAACCTGGGGAACGGTCTCCTGACGAGCGCCGGAGGGTTCGACATCTTCCTGGCGCGGATCTCCTTCTAACGCGGGGCTCGCCCTCGTGAAGGGGCGGCGATGGAGGCGAGCCGGTGGCCCGCCTCCATCGAACGATCCCGAGACGGCTTATCGGCTCCGGTGGCCTGACCTCCGCCTCCGGGCGGCGAGCAGCAGCCCGAGGCCGAGCCAGCCGGCGTCGGTGCGCCGATCGTCCGCCGCGAGCTTGCACCCGCAGCCTCCTCCGCTGTCGCCGGTCGCGCCGCCGGAGCTGGAGCTGGAGCTGCCGGTCCCTGTCGAGGAGCTCCCCGACGAAGAGCTGCTCGTCGTCTCGCCGCTCGGACCACACACGCCGCCCGTGCATATCCCCTTCGAGCAAGGCGTCCCGTCGTCCTTCGCCATCTGCACGCAGATCCCGCTGTCGGGCTCGCACCCGCCGGCCAGGTGGCACTCGTCCGGGGCTTCGCACACCACCGGCTTGGTCCCGACGCATATCCCGGCCTGGCAGTGGTCCGCCTGGGTGCAGGCGTTTCCGTCGTTGCAGGCGAGCCCGTCCTCCTTCGCAGGGTAGGAACAGGCGCCGTTGACCGGGTTGCATGCCCCTTCGTTCTGGCAATCCGAGGGAGGCGGACAAGCCAACGGCGGCCCCGCGGCGCAGACACCCGCGACGCACGTGTCGTTCTGGGTGCAGCCGTTCCCGTCCTCGCAGGCCGCGCCGTCGGCCTTGACGGGGTTCGTGCAGCCGCCGGTCGCTGGCAGGCACACGCCCGCGTCGTGACACGTGTCGAGCGGCGCGCAGCCGATCGGGTTGCCGCCGGCGCAGACACCGGCGATGCAGGTGTCGATCTGCGTGCAGGCGTCCCCGTCGTTGCACGGCGTGCCGTCGGGCTTCGGCGGGTTCGAGCAGCCGGTCACCGGGTCGCAGGATCCGGCGTCGTGACAGGCGTCGATCGGAGCGCAGACGACCGCTGATCCCGAGGTGCACATCCCGACCTGGCAGGTGTCGTTCATCGAGCAGGCGTTGCCGTCGTCGCAGGGCGTCCCGTTGACCTTCGGCAGGTCCGGGCATGTGCCGGTCGCCTTGTTGCAAACGCTCTGCTGGTGGCAAGCGTCCGGCATGGGGCAGACGACGGGGTTCCCGCCCAGGCAGACACCGCCCACGCACACGTCCACCGCGGTGCAGGCGTCGCCGTCGTTGCACGGGGTTCCGTCGAGCTTCGGCGGGTTGGAGCAACCGGTCATCGGCGAGCAGACGCCGGCGCCATGGCACTGATCGATGGCGAAGCAGTTGACCTGCCCTCCGCTCGTGCACACGCCCGCCTGGCAGGTGTCTCCCTGCGTGCATGCGTTGCCGTCGTCGCAGGCGGTGCCGTTGGGCTTGGGCAGGCTGGAGCAGGCCCCCGTCTGCGGATTGCACGCGCTCTGGAGGTGGCAAGCATCCGGCGCCGGACAGACCACGGCGTTGCCGGTGCACACGCCGGCCTGGCACATGTCTCCGGAGGTGCAGGCGCTCCCGTCGTTGCACGCGATGCCGCTGAACGCGGAGCACATGCCGCTCACCGCAGCGCCGGCGGCGACGGAGCATGCGTCGCACACCCCGTTGTTGCAGGCGGCGTTGCAGCACACGCTGTCGGCGCAGAAGCCGCTCGCGCAGTCGGTGCCCGTCGCGCACGGCGTGCCGAGCGCCCCGTTGCCGGCGTAGAGCTCTGTCGTCGCGAGCGTGGTGGCGCCGGAGTTGCCGCCTGCCGCGAGCACGGCCCCGCTGCCGAGCAGCGTCGCGGTGTGCAGCTTGCGGGCGGCGGTCATGACGGCCGTCGAGGTGAAGGTCCCCATCACGGGGTCGTAGAGCACGGCCGTGGTCACCGCCGCGGCGTTGAACCCGCCGGCGATGAGCACCTGGCCGTTGTTCAGCACGGTGGCCGTGTGGAACGCGCGGGCAAAGGGCATGGACCCGGCCGGTGACCAGGTGCTGGCCACCGGATCGTAGATCTCCCCGTTCGGGGTGAAGAACCCTCCGCCCGCCGTCCCGCCCGCGATGAGGACCTTGCCGTTGTTGAGCAGCGTCGCCGTGTGGTTGCCGCGCACACCGGCCATGGAGGGCCCCTGCACCCATGTGTTGGCCACGGGATCGTAGATCTCCGTGGTGGCGCCGATGCCCATGTTGTTCCCTCCGCCCGCGACGAGGACCTTGCCGTTCGGGAGCAGCGTCGCGGTATGGAAGGAGCGCGTGAAGCTCATCGATCCCGCTGAGCTCCAGCTGTTGGTGGAGGGGTCGTAGCGCTCGGCGCTCGCGTAATAGCCGCCGATGCCGTTGTCGCCGCCGACGACGAGCACCTTGCCGCTCTGGAGAAGCGTCACGGTGTGGTTCTGGCGAGCGCTCACCATGGCGTTCGCCTGAGCCCAGCTGTTGGTCGCGCTGGTGTAGATCTCGACCGTGTTGACGGGCTGGGTGCCCGATTGCAGCCCGCCGGCGACCAGCACCTTGCCGCCGGGGAGCGCGACCCCCGAGAAGATGGCTCGGGGCGAGATCATGGACGCAGCCGACGACCAGGTGCCGAGCGCGGGATCGTAAAGCTCCGCCGATTTGAGCACAGAGCCGAACTGCAAACCGCCGACGACCATCACCTTGCCGGTGTCGAGCAGGATCGCAAAATGCGACTCGCGGGCACCAGTCATCGATCCCACCAGCGTCCACGCAGGATCGATCAAGGCGGCCTCGCCGCCCGTATCGGCCCACAGCTCGATGGACGCTCCGCGCACCCGCAATCGGGGCGCGAGCATCCGGCCGCTGGCCGCTCGTCCCCAGGGGGCGGCGACCCGCAATCGGCCGACCCCGGCCGCGTCGTCGACCTCGACGGCCTCCCCCGCTTGCCGCGGGCTCGCTCCTTCGATCGACCAGGAAGCGACGACATGCTCCCCCGGCGCCGATCCGGCGTCGACCAGCAGCCACTCCTCGTACCCGCTCTCGGTCGCCGCCCAATACGAACGGCCGCCGTCGCGGCCATAGCGAACCGCGTTGCCCTCGATCATCCCTGGCCCGGCGGCGCCGCTCTCCCGCACCCGCGCGTCGAGGCCGGAGGGGTGCTCGAACCGGATCGCCTCTTCACCGCGCGAAGGAAAGTGCACGCGGAGACCGCCGTACGCGCGGGGCACCTCGCGCCGGCTCGCGTCGAGCGCGAACCCATCCCCGTGCGCGGAGAGCCCGAGACCGCCGTCGAGCATTTCGGCGGCTCGATCGGGGAACAGGCCTCGCAGAGCGTTTTCGTCGCTCTGGGATGAATCTCCTCCACACCCGAGCCCTCCCGAGGGAACGACCGCGGGCAGACCGACGAGAGCAGCGAGCGCAAGGCGCCGGATCGTGTACCAGGACCGCATACAGGACCTCCAAGGATGCAAAGGCGATCGCGGAGCGACCCCCAAGGAAGCACTCTATCAGGAGGCCCGTCCTCGCTGGCCAGACAATTCGCGGCCGGCGGGGCTCATCTGCCGCGCGCTCAGCGGTTGGGCGCCGCTGCGCTCCGCCCCCTCTGCACGAGCACACGGGTCCGGAGAGCTTCCCGCTCGCTCACGAAGTTGCCTCGCGGGTACGCGCGCTCCTGGGCGTCGAGCGCCGCCAGGGCCGCGCCGAGATCGCCGCGCTGGAACGCAGAGGCCGCGGTATCGAACGCGCGTTGCTCGCCGAGCGCGTCGGACGGGCTCGCAGCCCGATCGCGCGCCGGCGGCGGAGCCACGGGGGACGCGCTTCCCTGCGCAGGCGTCTCCGCGACCTCGACCACCGCAGCCGCTGCGCTCGGCGCTGGGGCCGGTGTGCAGACGACCGTTGCAGCGGCCGCCGCGATTGGAGCCGAAGCGATGACCGGAGCCGGCGCGCGCGTCCCAAGCGATAGCGCCCAGAAGAGGGCTGCCCCGGCTCCGGCGCCGGCCAGGAAGATCAGCGCCGACCTCACCGCCGGCCAGCGGACGAGATCACAGATTCCGTCCCAGCGCACGGCGCGGTGGAAGCGCTTCCACGCGGCCTCCTCCATATCGGCCGGTACCTCGTGGACTTCCCGGTCGGCCTCGAAGAGCTGGGCCAGCGCCCAGGGGACCGCGATCGCGCCGCTCCCCTCCTCTTCCTTTCGCCTGCGCTCGTACGCGCGCTCGAGCGCGGCTGCGCCCCGGCGGTAACGATCGTAGGCCGTCGAGAGCGGGATCCCCTGCTGCTCGGCGATCTCTTTCATCTCCAGCTCGTCGAGGTCGTGCGCGACGACGACGGCGCGTTGCTCGAAGGGGATCTCGGCGAGCAGCTCTTGCAGAATCCTGCGCTGTTCTTCGCGGTTTATCCCCTGCTCTTCCGGGCTCAGCATGGCGTCGATCTCCTCCGGCGCGTCCTCGCGAACGACCCGCTCCCGGCGCCTTCGCTTGCGCTCATCGTTGCGCACGAAGTTGAAGGTGATGCCGTAAATCCAGGCGCGGAGCGAGGAGCGCGCGGAGTCGTAGGTGTGCCGCCGCCGGTACGCGGTGATGAGGATCTCCTGGGCCAGATCCGGCTGATCTCTCCCGGGGGTGCCGAGGTGGCGGAGCGTGCGGAGCACATAAGGGAATGCCTCCTTGAAGAGAGCCCGGGCTGCGAGGCGCTCGGGGATCGAGACGGGAGCGCCCACCTGCTCCGGCGGGACGGACGGGGGCTTCACAACAGGGGATTGTCGCGAGCCCGGGGGATTTCCAACCCGATCGAGCATGGGGCTAAAAATAAGTCATGAGGCTGGCGCCGGCGGCGCCGTTGACGCGGGAGGCGAGGAGCGCGGGCATCGGCGCCGGGACGCCGTCGATGGTGCCTGTCTTGGTGCGGGCCATGATCAGCGCATCGGCGTGGAGGCGGACGCCGAGCCACGGGAGGAAGCGCTCCTCGAAGGCGAGACGAGGTCCCGCGCCGAAGTAGCCCTCGCGCAAGGAATGAGGGCGGTCGACCCCGGCGATCTCGCCGGAGACGGCGCCGCCGGAGAGGAGGGCGCAGCCGAGGAAGCGGCGGAAGACATGGAGGCAGGGGGCGAGTGTGCCGCCGATGGCAAAGGAGGTGATGGATGCGCCGGGCACCGGTACGTCGGCGCCGAGGGCGCGTGGAGCGTCGTAGCGGACCTCGATGCCGATCGAGGTCTCGATTCTTTCGCCGTCAATGGGCCAGCGGGCGCCGACATGGGCGAACGCGCTGAACGAGGGGCCCGGTGTGCCAACCGCGAGCTGCGGGCCGAGGCCGACTTCGACGTGCCGGTAAGGGGCTTTCGGGGTGGCAGTGTGCTCGATCTTATCTTCCGTGGGCGACGGCGGGAGCGGTGCTTGAGGAAGGGGCTTTTCGGGGATTGCGGGCGGCGGCGTGCTCGGGGTCTGCACGGAGAGATGAAAAGGATCCAGGTAGAAGGCGATCGCGGTGCCCAGGCCGGCGAAGAGGGCCGCGCACTCCCCCTCGGGATAGCGCATGGGCGGCTTGCTCCAGACTTGCGTGTTCTTATCGTCGAAGGCAGCGAGCTGGGCGATGAGGGTATGAGCGCTTGCCTTGACGGTGACGGTAAGGCGCGTCTTGGCCTTCGGGGCGAAGGGGTCATATCCGAGGTGGCGGGCCACTTCGGCATGCAGGAC
Source organism: Byssovorax sp. (assembly GCA_046351295.1). Classification (GTDB taxonomy): domain Bacteria; phylum Myxococcota_A; class Polyangia; order Polyangiales; family Polyangiaceae; genus JAXLYT01. The sequence goes on from JAXLYT010000034.1 coordinate 89,053, forward strand.
AGGCTCGGCTGGGCAGTCCATCCCTCGGGCCGATGTATAGGAGAGCTGAGCGGAGACATGCGGAGGCGGGTCGGCCGCGAGGGCCGGGAGCGCCACGAAGCTCAGCACGATCACGGTTCCGAGGATTGTCCGAGCCATATGCCCCTCCGGATCTCCTTCCTTGGGTGGAGATCGAGGTGAACGACGGTCAACCGATAGCAGCTTCCTCGCCATCATTTCAACCTCCATCGAAGGACCGGGCCGGCCACCACCACCGCGACCAACCTCCAGAGTAGAAAACGCCCTTCCGGTGCGCGCGAGGCGTGCCGGCAGGCTCGGCCGTGGGGTTCATCGAAAATGGAGTAGTGGCTCTCTCCTCGGTAATTGTCGGCAGCGAGCGCGCTTTCCAACTCCGTCAGCGAGGGGACGTCGATTTTTTCTCCTTGGGGAGCTGCCGGCGCTTCTGGTACGGTCGCGGCCATGCGGGGCGCGCTGTTCTTTCTGGTTGGCTCGCTGGCCCTTGGGGCCGGCGGCTTGGCTGCGGGCTGCACCGACGACGCGGCGTTCGATTGGGGGCGCAACTGCACCCCGGAAGAGGTGGCGATGTACGGGTGCGCGTACTGCCCGGCGAGCTGCCTACCGCCGATCATCGGGCCCGGGGATGCGGGCACCGGGGATGCCAGCATCCCGTGCGAGGGGCAGTGCGTGCCGCGGAGGCCGGTCGACTGGAACGAGCCCCTCCTCTTATGGACCGGTCCCGGGCCGGACGTCCCGGCCTGCCCGCCGCAGGCCGCGGGCGAGAGCGGCTACGACTGGTACGGCGATCTTCAGGCGCCGCCGCTTACCTGCGGGTCCTGTACCTGCACGGCCTCGGCCGGATCCTGCACGCTGCCCGAGGACTTCACCGTGAGCTCGGCAACCTGCGCCGGCCCGCAGTCGGGGGCGGAGTTCACCTTCTTCGACGCACCCGCCGGGTGGGACGGGTCCTGTACGTCCATGGACGGGATCATGGGCGGCAAGATCTGCGACGGGCTCTCCTGCGTTCAGTCGATCACGATCGCCCCGCTCCAGGTGACGGAGGGCGGCTGCATGAAGGTTGATCCTCCCCCGCCGGAGCCGGTCGCGCCCACGTGGGGGAAGCGCGCGGTCGTCTGCCCCGGCACGACCTGGGGAAAGTGCGGGGGATCCGCCGAGGAGTGCATGCCGGCCAGCGCGCCGGGGTTCGAGCGCTGCGTTTCTCGTGCGGGTGTATGGGCCTGCCCCGAAATCTCCCACTACTCCGAGCGGCATGTGCTCTACACGGGCTTCAGCGACACGCGCGGCTGCGCGCCGTGCTCCTGCGGCGAGCCCGTGGGAAGCTCTTGCTTCTCGTCCATCTCCATCTTCACGGACGACGCCTGCGGCGTGCCGATCCCGTTCACGGTGCCCATCGACGCGCTGGGGCCGAAGTGCCACGACCTGCCCGCGGGGACGGCGCTCGGGAGTAAGTCGGCGGGGCCGATAACCTACGCGCCCGGCATCTGCCAGCCCGGAGGAGGAGGTCCGATCGGGGCCGCGGAGCCCCTGGATCCGACCACCTTCTGCTGCTTGCCCGAGCCCTGACCCGGACGACACCTTCGTGCCGCCGCGATCTACTTGGAGCCCCCTCCGCCCCCACCCCCTGCCCCGCCGGCCCCGTCGATTCCACCATCCCGCAGCTCACAAGGGGGCGTCATGCCCGTGTAACACGGATCGCACTGGTCGCTGCACGCCAGCAGGTCATTCACGCCGGGGGTGACGTCGAAGCACAAGTGGGGAGCCGCGGGGTCGTTCGACACGCACTCGATGCAATGCTCGATCTTCGTGCAGGCGGTCAGCTCCGCGCAGCACTTTTCTTCGAGGCACGCCTCGCAGTCGCCGCAGAGCGCGTAGTGATCGACGTGGACGCAGGCGCCCCCATCGGTGCCACCGGCGCCGCCCTTCCCCCCGCCCGTGGACGAGCCGGTGCTGGGGCTCGTGGAGCATGCCCCGAACATGAGCCCCAGCCCAACCAGCACGAGCACCCTTCGACCGAGCCGCATAAGCATCGCCATACCTCGCGCAGAAGGTATCACGCCCATGTAGGCGGCCCAACGGGCACGCCTGCGCCGCTCTTCGTGCGCTCGGGCGTTCTTGGTGCCGGACACAGACGATCGCGGGGATCAGGATTGCTGCACGAGCGGGTCGCCGCCGGCCGGCGGCGGCTCGGGGATCACCGGTGACCCGGGCCAGGTAATACCGACCTTCTGGAGCATCTTCTGCGCATCGAGCATCCGCTCCGGATCGGGCGGGGTGGGAAAGAGCACCGCGAGCTCGTCCGCGGTCAGCTCCGTGGGGCCGGCGAGGGCGCGGTCGGTCACGGCGTCCACGATCGCCTGCTTGGGCGCCATTCGCGGCGAATCAGCCGGGAGAAATTCGACCCGGTCGCTGCACGCCAGCGGCAGGCGACCGTTTCGGAGCAAGCCCCACGCGGCCAGCCGGTTGGCGCCGTTGGCCATCGGGTCGTCGAACATCGAGCCGGCGAGGCGATCGCCGTGGAGCCAGAAGCCGACGCCCGCCAGCCTCTCTTCTCCGTACTCCCCGTTGGCACGCCCTTGCCCGGTGGCAAGCCATCCGGCGGCCATCAAGAACGCCGGCTCGAGCTCTTCGGGAAGGCCCGGCACCGCACCGCGCACATCCTCCGGGCCACCTGTCACCGCGTCGATCGAAAGGTCGAGCTGCTCGATCGGGCCAAACCCGAGCTCATACGCGAGGCCGACGACGCCCGTCTCGGTCCACGCCACGATCTCGTAGGATCCGCACCCGTCGTCGTTGTAGAGGGCACCCCGCTGGAGGTCACCCTTCCAAATCGTGCCGGCGCTGATAGCGCAGGAAGAGCCCGCGGCATCCGCGACGGTGGTTTCGACGTAGAGGCGCAGCGCGGCGCGGACGATGGCGGCGCGGTCGAAGACGAGGCGCCCGAAGCGACTGGTCCGTTCGATCATCGGCTCTGCCTAGACCTCGCCGGCCGCAGCGTCAACGTGCGCGCCACGTACCCGACCGCCTCACGGCGCAGCGGAGGGAAGCGCGTTGATCCGCGTCACCTCCTCCTCCGACGGGTAGCTGTTCGTGAGATGCCCGTTGAGCTTCCGGGAGATGACCGCCGCGTTCTTGTTCGAGTTCGTGCCCCAAAAACAACCGCGCTGGTCCTTCCTGCGCACCACGTGGTGCACCTGCGCGGCCTCGGGGTCATCTTTGGGCGTCGCTTTGAGCTCGCCCGGCTCGGTGCAGATTTTCGGGTTGCAGTTGTCATCCCTGCCACACTCGTACTTGAAGCCCGCCAGGTCGGAATAGAGCTTGCCCCCGTGCGCCTTGCGGTTGACCTGGAGGATCCATTCCCTCTGGTTGAGAGACTCACCGTTGGCGTCGACCTGACCGCTGGGGCAGTAGAACGCTTCCCCCACCCCGAGCTTCGCCGGCTCGGTCAAGTCGCGATACGGGCCGCTCACCTCCGTCGGCACGCCGCCGATCTCGATGAGCGGCGTCTCCCGGGGCGCGGCCTGGTAGTTGATGGTGATGTAGTTCGCGACGTCGGCGCCGATCTGGAGCGTGTAGTCGTCCGTGCCGGCGACCGGTTGGCACGTGTACCCCTGGTCATAGGCTGCGCTCCCCGAGACCTCGCCGATCTTCGCGGCATCGGCGCAGGCGTCCTGCCACTTCTTGTAGAAGCAATCGAACGTGTCGAACTCGGACATGTAGCAAGCCGCGCCAAACGCCTTGACGTACTTGCTCCGCAGCGCAACATCCATGCTCGGATTCCCCACGAGCGGGATGTGGTAGCGCAGACACGGCTCTTTCGCCGCCGCCGGGCAGGTGGTCACCTCCTCATCCGGCGGTTCGGGCGGCGCCGGGCACGAGCCGGGAGCCCCCGGCTCCGACGACCCGCATGCGCCTGCCGCCATCCCCATCGTGCCGAGGCCCAGCGCCAGCACGCCCAGCATGGCCCGGCGGCCTCTCGTCATCCTGCGCTCCTTCGTGTCAATCATGGGCTCCCTCTCCTTTCCTGCGATCGCCGTGATCGCCCTTCCGGGCAGCACACGGCCTCCCGGCGCGAGGCGCGCCGGCGGCTCGAACGATCGCTGTCTCTTCCTGTTGATTGTCGGGCCGGGGCGGGCTTTCCAACTTTGTCCCGGAGGAAGATTGATTTTCGACGACCCGCCTCGGAGGAGGAGCCGAGGCGGGGTCCCCGGCGGTCCCGTCCCGCTCCACCCCGCCTGTACCGCCCGCGAACCTCCGGCAAGCGCTCCGGCTGCCCTGCCCCTGTGCGCGACCCCACCTGCGCGCCGTAGCAATTCACCCCGAACCGACGCGAAGGCATTGCTCGCGCTCGCAATCTACCCCGAGCCCGGACCCCCACGCGTTGCTCGCGGTCGCAACGCGTCCCAAGCCGGCCCCGGGGGAATTGCTCGCGCTCGCAATCTACCCCGAACCGGTTCCGGGTGAATTGCTCGCGCTCGCAATCTACCCCGAGCCGGTTCCGGGTGAATTGCTCGCGCTCGCAACGCGGTGGGGCACCGGTTCCGGGTGAATTGCTCGTGGTCGGAACGCCTCGGGCGCCGGTTCGGGCGGCGTTGCTCGCGGTCGGAACGCCTCGGGCTCCGGCTCGGGGTGTTTTCCGAGCGCGCGCAGCCCTATTTTTGCCGCTTTCCGCGATGATCGCCCCGGCAGGAAGGCGCCGGGTCCCGCGCGATCCCTCTGGCCCATCGCGCCGCTTCCGTGCACTCTCTCGCCCCCATGGGGCAACCGACCCTCCCCGATGCTGCCGCTGCTCCCCGCGTGGCTGCGCTTCGCGCGCTCGCGGCCCGCTGGGCTGATGCCAAGGCGCGCGAGCGCGGCAACTTCCACCTCTACATGGGCGAGCTCTGCGACGCGCTCGGCGTCGAGAGCCCGCGGCCGGCGGGCAGCGGCTACGAGTACGAGCTGCCGATCCGGATCGTCGATCGCGAGGGCAAGGAGCGGACGAACTTCGCCGACCTCTACAAGAGAGAGTGCTTCCTCCTCGAGGCGAAGGACTCGGAGGCGGGGCACTCCGACGAGCTGATGCTCCGCAAGGCCTTCGGGCAGGTGCGCAACTACGTGACCCACCTGCCGGGGAGCACGCCGCCGTACCTGATCATCCTCGACATCGGCAAGACGCTCGTCGTCTGGGATCGGTGGGAGGGCGGCTTCGGCGGGTACGCCGCGGGCAAGCGGATCGTCCGGCGGGCAGGCATGGTGCCAAGGGCGGGACGTGCCAGGCGCCGCATGGGTCGTGGTCGCGCCTCACCAGCCCGGAGTCCCAGCGCGGCATCGGTCATGGAGCGCCGCCGAGATCATCCGGCGCTCGTTCTTCTTGAAACACGGAACGCGCGCGCCGTCCCTGCTTGACGAAAGACGACGCTCAGGCTAGGTTCGCAAATGGTCGCCGTCCGCGACCGGAACTCCACCGGGTCCATCCCCCACGGGGCCCAAAAGGCGGAGCGAAGCGGGTAGTACGCTCGCACGACGGATCGGTTCTCTCAGGTCCTTTGGTTGCGGGTGGGGGCCGTCGCCGAGGGCTACTGGAGAGAATCCCGATGACCAACAAAAGGAAGAAACATACCCGCGCTCTTGAGGCCAAGCTCAACGTGTCGTACCAGGCCGCACACAACCTACGCAGAAGGGGACACCAGGGTGTCGCACCTCCGACTCTGGACGAGCAGGAGAAGCGACTGCTCGACGCGACCTCGATCATCTCCGAGGGGCTCAAGCGTAACTTGGTCGAAGAGATTGACGAGGCGCGAGTCAACTGCATCCCGGGCGGGCTCTACGCTCCGGAGGAACCTCCTCCCCACTACTTTCGGAACCATCGCCTCCTGGTGGACGTTCGTCGAGCTAGCGGAAACGCTCACGTTGATCTCGAGGTTCGAGTGGGCGAGCGCCGCCCGCAGACTTCTCAGTTTCGCTGCTGGGTGTGGATCAAGGGCGGGCAGCACCCCTGCCTGGACCGGCGTGTCGACCTCCTGGTGGACGCCGAAGTCCAGGCGTTCGTTCGCGCGGCGACGAGGGTCGTCGCGGCGCGGATCCCCAACGCGACACCGCTGGTGCCGGGTCAGCAGCTCGGAGATGGGATCGACACCTGGTGGTTTCAACTTCGCTCGGATCGCGAGGTCGTTCTGATCGAGGTGAGCGACCTCCGCCCCATCGATCTCACGGGGCCGACCATCACGGTGCTGGACGAGTCGCACTCGCATCCGGTCGAGATGATCCTCGGGGTCATTCAGTTGGGGGAAAGGTCGGTTCGCTGCCGAGTCTACGACGGTCCTCTTCTTTTGGAAGACCACGAAGTTAGGTTGGCCGAGATGATGGGCCGCGGGGTGGAGGGCTACCTTCGGTCCCAACTGCGACATCGATGCGTCCGCGTGGACCTGGGCGTGCGCAAGGGGAACACTATCCGCGTCCGGGCGTACTTCCCCTTGGACGAGGCAGAAGCGGACCAGCTGCCCGCTGCTTAGGACGCAGCGTCGCCGTAATTCTCTCGCTCTCCGGCCCGGCCCAGCGCCGCGCGCCCGGCGCAGCGAAAGGAGTCTCCGTTCCGCCCGAAGGGGGGATAGCTAATCCACGAAACGTTGTGCCGAGCGCTCCTCCGGATGCCGCAGAGCAAGGCAATGATGCCGACCGGCCTTCGGCAGTCCGCAGATCGCCATGGCGATCTGCGGACCTTGCATGAGCGACCGCATGACATCGAGCTGCTTCACGACATCGGAACAAGCCCGAGGAGAAGGCCCCCGCTGCGGCGACCCCCTGGCCCAAGGACGCGGTGGGGCAAATCACCGCCCTCCGGACGCTCGTCGCCGCCGGACCGCTCACGGTCGACGAAGCCGCCACCCGCTTCTCCGGCGCCAGGCGAGACCTCGTCGCCCGCCACCTGGAGACCCTGGCCATCCTCGGCGAGCTTCATGCGCTCGGGGACGGGCACTACGCGGCCCCACCGATCGCCGGCGGGGCGGCCTGAAGACCAAGGCGAGCTCGCCTTCTTCTGTGCGCGATCTGCCTACATCCCTTCCATTTCATTTTGTTCCCGATCGCAGTGAAGCTCTCGCCCCCTCCCCCGTCTCACCGTTTGTCACGAACGACCGGGCGGGGCAGAAGCACCGGCGCCGCTCGGCCAAGCCATCCATCGAACCACGGAGGGAACCCCCATGCGACGATTGCGACCGACCGACGGCACGCGCCTCCATCAGCGCGCTGCGTACTACCATATCGCCAAGTGCCGGACGGGCACTGCGCCGCTCCACACCAAGCTGCGCAAAGAGATGACGCTCCTTCACGCGGCGCTCAAGGACAAGGCCCGCAAGGTCGAGGACGCCGAGGAGAAGGCCCTCGACACCATGGCCGATGTCGACTCCGCCGAGACCGCGCTCGAGAACTTGATCCGCGACATCGACGCCGACCTCGCCAAGCTCGATCGCAGCGACCCGTCGCTCAACGCACAGAGCACCGTCTTCCCCGAAGGCTTCGGCGAGGTCATCGACCCCGAGGGCGACGCGCAGCTCACCGTGCTCCCCGGCCTCCGCGTCAGGCTCGAAGCGTTCAAGAACTACCCGGCGATCGCGCAGGACCTGACGGCCCTCCAGACCGCGGAAGACACCTTCCGCGCCGCGCTCCTCGCCGAGGAGGAAGCCGAGGCCACCGTCGACGAGCTGTTCGCCGCCGAGCAGGGCGCGCGACAAGCCATCCGCGAGCAGCTCGAGAGCGCGTATGGCCGCCTGCGCGACCTCTACAAATCGAAGCCCGCGCTCGCCGAGCCCTTCTTCCTCAACGAGGGAAGCGCCTCGCGCCCCTCGAAGAAAGACCAGCCGCCCGCCGACCCGCCGGTCGCACCGAACGCCGGCCCGGATCAGAAGCCCGCCTGATCTCCCCGACAGCTCAACGCCCGCCGTCGGGTGCCCGGACTCGTTCACCATTGGGACCAGACACCCGACGCGTGGCCCCGGAGGGGCCCATGGATGTTAGCCCACGGGTTCAGCCGTGGGCCCAACGCCGCGGTCGCCGCAAATGAAGTCTGCGCAGCGCCCCTCCGGGGCGCGGGGATTGGGGACGCTGCGTTCCCCACGGGTGAACCCGTGGGCTAACTTCCGCGGCCCCTCCGGGGGCGTCAGAGGGCGCTCTGCAGGTCCTCTGCTGCGCCTTGGTCTTGGCCCGGGGCGTCGCGCTGGTCGCGCGTGGCGCTGCCCGATCTCGACGCGCTCGGGGGAGGGCAGGTCGCGCGGAGCGCTACTCGATCTCGACGAGCTTCGGCGAGGCCTTGACCACGCGGGCCACGTCTTCCTGGCCGAAGAACTCGAGCACGGCCTGGATGTGCAGCTTCTGCTCGTTGGTCGACTTGGCGAGCTGCTGCTGCGTGCTCACCTGGAGCTCCATCAAGCGGCGGATCTCGCCGATCTCGTGCTCGAGCTTCTGGATGCGCGCCTGCGCGTCGCTGAGCACGCTCTGCGTGTGCTGGGCCCCGTGCTGGATGAACGCGTCGAGCGCCTGGATCTGCTGCACGCCGGTCTCGATGATCTGATCGCGCGGGATGCCGAAGGCCTTCATCGAGGCCTCGACGATCTGCTTCTTCACGTCCTTCGGCGTGTCGGTCGGCAGCGACTGGATGAGGTTCAGCGTCTTCTCGACGCGCTCCTGCTCGTCGGGGCCGATGTCGGCCGCGCGGTAGACCTTCTCGAACACCTTCTGATCCGGCGCGACGCCGGCCACGATCGGCGGCACGTCGCCCTTGAGCTGGATCGGCGGGGGCGCGGGGCGCGCGGGGGCCTTCGGCGCGGGCGCGGCAGCCTTCGGCGCGGGCACGGCGGCGCGCGGGGCGGGCGCGGGCTTCGCCTTCGGTTTCTCGGGCTCTTCGTCGTCGCCGCTGGTCTCGATCTCCTCGTCCGTGGCGGCCTCCTCGTCGTCCTCCTCGCGGACGACGAACCAGCCGAGCACCGTCTCTCCAAGGCTCTTCTTCTCTGTCATCGCCCCATTTTCACTCCATCCCGCCCTTCCGTAAGCCCCAATTTGTCCTTATGCTGCGCCGACCGTGAGCAAGAAGCCCCGGCGAGGCGAGGCCGCGCCCCCCTACGCGCGCCTCGCCTTCCTCAACCCGTACAACATCTCGCTGCTCATCGCGGCGCTGGTGGTGGCCGCTGCCACGGGGCACTGGTGGATCGCCCTCTGCGCCCTCGCCGCCGAGGCGATCTGGATGCTCTTCGCGCCCGACTCGACCGTGCTCCAGAAGCTCTGGTTCGACAAGGCGCTCGCCCGCGCCGCCGAGGCGACCAAGCAAGAGATCCAGGAAGAGAAGCTCAAGACGCTCGACCCGATGGACCAGTCGCGCGCGCTCTACCTGCGCGAGCAAAAGGCGCGGATCTTCCAGCTCGCGAAGGAGAACCCGTCGCTCACCGTCGACATGATGAAGGAAGAGCTCGCCAAGCTCGACGACCTGCTCGACGACTTCATCAGCCTGGCGATGGAGTCGGCGCGCGCCGAGCGGCACCTCGCGAGCTTCGATCTGCGCGCGATGGAGGCGAGCTGGAACGTGTACCGCGGGCAGGTGCAGCAGATGCCCGAGGGCGACAAGCGGCGCGCCGTGGCGAAGAAGAACATGGAGGTCCTCGAGCAGCGCAGGAAGCGCTGGGACGATCTCAAGAAGAGCGCGCAGACGGCCCGCGGGCAGATGGAGCTGATGGAGAACACCTTCAAGCTCCTCGCCGACGAGATCGTCACCATGTCGACCCCGGCCGCCCTGGGCGCCCGCCTCGAAGACCTGCGCATCGGCGTCGAGGCGATCCGCGAGGCCGCCGCGGGCGACGAGGCCGCCTACGAAGAAGAAGCGCTCGAAGAAGCCGCCGAAGAGCGACGCCGGATGTGAGCAGCCGCGACCGTGCGGGCGCGACAGCGCGACTCGGGGCCACGCCGAGCGGGCTCGGATCGTGCGTTTTTGCATGACCCAGGTGCCCATCGATTCCGCGCGCGGCGCCCGCGGACGAGGGTACGATGCGCCGCATGACGCGAGCGCAGATCCACAACAAGTTCAAGATCTTCACCGGTTCCCCCGCGGCCGACGACACGCTCGGCCCCCTCGCCGCCGAGGTCGCGGCCTTCGTGCGCGAGCACAAGGTCTCCGCCAAGAGCATCGGCGTCGAGTACCTGGAGTCGAGCAAGAAGCTCGTCCTCTCGCTCGGCTACCGGAACGACGGCGACTACCACCCCGTCAAGCTCACCACCGCAAAGGTCGGCAACATCGGCGAGCTCGGCAACGCCGACACCACGCGCCTCGAAGAGGCGATGGCCAAGGCCTCCGCCGCCGTGACCGACATCATCTGCCACGAGCTCTACATCACCGACGAGGGCGACCTCTTGATGGTGCTGATGAGCGTCGCGGGCTGAACACCCAGGAAAACAAGCGCTCCCGAACCGCGAGCGCAAGCGAGCGGACCCTATCCGCGAGCGTAAGCGAGCGGGATCGCGAGCGTGAGCGAGCGGCTGGACCGATGGAGTAGGCCGCGGCCTCACGACCGCGGCAGCCGCTCCCTGACGGTCGGGGTTCGGGAGGTTGTTGTTGGGGTTGGTGGCTCGACCTGCTTGTCGGGCCAAGGGCGCTACAGCGTCCGGAAGCGGGCTTTGATCTCCTGCTCCAGCTTGGCGAAGGAGGGCAGGCCCTGCACGTCGTCGCGCCAGCAGAGATCGAGGGCGACGAGGTCGTAGGTGCCCTGGATCTTCGCGCCGGGGACGACTTTGTCGCCCTTGCGATCGCGGCCGAGCATGAAGAGCGTGTCGCTCACGGCCATGGCCGCGCGGATGTCGTGGGTCACCACCACGATGGTGTTCAGCTCGTCGAGGTTCGCCACGTCGACGAGCAGCTTCATCACGTCCTCGAGCGCGGCCGGATCGAGGCCGCTGAAGGGCTCATCCATCAGCAAGAGCCGGCGGGGCACCATGAGCTGCTGGGCGATGGCGGCGCGCTGCTTCTGCCCGCCGGAGAGCTGGGCCGGGTAGAAGTCGCCGCGCTCGCTGAGGCCGAAGGTCGAGAGCAGCTCCTTCGCGCGCTTGCGCGAGGCCGCGTCGGTGAGGCCGCCGATCATCCCGGCGAGGAGCAGGTTGCTCTCCACCGTGCGGTGGCGCAAAAGCGGGTAGTCCTGGAAGACCACGCCCACCGAGCCCGCGTGCAGGACGGCGTTCTCGTGACCGCGCACGGTGCCCGCGTCGGGCGCGTCGAGGCCGGCGATGATGCGGAGCAGGCGCGTCTTGCCGACGCCGGAGGGGCCGAGCAGCGAGACGACCTGACCGGTGACCGCGCCCTCGCGCACCCGGTCGACGATCTGGAAGCTCACGCCGTCGAGGATCTTCGTCTCGCCGAGCGTGAGCTTCACGCCCGAGACATCGAGCAGCACATCGCCGTTCATCGCGCGATCCTCCCCATCTCGGCGTAGGGGCAGAGCAGCCGCGTGAGCACGCCCATCGCGTAGTCCATGAGCAGGCCGAGGACGAGGATGACGATGAGGATCGCGTAGACCTCGGCGAGGTAAAAATGCTTGTTCTGGTTGAGGATCATCGCGCCGATCCCGCCCTCGGCGCGGCTGATGCCCTCGACCATGGTGATCATCGCCCAGCCCATCGCGAGGTTCTGCCGGAGGATGTCGAGCGCCTTCTCGAAGGTGCCGCGCACCACCACCTCCCAGAAGATGCGCCCCTCGCCCGCGCCGAGCACCCGCAGGTGATCGAGCTCGGCGCGGGGGATCTCCATCACCACCTGGGCCATCGAGGTCACGAAGAACGACGACATGCCGAAGGTCAGGAGCGAGACCTTGAGGGCGTAGCCGCCGCCGCTGAGCAGCGTGAAGGGGAAGACCAGGCCCGTGAGGCCGAGGAAGCGGAGCTTGGAGACGAAGGCGACGGCCGGGCGGAAGAAGGCGATCACCGTCGCGTACGAGAGCGCGAGGGAGATCGCCGTGGTGAGCAGCACCGCGTGACCGATGAGCTTGAGCGTCGAGAAGAGCTCGGGGCCCATGCCCTCTTCCCACCAGAGGTGGCCGAGGGCGCGCCAGATCTCCCCGGGCGTGGGCAGGCTCTTGAAGGGCGAGGCGAACCACACGAGCAAGGCGGCCGCGGCCCAGAAGACGACGAGCAGGCTCGCCGTGCCGGCGTCGATCGCTTTGTTCGGGAGGAAGGCGCGGCCGATCTTGCTCACGATCCGGAGGTCCCCATCACGATCACCACGCGGCGGTTCTTCGCCTTGCCGTCGGGCGTGGTGTTGGGCGCGATGGGCTCGGTCTGCCCGTGGGCCATGACCTTGACGCGGCCCTCGGGGAAGCTCGACGGCGCCTCCTTCTCGAGCCACTGCTTGACCGCGAAGGCCCGCGCCTCCGAGAGCTTCATGTTCGCGTCCGCGTTACCCTCGTTGTCCGTGTGCCCGTGGATCTCGACCAGGGTGCCGCTCGCCACCACCAGCTCGGCGAGGAGGGACTTGAGCACGGCCGTCGTCGCCGGCGTGAAGGTGGCCGCGCCGGAGTTGAACTGGATGTCCCACGTCCGCTTGCTGACCACGTCCTTCACCTTCTGATCGGCGGCGAACTTGGGCAGATCGGCCTCCGTCTTGGTGCCGGCCGCGGAGAGGTTCTTCACGTACGAGGTGTCGAGGATCTTCTCGACGGGGATGTACGAGGGCACGAGCTGCGGGTACTGCGATTTCGCGACCTCGGCGAACACGGTGTACGTCGCCGCGAAGGCGTTGATCGCGCCGGGGGCGAGGCCGAAGAGCTGGAGGTTGTCGGCCAGGTTGTTGACCGAGGAGCCGCCGAGCTCGACATCGATGCCCTGCTTGTCCTTCTGCTGCACGACCTTGAAGTACTTGTACCAGTAGCCCGCGTCCTTCTCCTTGTAGACGAGGGCGCTGATCGCGGCGGCCTGCCGGAGGGCCTCGTCACTGTTCTTGATCTTGTCGCCGGCCTCGAAGATGGCGCTCAGCATGCCCTCGACGGTCTTGCGGTTCGCTTCCATCCACTTCTTGTTGCCGATGATCACGTTCGGCATCTGCGAGCGGTACTCGCGCGTCGAGACGATGGAGACGAGGCCGCCCTTCTGCTCGGCCACGGTGACGTCGCCCGGGGTCCAGGTGACCACACCGTTGACGCAGTGCTTCTCCTTGGCCTTCGTCTTCACGTTGGTCAGCTCGGTGCAGAAGCCGCTCACGTACTTCTGCCCGGCCTCGATGTAGTCGCTCGCGTTGACCCAGTTGAGGGCGTCGGGGTCGTAGGTGGTCTCGTCGGGGTTGTTGGGGATCTTGTTGTCGCCGAGCCACTTGAGGGCGATGTTCCAGTCGCCGTCGCGGAGCACGCCGGCGACGAGGCCGCCGCGCGACGCCTGCGGGTTCGCCTTCCACGCGGGCGGGCCCATGAACTTGTCCTCGCCGCGGCTGTAGCCGGCCGAGCCGACGACGATCGCCACGTAGTCGGGGCCGAGCTTCTCGAGCTTCTCGTTGAGGCCCTTGAGGAACACGGCGCTGCCGTCGCCCATGATCGCGACGAAGTGCGCGCCGTCCTTCGGGTTCGCCTCGCCCTTCTTCAGGCCCTCGGCGAAGGTCGCCATCAAGGCCTGCATGTTGTCGGTGCTGTCCTCGCGGATGAGCTTGAGGTTGACGCCCTTCTGGCACATCAGGCTGTTCGCGACGGCCTGCTTGCCGCCGGTCGCGAGCATCAGGCCCATCTGCGCGTTCCACGCCCAGTGGTAGAAGCGCACCTCGGGGAGCTGGGCGCAGCCGGGCGGAGCGTCGGGCGCGGGCGGGATGGCGACGCCTCCCGCGCTGCTCGATCCGGGATCGTCCGGCAGCTTGGCCACGGGCGGGATGTTCGACGAGGGCTGCACCGCGGCGGTGGGCGCCACCTTCCCGAGCAGGCCGGGGTTCAGGTACAGGATCAGCGCCACCGCGCCGCAGATGAGGACGGCGATGAAGACCTTGGCGGTGACGGTCAGGCGAACTCGGGCCACGTTGCCTCCAGGGGGTCGGGACAAGGGGGTTCGGGCGCCCCGGCAATGGGCGGAGACCGACGCGATGCGAGGCCAACTACCTCACGACGGGCGGGGAGCATAGGCCTCACGTGCGAACCGGGTAAAGTCCCTCGTTTACCCGTCCGGCACAGCGTCCCAGCCTGTGTCGCCCCCGCCGCGTCCGCAAGGTTTTCGGGGCAGAACCGGACGGCCACCGTGTCGCATTTCCGGCGCTCTCACTCGCCGGAGAGCAGCGCCCGCGTCGCCTCGTGCTGCGGTGACACGAGCACCTCGCCGGGCGGGCCGGACTCGACCACCCGGCCTCCGGCGAGCACGAAGACGAGGTCGGCCGCCTCGCGCGCGACCGCGATGTCGTGCGTGACCATGACCTGCGTGATCCCCGTCGCGGCGAGGCGCCGCAAGGTCTTGCCGACCTCCTGCTTGAGCGACGGATCGAGCGCGCTCGTCGGCTCGTCGTAGAGCAGCACGCGCGGCTCCATGGCGAGCGCGCGGGCGATGGCCACGCGCTGCTTCTGCCCGCCGGAGAGCGCCTCGGGGAAGGCCCGCGCCTTGTCCGCGAGGCCGAGCTGATCGAGGAGCGCGAGGGCCTGTTTCTCCGCGTCGGCGCGCTTGTGCCTGCGGACCTCGACGGGCCCGAGGGTGCAGTTGTCGAGCACCGAGAGGTGGGGGAAGAGCTCGAAGGACTGGAAGACCAGGCCCACCTTGCCCCCGAGGCGCGCCGGGGCGGCGCCCGCGCGGAGCGCCGTTCCATCGACCTCGATCGTCCCGGCGTCGAAGGGATCGAGGCCGACGACGCAGCGGAGGAAGGTGGTCTTGCCCGAGCCGCTGCGGCCAAGGACGGCGGCGACCTGACCTTTCGCGACGTCGAGCGAGAGGCCGGTGAGGGCCGGCGCCGCGCTGCCCGGGTGGCGTTTTTCGAGGTCGATCACGCGGAGGGACATGAGCGTCTCCTTCGTTCAGGCGGCGCGCCGGAGGTGCTGGCCGAGCCGCGCCTCGACGTAGCGGGCGAGGCGGGCGAAGGGCAGGCTGAGCAGGAGGTAGATGAGCGCGACGAGCGCGCCGAGGCCGAGGTGATCGCGCATGGAGCTCGCGAGGTTCACGTAGGTCTTGGTCAGCTCGGTCAGCGTGACGACCGAGACGAGCGAGCTGTCCTTGAGCAGGGCGATGAAGTCGTTGGTGGCCGGCGGGAGCGCGACGCGCAAGGCCTGGGGGCCGATCACGTGGCGCAGGGCCTGGAGCTTGGTGAGGCCGAGGGCCCGCGCGGCTTCCAGCTGGCCGGAGGGGACGCTCCCGAGGCCGGCGCGGTAGTTCTCGGCCTCGGCGGCGGCGTAGTTGAGGCCGAGCGCGAGCCAGCCGGCGACGAAGGGCGGCAGGGTGACACCGAGCTCGGGCAGGCCGAAGTAGACCATGGTGAGCTGGATGAGGAGCGGTGTGCCCCGGAAGAGCTCGATGTACGCGACGGCGAGCGCGCGGACGGGCGCGGGGCCGTAGACGCGGCCGAGCGCGATCATCACGCCGAGCACGATCGCGAGGGCCATGCTCGCGAGCGAGACGAGCAGGGTGAGCAGCGCGCCGCGCGCGAAGAGCAGGAGCGTGGCCGGGTAACGCTCGCGGACGCGCGACCAGAAGGGCAAGGGCTTGCCGTTGGCGGCGCGCCAGGCGTCGTAGGCCTCGCTCATCGCGCTCGATGGAGGCGGCGCGATGCCCGGCAAGCGCGCCGTCTCCTCGCTCCACAGGCCCCAGCGCGCGTAGACCGCGGCGAGCGTGCCGTCGCGCCCGAGCTGGTCGAGGGCCTGATCGACCGCGGCGAGCATCGTCCGATCGTCCTTGGGGATCGCCACCGCGTACTGGATCTCGCCGAACGAGCCGGGCAGCACCTCGAAGGCCGGATCGATCGCCCCGTAGTAGCGGGTGATCGGATCGTCGAGGAGCACCGCGTCCGTGCGGCCGATCTTGAGGTCGTCGAAGATGTCGTTCTGCCCGCCGTCGTAGGTCTTCACCTCGGCGCCCGCGCGCTCGAGGATGCGCGCGGCGAGCGAGCCCGGGAGCGTGCCGACCGTGCGCCCGCGCAGCGCGTCGAGCGACCGGGGCGCGCCCGCGTCCCCGCGCCGGACGGTGAGCTTCTCCGCCGCCACGAAGTAGGGCCGCGACAGCTCGACCACGCGCTTCTTCTCGTCGGCGATCTCGATCCCGTTGATGGCGACGTCGAAGTCGCCGCGCGCGAGCAGGTCGAGCAGGCCATCCCACTGGCCCTGGATCGGCCGGGGCCGCGCGCCGAGCTTCTTCGCGAGCGCCTCGGCGAGATCGACCTCGAAGCCGACGAGGTGGTTCGGATCCATCGGATCTTGAAACACGTACGGCGCGCCCCCTTGCGCGTCGCCGCCCCAGCGCAGCTCGCCCCTGGCGTGCACGGAGGCGAGCGTGTCGGGCACCTTCGCATCGTCGGCGCGCGCGGTGAGCGGCACGAGCAGCAGGACCGCGGCGAGGAGGAACGTCCAGATCCGCACGAGGCCCATGCTACCTGCGGATTGTGCTGGAAACGTCGAGATCCGTGGCCTAGGACCGTCGCATGGACATCTGGCGCTGGGTCAACGAGGCGCAGGACGAGCTGATCGAGCATGGAAGGGCGCGGCTCTCCGAGCTCATCGGGCGGATCCCGAACGCGGTGGTCAACCACCGGCATGCCGAGGTCGACGCCGCCATCCCCGAGGCGCTCGCCCTGGCGCGCGAGGCCAAGCATGTCTGGCTCGAGGTCTTCATCCGCCACTGGAACTTGCAGAGCCGGATCCTCCACCGCCACCAGGTCCGGGAGCACCTGCCCGAGGCGGTGCGCCTCATCGAGCTCGCGAGCCGCGACGAGGCGCGCGAGTGCCCGCAGAGCGTGTGCGTCACCCAGGATCTCGCGGGCTGCTACGCCAAGCTCGACGGGCCGGGCTACGCCGCGGAGCGCATGGCCGTGGCCAGCGAGACGCTCTCCCGCATCGACGCGCGCTGGCCCTGCTTCACGTGCATCTCGAGCGAGTATGCGTTCGCCCTCGTCGATCGCGGCGATCACGACGAGGCGCTCGCCTTCGTCGATCGCCAGGCCGCCGCGCTCGATCTCGTCGGCCGCGGCGAGCATGCCCGCCACCTGGCCTCGGCCCGCATCGAGGCGCACTTCGCCGCCGGCCGGCTCGAGGACGCGCTGCGCGAGGCCGAGCGGGCCCGCGCGGAGGCGAGCGACGAGAACGACGAGGAGACCCACGCGCTCGACTGCGCCGCGGCCCTCGCCCGGCTCGGGCGTTTCGACGAGGCGCTCCGGGCGATCCTGCCGTTCGAGCGGGTCCGCCCGACGCACAGCCTCTTCCCCCGCTGGTCCGAGGCCGCGGCGGCCCTCGCCCTCGGGGGCGCGATCCCCAACGATCCCACGCTCGACAGCCAGCTCTTCGAGCTCGGCGAGGAGCTCCGCAAGAACGGCGTGACCCGCCTCTTCATCGAGCTCTCACAGCGCCGCGCCGCCCTCGCGCTCGCCCGCGGGCGGGTCGAGACGGCCGCGGAGTGCGCCGCGGAGATCGAGGCCGCGATCCCGGACCTACGCGCGCCCCTCGGCGCCGGCGAGGCGCTCTCCGCGCTGCGCGAGAGGATCGCCGAGGCCCGCGAGGCCGCGCCTCCCGCCGAGGTGCCCGAGACGGTCGACGCCCTGATCGCCGCGCTGTCGGACGATCCGGAGCGCGATCTCGGCCTGATCCGCGCGGTCGCCGGGCGCTTCCCGGACGACGAGCGGGTGGTGATCCTGGAGGCCTCGGCCCAGCGGGCCCGGCGCCGCAACGACGCCGCCGACGCTCGCCTGCGCGCGCATCTGAAGGACAACCCGTGGGCCTACGCTTGCCTGATGAACCTCGGGCGTTCGCTCCTCGATCGCCGCATGCCGGCCGAGGTGCGGAGCCTCGCCGCGGCGACGCTCGATCAGGATCCGCCGTCCGAGGTGGCGGGCGGCGCGCATTACCTGATCGCGCTCGCCTACCGCCGGGAGGGCGAGCGCGATCCGGCCCGCCGCCACCTCGAGCGCGTGCTCGCGCTCCAGCCGGAGACGCTCGCGGCCGAGCTGCTCCTCGCCGCCCTCGATCGCGAGGAGGGCAAGCTCGACGAGGCGCTGCGAAGGCTCGATCGCGTGATCGAGGCCGATCCGACCCCGGGCCACGCCGACTGGGATCGCATGGTCGTCGGCACGCTGCTCGGCCGCTGGGACAAGGTGCGCGCCTCGGCGGCGCGGATGGGGATGAAGCTCGACGGCGAGGGCCCGATCGACGAGCCCTGGTCGCTCTGCCGGATCGAGATCGAGGAGGCCGACGGGCAGCGCACCGAGCACCACGCGATCCGCACGGGCCCGGTGAGCGCGCGGATCATCGAGGTGGCGCGGCCGCGCGAGCCGCAGCACTACGGCGACGAGCTGGTGTTCGACGCGCGCCCGAGGAACGCGCCACCCAAGGAGGGCGAGGAGGAGGGGCACACCTTCCTCTTCCCGCTGATCCAGATCCACAAGCCCGGCAATTACCGGGCCTTCCTCGTCGACGGCGTCTACCCGGGCGACGCCGCGCTCAAGGCGCTGCGCGACGAGATCGCCTCCCTCGGCGGCGTGCTCTCGGTGCGCAGCGACGAGTCCTACAAGGTCATCGACACGGAAGATCCCGACCCGAAGCCCCTGCGCGGCCTCTTCGCCTACCTCGCCTGGCCCCCGTCGCGCACCGACCTCGAAGCGCACGAGCTGCTCACCCGCGCCTCGAACGGCTACGCGCACCCGCTCGTGTGGCCGGGCCTCGCGCAGGAGCTCGGGCTCGACGAGGAGATGGGCCGGCAGGCCTTGATCATCGAGCGCTACGGCCTGTGATCGCGCTCAAGAGGCGACGATAAAAGCTGTTCGGTCCGCGAATCGTCGGTCGGCCTCCCTCAAAATCGCTGAGGATTCCTCGGTCGACCTCCCTAGCTTCGCGGCCCTCTCGACGCTTTTATCGTCACCCCTTCAGCGCTTCATGACCAGGATGCGCGGTTCGGTCATCTCCTCGACCGTGTAGCGCGGGCCCTCGCGGCCCATGCCGCTGTCGCGCACGCCGCCGTAGGGCATCAGATCGACGCGGAAGGCGGGCACGTCGTCGTGGATCAACCCGCCCACCTCGATCGCGTCCCACGCCCTCAAGATCGCGCCGAGATCGCGCGTGAAGATGCCGCACTGCAGGCCGAAGCGCGTGTCGCCAGCCAGGGCGATCGCCTCGTCCACGCTCGCGGCGCGCTGGAGCACGATCACCGGGCCGAACACCTCCTCCGCGACCACCTTGGCCGGGCGCGGCACCTCGTCGAGCAAGGTCGGCGTCACCACCGAGCCCTCGCGCTCGCCGCCTGCGAGCACCTGCCCGCCTGCCTCCTTCGCCTCGTCGATCCAGCGCATCACCCGCTCGGCGTTGCCCCGATCGATGAGCGGCCCGGCCACCGTCTCCGCGAGCGCCGGATCGCCCGAGGGCGTGGCCTTCGTCGCGGCGATCAGCGCCTCCCGCAAGCGATCGTGCGCGTCCGCGTGCACGATCACGCGCTGCACGGAGATGCAGCTCTGGCCGGCCTGCGCGAAGCCGCCCGCCGCGATCCGCGCCGCCGCGCGCTCGACATCGGCGTCCGGCAGCACGATGGCCGCCGCGTTGCCGCCGAGCTCGAGCACCACCTTCTTCCGCCCCGCGTCGCGCTTCATGGACCAGCCCACCTCCGCGCTCCCGGTGAAGGTGAGCAGGCGCAGCCGGTCATCCTCGACGAGACGCTGCCCCGTCTGCCGGTCGCAGCAGACGACGTTGAGCCCACCCGGCGGAAGGCCCGCTTCCAGGGCGATCCGCGCGAGGGCGAGCGCCGAGAGGGGCGTGGCCGAGGCCGGCTTGAGCACGTTGGCGCACCCCGCGGCGATGGCGGGGCCGACCTTGTGGGCCACGAGGTTCAAGGGGAAATTGAAGGGCGTGATCGAGGCGATCGGGCCCACCGGGAAGCGCCGCGTGAAGCCGAGCCTCCCCTCGCCGGCCCGGGCCGCGTCGAGGGGCACCTCCGCGCCGGCGAGCGCCCGGGCCGCGTCGGCGCTCGCGCGCAGCGTGTCGACCGCGCGCGCCGCCTCGATGCGCGCGTAGGTGATCGGCTTGCCCGACTCGCGTCGGATGAGCTGCCCGAGCTCCTCCGCCTGGGCCGCCACCGCGTGCGCCATGCGTTCGAGGATGCTCGCCCGCGCCTCCCGCGAGAGCGCGGCCATCGCGGGCTGCGCGCCCACCGCGGCCCGGACCGCCGCGTCAAGGATCTCGGGGCCCGCCAGGGCGACGCGAGCAACCGCCGCGCCATCGTACGGGCTCCGCACCTCGTGGCTCCGGCCCTCCCCGCGCCACGCTCCCCCGACGAGATTTCCCTGGGTTTCCATCGCCTGCCTCCGTGCACGCCGCCGCGGGGAGCCTCACCGGGGGCTCGCCGCGCATTTTCTCGTCCGGCTGCTGTGCTTGACCTTGCGCCGGGACGGCTTCCTGCGTCTACTCTCTCCCCATGCAAACCCGGTTCGCCGGCATGACAGATACAGGTCTGCTGCGCGAGCACAACGAGGATAGCTTCCTGATCATGGCCGAGCATGGCCTGATCGCCGTCGCCGACGGCATGGGGGGTCATCGCTCGGGGGACGTGGCCAGCCAGCTCGCCGTCTCCACGCTCAGCGACTTCTTCACGATCGTCGTCGGCCGCGACGGCACCTGGCCCTTCCCCGCCGATCCGAGCCTGACCGACGAGGAGAACTACATCGTCACGAGCCTCCGCCTCGCGAACAGGCGCATCTTCGATCGCTCGCTCCGCACCATGGCCGACTTCGGGATGGGCACCACCATCGTCGCGGCGATCTTCAACAAGAAGGGCGACAGGGTCTCGGTCGGCCACGTGGGCGACAGCCGCTGCTACCGCATCCGCGGCAACGAGATCCTCCAGATGACGCGCGATCACTCGCTCGTGAGCGACGCCAAGCACCTCGCCCCCTGGATGACCGACGCCGAGGTGCGGCAGCTCCCGCCCAACGTCATCACCCGCGCCCTCGGCATTCGCGAGGACGTGATGGTCGATCTCGTGACCGAATCGACCGAGCCTGGCGATGTCTACTTGCTCTGCTCCGACGGGCTCTCCGGCATGGTCAGCGACGAGCTGATCCACGAGATCGTCTCCGGCCACGACGACCTCGACGAGGCGAGCCGCGTGCTCGTCGATCGCGCGAACTTCTACGGCGGGACGGACAACATCACCGCCGTGCTCGCCAAGGTCGACGCGGGCGACGGCGAGCGATCGAGCGCGACGTAAGCGCGGCGCCGCTCAGAGGCAGCGGACGCTACAGGACGTAGTGGTCGCCGATCTGGAGGACCTCGAGGCTCACGCCCGGGAGCGCGGCGCACTCCTTCTCGACCTCGGCCTGGAACACCGGCTTGATGTGGTAGAGCAGCGTCGGCAAGTCCTTCGGCGCGCGCAGCTTCGCGAGATCGGCGGCGAGGGTGCGCGGGGTGTGGTGGCCGCTCGCCTCGGCGAGGCGCTGCTCCCGGTTCGGGAAGCTCACCTCCATCATCAGCGCGCGCAGGTTGGGCTCGTCGTTGAGCACCTCCCACATCCGGTCCGTGGGCCCGGTGTCGCCGCTGTACGCGACGGTGCCGCTCGGCGTCTCGATCACGAAGGCCGCCGTCTCGATCGTGTGCGACACGAGCACGGGGCGCACCTTCATCCCGGCGAGCTCCGTCGGCCGGTCGGGCGCGAGCTCCACGAGGCGGATGGTCGCGGGCGCGTCGCCCGAGGGGATCTGCGTGAAGTCCGGCCAGAGCACGCCGTTGAAGAAGTGCTTGCGGAGCGTGTCGAGCGTCTCGCGGATCCCGGCGATGACGAGCGTCGGCGCGCCCATCTGGCAGCGGTTGTCGGCCAGGGTCGACAGGTCGCGCACGTGGTCGAGGTGCGCGTGGCTCACCAGGCAGACCTCGATCTTCCGCTGCTCGGCGAGCTCGAGCCCCGAGGTGAGCGCGCCGGCGTCGATCGCGACCCGCTCGTCGAGCAGGAAGGCCGAGGTCCGGTGCTTCGGGGTCTCGCCGCCGTGGCAGCCAATCACGCGGAGCTCCACGGAGACGCCTAGCTTTCTCCGCCGAACTTCTGCGGCATTTCGAGGAACTCCAGGAAGTCTCGCAGGCGCCCGACATCGGCCACCACGAGGCCGTCGGGCTCCTCCGTCAACAGGCGGAGCCGGTGTAGACGCGCCATCACCTCGTTCGCCACCGACACGTCCACGCCCACCTCGCGGGCGATCTCCTCGGCCGTGGTGCGCACGCGGATGCCCTCGGCGGTGGGCTCGCCGAAGGCGTCGGCGTGGCGCGAGAGCGCGAGCATCACGCGGGCCTTCGGATCGCGGTGCATGAGGATCTCGACCAGCGTGTCGGCCGAGTCGAGCCGCTTGGCGAGCTTCTTGATGAGCCGGAGCGCGATCTCGGCGTTGCGCGCGACCATCGACTCGAGCGTCCGGGCCTCGATGAGCAGGCAGCGCGTGGGCTCGACCACCGTGGCCGTCGCCGTGCGTGGCTTGCCGTTGAGGATCGCCATCTCGCCGAGGAACTCACCGGGCCCGAGCACCGCGAGGACCTTGTCGTCGCCCGCGACGGCCTTCGTGATCCGCACCGCGCCATTCTGGATCACGAACATCACCTCGCCGGACTCTCCCTCCCGGAAGAGCACGTCGCCCGGCGCGTACTCGCGACCGAAGCGGGCGAACAGTGGATCGGACATCGTGGGGGCGAGCATACCGCCGGGAGAATCGCCCGGTCAAAAGGGGCGAGGAGAAAAGCGGCAGGGCGCCCACCGTCTCCCCGCCCTCCCCGCTCCCGCTCCCGCTTCCCTCTCCCGAATCGGGGATGGGGCAGCGGGAGCGGGAGCG
This sequence comes from Byssovorax sp., assembly GCA_046351295.1. Lineage (GTDB taxonomy): Bacteria > Myxococcota_A > Polyangia > Polyangiales > Polyangiaceae > JAXLYT01. The sequence goes on from JAXLYT010000034.1 coordinate 112,022, forward strand.
GGACGTCTCGGAGAGATCGCTGCTCATTACAAAACGAAGAGGCCCGCGCCGTGGGCACGGGCCTCTTCGGGGCCTCGGACGGGAGGCCGGCGCTTCGCGAACTACATATCGAAGTCGCCCATGCCGCCCATGCCGCCCATACCTCCCATGCCGCCCATGCCGCCCATTCCACCCATGCCGCCCATCCCGCCGCCGCCCGGGGCCGCGGCCTCCTTCTTCTTGGGCTTCTCGGCGACGAGCGCCTCGGTGGTGAGCATCAGGGACGACACGCTCGCCGCGTTGGAGAGCGCGTGGCGCACGACCTTGGCCGGGTCGATCACGCCGGCCGCGAGCAGGTCCTCGTAGGTGTCGGTCGCGGCGTTGTAGCCGAAGGAGCCCTCGCCGGAGCGCACCTTCTCGACCACCACCGAGCCCTCGACGCCGGCGTTCCTGGCGATGTTGAGGAGCGGCGCCTCGCAGGCCTTGCGGATGAGCTTCACGCCGAAGTCGCGCTCGTCGCCGAACTTGAGCGCGTCGAGCGCCGAGACGGCGCGGAGCAGCGCGACGCCGCCGCCGGGGACGATGCCCTCCTCGACGGCCGCGCGGGTCGCGTGAAGCGCGTCCTCGACGCGGGCCTTCTTCTCCTTCATCTCGGTCTCGGTCGCGGCGCCCACGCGCACCACGGCCACGCCGCCGGCCAGCTTGGCCAGCCGCTCCTGGAGCTTCTCGCGATCGTAGTCGCTCGTGGTGTCCGCGATCTGGCGGCGGATCGCCTCGACCCGGGCCTTGATCTGGGCCTTGTCGCCCGCGCCGTCGACGATCACGGTGTTGTCCTTGTCGATCTCGACGCGCTTGGCCGTACCGAGATCGCGCAGCGTGGCGCCGTCGAGCTTCTGCCCGAGGTCCTCCATGAACACCGTGGCGCCCGTGAGGATGCCGATGTCCTTGAGCATCTCCTTGCGCCGATCGCCGAACCCCGGGGCCTTGACCGCGGCCACCTTGATCGTGCCGCGCAGCTTGTTGACGACCAGCGTGGCGAGCGCCTCGCCGTCGACGTCCTCGGCGAGGATGAGCAGCTCGCGCCCGTTCTTGAGCACCTGCTCGAGCAGCGGGAGCAGGTCGGCCATCGCCGAGATCTTCTTCTCGTGCACGAGGATCAGCGGGTTGTTGAGCACCGCCGTCATCTTCTCGGGGTCGGTCACGAAGTAGGGCGAGAGGTAGCCGCGGTCGAACTGCATGCCTTCCACGGTCTCGAGCTCCGTGGTCATCTTCTTGTTCTCTTCGACCGTGATCACGCCCTCCTTGCCGACCTTCTCCATGGCGTCGGCGAGGATGTTGCCGATCTCCTTGTCGCCGTTGGCGCTCACGGTGGCGACCTGCGCGACCTGGGTGTGATCCTTCGTCGGCTTGGCCGAGGCCCTGACCGCGTCGAGGACGGCGCTCACCGCGGCGTCGATGCCGTGCTTGAGATCCATCGGGTTGTGGCCGGCCTCCACGAGGCGCAGGCCCTCGGTGTAGATCGCCTGCGCGAGCACGGTGGCGGTGGTCGTCCCGTCGCCGGCCTTGTCGCTCGTCTTGGAGGCGACCTCGCGCACCATCTGGGCGCCCATGTTCTCGAGCTTCCCGGCGAGCTCGACCTCTTTCGCGACCGTCACGCCGTCCTTGGTCACCACCGGCGACCCCCAGGACTTCTCGATCACGACGTTCCGCCCCTTGGGGCCGAGCGTGACCTTCACCGCGTCGGCGAGCGTGTTGACACCCTTCAAGATCGCGGCGCGCGCGCCGCGGCTGTAGACGATCTGCTTGGCAGCCATGAAATAACTCCCTCGCGGCGCAGCGCGCCGTTCGTTTCTCTGGTGAAAGTTTCTCCCCCCGGCGCCGGACCTACTTGGCGGCCTCGCCGTCGTTCATCACGGCGAGCACGTCGTCCTCGCGGAGGAGCACGTGCTCCACGCCGTCGAGCTTGATCTCGGTGCCGCTGTACTTGCCGAAGAGCACCACGTCGCCGACCTTGACGTCGAGCGGGGCGACCTTGCCATCCTTGAGGACCTTGCCGTTGCCCACCGCGACGACCCGCCCCTGGATGGGCTTCTCCTTCGCGGTGTCGGGGATGATCAGCCCCCCCTTGGTCACGGTCTCGCCCTCGAGGCGCTTGATGACGATCCGATCCTGAAGCGGCCTGATTTTCATGTCTTCTTCCTCACGTCCCTCGCCGCCTTGCCCGGGAGCCCCGGCGCGGCGCTCGTCCGCCGCGTGCCGGCGCCCGGCCCGCCTCCCTCGCCGGCGTCCGGGGGGACGCGGCGACGGCTGGCACTCGACCAGGCTGGTGGCCAAAACCGCGCGCAACGTAAATCAGGCCGCCGGTGCGTCAAGCCCACATGCTCGGCCCCGCCGCCTTTTTGCTCCGCTGGCCGCCCGGCCATGGAGGTGCCAGCGCCGCCCCGCTTGCCGCTGTGCTCGCCGGTGCAAATCGCCTCGTACCCGCGGGAAAGACACCGGAAAGACAAAAGCGTCCGCCCGAAGAAAAAAGCGTCTTGACAGAGGAAAGGGCCCGGGTAGTATCCGCGACCCGTTCGACGCGAAGGCCGCAAGCCCGCGCGCCGAGCTTGTTTCCCCCTTGGGGGATCGTCTAACGGCAGGACGCCAGATTCTGGCTCTGGCTATCGGGGTTCGAATCCCTGTCCCCCAGCTCAGCTCCGCCGCGTTTCTTGCCGACGCGGCGGCGCACCTGAAGTCGAGGTTGGTCCCATCGTCTAGTGGTTAGGACGCTGGCCTCTCACGCCGGTAACACGGGTTCAAATCCCGTTGGGATCGCCGA
>JAXLYT010000035.1:0-114297 GCA_046351295.1 Byssovorax sp.
CAGTGCACCACATGATACCCACCCCGCGCCTTCACCTGCTCCTTGAGCCGCGCCCGCGTCACCCCGTGACACAGCACATCCACCTCCACGTTCTTCTTCGGCAGCACCTCCCCGAAGAACAGGTCGAGGAGCCGCTCCCGCTCCAGCCGCGCCGCGAGCGGCCGCGCCTCCGGCGCCTCCGCGAACACCAGGAGCACCCGCACCGGCTCCTCCTTCTCCACCCGGATCGCCGCCTCCCTCCCCGGCGCGACCCCGGCCGGCGCCGCCCGCACCACCAGGTTCTTCCCGAGCAGCGTCGCCTCCTCCCCCGGCGCCCGCGCCATCTCCCAGGGCACGCGCGCAAACGCCGCCGCCAGCCAGTCCTCCTTCGGATCGGGCAACCGCACCAGCACCGTCCGCTGGTCGATCCCCTCGGCCAGCACCCGCGCAATCTCGCCCCCGAGCACATGCTCCCCGAGGAAGCCCCCGAGCTCCACGAGCTGCTCCGCCGGCTCCTTCGCCCACCAGAGCCGCCGCACATGCCGCCGCGTATCGAACAGTCCCGACCAGAACGAAGGCCGATGCTTGTCGACCTCCACCTCGTGCGCCCCGAGGTGCCGCCCCGCTTCATCGGCGAGCCGCAGCACCGCCCGCCGCTTCTCGGCGTCCGTCTCGACATCCAGCGTGAACAGCGTGCTCATCCGGCCTCCCAGGGGAGGCCCAGCGTACACGAAACGGAGCGCTCAGCGGGGTGAAGCGCCGCCGAGCCTCACGGCGAAGGCAGCAGCACCTTCCGGATCTTCGCGGCCAGCTTCTCGGCGTGCTGCGCGTCGTCGATGAAGAGCACCTCTTCGTACCAGACATTGAGCGTGTCGACATCCGACAGCGATCGCAGCTTCTCCCGAAGGCCCGCATCGACCGTGCCCAACCAGCGGCTGAGGAGCCGGATGATCGTCTCGGCGAAGACCTTGGCCTCGCCCTTGGTCTCGCCCTTCGCGAAAATTTCCTGGTACAGCGTGCTTGCCATGAGCTCTGTCTCGCTAATGTAGGCCTTCATGGCCCGGACGGGAACATCTTCTGCTTCGGCGACGCGCCGTAACACGGCCAGGTGGTCGGCTTTCCACCTGACCATTGGTCACATCTTCGGAGCCCGGTCATCCGACCGCTCGTACGGCCCTGCCGGAAACCCCACCCCAACCCCTCCCCGCATGCGGGGAGGGGCAGCAATTGCCTATTTTTAAGCGCTTTGCTCTTCCAGGCGCGTCCTGCCAACCCCTGCCCTTTCAACAAGATCCCCTCCCCTCCCCGCTCGCGGGGAGGGGCTGGGGGTGGGGTCTAGCAGCGCGCCCCTCACAAATCCCCGAGGTTTTGGAGATCTGATGGAGCGTCAGCTTGCACGCGGAAAGGGGCCGGGGGTGAGGTTTTGGGCAGCGATCTCCCGCGAAATCCCCGGCGTTTTGGAGATGTGGCCAATGATCAGCTTTCAACGCGGGGCTCAAGTCCGTCCGCCGCGCGATGGCGTCGCGGGCCTGATGCGCCGCATCCTTGGTCGCCTCGTCGGCCGTGAGCGCCACGAGCGGTCCCAGCATACCCTGGCCCACCGGCCGCCCTGCATCGCCGATCGCCACCTCGAAACGCCCCCGGAGCACCGCCGGCTGGCCTCCACGCGCCTCGAAACGCCTCCCGCACGCCCCTGCAAGAGCCCACCGCCGCCTCGAAACGCCTCCCGCACGCCCCTGCAAGAGCCCATGGCCGCCTCGAAATGCCCGCCGCACGCCCCGGCAAGGACTGCCCCGTGCCTCGAAATGCTCGCTGCGCGCCCCGGCGCGGGCTGCCCTCAACCTCGAAACGCTCTCCGCGCGCCCCTGCAAGGGTCGCCCTGCGCCTCGAACCGCCCTCCCGGCACCACGGCAGCGCCGATCGCCCGCCCGGCAGCCCCGCCGCCCGTCCGGCAGCCCTCCGCGGCCTCCCGGCAGTCTCCGCCGTCCGTCCAGCCCGTTCCGCCGGCCGCTGGGGGCCCCTCCACCGGCACCCCGGCCTGCCTCGTCCGGCCGAAAATCCCAACCCCGCGCAAATTTTGTGCGCCTGGGCTCACCCGGTCGTTGACGAAGAAATTGCGAAATTGCTAGGCTCTGCCGCGGCTGCACTGACTCGCTGTCCAGCTTGACAGGCACACCGTTCCGTAGTTGGCCCCGAGCGACGGATGGATCTCGGCCCATGGCGGCAAAAAAATCCAAGAAACCCAAGCAAAAGGCCCCGAAGCGTGCCGCGAAGCCGGCGCGCCCCACGACCCGCGCGGCCAAGAAGAAGGCCGTGGCGCGCGCCAAGCCGGCGGTGAAGAAGGCCGCCCCCAAGAAAGCCCCGAAGCCGAAGCGTCCGGCCGCGAAGAAGGCCGTGAAGAAGGCGGTCGTCAAGAAGGCCGCCGCGAAGAAGAAGGCCGTCGTCAAGAAGGCCGCGCCGAAAAAGGCGGCGGTGAAGAAGGGCCCGGTCAAGAAGGCCCTCGCCCGGAAGCCCGCGCCCAAGGCGCCGGTGAAGAAGGCGGCCCCGAAGAAGGCTGAAAAGCCCGCCAAGAAGGCCCTCAAGAAGGCCGAAAAGCCGGTCAAGAAGGCCCCGAAGGCCGAAAAGCCGGTCAAGAAGGCCGAGAAGCTCGTCGAGAAGGCTTCGAAGAAGGCTGAAAAGCCGGCGAAGAAGGCCGAGAAGGTCGTCGAGAAGGCCCCGAAGAAGGTCGAGGTGCCGGCCAAGAAGGGGGCGCTCGCCAAGGCGCCGCCTTCGAAGCCGGTCGCGCCGCCTTCGAAGAAAGGGCTGCCGGAGGCCCGGCCGTCGGCGGGCAAGCGGCCCGTCCCGGCGCCGCCCGTCTCGGCCCCGAAGAAGAGCAGCCCCGGCAAGGAAGCGCCGCCCGCCAGGCGGAGCGACCGGCCCATGGAGGCCGCGGGGAAGAAGCGCAGCTCGGCGCCGCCTCCGCCCGCCAAGGGCGGCAAGAAGGGGGCGCCCCTCGCTCCCGTGCGCGAGCCCCCGCCTCGCCTCGTCACCCTGCCCCTGCCCACGCTCCAGGCGCCCAAACGCCCCAGCGTGGAAGAGCGCTCGGCGTCGATCGAGAAGCGCCTCGCCGGCCAGACGGACGACTTCCGCAAGCGCTACCTCGACAGCCTCGATATGTCGTGGATTTACCACGACAGCGCGCTCGAAGGGACCGTCTACACCTTCGAAGAGCTGCGCGCCGGCTTCTCCGGCCAGCCCCAGCCCATCACCGACTCGAACCTCCAGCCGACCTTCGAGGACATCCGGCGGCACAAGGAGGCCATCGAGTACGTCCGCGATTTCGGCGAGAAAAAGCGGCTCCCCGTCACGGTCGACGTGATCAAGAAGATCTACCTCATCCTCCACCCGGAGGAGGGCGACATCAAGACCGTGAAGTACCGGAAGGACATCCCCCAGCATCGCCTCTACTTCCACGAGTACGCCCCGCCGGACAAGATCGCCTACAAAGTCCGGCAAATCGTGGACTGGCTGAACGACCCGGAGACGCGCAAGACGCGCAACGGCATCCGCATCGCCGCCCGCGCGCACTACGATCTGCTCCGCGTCTACCCCTTCCCCACCGACAGCGGGAAGACGGCGCGCCTGTTCATGAACTTGCTGCTGCTGCGGAGCGGATTGCCGCCGGCGATCCTCCACTCCACGGAGCGGCAGCGCTACTACGAGGCCCTGAAGGGCTCGGCCACCACGGTGCTCCAGATGGTGCAAGAGGCGGTGGAGAACGCCCTCTCCAGCGTCGAAAAGCTCCTCGATGAGCACGAAACGAAGAAGCGCGCCTTCGTCTCCTGAGCGCCGCGGCCCTCGCGCCGCGGCCCCAACCGCGCGCGTGAGCAAGCGGAAGACGGTTGCGTCGTCCGCGGCGACCACCGGTGCTTCCAGCCGTCGTCCCAGGCGAGCCAAGCCGGCCCCGAAGAATCGGCCCCGGGACGAGGCGCGGCCGACCTATGCGCGCCTGCGCCTCCTGTACCCCGACGCCCATTGCGAGCTCATCCACGCGGACTCGTTCACGCTCCTCGTGTCGACGGTCCTCAGCGCGCAGACGACGGACGTCCTCGTCAACAAGGTCACCCCCCACCTGTTCGCGCGCTGGCCCACCGCCAAGGCCCTCGGCGCGGCCGATCCTTCCGACGTCGCCGCCCTCCTCGCCGAGCGCGGGATGGGCATGTACAACCAGAAGGCGAAGAACATCGTCGGCCTGAGCCGTCTCTTGATGGAGAAGCACGGCGGCCATGTCCCCCGCACCCTGGCCGAGCTCGTCGAGCTGCCCGGCGTCGGCCGGAAGACGGCCAACGTCGTCCTCGGCGTCGCCTTCGGGATGCCCGAGGGCGTCGTCGTCGACACCCATGTCCAGCGCCTGAGCCAGCGCCTCGGCTGGACGAAGCAGACGGAGCCGGGGCCGATCGAGCAAGACCTGTGCGCCCTCTTCCCCCGCGAAGACTGGGACATGCTCTCCCACACGCTCATCTTTCATGGCCGCCGCACCTGCACGGCCCTTCGCCCGGCGTGTGCGGCGTGTGGTGTGAATGACGCGTGCCCGAGCGCCTTCAAGGCCGAAAACGTGGGCCGAAAGAAAGGGCGAGTCCGGTGATGTGCCGCTGCCCCGGCCATCCCGCCGACGGATCAGCACAACAAACAGCACCGCGACCGGTAGGGAGCGGACCGAGCAGGCATTACCTGCAAGGAAGCAACCACGTCGAGAGCCGAGGCCAAGTCGCTCGCGGATCGGCCTGGGCGGGGCGGTGCTTGCGGGTGGCGTGGGAGATGACGGGGGCCGGTGGCTGCGCGGTCCGCTCCCTGCCGGTCGCGGTGCTGTTCCTGGTGGCGTGGGAGATGACGGGGGCCGGTGGCTGTGCGGGGGGGGTGGGTGAGGTTTTATGAAACGGTCGTCTCTGCGTCGTGTGGCTGCGAAGGAGCCGGATTTCATCGAGGTGATTGGCTCGAAGGAGCACAACCTCGCGATCGAGCACCTCGAGATACCCAAGAGGCAGCTCGTGGTGTTCACGGGGGTCAGCGGGTCGGGCAAGTCGAGCCTCGCGTTCGATACGCTCTATGCCGAGGGGCAGCGGCGGTATGTCGAGACGCTGAGCGCGTATGCCCGGCAGTTCCTCGGGCAGCTCGAACGGCCGCATGTCGACCACCTGCGGGGGCTTTCGCCGACGATCGCCATCGAGCAGAAGAGCGCGTCGGGCAACCCCCGGTCGACGGTGGGCACCATCACGGAGATCTACGATTATCTCCGCGTGCTCTATGCCCGCGTGGGCGAGCAGTATTGCCACCTCTGCGGGGAGAAGGTCACGGCCCAGAGCTCGGACCAGATCGTCAAGGAGATCCAGGCCCTTCCCCAGGGCACGAAGCTCACGATGGTGGCGCCCCTCGTCAGCCATCGGAAGGGCGAGTTTCGCGATCTGTTCGAGGAATTGCGCGGTCGAGGCTTTGCGCGGGTCGTCGTCAACGATGTGACCTACAAGCTCGATGAGGTGCCGAAGCTCGACAAGAAGAAGAAGCACACCATCTGGCTCGTGGCCGATCGGATCACCGTCTCTCCGGAGGATCGCGGGCGCATCGCCGAGAGCGTCGAGGTCGCGCTCAAGGAGGGCAAGGGCGAGATGCGCGCGCTCTTCAGCGACGGCAAGCGCGAGCCCTTGGTGTTCAGCGAGCTGCGCACCCACTGCGGGCACAGCTTCCCGGCCCTCTCGCCGCAGAGCTTCTCGTTCAACAGCCCGCTCGGCATGTGCAGCGAGTGCAACGGCCTCGGCACAAGGCTCGAGGTCGATCCCGAGCTCATCGTCCCCGATCCTTCGCTGTCCATCCGTGACGGCGCCATCGCCCCGTGGGCGTCGGGCATGGCCCGCGGCGAGGGGTGGACGTTCCGCATCGCCGACGCCGTGGCCAAGGCATGCGCCGTCAAGCTCGACACGCCCTGGAACAAGCTCCCCAAGTCGAAGCAGGACCGGGTGCTCTACGGCCTCGAAGGCGAGCGGATCAGCGTCCAGTGGGGCAAGGAAGGGTCGGAGAGCCATGGCACCTTCGGGATGCGCTTCGAGGGCGTGATCCCGAACCTGATGCGCCGCTATCGCGACACCACCTCCGAGCAGGCCCGCGAGCACTACCGCGTCTTCATGAGCGAGCGCCGCTGCGACACCTGCGGCGGCAAGCGCCTGCGCCCCGAGACGCTGGCCGTGAAGCTCGCGAAGAAGAGCATCGCCGATGTCACCGCCTTCACCGTGCGCGAGGCGGCGGCACACATGGCCTCGCTCGGCCTCGAAGGCGCCCAGCAGACGATCGCCGCCGGCGCGCTGCGGGAGATCGAGGCGCGCCTCTCGTTCTTGCTCAACGTCGGCCTCGATTACCTCACCCTCGAACGCAGCGTGCCCAGCTTGAGCGGCGGTGAGGCCCAGCGCATCCGCCTCGCGAGCCAGCTCGGGAGCGAGCTCTCGGGCGTGATGTACGTGCTCGACGAGCCGAGCATCGGCCTGCACCAGCGGGACAACCAGCGCTTGATCGAGACCTTGCGCCGCCTGCGCGATCTCGGCAACAGCGTCGTGGTCGTCGAGCACGACGAGGAGACCATCCGCGCGGCCGATCACCTCGTCGATTTCGGCCCGGGCGCCGGCCACCTCGGCGGCAAGGTCATGTACAGCGGCCCCCCCGAGGGCATCGAGAAGGATCCGACGAGCCTGACGGGGGCCTACCTCTCGGGGAAGAAGAAGATCGATCTGCCCAGCTCGCGCCGCACCGCCAAGGGAGCGCTCAGCATCCTCGGCGCCCGGGAGCACAACCTCAAGAACATCGATGTTCGCTTCCCGCTCGGCGTGCTCACCGCCGTCACCGGCGTGAGCGGCGCCGGCAAGAGCTCGCTCGTCAATGGCATCCTCCTGCCGGCCCTCGGCAAGGCGCTTTATCAAGCCAAGGACCCGGTGGGCGCCCACCGCCGCATCGATGGGCTCGACTCCATCGACAAGGCCATCGCCATCGATCAGAAGCCCATCGGCCGCACCCCGCGATCGAACCCCGGCACGTACACCAAGGCCTTCGACCTCATCCGCGACATCTTCGCCGAGCTGCCCGAGTCCCGCGCGCGGGGCTTCAATGGCGGGCGATTCTCCTTCAACGTCAAGGGAGGACGCTGCGAGTCGTGCCACGGCGACGGCGTGGTCAAGGTGGAGATGCACTTCCTCGCCGACGTGTACGTGCCCTGCGAGGTGTGCGAGGGAAAGCGCTACAACGCCCAGACCTTGAGCGTGCGCTTCAAGGGCAAGAACATCGCCGAGGTGCTCGACTCGAGCGTCGATGATTGCCTGGCGATGTTCTCCTCGTTCCCTGCCCTCCGGCGCGTCCTTCAAACCCTCTCCGACGTGGGCCTCGGCTACATGAAGATCGGCCAGAGCGCGCCCACGATGAGCGGCGGCGAGGCCCAGCGGGTGAAGCTCTCGCGCGAGCTCGGCAAGACGCAGACGGGCAAGACGTTCTACGTGCTCGACGAGCCGACGACGGGCCTGCACTTCGAGGACATCCACAAGCTCCTCCTCGTGCTGCAAAGGCTCGTGGACGCCGGCAACTCCGTGGTGGTGATCGAGCACAACCTCGATGTCATCAAGTGCGCCGACTGGATCATCGACCTCGGCCCCGAGGGCGGCGGAGGCGGCGGGCGGATCATCGCCGAGGGGACGCCCGAGCAGGTGGCGAAGGTCGAGGGCTCGTACACCGGGCAATTCCTCGCGCCGCTGCTCGGAAGGAAGCGGGGGCGCGCGGCGAGCTGAGGGCGGCGCGCGGGCGGGGCCCGGCCTTGCGGTCGACCTCGGGCCGGGCGTAGGATCGTTTTGCGCTCCAGCCAGGAGGGCGACGATGCGAACAAGACGGTGGGTGCTCCTCTCCACGGCGGCGATCGCGCTGGGGCTCTCGGCCGGACCCCGGGCGACGGCCCAGATCCGGGACAGCGAGGTGCTCGGGCCATCCCTGTCTCCAGGGAAGGTGAAGCTCACGTGCCGGGGGATGGGGGCCACCAACATGATGGATTGCGCGTTCCAGCTCGACCCGGGCAGGAAGCAAGCCACTGCCCCCCGTCACGATCCGTGTCGATCCAGGCACGCTCGCCTATGCCTCCGATCACGCCGCCGCAGAACATGGTCGTCGGCGGCGTGGAGGGCCGGCTCACGGATGGGTTCGGCGTCCTCGCGCCGCCTCTGGGAGACGGCCCGCCCGCGCTCCTCGCGTCCCCGTTGCCCGGGCGCCGCCGCTTCAGGCCGGATGATCAGCGTCGTCCCGAGCCCGGTGATCACGGTGTCGAGCACGACGCCTGTCCACTACGTGCTCGGGGTGTACTGCGCCGAGTTCGAGAAGGACAACCCCTCTTCGGACGTGACCTTCACCTTCGGCAAGGTCGATCCGGTGCTGGCATGCATCACCGAGACGGCCGCGCGCTTCGAGGGCCGGACCATCCAGGCCGCGGTGTGGATCAAGACGGACTTCCGGGACGTGGAGCCGGCGCTCGCCCACAAGACCATCGACAAGAAATACCCGCTGTCCAACCGGGAGGGGCGGACGCGCTCGGCGTCGCGGGTGAGCTGCGGCGTCCTCGGGAAAGAGGCCGTGAACGCCCTCCCCGAGGCGGATGCCGCGGCCTCTCCGGCGTCTCGGATGCCGCCTCCCCTGCCGCCCGGGGGCTGCTGCGGAGGCCCCTCCGCGGCGGCGCGATGATGGATGTCTCGCCGAGGCGACAGCCCTGAAGACCTCCTCTCGCGCGGGCGCGCGGCGCTCCGGCAGGGCCGCGCCGAGGAGGCGCGCGCGGCGTTCGAGGCGGTCCTCCGCCTGCGCCCGACCCTCGCGGAGGGCCACCTCGGGCTCGGCCGGGCGCTTGTCCGGCTGGTCGTGATCGAGGCGGCGCGCTCATCTTCTTCCAGCGCGCCGCGCGCCTCGGCGCGGAGAGCGCGCGCCTGTCGTTCGAGGCCTTGCCGGAGGCCCCGCCCCGCCGGGATTTCACGATCGGGCAGTCGATCCGGGGCGAGGCCACGGGCATTCGCTACACGGTGCGCGACATCAGGCGCGGGACGTTCGGCGCCGTCTACCTGGTCGACGACGACCGGAGCGCGCCCCATGCCCTCAAGACCTTCCAGGCTCGCCATTCGTGGAGCGACGACGATCGCCGCCGCTTCGAGCGGAGGCGCTCACCTGGGTCAACCTGGATCACCACCCTCATATCGTCTGGGCCAGGTGGATGGAGGTCATCGAAGGGTTCTTGTGCCTCGTGCTCGAGCAGGTGCCCGGCGGCGATCTCGGAGGGCTCCTGGCCGCCCGAGGCCCTTTGCCCGCGGGCCGGGCGCTCTCGCTCGCCCTCGATCTCTGCGACGCGATGGCCCATGCCCATGATCGATCCGGCGTCGTCCACCGGGACATCAAGCCGTCGAACTGCCTGCTGACCGTCGAGGGGCGCCTGAAGATCGGCGATTTCGGCCTCGCCCGCGCCTTCGGCGAGAGGGGCCATGGCCCCGGCGCCGCCCCGACCGGCGAGCCCTGCTCGACCACGCCGGCCGGATCGCTCCCGTACATGGCCCCGGAGCAGCACGACCGCGCGGCCATCCTCGACACGCGCGCGGACATCCACGCGCTCGGCGTGATGCTCTACGAGATGCTCACGGGCGATCGCCCCCTCTCGGGCAGCAGGGCAGAGGCCCATGTCCTCGCCGGCGCCGCGCGGCGCTCGATCCCTCCCGCGCTCGCAGACGCCTTGCTCCACCTCGTCGCTCGATCCCCGGCCGATCGCCCGCCCGATTTCGATCGAGCGAGGGAGATGCTCACCCCCATCGCCGCCGCGCTCGGGGCCCGCCCGGCGCCGCGGGCGAAGGCGATCGTCATGGGCCCCGACGATCTGAAGAACAAGGCCATCGCGCTCGTCGCCCTCCGCCGCGACGAGGAGGCGCTCGCCTGCTTCGAGGAGGCGCTCGCGCGCTCGCCGGACGACGCCGCCCTCTGGAAGGGCGCCGGCGTGGCCCACCACGCCCTCGGCCGCTACACGGAGGCGCTCCGCTGCCACCGCAGGGGCCTCGCGATCGCCCCCGGTGACCCGGGGCTGTGGAACAACATGAGCCTCACGGAGCGCGCGCTCGGCAATGTGGACGCCGCCCTGGCATGCTGCGCAGAGGGGCTTTCGCGCGCGCCCCGCGATCCGAAGCTGCTCGGCAACCAGGGTGAGCTGCTGCACTCGAGAGACGATCTCGCCGGGGCGCTCTCTTGCTACGACGCCGCCTTGGCCGTCGTGCCGGGCGACACCGACCTGGAGGGGAAGAGGGGGTATGTGCTGCTCGACCTCGGCCGCCACGAGGAGGCCGGAGCATGCTTTGAAGCGGCGCTCGCCGTCACGCCGCGCAGCGCCGCGCTGTGGCGAGGCCTCGGCGCCGCGTGGCACCGGCGCGGCGCCTGCGAGCAGGCCGTCCGCTGCTACCGCTACGCCGCCGAGATCGATCCTCGTAGGGCCGATGTCCACCGGATGCTCGGCCAGGCCCTGCTCTCGATCGGACGGCCCGAAGAGGCCCTCGCCGCGCTCGAGCAGGCCATCGATGTCTCTGCCTCCGATCGCGAAGCCCACGTGGCGATGGCCGCGGCGCTGAGCGTCCTCGGCCGCCTCGAAGAGGCCTGCGCGCGCTCATGCGCGCCACGCCGATCTCGGCCCGCCGGACGAGGACCTGTGCCTCGGGGCCGTGCTCCACCGGCTCGGGCGGCTGGAAGAGGCGCTGCGCTGGTCGGCGCGAGGGGCGGCCCTCGCGCCGGCCAACCCCTGGTTGCAGGAGAACCTCGGTCATATCCCTGACCGCGCTCGGCCGGCTCGACGAGGCGCTGGCCGAGATCGAGCGAGGGGCCGAGATCGACCCGGACAACGCGGGGATACGGGAGCTGCGAGCCCGGCTGCTCGAACGCCTGGGCAAGGCCGATGAAGCGATGGATCGACGGCAGCGCTGACACCGCGCGCTCAACGGGCGGGCGGCCGGAGGCTCACGTCTCCCACGTCACCCAGGAACGCAGCCCAGGGATAAGGGTGCTCTCCGCACCCGAGGATCCTCGGCTCGCGTTCCTCCGCCGCATGCCTGCGACACCACGCGACGAGCCTCTTGCTCGACCCATCGAAGGTGAAGAGGACGACCGGCCGATCCAGCGTCGTCTGCCAGCCTTCCCACACCCCCACATGATCCCGCTCGTGCTGGAGCTGAATGAGGACGAATTGATCCCCGATCCGATCGCCGGTCGAAGGGCTCTTCATGGCTGACCTCCTGCGTAGAGGTTGATGGAGAACGGGAGATTGACGATCACGCTCTGGCCGCCGAACGGCGCCACGCGCGCCGCCGCGAACGCGCTCGCGAGGCACCTGCGCCCGGGCCCGAAGAACGGCCCCTGGAGCCCCACGGAGACGGCCTTGCCGCTGGACGGCCGGAACGTGACCCTCGCGCTGCCATGCCCGGCGGCGCCGTCGAGCACCTTGCAGCGCCGCGCGGCCCCCAGGGCGCGCGCCATGGCCTGACCGGCGCGCTCGGTCGTCAGCTCGGCCTCGACCCGGGCCGCCGGGGGGCGAAGCGCCGGCGCCGGGCTCACGGGCGCGTCCTTCGCGCTCACGGGCGCGTCCTTCGCGCTCGCGGGCGCGTCCTCGGGCGCGCTCGTCTCGGCGCTCGGCTTCCTCTCCAACACGGCCGGAGCGCCGATGTCCACGGGCTCGGGCGCGGCGCGCGCCGCCTCTTCTGAAGCCTCGCGCGGCCTTTCCAGCTCATGACGGCTGGTCGCGCGAGCGGCCATGGAGACCGGCGAGGCGACGAGCCAGACGATGAGCGAGAGCACCTGCGCGGTGGCGACGAAGGCGCCGAGGAGCAGGGCGATCTCTGCCCGGCGGATCGGCCTCGGCGCGGGCGCCTCGCCGCCCTTCAGCTGGGCCAGGAGCCAGTGCTCTTCGAGCCCTCCCTTGAGGTTCTCGATCTCGATCAGCGTGTTGCGCCCCCGGACGCCCGCGAAACCTCCGGGCGGCGCGGTGGGACCGCGGCCGGCATGCGAGCCTCTGCGCGAGCCATCCAGGTGATGCTCCTCCGCCTGTGTCGGGTGCATGGACATACTCCTCCTCTCCGGCCGGAACGAGGTCCGCGCGCGCCGGCATACCCGCTCACCTCGCCGGTGAGCGCTGCCTCGGCGCCGGTCGGTGTCTCGGCTGCTCCAGCCTGTCGAGGGCATGAGCAGCCGGCGTGCCACGCGCCATGGCGCCGGCCAATGGCTGAAAACAAGCCTGTCCAGCGCGCGGGCGCACCCCCGGACGGGCCCTCCTGCGCATCTGCGCAATTGCGCGAGCGCGCGATCCGCGGCGATCGCGGCCCCTTGCGCGCCCTTGCGCGCCGCGCGATCCTTCCGCCTTGCAGGTAAGGAGACAACGTGATGGTCAGCTCGACCCAGCTCGACGATACGAAGCGCGTCTCGATGGAGCAGGCCCTGGCCGAGGCGGCGAACCTCGCGCTGCTCATCCATCACCCGCGCGGCGCCCAGGCGATCCCGCTCTGGCCGGGCCGGACGGTGGTGGTGGGGCGCGAGCCCGACGGCTCGGAGGACGATTTCGTCGAGATCCCCGACGACTCCGTCTCGAAGCGGCATGCCAGGTTCTTCGCCGGCGAGGGCCGGGTGCTCGTCAGGGATCTCGGCTCCACGAACGGGACCCGCGTCGGGACAACGCTGCTCCAGGGCGGAGACCCCGTGCGCATCGAGGTCGGAACAACCATGTTCCTCGGCAAGGTGTTCGCGGCCCTCGTGGTGGCGAGCTGCGACGCCGCGAGCCTGGACGACGATGCCGCCGCGGCATCATCCCTCTCGCCCGTGGCGGCGAGCGGCCCGATGAAGGCCCTCATCGAGGACATCAGGCCCATCGAGCCCGTCTCGTCGCCGGTGCTCCTCCTCGGCGAGACCGGGACGGGCAAGGAGGTGCTCGCCCACTTCATCCACCGCACGAGCCGACGGCGGAACGCGCGCTTCGTCGCGGTCAACTGCGGCGCCATCCCGGCGGCGCTCGCCGAGAGCGAGCTCTTCGGCCACGTGAAGGGCGCGTTCACCGGCGCGATCGATCGCAGAGGGGTCTTCGAGGTCGCCTCGGGCGGCACGCTCTTCCTCGACGAGATCGGAGACCTCCCGCTCGACCTCCAGGTCAAGCTGCTCCGCGTCCTGCAAGAGGGCGTCGTCCGGCGCGTCGGCAGCAACGAGGACAGGCCGGTCGACGTCCGTCTCGTCTCGGCCACCCACCGCGACCTCTCGAAGATGGTCGCCAAGGGCGGGTTTCGGGAAGACCTTTATTACCGGATCAACATCATCGATTTCCACATTCCCCCGCTCCGCGACAGGAGAGACGATATCCCCCCGCTCGCCCGGCGCCTGCTCCGGACCCTGAGCCAGAAGGCCGGCCGGACGATCGGCGCGATCGACGCCGCCGCGATGGCCGCCCTCGTGCGCCACGACTGGCCAGGCAACGTCCGCGAGCTCGGCAACGTGATCGAGAAGGCCGTGGCGTTCGCCAGGGGCGACACCCTCCGGGAAGAGGATCTCCGCCTCGGCGCCGCGCGCTCCATCCCGCCTCCATCGGTCCCTGCCCCGAGCAGGTCTCCCCGCCGGGCCCCCACCAAGGACGCCGTGCTCGGCGCGCTCGCGGCCCACAAGGACATGGAGGCCGCCGCCCACGAGCTCGGGATCAAGATCAGGCGGATGGAGCAGCTCATCAAGGAGTACGAGATCAAGCTCGAAAAGCACTGGCACGCTTGACAGTGGAGCGAGGTCCCATGGCCGATACCACCGTTGCCTATTGCCTCCTCTGCGGGCGAGCAGTGCCCGCCAACACGCCTCTGCCGAGGCTCTGCGCGGGCTGCACGGGCCTCGGTCATCGCGCGCCGTCCGGCCCGCCGCCCGCCCCTGCGATCCCGGGATACGAGGGGCTGTCGCGGCTCGCCGAGGGCGGCATGGGAGTGGTCTTCTCCGCGCGCCGGATCGCCGACGGCGTGCCCGCCGCCATCAAGGTGCTCCGGCACGACCTGTGGAAGAGCAGGCCGATGGCAGAGGACTTTCTCACCGAGATCCGGCTCCTCGGCGAGCTCAGGCACCCGGGCATCGTGGCGCTCTACGAGGCCGGGCCCCTGCCGGATGGGCTCTATTATGCCATGGAGCTCTGCGAGGAAGGGAGCGTGGCGGCGCGGGTGAGCCGGGCCGGCCCCCTGTCCTGGGCCGAGGCCAAACCTCTCGTTCATGAGGCCCTCGAAGCGCTCTCTTTCATCCACGAGCGCGCCGTCGTCCACCGGGACATCAAGCCGCAAAACCTCCTTTTGCGCGCGGGCGGCGCGGTGAAGATCGCCGATCTCGGCCTCGCGCGCAGCTTCCGGGACGCGACGTACCGGCGCACCGCGACGGGCGCTCCCGCCCTCGGGACATGGCGCTTCATGCCCGCCGAGCAGCTCGCCGACTACAAGCACGTCCGACCCGCCACCGATCAATGGGCGATGGCCGCGACGATCCGCTGGATGCTCACCGGCCGGGGCCCGCGCGACATCCCGGACGGCGCCGGTGAGCCGGAGGTGCTCGCGATCATCGAGGATCCAAGCTCGATCCTGCCCCTGGGCGAGCACCGGGCCGGCCTCCCCCCGCGCGTCGCCGCGGCGCTCGACCGGGCGCTCGCCTTCGATCCGAACGACCGATTCCCCACCACCCGCGCGCTGCTCGCTGCCCTCAAGGAAGCGTGATGTCGCGCTGCGCGGGGCTCCTCCCCGGCGCCCCGCCGGGTAGAGCGGGCAATTCCTCGCGCCCCTCCTTGCCAGGGAGCGGCCGCGCCCCCACCGTTGAGCCGCCTGCCAGCGCCGCACCGCGCGCTGTCCGGAGGACCATGCAAAACCCCTTCTCCCGCTCGCCCAAGCCCCGTGAGGGCCTCCCGGTCCTGCCAGGCGCCTTCCCCCTGGTCGGGCATATTCCGGCCCTCTACCGCGGCGCCGCGACCGTCCTTTCGCGCGCCCGCGCCGAGCACGGGCCGCTCTTCTGGATCACCCTCGGCAGCGGCACATGGGTCCTCGTCTGCACGGGCCCCGAGGCGTTCGACGTCTTCCGGCACCCGGCCTTCGACAGCTCGCACCTGCCGGCCATCTCGCCCCTCGTCGCCGGCCATTCGATCCTCGCCCTCGACGGCCCCCCGCACCGCCGGATGCGCAGCGCCCTCAACAAGCCCTTTCAGCCGCGCGGCTTGACCGCCGGCAAGGTCGGCGAGGTCACCGCCGAGACGCTCTCCGCCATGATCGAGCGCTGGGCCGCCGCGGGCGAGGCCCGCGTGCTCCCGGACGTGCAGGAGGCCGCGCTCGCCATCATCTTCGGCATCCTCGGCGTGAAGCCCTCGGATCTCGCCGCGTGGCGTGTCCACTACCGCGCCTTGCTCCTCGCCAACACCGGCATCAAGGCGCGCTTCCCCGGCTCCCCGGCCGTGCGCGCCGAGCGCGCCAAGGTGTGGATCGACGCCCGCTTCGCCGAGCTCGTCGCCGGCGCGCGCAGCCATGGCGATCGCGAGACGCTCCTCGGCGCCATCGTCCACGCCGAGGACGACGAGGGCCACCCGCTCGCCGACGCCGAGATCCTCGACAATTTGCGCCTGCTCGTGCTCGGCGGCCACGAGACCATCTCCTCGGCGCTGTCGTTCATGACCGTCGAGCTCGCCACCCACCCCGCCGCCTGGGACGCGCTCGCCGCCGAGGCCGTCGCGACCGATCACCCGCCCGTGACCCTCGCCGAGGCCAGGCGCCTGCCCTTCGCAGAAGCCATCTTCCGCGAGTCGCTCCGCCTCCACCCGCCCTTCAGCCTGATCACCCGCGTGGCCATCGCCGACGCCGAGATCGCCGGCCGCCGCGTGCCCAAGGGCTCGCTCGTGGGCATCGATCTGCGCGGCCTCGGCCGCGATCCCGCGGCCTTCCCCGACCCCGAGCGCGTCGTCCCCCAGCGCTGGATCGGCCGCGATCGCAGCCCGACGCCCCTCGAGCTCTCCCCCTTCGGCGCCGGCGCCCACTTCTGCCTCGGCTACCACCTGGCCTGGCTCGAGGCCGTCTCCTTCGCCGCCACCCTGGGCCGGACGATGGGGCAACGCGGCCTCCGCCCCACGCTCACCACCGCGCGCCCGCCGGGCTCGATCTTCCTCCCCACGGAGCATCCGCCGGCGAGCACGAAGATCCGCTTCGTCCCGCGCGAACAAGCAGCCTGATCGCGCCGTTGTTTCCCCGCGGCCGAGCCGGCGATACGCTCGCTGCCTCGACCCCCTGACGGCCCGTCCCATGCGCGCATATCTGCTCTCGATTCCCCTGCTCCTCGCCGGCTGCTCGCTGCCGATGCCCCCGCCGCCTCCGGCGCCCCCCTCGCTCCCGGCGGTGCTCCTCGCGCCCCCGCCTTGCGAGAAGAAGCCCGAGGCGCCCGGCCGGATCACCTTCCGCGTCACCCGCGCCCCCGACCCGAGCGGCGCGCCCATGAGCGGCCGCCTCCTCGTCTTCATGTCGAGCGACAAGGAGCGCCAGCCCGTGCTCGGTCCCGGCTTTGGCACCCTCGATCCGGCCTTTGCCGCGGCGGACGTCGACGCCCTCGCCCCGGGGCAAACCATCGACCTCGACCCGGACAAGATGGCCTTTCCTCGTCCCTTCTCCGAGCTCCCCGCGGGCGACTATCAAATCATGGCCGTCCTCGACCCCGATCACGGCTTTCCGCACACCCTTCAGGTAGACAACGACCTCTACGGCCCTGTCGAGCAGGTGACGATCGACCCGGCCCACGCCGGCACCATCGCGCTCCGCCTCGACCAGAAGAGCACGCATGGCCCCCTCATCCCGCCCGAGGGCGTCGTGCCCGTGGCTCTCCCGAGCCTCAAGCTCTCGGCCTTCTTCGGCCGCCCGGTGCAGATCGAGGCCTTCGTCCTCCTCCCGAAGACCGCCGACCAGAAGAAGCGCTTCCCCACCGCCTATCTCATCCCGGGCTTCGGCAGCTCCGATGAGAGCCGCCTCCGCCGCGCCAAGATCCTCCGCGAGGCGATGGATAAACCCCCCTTCAGCGACATCGCGCTCGTCTACCTCAAGGGCGAAGTCCCGACGGGCCATCATGTCTTCGCCGACTCCCCGGGCACCGGCCCCTGGGGCGCCGCCCTCGTCGAGGAGCTGATTCCCATGCTCGAAAAGCTCTTCCCCCTCATCGCCCGCCCCGAAGCCCGCTTCCTCACGGGCCACTCCTCGGGCGGATGGTCCTCCCTCTGGCTCCAGATCAACCACCCCGACTTCTTCGGCGGTACCTGGTCCACCTCCCCTGATCCGGTGGATTTTCACGCCCTCTTCGGCACCGATGTCTCGCCCGGCGCGACCGACAACTTCTACCGCGATCACGACGGCAAGCCCAAGAGCGGCTGGCGCGACGGGCCGAAGACGCTCTTCACCTTCGAGCAGCTCATCCGCTACGAGGACGTGCTCGGTCGCGACGGCGGTCCGTTCTCCACCCTGGAGTGGGTGTTCTCCCCCCGCGGCCCGCACGGCAAGCCCTTGCCCCTCTTCGATCGACGCACCGGCGTGCCCGACCCGGAGGTGCAGAAGGCCTGGGCGCGCTGGGACATCCACCATGTGCTCGAATCCCGCTGGAGAGAGCTCGGTCCCCGGCTCAAAGGCAAGCTCCATGTCTGGGCCGGCGCGGAGGACAACTTCCACCTCGAAGAGGGGGTGAAGAGGCTCTGCGCCTTCCTGAAAGAAAAGGGCAGCGACGCCACCTGCGAGATCGTCCCCGGCAAGGACCACTTCAACCTCTACGGCCAGAGCTATACCGCGGAAGATGGGCTCCTCGTCCGCATCCTCCGCGACATGCTGGCCAAGAAACGCTGACTGGAGAGCCCCATGGCCTTGCCCCCCGGCCCCTGGACTCCCGGCATCATCGCCCTGCTCTCCTGGATGCGCTCGCCCATCGAGAGCTTCGCCGAGGGCTTCGCGCGCTGGGGCGATGTCTACACCATCAAGAACCCCCTCTTCGGCCGCGAGGTGGTCATCTCCCACCCCGCCCTGGTCAAGCAGATCTTCACGGGCGATCCCGACGTGTACCACGCCGGCGAGGCCAACCTGGGTGTGGCCCCGGTGGTCGGCCCCCGCTCGGTGCTCCTGCTCGACGGCGCCGCTCACCACCGCGAGCGCAAGCTGCTCATGCCGCCCTTCCACGGCGAGCGGCTCGGCGTCTATGCCGAGGCCATCCGGTCCATCACCGAGCGGGTGATCGACGCGCTCCCGGCCGGTCAGGAGATCTCGATTCTCCCGGCCATGCAAGAGCTCACCTTCGATGTGATCCTGGAGACGGTGTTCGGCGCCCGGGAGCGCGACAGCGCCTCCATCGCCGCGCTGCGCGAGCGTCTGACCGCCCTCGTCGATCACGCGCAATCTCCCCTCGGGATGCTGTGGATGCTGCCCATGTTCCAGAGGGATCTCGGCCCGCTCACCGGCTGGGCCAGGCTCAAGCGTCATATCGCCGAGGCCGACGCGTCCATCTTCGAGATCATCGCGCAGGCGCGCGCCGCGGGCAGCGCCGCCGAGCCCCGGAGCGACGTGCTCTCCCTGCTCCTGTCCGCCCGCGACGAGGCCGGCGAGCCGATGAGCGACGGCGAGCTGCGCGACGAGCTCATCACGCTGCTCCTCGCCGGCCACGAGACGACCGCCGTGGCGCTCGCGTGGGCCATCGACGAGCTCGGCCATCGACCGGAGATCGTCGCGCAGATCGAGGCCGAGCTCCGCGCCGCCCCCGAGGGCGCGCCCGCTCCGCAGCCGTACCTCGACGCGGTGATCAAAGAGGTCCTCCGGCTGCACCCGATCGCGCCCATGCTCGTCCGCCGAACGGCCGCGCCCGTGACGCTGCGCGACTACGAGATCCCTCCGCAAACGTACCTCGTCATCTGCATCCACAACGTCCACCACCACCCGGAGTTCTGGCCCTCCCCGGCCGAATTCCAGGCCGATCGCTTCCTCGGCAAGAAGGTCGATCCCTACGCGTATCTCCCCTTCGGCGGAGGCTCGCGCCGCTGCATCGGAATGGCCTTTGCCCTCCTCGAGATGCGTATCGTGCTCTCGACGTGGCTCAAGAAAGTGCGCTTTTCGACCCCTCGCCCGCCCGCCAAGACGACGCTGCGCAGCTTCCTGTTCGCGCCGGACGGCGGGACACGGGTGGTGATCGAGCCGCTGAGCTCCGCCGCGCCGTAGCACGGCACCTCGCGTGCGCTCGGCGCTCGCGAGGAGCGACCGCCCCGGGGCTAGGAGAGCCCCGCGGTGTTGCAGAGCACCACGCGGAAGCCGTCGGGGTCTTCGTACGTGAAGCTCTTGTCCTTCCAGTAAGGGTTCTCCGGCTCGACCGGCGTGTGCCCGAGACCTTCGAGCCGGGCGCGCACCCCGTCGAGCTCCGTGCGGTCGGGGATGTAGAGCACGAGGAGGTTATCGCGGCTGGGCGCCGGGCAAGGGCTCCCCGCCTCGTGATGGACGAACTCGAGGTGATAGTCGTGCCCTGGCAAGCCGAGCATGACGCCGTCGTACCCGGCGTGGCCGGTGAACGAGGCGATGCGCGGGAGGCCGAGGCCTTGCTCGTAGAAGGCGACGACATCTGCCAGCTTGTCGGTGGGGCGGGCGACGCGGACCTGGGCGATATGGGCACCATTCGGCCATGCTCGGGACATGGGCCGTCGGTAGCACGATCCGGCGCGATCGGGAACCCTGTCTCTTTCTTTGTCTACGACCCGAGCACCCACTGCCCCGCTGCGGCCATGGCGATCACCACGGCCCACGAAGGTGCCTTCCACTGCTCCAGCAGGCCAAAGGCCAAGAGCGCTGCCACCACATCGCGGCTCGTCCGCACGCTCTCCGTGAACACGGGAGTATAGAGCGCGGCGAGCAGCACCCCCACCACCGAGGCATTCGCACCCGCGAGCGCGGCCTGCGCCCAGCGCTTCTCGCGGATTCGATGCCAGAATGGCAATGTCCCGCCGATCAGCAACCACGCAGGCAGGAAGATCGCGACGAGGCATAATACCCCGTTTTGCCAATGCGGCCCGTCGGGGCTCATCGCCGTTCCGAGATAGGCCGTGAAGGTGAACATCGGCCCGGGGAGCACCTGCGCGGCGCCGTAGCCGGCCAGGAATTGATCGTTGGTCAACCACCCGCGCGGCACCACCTCGGCGCGCAGGAGCGGTAAGACCACGTGGCCGCCGCCGAACACGAGCGATCCGGAGCGGTAGAAGCTGTCGAAGACAGCGAGCGATCGCGAGCCCGTCGCCGACGCGAGCGCGGGCAAGGCCACGAGCAGCGCACCGAACACGAGCAGCGCCAGGGCGGCGGCGACGTGGCCGCGCGCGCTCACCGGCGAGGTCGGCGCGCCTCCTGCGGTGGCGCTCTCGCGGTAGAGCCGGAGCCCCGCCAGCGCGCCGGCCGCGATGACGCCGAGCTGTGCGAGCGAGCCGGGCGCGGCGAGCAGCAGCGAGGCGGAGAGCAGGCAGATCGTGATGCGCGCGCGATCGGGGCAGAGCTTCTTGCCCATGCCCCAGACGGCCTGCGCGACGACGGCCACGGCGGCGAGCTTCAGGCCGTGCAGCCAGCCGGCGGTTCCGAGCGAGGAGAGGCGGGCGACGCCGTAGGCGAAGGCGATCATCAGCAGGGCAGAGGGCAAGGTGAAGCAGAACGAGGCGGCCATCGCCCCGAGCAGGCCGGCGCGGTGCATCCCGATCGCGAACACCACCTGGCTGCTCGCGGGGCCGGGGAGAAACTGGCAGAGCGCCACCAGGTCGCCGAGGTGGGCGTCGTCGAGCCAGCGGCGCTTTTCGACGAGCTCGGCGCGGAAATAGCCGATATGGGCGACGGGTCCGCCGAACGACTGGCATCCGAGGCGCAGGAACGTCCACGCCACCTCACCGGCGAGGCGAAGAGGGGCCGGAGGCGGCCCGGCGGCGGGGGGCGCGGGCTCGCTCATGGAACCTGGCTCGGCGTCATCGCGGCCTGAAACAAGGAGCAGGGGGCGTACGCTGTCAACTCTTTTGGTCCCTGCCAGGCCTGGGCGCCGGCGTGACGCGCGCAAGTTGCTCCCGCGCGGCCCGGGCCCTACCATCGCGCGCCGAACCTTCGAGGAGCGCGCCATGACCAAGGCCTGGGACGATCGGATCAGCGAGACGTACACTTTTCTCCGGGCCTATTCCGTGGGGTCGAACGCCCAGTATGCGAGGCAGCTCGTCGAGCACCTGCAGCACCAGGCGAACAACGCCCATAACCTCCAGGCGATCAGCAACGCCATGGCCCAGGGGGGCGGGTCGAGCAACACGACCGCCAAGGACAACCGCAAGAAGCGCCGGTCCATCATCTTCATCCGGTGCCTCATGCACAACCACGTCCCGGCCGTGGCCTCGTCCGCGGTGTCGAGCATCCCCGACACGATGCTCGACAGTCAGCTCAACTACGAGATCGGGCTCGCTCGCAACAACGTCATCCAGGCGCTCAACACCGCCTTCGCGCAGCTCACCAACAACACCGCGACCTTCCTCCAGAACAACTCGATCTGGGTGCGCAGCAACACCTCGCGGGGCGTGCAGACCTTCCAGCTCTCGCACGACCCGACGCAGAGCCGCTACCGGATCGAGCCCCTCGGCATCACGCCGCAATTCTTCGGGACCACGGTGCAGATCAACCACATCCCGGTCACGCGATACTCCACCGTGCAGAACACGCTCGGGCAGATCGACGGCGTCGATCTCGACGTGAACCACGTGGCGCTGACGACGCAGCTCACCGGCTGTTCGTACATGTACGAGATCAACGGCAACGCGATGCAGGCCGCGCACCTCTGGCCCGCGAGCGACATCGCCCCCATGACCCTGACGACGACCCTCCGCAACGCGCCCGCCGCCTTTCAGAACGGCAGCGCGGGCGGGGAGGTCATCTTCGGCGCCGCGGTGGGGAACACCACCACCGGATACATCCACACCGGCACCTGGACGTACCTGGTCGCCGTCTACGCCGGAGGCTGGCAGCTCCACGCCCAGCAGGTGCCCCAGGGCAAGAGCGCCCCGATCACGTACACGCGCGTGGTGTAAGGCCCGCTCACGCCGGTTCCGGCAGCAGCAGATTGATCCACATATTCCGCGGCGATCTGCCGCGAAGAGCCACGGATGGACCGCCGCTGAACCAGCGCCGACGATCCGCCGGCCGGTCGTTCCCGATTTCGCAATTCTCCGCGCCGCCCTTTCCGCTAAGGTGCTCCGCGTGAGCCACTTCCGCACCACCATCTTTCCCCTCTTCCTGATGCTCGTCACCCCCGTGGTGATCATCATCGTCTGGATGACCGCCACGCAGTACGACGGCTCCCTCCTTCGCTTCTTCAGCACCATCGACTGGCCGACCCTCGCCCGCACCTGGCCCGCGCCGAGCCTCACGGCCGCCAAGATCATCGGCGCGTTCGCGGCCTTCGAGGCCGTGCTGATGGTCGCCCTGCCCGGCAAGACACACCTCGGCCCGGTCACGCCGACGGGCAACCGCCCGCGCTACAAGCTCAACGGCATCCCCGCTTACGTGGTGACGCACGCCGCCTTCTTCGTCGCCGCCTACCCGCTGCATCTCTTCTCCCCGTCGATCGTCTACGACAACTTCGGCTCGATCCTCACCACCATCAACCTCTTCGCCCTCGCCTTCTGCGCCTTCCTCTACGTCAAGGGCGTCTATTTCCCCTCGTCGAGCGACGCCGGCCGGAGCGGCAATTTCATCTGGGATTTTTACTGGGGCGTGGAGCTCCACCCCCACCTCGGGTCGTTCAACATCAAGCAGTTCACCAACTGCCGGGTGGGGATGATGGGCTGGAGCGTGCTCCTCTTCGCCTTCATGGCGAAGCAGTACGAGGCGACGGGCCATGTGTCGACATCGATGCTCGTCTCCGTGTTCATCCAGGTCGTCTACATCATCAAGTTCTTCTGGTGGGAGAGCGGCTATTTCGGCTCCCTCGACATCATGCACGACCGGCTCGGCTACTACATCTGCTGGGGCGTCCTCTGCTGGATCCCGGGCACCTACGCGCTCGTCGGCCTGTATCTCGTGAACCACCCGATCGAGCTCCACCCGGCGTATTCGGCCCTCTGCGTGATCCTCGGCCTCGGCTCGATCTGGGCGAACTACGACGCCGACGCCCAGCGCCAGCGGGTGCGCGAGACCGAGGGGCAGACCATGGTCTGGGGGAACCCGCCGGTGCTCATCAAGGCGAGATACACGACGACCGACGGCAAGGAGCGGGAGAACCTCTTGCTCGCCTCGGGCTGGTGGGGATTGGCCCGCCACTTCCACTACGTGCCGGAGATCCTCCTCTCGCTCGCGTGGACGTTGCCCGCCATGTTCACCCACGCCCTGCCCTACTTCTACGTGGTCTACTTGACCATCCTCCTCACCGACCGCTCCGGCCGCGACGAGAAGCGCTGCGCCGAGAAATACGGCGACGACTGGGAGAAATACCGGAAGGCGGTCCCCTACCGCATCATCCCCGGGATCTTTTGACGAGGAGAACACCAATGCGACTCGGTTTGATGATGGGTTATTCCGGCGCCGGGATCTCGGTGGACATCGATCTGATCAAGGAGGCCGAGGCGCTCGGCTACAGCTCGGTGTGGACGGCGGAGGCCTGGGGGTCGGACGCGGTGACGCCGCTCGCGTGGGTCGGCGCGCAGACGCAGAAGATCAAGCTCGGCACGGCGATCATGCAGCTCCCCGGGCGCTCTCCGGCCAACGCCGCGATGACGGCGATGACGCTCGACGCGCTCTCCGGCGGTCGCTTCATCATGGGCCTCGGCACCTCGGGCCCGCAGGTCGTCGAGGGCTGGCACGGCGTCTCGTTCGACAAGCCGCTCACGTGGCTGCGCGAGTACATCACCATCGTGAAGCAGATCTTCGCCCGGGAAAAGCCGCTGGAATTCCAGGGCGCGCGCTACCAGATCCCCTACCGAGGGCCGGGGGCGAGCGGGCTCGGCAAGCCGCTCAAGAGCATCCTCCACGGGCGCAAGGACCTCCCCATCTACACCGGATCCATGGCGCCGAAGAGCCAGGCGCTGAGCGCGGAGATCGCGGATGGGTTGCTGCTGACGTGCATGCACCCCGAGCGCTTCGAGGTGATCGGCGAGAACCTCGAAGAGGGCTTCGCCAGGGCCGGCGGCGGCAAGAGCCTCGCCACGTTCGATGTCGCCCCCACGGTGAACGTGATCGTGGGCGATGATCTCGACGTGTGCCGCGCGCCGATCAAGATGAGCCTCGCGCTCTACATCGGCGGCATGGGCGCGCGGAACAAGAACTTCTACAACGACTACGTCCGCAAGATCGGCTTCGAGGAAGACGCGATCGCCATCCAGGATCTGTACCTCGCCGGCAAGCGGGGCGAGGCGATCGCCCGTGTGCCCGACGCGCTGGTCGACGCGCTGCACCTCGTGGGGCCGAAGGAGCGGATCCGCGATCGGTTCGAGGCGTGGAAGGCCTCGAAGGTGGGGACGATGATCGTCGCGACGGTGCAGCCCGAGGCGGTGCGGCTGATGGCGGAGCTCGCCGGCTGACGCTCGCTCAGGGCAAGCCGGTGATGCGCAGGCCGGCCGTGCCCTTGTACTTGCGGTTCAGGTAGAGCAGCACCGGCGTGAGGCTCTCGAGCGCCACGGCGTTCGGCAGCGGGCCCGCGTCGAGGCCCTTGAGGCCGAGATCGGCGATCAAGGCGAGCACGGTGGCCTTCGCGGCCTCGTCGTCGCCGGCGATCAGCACGTCGCACTCGATCGCGTGATCGGGCTCGCCGAGGTGCGCCGAGCTCACGTGGTGCAGGGCCGCCACCACCTTCACCGTCGGGCCGAGCAAGGCCTGGGCTTCCATCGCGGCCGAGCGGCCCTCGGGGAGGTTCACGAGCGTCACCTTCGGGGGCTTGAGCGGCACGGTGATGTCGATGAGCACGCGGCCGGCGAGGTCTTCGGCGAGGCCCTTCAGCGTCTCGGCGTGCGCGGCGTAGGGCACGGAGAGGAGCACGACCTCGGACTCGCGGACGCACCAGCCGTTGTCGCCGCCCTGGATGCCGGAAGCCTCTGCGGCGAGCTCCGCGGCGCGCGCCTTGGCCCGCTCTGCGTCGCGCGATCCGATGCGCACCTCGTGCCCTGCCCTGGCCCAGCGCATGGCGAGCCCTTTGCCTTCGCGTCCCGTTCCGCCGACGATCCCGATGCGCATCTCGATCCTCCAGCCCGGGCGTTCGTCGCGTGGAGCGCCGCCGGGCGCGCGACTCTACCAATGCGCGGGCTTTACGTGGCCGGAAAACCGGGGTACTCCGCGGCCGAGGTGCGAGCTACGGCTGAGACGGGCGAGCGCCGCGCGATGAACGTCCACTGCGGAGATCACCTCGAAATCCGGGCCCTCTCCGGCCTGCCTCTGATCGAGCCCGGCGACGATCTGGGCGCGATCGTGCTCGCCGCGCTCGCGCGGGACGGGCTCTCGCTGGTGGACGGCGACGTGATCGTGGTGGCCTCCAAGCTCGTCTCCCGGGCCGAGGGGCGCTTCGTCGATCTCCGCACGGTCGAGGTCTCGCCGGAAGCCGCGGCGCTCGCCGAGGAGACCGAGAAGGACCCTCGTCTGGTGGAGCTCGTCCTCCGGGAAACGAAGGCGATCTCGCGCAAGAGCAAGGGGGCGCTGGTGGTGCGTCACAAGCTCGGCTTCGTCTCGGCGGACGCGGGGATCGATCGGAGCAACGCGCGTCCGGTGGGCGCGCCCGAGGGCAGCGGGCCGTGGGCGCTGCTCCTGCCGGTCGCGCCGGATGCCTCGGCGCGGGCGATCCGCGAGGCGCTGGAGAAGGCCTCGGGCAAGACGGTGGGCGTGCTCGTCAGCGACTCGTTCGGCCGGCCTTTCCGGCTCGGCACGGTGGGCGCGGCGATCGGCGTGGCGGGCCTCCCGCCGGTGTGGGACCGGCGCGGCGAGCTCGACCTGTATGGCCGCCCGCTCGAGCACACGTTCACGGCGCTCGCCGATCAGGTGGCCGCGGCGGCCGATCTCGTGGCCGGGCAAGCGGCGGAGCGGCGGGGCGCGATCCTCGTCCGCGGCCTCTCCTTCGAGGCGGGCGAGCACTCCGCGGAGGAGCTTTACCGGCCTCTTCCCATGGATCTCTACAGGTGATCGGGCGATGAAGGCGAGGGTCCTCGGCCTCTCGGGCGGCGTCGGCGGCGCGCGCTTCCTCCATGGCCTCTACAAGGCGCTGCCCGCGGGCGCGCTCACCATCGCCGTCAACACCGGGGACGACTTCGAGCACTGGGGCCTGTGGATCTCGCCCGATCTCGACACGGTGATGTACACGCTCTCCGATCTCGGCCACGAGGAGCGGGGCTGGGGGCTCGCCGAGGAGAGCTTCGCGACCCTCTCGATGATCCGCCGCTACGGTGGGGACGACTGGTTCGCGCTGGGCGATCGCGATCTCGCGACACACCTCCTGCGCACGGAGGCGCTCCGGCGCGGCGAGCCGCTCCACGCGGTGACCGATCGCCTTTGCCGGGCGCTGGGGATCACCGCGCAGGTCTTGCCGATGGCCGATGGCCCTTGTCGGACGATGATCGACACCGAGGAAGAGGGCACCCTGCCCTTCCAGGTGTGGTTCGTGCGGCACCGCGCCGCACCCAAGGTCACGCGCGTGTGGTCGGACGGCGCGCCGCCACCTGCGCCCGGGCTCGTCGCGGCGATCGAGGCGGCGGAGCTCGTGCTGATCGGGCCGTCGAACCCGTACGTGTCGATCGATCCGATCCTCGATCGGCCCGGGGTGCGCGCGGCGCTCCGCGGCAAGACGGTGGTGGCGGTGAGCCCGCTCGTGCACGGGCAGGCGGTGAAGGGGCCGCTCGCGGCGATGATCCCGGCGCTCGGCGGGCGCGAGGCCTCGAGCGCGGCCATCGCGGCGCACTACGGCGATCTGCTCTCCGGCATGGTGGTCGAGACGGGCGACGACGAGGGGCTCGGCGCGCTGCCGTCGCTCGCGACCTCGACGGTGATGAAGA
Organism: Byssovorax sp.; assembly: GCA_046351295.1. Lineage (GTDB taxonomy): Bacteria > Myxococcota_A > Polyangia > Polyangiales > Polyangiaceae > JAXLYT01. Next base: position 27,050 of record JAXLYT010000035.1, read on the forward strand.
CGCGGGCCGACAGCCTGCGCCTCGCCCGCGAGGTGCTCGCCTTCGCGGAGGCGCTCCGGCGATGAGCGCCGCGCCCTCCCGCGACGCCGGGCCGCCCTGGGCGCTGATCCCGGTCAAGGCCTTCTCGCAGGCCAAATCCAGGCTCGCGCCGGCGCTCGGCCCGCGGGAGCGCGCCCTCTTCGCGCGGAGCCTCTTCGAGCATGTGCTCGGGGCGCTCGCGCCCTGCGCGGAGCTCGGCGGGGTGCTGGTGGTGACGGCTTGTCCCGAGGTCGCGGCGGTCGCGCGGGCGCACGGCGCCGAGGTGGCAACCGACGCGGTGCCGGAGGGGCTCGGCCTCATCGTCGACGGCGGGCTCGCGGCGCTCGCGGCGCGCGGGGCCGGGAGCGCGCTCGTGCTGATGAGTGACCTGCCGAGGCTGGAGACGGCGGAGATCCGGCGCCTGCTCGATCTTTTGAGGTCCAACGATCTGGTGCTGTCGCCGGACGAGCGGGACGAGGGGACGAACGCGCTCGGGCTCTCGCCGGTCGATCGGATCGAGACGCTCTTCGGGCGGGCCGACAGCTTCGCGCGGCACTGCCAGCGGGCCAAGGATCTCGGCCTCACGCCGGCCATCCTCCGCAGCCCGGGGCTCGGCTTCGACATCGACGGGCCGGACGATCTGGCGAGGCTCGGAGCGCCCGGCCGATCAGCGGCGCTCGGCGCCGAGCCCGGCTCTCGCCCGGCGGCCTGATCGCGCCGCGAACGAGCGCGCGCTTTGCGCTCCAGTACGCAAAGCGCGCGCATTCCGCTGCGTCATCGAGCGCGAAAAAGCGCTGAAAATTCCCTGCAAATCACGTCGTGACCGGGGCTGGCACAAGCGCTGCACAGGCGCTCGACACCGGTTCTTCGGCGCGTGAGCCGAGGCCGTGAGGAAGCCAAACTGCTCACCTTCGGAAAGGAAGCTCGAGCGAACGCGGCTGACCACGCCGGATCATCTTGTCCACGGAGACGTGGAGGTGCCCAAAGTCCTCCAACCGCCCAAGCCTCCACGTCTCCGTGGCTCGTTCTTCGCGCGGCCTGCCCGGGGCCCGAGCTCCATTCGCCCTCGGGGTGCCATGTCAATCGATGGATATGTATGGGCCCTGGAAGCGCCCGGCCATCCGCTCGTGCGCAAGCCTCGCACGTTCACCGATCCTCCCGCCGGGCTCGCGCTGCTCGAGGTGATGGGTACAGGTGTCTGTCACACCGATCTCGGCTTCGCCGACGGTGATGTCGCGCCCAAGGCGCCGCTGCCCCTCGTGCTCGGACACGAGATCGTCGGCCGCGTGCTCCAGGTGGGCGGCGGCGCAGGCGATGATCTCGTGGGGCGCCGCGTGCTCGCGCCCGCCGTGTCGCCGTGCGGTGTCTGCGCAGCGTGCCGGCGAGGTCGCCCCACGTCGTGCCCCAAGGGGCGAATGCCGGGCAACGACGCCGACGGCGGCTTCGCCACGCATGTGCTCGTGCCCGCCGTCGACCTCGTGGCGCTCGATCCTCCGGGCGCGGCCGGCGCGGCCAGCTTGCAAGGCCCGCTCGGTGAGGCCGGGCTCGAACCGTGGGAGATCGCGCCGATCGCCGACGCCGCCACCACGGCCTACCAGGCCATCGTCCGGGCGAAGCTCGCCGAGGGCGAGGTGGCGATCTTCATCGGCGCGGGCGGCGTGGGCGGCTTCGGCGTGCAGCTCGCGAAGACGGTGGGCGCCTTCGTCGTCGCGATCGACGTGAGCCGGGCGCGCCTCGCCGCGCTCGAAGGATCGGCCGACGAGGTCGTCGACTCGACGGGCCTCGACGCGCGCGGCGTGCGCGAGGCAGTGCGATCGAAGATCAAGGCGCGCGGCAAGGGCGGCGTCCCCGTGCGGGTCTTCGAGACCAGCGGCACGACGCCCGGCCAGGCCGCGGCCTTCGAGCTGCTCGACCGGGGCGGGAGCCTCTCGATCGTCGGCTTCACCCGCGACAAGACGCCGGTGCGTCTCTCCAACGTGATGGCGCTCGACGCGGAGATCTACGGTAACTGGGGCTGCGATCCCGCCCTCTACGGCGAGGTCGTCAAGAGGGTGCTCGCCGGGCAGGTCAAGGTCCGCCCCTTCGTCGAGCGCCGGCCCCTCGACAGTGTGAACGAGGTCCTGAACGAGCTGCGCGCGCACCGCCTGAGCCGCCGCGCGGTGCTCGTCCCCGAGATTCTAGGAGGGTAGCGCCGATGGGTTCTCACGAGCTTGTGCCTGGGTATGAATTCAAGGCGATCCGTTACGAGCGAAGGCCGCTGAAGAGCGCCGCCGGCGCCCCGGTCGAGGGGCTCTATTCGGCGTGGATCATGCTCGATAACCCGTCGGAGATGAACGCCTACACCACCGAGGCGGTGCGCGAGGTGATCCTCGCCTTCCGCCGCGCGAGCGAGGACCCCGCGGTGGTGGCGGCCGTCTTCACGGGCGCTGGCAACAGGGCCTTCTGCGCCGGCGGCAACACCCGCGAGTACGCGACGTACTACGCCGGCCACCCGGCTCGCTACCGCGCGTACATGCGGCTCTTCAACGACATGGTGAGCGCCATCCTCGCATGCGACAAACCCACGATCTGCCGCGTCAACGGCCTGCGGGTCGGCGGCGGGCAGGAGATCGGGATGGCGTGCGATTTCTCGATCGCCCAGGACATGGCGCGCTTCGGCCAGGCGGGGCCCAAGCACGGCTCGGCGCCCGACGGCGGCGCGACGGATTTCCTCCCGCTGTTCGTGGGCGTCGAGCGGGCGCTCGAGAGCTGCGCGCTCTGCGAGCCGTGGAGCGCGCACAAGGCGCACCGCCTCGGCCTCATCACCGAGATCGTCCCGGCGCTGCGCGTCGACGGCGAGCTGAGGCCGAACCCGCTCGTCGAGACGAGCCGCTTCGTCGATCCGGCGACGGGCAAGATCGTCCACGGCGAGCCCCTGACGGGCGAGGCGCTCGCCGAGGGCAAGAAGCTCCTCGCGCGCGGCGAGATCGATCTCGGGCCGCTCGACGCCGCGGTCGAGAGCCTCGTGACCCGCCTCGCCGCCACCATGCCCGACTGCCTGACGCGCACCCTGGAGAGCGTGCGCAAGCACAAGCTCGAGCACTGGGATCGCAACAAGGAGGGCAGCCGCGCGTGGCTCTCGCTCAACATGATGACCGAGGCCAAGGCCGGCTTCCGCGCCTTCCACTTCGCGCCCGGGGGAAAGCGCGAGCTCGATTTCTACGCGCTCCGCAGGGCCCTCGCCTCCGGCAAGACCTGGGACGAGTCGCTCTTCAAGGAGCTCGGTGTCGATGACGCCTCGTGCGTCGAGCGAGGGGGCAAGGCATGAGCCGCGAGACCACGGTCGCCGTCACTCGCCTCGCCGGAGGGATGATCGCGCGGGTCTGCCTCACCGGCGACAAGGGCAACATCCTGAGCCGCGCGGCGGTCGCCTCGCTGAGCAAGGCCTTCCAGGAGATCGGCGCGGACATGCGCGTCAAGGCGGTGCTGCTCGCCGCCGACGGGCCGAGCTTCTGCTACGGCGCGAGCGTTCCCGAGCATGCGCCGGGCGAGGTGGAGCGGATGCTCCCGGAGTTCTGCGCGCTCTTCCGCACGATCGCCGCCTCCTCGCTCCCGGTGGCCGCGGCGGTGCGGGGCCGGTGCCTCGGCGGAGGGCTCGAATTGGCGCTCGCCGCCACGCGCCTCGTCGTCGCGGAGGACTCCGTGCTCGGCCTGCCCGAGGTCACGCTCGGCGTCTTCCCGCCGGTCGCGCCGGTGCTCCTCCACTTCCGCACGCGCCAGCCGGTCATCGATCGCATGGTGGTCCTCGGCGAGACCATCTCCGGCGTCGAGGCCGTGGCCCTCGGCGTGGCCGACTCCTGCGCGCCGGCGTCGGAGGTCGAGCCGAAGGCCCTGGCGTGGGCCGAGCGCTACCGCGATCTGTCCGGCGTCGCCGTCCGCTACGCCACCCGGGCCTCGCGGATCGGCTGGAACGAGGCGCTCGCGGGCAGGCTCGATCGCCTGGAGAAGATGTACCTCAACGACCTGATGGCGACGGCCGACGCGAAGGAGGGCATCACGGCCTTCCTGGAGCGCCGCTCCCCCCGGTGGACCGACCAATGAGATCGACGACGGAGATCGCCGCGCTCTGCGAGCAGATCGCGCTCGACACGCAGCTCGGCGCGGTGCGCGCCTACCAGGAAAAGACGGGGCAGAAGGCGATCGGGCATTTGCCGATCTATGCCCCGCGCGAGGTCATCCAGGCCGCGGGGATGCTCCCGGTCGGCATCCTCGGCGGCGGCGATCAGATCGAGATCATCCGCGGCGACGCCTACTTCCAGTCGTACATCTGCCAGATCCCCCGGAGCGTCGTGGAGATGGGCCTCACCGCCCGCCTCGACTGCCTCTCCGGGATGCTCTTCCCCGCGATCTGCGACGTGATCCGGAACCTCTCCGGCGTCTGGCAGCTCCTCTTCCCGGAGAAGTACGTCCGCTACATCGACGTGCCGCAGAACGAGGTGTGGGAGATAGGCGGGCGCTTCTACATGCACGATCTGCGCGAGCTCGGCCGCGAGCTCGGCCAGGTGTCCGGCACGGCGCCCACGGACGAGAGCCTGCGGGCGGCGATCCGCGCGCACAACGAAGTGCGCCGGCTGATCCGCGAGCTCTACGATCTGCGGGCGAAGCGGCCCGAGCTCGTGCCGACGGCCGAGGCCTATGTGCTCGTGCGGGCCGGCTATCAGCTCCCGGCCGAGGAGCATGCGGCCCTGCTCCGCGAGTACATGGACGCGGCGCGGGAGAGCAAGCGCCCGGCGCTCGATCAGGCGCGCGTCATCGTGATCGGCACCTTCTGCGAGCAGCCCCCGCTCGGCCTGCTCAAGACGCTGGAGCGCGCCGGCTGCTACATCGTCGACGACGATCTCATCCTCGGCGCGCGCTTCCTCACGAGCGACGTGGACGAGACGATCGACCCGTGGGAGGCGCTCGCCCGGGCGTATTTGCAGAGCCAGGCGCACACCTCGTCCCGCTACCGCCCCGAGGAGCAGAAGGGCCGCTACCTGGTCGACCGCTGCAAGCAGCGCGGCGCCGAGGGTGTGATCTTCTGCGCCCCGAGCTTCTGCGATCCGGCGCTGCTCGAGCAGCCGATGCTGGAGGCCGCGCTCGATCGGGCGGGCATCCAGCACACCGCGTTCAAGTACGCCGAGAACACCGCGCAGTTCCAGGCCATTCACGAGCAGGCCGGCACCTTCTCCGATTCCATCCGCCTCTGGAGCCTCGAAGCATGAAAGACGACGCCGCGCAGGATGTCCCCAAGGAGCCCTCGATGCTCCGCCAGAAGGAGCTCGTCTCCGGGCACTTCGACGCGCTCGCCACGGCCCGCGACGACGGCCGCAAGGTCGCCTACACCTTCGTGCCGGGCAACCTCACCGAGCTGCTCCTCGCCTTCGACGTGCTCCCGGTGCTGCCGGAGATCAACGCGCTCCAGTCGGGGATGCGCAAGCGCTCGGGGGCGTACATCACCGAGGCCGAGAAGCTCGGCCACTCGGAGGATGTCTGCTCGTATGTGAAGTGCGACATCGGGATGCTCAAGACGGGCCTCGGCCCGACGGGCAAGCCCATGCCTCCGCCCGACCTGCTCCTGCTCTCGTACACGGGCTGCTTCACGTTCATGAAGTGGTTCGAGCTGCTCAAGCAGGAGTTCCCCAAGGCCGAGATCGCGATGCTCCACGTGCCGTACCAGGGCGGCGGCGTGATCACGAAGGAGATGCGCGACTACGTGGTCGCCCAGCTCCGGAGCGAGGTCGTCCCCAAGCTCGAGAAGATCACCGGCAAGAAGCTCGACGAGGACCGGCTGAGGGGCCTGCTCGAACGCTCCGCGCGCGCCGAGGAGGACCTCGTGTGGGTGCTCGAGTCGGGCAAGCGAAACCCCTCGCCGATCGACGGCTACTTCGGCGGCGTCTTCTACATCGGGCCGATCTTCACCGCCTTCCGCGGCACGGAAGAGGGCTGCGACTACTACAAGATGCTGCGCGAGGAGGTGCAGGGCCGGATCGATCGCAAGGAAGGGCCGATCACGCCCGCGGGGCCGCTCGATCAGCAGCGCTACCGCCTCGTGGTCGAGGGCCCGCCCAACTGGACGAGCTTCCGCGAGCTGTGGGAGATGTTCGCCTCCGAGGGCGCGGTCTGCGTCGCCAGCACGTACACCAAGGTCGGCGGGCTCTACGATCAAGGCTTCCGGCACGATCCGGATCACCCCTTCGAGACGCTCTCCGACTACTGCCTCGGCTGCTACACGAACCTGAACCTCCCGTCGCGCACCGGCCTCATCGCGAAATACGTCAAGGAGTACCAGGCCGACGGCTTTCTCGTTCACTCGGTCAAGAGCTGCAACTCCTTCAGCGCCGGGCAGCTCCTGATCCTCCGCGAGATCGAGAAGCGCACCGGCGTGCCCGGGGGCTTCATCGAGAGCGATCTCGTCGATCCTCGGTATTTCTCGCCCGCCAACGTGAAGAACCGGCTCGAGTCGTACCTCCAGATGATCGAGCAGAAGCGCCACGGAGGCGAGCGCAAGGAAGGCGCGTCGCTCACCGGAACGGAGTCCTCGCCGTGAGCCGATCGACCTTCCTATGCTACGTCGGCATCGATCTCGGCTCGACGACGACCAAGTCGGTCGTGGTCGACGATCAAGGCGAGATCATCGGTCGCGGGATCACCAACAGCCGGAGCAACTACGATCTGGCGTGCGAGATCGCCCGGAGCGAGGCCTTCGTCGACGCCCAGATGAACCGGCTGCGCAAGGCCCTCGCGCAGAACCCGGTGCTCGAGTCGCATGCGAAGGTGCTGAGCGCCTCGCTGGAGCGCTCGTTCCGCTACCGGCAGCATGCGCGGCAGCTCGAGAGCCTGCGCCGGGCGTGCATGGAGATCACGCGCGGCGCCCAGCCGCTCGAAGGGGCGCTCGTCGAGATCCTCGACGAGCTCGATGCCCTCGCCGAGAAGATGTTCAGCGGCATCGCCGGGGCCGAGAAGCGATCGGAGTTCTTCCGCGACATCGCCGGCGCGCAGTTCCAGAAGGCCGCCGAGACCCGGGCCGATCCGAAGCGCCTGCCCTTCGAGGACATCGTGGCCGTGTTCGACAAGGCCATCCTCAAGGTCGAGAACGAGCGCGACGATCTGACCTTCGAGGGCAACGCGCGGGCGGCGTTTTCCCGCTCGCTCGGGCGCTACGGCAAGGCCACGCCGGAGGTGCAGGCCGCGGCGGCCTCGGTGCTCGACGATCTGCTCGAGCGACCTCCGGTGATCGGCGCGAGCGTGGGCACCGGCTATGGCAGGGCGCGCCTCCCCTTCCCCAAGGAGCGGATCCGCTCGGAGATCCTCTGCCACGGCCTCGGCGCCCACGCGATGTTCCCGAACACGCGCACGGTGCTCGACATCGGCGGGCAGGACACCAAGGCCATCCAGGTCGACCAGGAGGGCATCGTCACCGGCTTCCAGATGAACGATCGCTGCGCGGCCGGCTGCGGGCGCTACCTCGGCTACATCGCCGACGAGATGAACCTCGGCGTGCACGAGCTCGGACCGCTCGCCGAGCAGGCCACGCGCAAGGTGAAGATCTCCTCCACGTGCACGGTCTTCGCGGGCGCCGAGCTGCGCGACCGGCTCGCCCTCGGCGAGAAGCGCGAGGACATCCTCGCGGGCCTGCACCGGGCCATCATCCTCCGGGCCATGTCGATCCTCGCCCGCTCGGGTGGGGTGCACGACGAGTTCACCTTCACGGGCGGCGTCGCGAACAACCCCGCGGCCGTGCGCGCCCTGAAGGATCTCATCGCCGAGAACTACGGCGCGCGGATCCTCAACATCTCGCCGAGCTCGATCTACACGGGCGCCCTCGGCGCGGCGCTCTTCGCGCTGCGCGACGCGCGGCGGGTCGAGGAAGAGGCCGCCCGCCCCAAGGAGATCCACGCATGAGCCGGCTCGATCGCGCCCTCCTCACCGCCGGCGTCGACGTCGGGACGAGCGGCATCAAGGTCACCCTCTTCCGGGTCGAGCCCGGCGGCGCCGCGACGCTGCTCTCCAAGGTCACCGAGCGGCTCCGCCGCCGCGATCCCAAGGCCGTGGTCGAGCACTGCTACGCCTCGGCGCTCGAAGAGGCCGGCGTCGATCGCGACAAGATCGACTACGTGGCGTCGACGGGCGAAGGCCACCTCGTCGACTTCCACAGCGGCCACTTCTACGGGATGACGACGCACGCGCGCGGCGCCGCCTACCTGAGCCCGGGAGCCAAGGGCGCGCTCGACATGGGCGCGCTCCACGCCCGCGCCATCCGCATGGATGAGCGGGCCAAGGTGCTCGGCTACGCGATGACGAGCCAGTGCGCCTCGGGCAGCGGGCAGTTCATCGAGAACATCGCCCGCTACCTCGGCGTGACGCTGGGCGAGGTGGGCGAGCTGTCGCTCTCCGCCGGCTCGCCCGAGAAGGTGAGCGGCATCTGCGCGGTGCTCGCCGAGACCGACGTGATCAACATGGTGTCGCGCGGCGTGCGCACCGCCGACATCCTGAAGGGCATCCACCTGTCGATGGCCGATCGGCTCGCCAAGCTCCTGCGCTCGGCGCGGATCGACGGCTCGGTGATGCTGACCGGCGGGCTCGCCGCCGACGTGGGGCTGCGCGGCGCCATCGCCCAGCAGCTCGCCGGGGACAAGCGCCTCCAGGTGAAGCTCTTGACGCACCCGGACGCCATCTTCGCCGGCGCCATCGGGGCCGCGCTGTGGGGCGCCGTGCGCTACCAGAAGCTCGCCGAGCGGCGGGCCCAGACCGAGGAGCTTTCCGCATGAGCCGGATGGATCGAGAGCCGGGGACGCTGGACACCGACGCCGTGGTCGTTCGCACGCTCGAGGAGCGCGACATCGACGCCATCGTCCGCATCGACGCGAGCGCGACGGGCAAGCCGAGGCGCGAGTATTACCGGGACAAAGTGGCGGCCAGCCTGGGCAACAGCCGCCTCCGCACCTCGCTCGTCGCCGAGGTCGACGGCATGGTCGTCGGCTTCCTGATGGCCACCACCCATTACGGCGAGTTCGGCCAGGCCGATCCCGTGGCCGTGCTCGACTCGCTGGGCGTTCACCGGGATTTCCAGCATCAGCACGTGGGCTCGGCGATGATGCGGCAGTTCCTGATGAACGCCCGGGCTGTCGGGGTGAGCAAGCTGCGCACCGAGCTCGGCTGGAACGAAGTGGAGCTCATCCGCTTTTTCGACCGGCACGGCTTCAAGCACGGTGGCAGGATCGTCCTGGAGCACGACCTCGGCTGACGAGGGTCAGCGTGGTCACTGCGTACGCCGGTATGCGCCTCTAGCGCACTTCCCCCGCGCGCCTCATCGGCACTATTCTCCGCGCCGGAGAGCGTCACGATGGGCTTCTGGTCGGCCTACAAAACATCCCTCAAGCCCGCCGAGGTGGACGAGCCCATCGACGTGCTGCTGCACCGTCCGCTCGGGTACATCGTGGCCCGGCTCGCCACCCCGACGCGGATCACGCCCAACCAGATCACCGCGGTCTCGTTCGCCTTCGCCATCGTCGCCGCCGGCCTGCTCTTCGCGGCCTTCCCGGGGCACCTGCCGGCCGCCGGCCTGTGCATCTTCCTCTCGCAGATCTTCGACTGCGCCGACGGCCAGCTCGCCCGGATGCAGAAGAGCGGCACGCCCTTCGGCCGGATGCTCGACGGCTCGGCCGACGCCATCGGCTCGGCCTTCGTGGGCGCGGGCTGCATGTATGTGACCTGGACGATGTACCGCGACGTGCCCTGGCAGGCCGCCGTGGCGATGATCACCTGCCTGCTCACGATCTACGAGTGCCACACCCACTCGGTGGCCTACGATCACTACAAGAACGTCTTCACCCGGATGACGACGCCCGATCGCGCCGAGGGCGACGACCTCGAGGACATCCTCGCGCGCGCCGAGCAGGCCCGGCGCGCGCACGAGGGCTGGCTGCCCCGCTTCGCCCTCACCATGTACGTGGGCTTCTTGACGCGGCAGCGCGTGATCATCCGCGCGCTCGATCCGTACACCCACACGCGCCTGAAGGACCTGCCCCGCTACACGCCCGAGCGCGCCGCCATTTACCGCAAGCACGCCCTCGCCCCGATGCGCCTCTGGAAGTCGCTTTACGGCGTGGGCCTGGTGATGTTCGGCCTCGCGGTGTTCTACGGGATCGGGCGGCCGGAGATCATCATCTTCCTCCGCCTCGTCGTCTGGAACGGCATCCTCTGGTTCTACCTCGGACCGCTCCAGCGGCGCGCCTCGCGGCGGGCCTTCGAGGAGATGGCGGCCCTGCCGATCGGCGAGCACGACGAGGACGCGGCGCCTGCGGCGGCGCGCGGATAGCAGCCTCTCCGCGCTTGACGTACCCGGCCCCCGAGGCCGACCATCCCTCGCATGGAAACGCGCGTCTGTCCCGCGAGCTGCCTCTGCGGCGCCGTCCGCTGGGAGGTCGACGGTCCCCTGCCCTCCCCCGACCCGGCGAGCGCCGATCCGATGGCGCTGCTCTCCATGAGCCACTGCCACTGCGGCCGGTGCCGCAAGGCCCACGGCGCGTCCTACGCCACCTACCTCTGCGCGCCCGAGGCCTCGTTCCGCCTGACCGCGGGGCGCGAGCAGATCGTCCGCTACCCGTCCTCGCCCAGCCTGTTCCGGCCCTTCTGCGGCCAGTGCGGCTCGGTGGTGCCAGACGGAAGCGCCTGGAGCGGCATCGTCGGCATGCCGGCCGGCGGCTTCTCGGTGGACCCGGGGCTCGTGCCACGCGCGCACATCTTCGTCGCATCGAAGGCGCCCTGGGTCGAGATCCACGACGATCTGCCGCGCTTCGACGCCTACCCCGCCCACCTCGGCATGCCCAGCATGGACACCCGCGCCCCGCTCGATCCCGAGGGCGAGGGCCCGCGCGGGAGCTGCCTCTGCGGCGCCGTGGCCTACGTCCTGACCGCCGCGCCGATCCTCGGCCGCATCTGCCACTGCTCGCGGTGCCGGCGCGCCTACGCAGCCGCAAACGCGATGAACATGCTCCTGCCGCTCGACGGCGTCCGCTTCACCCGCGGAGAGGACAACCTCCAGACCTTCAAGCTCCCCGACGCGCGCTACTTCAAGTCGACCTTCTGCCGCACCTGCGGCTCGAAGATGCCTCGCCGCGACGAGGGGCGGAAGATCACCATCGTGCCCATGGGCGGGCTCGACGACGATCCGGGCATCCGCCCGAACATGCACATCTTCGTGGGATCGAAGCTGTCGTGGGACGTGATCGCCGACGGCCTGCCGCAGTTCGACGAGCTGCCGCCGAGCTGATCGCGCGGGGCCTGCAGAACCGATCGAGATCGTGGGGAACGGAGAGGCTCACCGGAGCGCGCCGGAAGATCGGCGCGCCCCGGCAAGCGTCATCGCGTGATCACAGGTGGTAGGTGATCACGAGCTTCGGGCGCTTGGCCACGGTGGGGTCGGTCGCGGACGAGAACTGGCTGCTCACGCCGGCCGCGCTCATCAGCAGGATGCCCTGGTTGGCGGTGGGGTTCGTCACCCAGGTCTGCACCACGGCCGTGTCGAGGTTCGCCGTCTTCACCTGGTTCGCGCCGGTGATCGCGGTGCTGATGGCGAACGACGAATTGGCCACGAGGTCCGAGCCTTCACCGGCGGCGCCCTGCACGGCCCAGAGGTGGGTCGCGTCGCGGTTCACCCAGCCGAGCTTGTACTGCGGCGCGTTCGGGTCCCAGGACGCGAGCAGGTAGCGGCCGACGGCGCTGAAATTCGGGCTGTACGTCGCGAAGGTCAGCGTGAGGGTCGCGCTCGTGACGATCGCGCCCGTCGGGAGGCCCAGGTTGTTGAACCGGACGAGCCCCTTGCCGATGAAGCCGCTCTGCGCGCTCGACGTGTCCTGCACGTAGAGGATGGATCCCTTGAACAGGTTGCCGTTGAAGTTGTTCCACGACGCGCGCGACTGCGTGGTGATGGTGACGTCGACGCCGCCGGCGTAGCCGTTCGCGCCCTGCTGGAAGCTCACGGTCACGGGCGTCGCCGGGTCGGGCTGCACGGTGACGGTCACGTCGCTCGCCGAGGTCGTGATCCCGTCGGAGACCACGAGGTGCAGCGTGTACGTGCCCGCCGCCGTGAAGGCGACCTGCGTCGTCGCGGCGGAGGCGCTGGCGTTGGGGGTGAAGGTCACCGCGGCCGGGCCGCTGCCGAGCGACCAGGTGTACACGAGCCCGTTGCCCGGGAAGCCGTCGGGATCGGAGGCCGTCGCGGTGAGCGTCGTCCCGTTCGGCAGCGCGACGGTGCTCGGCGTCGCCACCGTCGAGGCGATGCTCGGCGGCTCGTTGTGCACCACGGTCACGTAGGTGGACGAGCTGTGCCCATCGAGCGTGGCGCTCACCTCGAAGAGGCCCGTGGAGACACCGTCGGGCGTGAAGATGCCGGACGCGTCGATCGTCCCGCCGCCGGAGACGGCCCACGTGAAGATGGGCGGGGGCATGATCGCCGCGCCGAACTGATCGATCACCGCCGCGGAGAAGCTGATGGGCTGCGTTTGCGCCACGGTCGGGTTCGCCGGCGCGATGGTGATGAGCGAGGGCGTCGCCACCACCTGCACGTCGACGCCGCTCGTCACGGAGATGCCGTTCCGATCGGTGATCGTCACGCGCATCCCGTAAAAGCCGATCTTCGAGAAGGTCGCGACCGTGTCCTTGGCCGCGTTGTTGCCGTTCTGGCTGAAGATCACCGGCGCGTTCGGCGAGCCGGGCGCGACCGACCAGGTGTAGGTGAGCGAGGATTCGCCGCCTTCATCCGGGAAATCGGTGCCGAGCACGTGCAGCGCGGTGTTGAAGCCCGTCACCACCTGGGGGCTGGCCGTCGCCGTCTGGGCGATGGCCGCGGTGTACACCACGGTGAGCTTGGGCCGCTTGGCGATGGTCGCGTCGAAGCTCGACGTGAGCGTGCCGCTCTTGCCCGCGTTGCCGAGCAGGATGATCCCGTTGTTGGTGGACGGCGTCTCGACCCAGCCGCGCACGATCGCCGGATCGAGGGAGACAGTCTTCGCCTGGTTGTTTCCGAGCGAGAAGCCGTCGATCGAGAACGAGCTGCCCGTGAGGACATCGCTCCCCTCCCCCGAGGCGCCCGGGGTGTTCCAGAGCTGCCCCTGGTCCCGCTCCAGCCAGCCGATGTGGTACTGGGGCGCGGCCTGGTTGAAGAAGGCCCCGAGGTAGCGGCCCGTCACCGCGTAGCCGGCGGAGTAGGTGTTGAAGTTGAGGGTGAGATCGGCGCTCAGCACCTTGGACCCGGGGGGCAGGTCGAGGTTGCCGAAGCGGAGCAGCGACTTGGCCACGAAGCCACCGCTCGCCGCCGTGTCCTGCACGTAGATCGGCGAGGAGCGCACGGTGTTGCCGTTGTTGAAGTTCCAGGCCGCCTGGTACTGCGTGCTGATGCTGAGATCGACCTCGCCCGAGTAGCCGTTCACGCCGTCCTGGAAGGAGATCGTGATCGGCACCGTCGGGTCGGGGTTGACGACCACCGTGACGATGGACTGCACGCTCGAGATGGTGTCGCTCGCGACGATCTGGAGCTGGTAGATGCCGGGGGCCGAGAACGCGGCGGTGGTCGCCGTCGGATCGGTGCCGTTCGGCGTGAACGTCACGACGCCGGGGCCGCTCACCTTGCTCCAGGTGTACGTCACGTCCATGCCCGGGAAATCGTCGGGATCGATCGCCTCGGCCACGAGCTCGGTGGTGCCGGGGAGCGTGACGGTCGACGGCAGCGCGACGGGCGTGGCGGTGAAGACGGGCGGCTCGTTGCGCACCGTCACCACCGTGGCCGTTTGCTGTACGCCGCCGGCCGCCGCCGTGACCGTGAACGAGCCCGTGGAGACCCCGTCGGCCGTGAAGAGGCCCTGCGCGTCGATGCTCCCGCCGCCCGACACCGACCAGGTCCAGGTCGGCTGCGGGTTGATGGTCACGCCGAACTGATCGTTCGCGATCGCCGCGAAGGAAAGCGATTGATCGTTCGCGATGATCTGGAAGGTCGGCGAGAGCAGGACTGAGGTCACCGCCTGGGCGACGGTGATGGTGATCTGGCTCGTCGTGACGAGGCCGCCGCCGTCCTGGATCACCACCGTGAAGGTGTAGGTGCCCGTCTTGTTGACGGTGGCCCGGGCGTTCTTCGCGGCGTTGGTGCCGCCCTGATCGAAGGTCACCGTGGCCATGGTGGGCGCGGTCGTCGCGAACCACGTGTAGGTCAGCCCCGCCTCGCCGCCCTCGTTGGCGAGGTCCGCGCCGAGGACGGAGAGATCGACGATGGACGGGCCGGCGACGGTGGCCGAGGCCGGCGTCGCCACCGTGGGCGCGTGGTTGATGATCTGCACGATCATCCCGCTGCTGGCGGAGCGGTTACCGTCGTCGGCGGTGAAGGTCAGCACGTAGTCGCCGGGCGTCGAGAACGACACGGTCGTCGAGGTCGCATGCTCGTCGGCGAACACGGCCTGTCCCGGCCCGCGGGCGGCCCAGTGGTAGTCGAGCGGATCGCCGTCCAGGTCGGTGGCCGAGCCGGACACCGCGATGGGCGTCCCGAAGCTCGACGGCCCGGGCGGTGTGCTGAGCGTGATCTGCGGCAGGTGGTTCGGCTCGTTGATCACGAACTTCCACACCTTGCCCGTGCCGCCGACGAAGACGTCCGTGCCGTCGGTGCAGATCGCGTTGCAGTAGGGCGACACGAAGGGCTGGTTCACGTCGGCCTCTTCCCACGAGAGCCCGTCGCGCGAGAGGTACACCGTCTGCTTGCCGCCCCCGGGGACGCTGTTGTCGTAGTAGTTCGACGAGTAGCCGGAGATGAAGTTATAGCCGACCGACGCGACGCGGAGGTTTCGCATGATCGCGTCGCCCCCGTTGTACTGGTAGAACACGTTCTGCTTGTTGAACTGCCAGGGCTTGAGCCCGGTGGAGGCGGAGATCACCACGCCGTAGCGGCCGAGGACGGTGAACACGTCGCCGCCGGCAGGGACGGCCGCCGATCGCCCCCAGTTGGCGAAGATCGGCTCCTGGTCCTTGTTGAAGCCGATCGAATAATCGTTCTGCGTCCGGCCGATCGCCGTGGTCGCCGCCGGGTCGAGGGGCAGCCAGGTGTTGCCGCCGTCGGTCGAGTGCCAGAACCCGATGAGCTCGGTGCCGTAGAAGTACTCGCCGGTGACGGGGTTGTAGTTGAACGAGTAGAGGTTGCCCGGGCCGGTGCCGGCATAAGGGCCCACCGTCGCGACGGGCACGGCGGTGAACTGGTAGGTGCTGCCGTGATCGAACGAGCGGAGAAAGCCGGGGATATAGGCCCAGCCGAGCCAGAGCACGCCGTTCTTGTCGAGCGTCATGTGGCGCGGGAAGCGGCGCTGCTTGGGGATGGCCACGCCGCCGATCGTGATGGTCTGCGAGCCCGTGGGGTCGTACCCGTCGGTGCCGATGTCGCGCCCGGTCGGGATCGAGGCGGCCACCCAGGTGCGGTTCGCCCAGTCGAGCCGGAAGAGGTATTGCCCGGGCTGCGCGCCCACCTCCCGTGATCCGATGATCGGCTCGCCGAGGTCGTTGACGATCATCGTCATCATCTCTTTGTTCGGGATGTCGTTCGTCATCCCGAAGTTCGGCGGGGCGAGCTTGATGAACGTCTCCCCGCCATCGGTCGAGCGATACACGCCGTCGCCGTACACCGTGGCGAAGAGCTCGCCGTTCGCGTTGATCGCGACCTGGCTCACGTCCCCTCCCGCGGGCAGGCCTGCGCTCGTCAGGGCGACGAAGCTCCCGTGGGGCGCGGCGCGCGCCGGCACGGAGAGCCCGAGGATTGCGAGCGTCGCCGTCAAGAGACAAAGCAAGGCCCGCGACCGAGCAAAATTCATCATTATCGACCCCTTTCCCTGACGCCCTCCCGGACGTCGAGATTACGAAGTGCGCGATGTATGCTCGCGCCTCCCATTTCGAGCCCGCACTTACTTCGTGCGAAGTGAAGGCGAGGGTAAGGACGTTTCATGCAATGTGCGAGAGAATTTTCACGCAAGTTGCAATATTATGCCCGCGCAATTCTCGTGCCGTGATCCGTCGAATCGTGGTCGATCCGTGAACACTACGAGGGACGAGAGGCGCGGATCCCTCGAAGAGGGCGGGCCGAAGCCTCCGAGATAGCGGAGGCCGACCGACCCCGCGTACCATCGGGCACGATGCAACAACCGCCCGGCCAGCCACCGTTTGGAAACCGCCCCCTTCCGCCCGGGTACCCGTCGCAGGGCCATGCCCCCGTCCAGCCGCAAGGTTATGGCGCTGCCCAGCCGCAAGGTTATGGGCCGTCGCAGGGCTATGGCCCCGCCCAGCCGCAGGGTTATGGGCCACCCCAGGGCTATGGCGCCCCGCCCGGCGCACCCGCCGCTCCCCAGGGGTCGTATGGCGCGCCTCCCCAGGGACCGTACGGCGCGCCCCAGCCCGGATATGGCGCGCCTCCCCAGGGACCGTACGGCGCGCCCCAGCCCGGATATGGCGCGCCTCCTCCGGCAGCGCCTCCTCCGGGCTCCTGGGCGGCGGACAGCGCCCT
Source organism: Byssovorax sp. (assembly GCA_046351295.1). Lineage (GTDB taxonomy): Bacteria > Myxococcota_A > Polyangia > Polyangiales > Polyangiaceae > JAXLYT01. Next base: position 43,617 of record JAXLYT010000035.1, read on the forward strand.
GGAGCGCAACCGCAACGCCGCGCTCTCTGCGGCGCTCGCGCCGAGCGGGAGCTGGGAGAACGTCTCGCGGGGCCGGGGCGCGGCGCTCCTCGGCGGCGGCGTGCTGCTGGCCGCGATCAACGTCTACACGATCACCGCGAGCCGCGAGTACTACGTCAAGCTCCTCTTCCTGAACCCGCTCCTCCTGGTGCTCGGCCTCTACATGGTGGTGGTCGGCGCGCCCATGGATCCGAGGACCCGTGACCTCGCCCTCTGGGCCAAGCTCGGCTACGGGGCGACCACGGTGTTCGGCCTCTTGCTCGGCGTGATCGCGCTCGTGCTCGTCGGCTGCTGACGCGCTTTACCTCCGCGCGCGCGGGCGTACGATTGCGCCCCCTCTACGCGAAGGAGCGCGGCGCGCATGGAACGAACGAGCCGAAAGATCCCGGTCACCGAGCGACAGTTCCTCTGGGTGCAGGACGACGACAAGGGTGAGGTCACGCTCCACGTCGGCCCCACGATGGTCTCGCCCACCGCGGCCGATCGCGTCGTGGTCGACGACGGTCTCGGAGGCTTCCGCGAGGACACGACGGGCCGCCAGCAGACGATGATCGAGCTCGGCGACAACCAGTACGCCGTGCTCTTCAACCCGCTCCTCGAGAACGACGGCGGGCCCAACGGGCGCTTCCGGCCGGGCCGCAACGAGTCGCGCCCCCTGCGCAACGGGACGCGCTCGATGATCCCCGGGCCGTGCAGCTTCTACCTCCGGCCCGGCCAGCGCGCCGACGTGCGCGACGCCCACGAGCTCGCCTCGAACCAGTACCTGGTGGTGAAGGTCTACGGCGAGGTCGACAAGACCGCGCCCTTCTACGAAGTGACCGCGCGATCGGCCGGCATCACCCGCGCCACGGCCGAGCTCAACGAGCAGCCGGCCACCAAGGCGAGCGACCTTTTGCCCATCGAGCTCAAGCGCGGGCAGCTCATCGTGATCCGCGGGCTCGACACGCAGTTTTACATCCCGCCCTCGGGCGTGGACATCGTGCCCGACACCTCGGTGGACGACAGCGGCGCGGCGATCAGCGCGGCCGCGGCCCGGCAGCTCCTCGCCCAGCTCCCGCCGCCCGAGCCGGGCGCGCCTCCCGCGCCCGAGCCCGCCAAGGAAGAGATCGCCGCGATGCAAGACCTGCTGCGCGCCGAGCAGGCCTTCGAGGAGTCGCAGGAGGCCGAGCAGGGCCCGCGGGGCGTGCCTCGCCGCCAGGCCGCGCCGAACCAGTTCATCGATCAATCGGCCCGCATGCGCGGTCGCAAGGGCGCGCCCTCCCCTGCCCCGGCGGCCGCGTTCCAGGCCGTCGCGCCGCCCGCTCCCCCCTCGGCCGAGCTCGCCAAGATCGCGTCCGAGGCCCCGGCGCCGCCGCAGGTGAACCTCACCGACGTGCTCACCTCGGCCACCATCCGCCGCGCCCTGGAGAAAGAAGCGCGCCAGGCCCGGCTCATCCGGCGCGCGGTCGTGCTCGGCGAGAAGGAGTACTGCGTCATCGTCGACGCCGACGGCAAGCGCGAGATCAAGCTCGGCCCGGCCCGCGTCTTCCCCGGCCCGTACGACACCTTCATGACCTTCGGCTCCCGCGGTCGCGTCTACGACGCGTACGAGCTCCTGCCGCAGCGCGCCCTCTGGCTCCGCATCATCGCGCCGGTGAGCCGCGCCGATCTCGGGCAGAAGCTCCCGCGCGGCGTGCAGCTCGATCAGGAGCACTACTTCCCGGGCGACGAGATCCTCCTGACGGGTGTGTCGACCTTCTTCTTCCCCTTCAACGAGATCGAGGTCCTCTCGCCGGAGACGGGGCAAGCCGTCGTCGGCAACGATCACAGCCGCGTCTTCATCGAGGCCATCGGCATCGATCAGAAGAGCGGCATCTACGTGCGCGACCTGACCACCGGCGAGGCGCGCCTCGTCCGCGGCAAGCAGTCGTACCTCGTCGATCCGCGGAAAGAGGTGCAGATCACCCGCACCGTCCCGGCCGCCGACTGGAACCTCTGGATCGCCGCCAACGAGCCCCACAAACGCGGCGATCGCCCGGTGACCACACCCTGGGCCCTCTCCATCACCGTGCCCAACAACATGGCCGTCCTCGTCACGTCCGCCAACGATCGCAAGGTCGTCGAGGGCCCCTGCGTGACCCTGCTCGGCTACGAGGAGTCGCTCACCACCATCGAGCTGTCGACGGGCACGCCGAAGACCGACGAGAGCCCGCTCCGCACCTGCTTTTTGCGCACGGTCGGCAACCGGATCAGCGACATCATCACCGTCGAGACGGCCGATTTCGTGAAGATCTCCATCCGCGTCTCGTACTCGGTGACCTTCCTCCCGGAGCACAAGGAGATCTGGTTCAACCACGAGAACTACATCCAGGTGATGGTCGATCACCTGCGCTCCATCGTCCGCGGCAAGTGCCGGACGACGTCGCTCTCGACCCTCTGGCCGCAGGTCCCGGCGACGGTGCGCGACACCATCCTCGGCGAGCGCAAGGAGGGCGGGCGCCCGGGCCGCCTCTTCCCCGAGAACGGGACGATCGTGACCGAGGTGGAGGTGCTGAGCGCCGTGATCGAGGACCGCGAGGTCGCGACCTTGATGCAGCGGGTGCAGACCGAGTCGGTCACGCTGACCATCGGCGATCGCAAGGCCCAGGAGGAGCTGACCTCCGCCAAGCTGCGCGCCGAGATCGAGGTGCAGAAGCAGCGCCTCGCCGAAGAAGCGCAGGTGCGCGCCGCCAAGCTCAAGGAGCTCGCCCGCAAGCTCGCCCACGAGGCCGCGCTCGCCGACGAGCGCGACGAGGAGCTCGTGGCGCGCGAGAAGCAGTCCCTCGTCGATCAGCGCGAGGCCGCCGCCCTGAAGGCCAAGCTCGAGCGCGCCGAGGCGGAGAAGGCCGCCGAGCTGAAGCTCCTCGAAGACGACGCGCGGGTGCGCGCCGCGACGCAGCGGGTGCTGAACGAGGCGAGCCTGGAGGCGCAGACGAAGATGCGCGACCTGGAGATCCTGCTCATCAACGCGCAGTCGGCCGCGACGGTGGCGGAGCGGCAGGCCGTGCAGAAGCAGCTCGTCGAGGCGATGACGGCCCTCGGCGACAAGATCCTCCTCGGCGAGGTGGCGAGCAACATGAACCTCGTCAGCCTCTTCAAGGGCAAGGACGTGGGCACGATCCTCGCCGAGGTGATCGGCGCGGCGAAGGTGAGCACGACGCTGCGGAGCTTGATCGAGCCGGAGAAGCCGGCCCCTGTGCCCGAGGAGTCGTGATCGTCAGGAGGCGCGGGTTCCACGCATGACGGCTCGATGATGTGAAAGGTTGAATTTCAACGCAAAGTCGCCAAGGCGCAAAGACGCAAGACGGAGAAGAATTGGGGATTCCTCCGATCTTTTTTGCGTCTTTGCGCCTTTGCGTCTTTGCGTTTTTTTGAAGTGAGAGCGCGAGGCTCTGGGCGTCCAATGCGCTCGGACCGGGATCTCTGCGATGGCAATGGGGCGGGGATGGCTTATCGCCGCGGATGATCAGCGCTTGCCGGGAGGTGAGACGAAGGGGGCGACGCGGGCGTGCTGCTCGATCAGCGCGAGCTTGCCGCGGGCCTGGAGGAGCTTGCGGATGGCGGTGATGTGGATGCCCTCGTTGTGCCAGTCATCGTTGTCATTGGACCCGCTGCCTTGATGCATGGCAACGAGGTTCCAGTGGGCATCAAAGCAGGGAGCACCTCCGGAGCCAGCAAGAGTGTTGGTCGTATACCGAACGATCGTCTCGCTCGTGCTCACATCGAGCACAGATTGAGTGTTCAAGGAGAGTTTGAGGGGGCCACCGCTGGGATGATGGAGCATGAACAACGGAGCGCCAGGTTCCAGCGCGGCAGCGGACGGAAGGGGGATCCATCCTCTGGGTTGAGTTCCTCCGGGCGAAGACAGGGAGCTCCCGGGCGAGTCTGCAACCCGAAGCAGGGCATAGCCCAACTCATCTCCCGGACGACGGTTTGGGGCCAACGTGTCGTCGAGTGTGTCATAAGGAGATACGTCGATCAACCAATCTGTGGCGAGATGATATTCGGTGCCAGCGTTGATCTTACCGTCGCGATCTCGTTGATAACCGAAGCGAAGTCGTACGGCCGAAATTTGCGCCGGGTGTTCGATGACCTCTTGCATGATGTTATAGGTCGTAAGCACCACATCTGGACCGACGAGGAACCCTGTCGCATAGCCTCGGCGCGTGCCCCCGCTATCGACCCGGCAGACTCGGCTTGCGTGGGCGCTCAGCACGTCGACAAACGAAGACACATCGTAAAACATGTCGTCTCCCACCAGCCGCGTGGGCTCGGGTATGTGCGCGACCCTGTACACCCCACTCCGGCCCGACCAGAAATCCGGCGCCGCCTCGGCGAAGAGCGCCTCCGTCTCCGGGGCCATCACGAGGAGCAGCGGCGCCCTCAGCCGCTTCACGATCAGGTTACGCGCCCGGTTCATCCGGTGGAAGACCCCCGCCCAGAGGCCGCGCTGCGCTGCGTGGATCGCCTCTGCATGCAGCACGACGATCTCTCCTTCGTCGGGAGGACCACTCCGCTCCTCTGCGAGGCGCAGAGGAATGCTCGATTCGAGCCCATCCTCGCTCGCTGCCCCGCCGGACAGCTCTGAAGGGTTGATGTGTGTCCACGCGACTTCCCTCCCCCGGCCGGCGAGCAAGCTCCCCGACCACGTCGAGCACCAGGGGGACTTCTCCAGCAGGCGAGTAGACCAAGATATGGAGAGAAAACCCCTCGGCCAGCGCGAGGGAGCGGACGAGGCTCTTCAGCGATTCGTCCTCGCGAAGGCTCTGCCTGCGATCGCCCTCTTCGACCTTCGGTGCTTGCTGGAGGATAGCCATGGACCTTCAGGTCCTCTTTTTTGCCTTCTCGATCGCCGGCTGCATTGCTGGCATTGTGGATACGACCGGGTGCAGATCGAACCACTCCTCGTCATTGAGATAGCACATCACCAGGTTGTTCTGGAGCATCCTGCTGACGATCTCGCGCTGCTCCTCGCTGTCGAGCGGCAGGCGCTTGCTCGCTTCCACCTCGGCGAGCCACGGGAAAGCATAGTCTGGCACCGTGCGGCGGATCGCGTCGGAGTGCATCTGCAGCGTTCGGCGGAAACTCTGCTCGCTGATCGAGCCGTCGAGCGCCTCCTCGATCAACGAGCGGAGCAGGCGGACGATCTCCCGCGGGTAGCCTCCTGACCACTCGATCATCCGGCGCAGCCTGTCGGCCATCGTAGTCGGACCCAGGATCTCGTTCAGGATCGGACGGGGCACCCGTTTCTCGATCAGCTGGAGGGCCGCGCCGTACCCGGGCTCGAACGTCTTGCCGTCGCGGTCCTTGAGCTTGACCATCGGCATGAACCACAGGCTGTCGAAGCGAAGCCGGGCGATGAGCGCGGGCGGGATCGTGTAGATCACGTGCACGGGGAGCTGGAGGTATGGCGCGCCGTTGGCGAAGACCGCCTCGGCGCTCGCCAGCACGTTCGGGAAATTGGTGCTCATCCCTTGGAGCTTCTCCAGCGAGTCGAGGATCACCACCAGTCGAGCGCGACCGAGCGCCTTCGCCCTCTTCTCCAGCGACATGAACTCGGTCTGTACTTCTGCCACGAACTGCCGGAGATGAGCCGACACCACGGCCCGGATCTTCTGCCGCACGGTCTGCCGTGTCTTGAGCTCGAGCGCGAGCTTCGCGCTTGCGTCGTCGCCACCGAGGCCGAACTCTGCGCCCGTGAGCGTCACGTCCGTGCGCGAGAGCCACGTCCAGAGGCGGCGCATTGGTCCGTCGCGGAGCGCGTCGGCCGGCTCGCGCCCCTCGGCGACGAGAACTTGTCGTTCGGTCTCGTAGAGCAGTGCAATCAGGATGTCGGGAACGTCGACCTCGTCGGCGAGATCGATCAGCTCTTCAGCGTTGGCGATGACCGTCAGGAAGTTGGAGCCCCCGGCATCCTTGAGCTGTGCGGCGAGGCGGAGCAGCTCCGTCGACTTGCCCGAGCCCGGGAGGCCCGAGAACATGCACTGCACCGGGCGATCCGCCAGGATGACCTGCCGCGCGAGGCGATCGACCCAGCGGACGCCGCGGACGTAGTGCCCATCCGGCGTCCGTTCGTCGAGGTCGACGTTGCGATCGTCGCTGGGCTCGAGCTCCTCGAACGGATCGCAGCGATTGTAGTACTTTTTGAGCGTCTTCAGATCGAGCGCCATCGGTCGAGTACTCTAGCATGGGCAATGGGCCTCCGAGCAATCAAGCGCCGGCCGGGCTCACCGCCGGGGCTCCACCGCACGGTCCGACGTTCCAGGAAGCGCGCTCAGAGCTTGTCGGCGTCGATCGGCCGGGCGCGGCGCAGCTTCACGAAGCGGAAGGCTTCGTCGCGCGTCATCGAGGCGTAGGTGCCGAAGCGCGCGTCGGCGTCTTCCACTTGATCGAGCTGATCGAGCGCCTCGTCCTCGACCTCGGGCTCGCCGGCGAAGGAGCGCAGGATCGCGTAGCGCGTGTTCCTCTGCGCGGGCACGCGCCCGGCGTCGCGGATGGCGCGGCGCAGGCTCGACGGTGACTGGAACTGCCCGTGCGAGGCGCCGGCCGAGGTCGAGATGCTCTCGTTGATCAGCGTGCCGCCGAGGTCGTTCGCGCCCGCGGCGAGGAGCATCCCCGCCATGCGCAGGCCCTCTTTCACCCAGGAGACCTGCACGTTCTTGAAGGTCGCGCCGAGCATCAGCCGGCAGAGGGCGAAGAGGCGCAGCACCTCGTTGCCGGTGGGGCCGGGGCGGAGGCCGGGGATCATCCCCTTCTGCCACATGGGCGCCTCGTCGTGGACGAAGGAGAGCGGGACGATCTCGGTGAAGCCCCGGGTGTCCTTCTGGATCGAGCGGAGCAGATCGAGATGGGCGATGCGCTCGGCGTCGGTCTCGACATGGCCGAACATGATGGTCGCCGTCGTCGGGAGGCCGACCTCGTGGGCCGTCGTGATGATCTCGATCCACTCGGCGGTGGTGATGCGGCCGGGGGCGATCTTGGCGCGGACCGTGTCGTCGAGGATCTCGGCGGAGGTGCCGGGGAGCGAGCCGAGGCCCGCGGCCTTCAGCTCCTGGAGGTAGGCGCGCGCGGGCATGCCCGAGAGCTGGCAAGCGTACTTGACCTCCTCCGGCGAGAACGCGTGTAGATCGAGCTCGGGCGCGGCGGCCTTGATCGTCTTGCAGAGGTCGATGTAGTAGCGGCCGCTCATCCCCGGGGCGAGGCCGGCCTGGATGCAGACCTCGGTGGCGCCGAGCGAGCGCGCTTCGAGGGCGCGGCGGACGATCTCTTCTTCGCTGAGGAAGTAGCTCTGCTCGGAGCGGTGACCGCGGGCGAAGGCGCAGAAGCGGCAAGCCTTGTTGCAGACGTTGGTGAAGTTGATGTTGCGGTTGACGACGTAGGTCACCGTGTCGCCGGCCTGCGCGCGGCGGAGCTCGTCGGCGACGAGGCAGAGGGCGGAGAGCTCGCGGCCGGTCACGGTGGACAGGCGGAGCGCGTCCGGCACGGAGAGCTCGTGGCCTTCGAGGGAGGCGTCGAGGATGCGCCAGATGTCGCGATCGAGCGAGGAGAAGAGGGCGTCGAGGGAGGAGGTCATGGGCTGCCTTTGAGGAGGATCGGCGACGGCGTCCGCGACGAGGAGAGGCCGGGTTGCAGGCCCGGAGCGTCCGGCTGCGCGGCGGGTCGAGGCGTGAGATCGAGGGGGCCGATGCGCGTGCCCGCGGCGAGGCGCGCCTGGATGCGCTGGACGGGCGCGGCGAGCGCGGGATCGAGGAAGCCCGGGCGGTCGAGGTAGGCGTCGTAGATCGGCAGGCGCGGGCGCAGCGTGAAGCCGGCTTCTTCGCAGGCCGTGGCGAGGGCGTCGAGGTGGGGCCAGGGGTGGCGCGGGTTGATGTAGTCCGGCGTGACCGGCGAGATGCCGCCGAAGTCGTTGATGCCGGATTGAATGAGCAGGGCGGTGCTCGCCGGGTTGAGGTTCGGCGGGGCTTGCACGCTGATCGCCGGGTCGAGGATGAGGCGGCTCAGCGCGATGGCGTGCGCCATCTCGAAGTCGTCCGGCTCGAGCGCGCCGGCCATGGGGATGCCGGGGCGCGCGCGGAAGTTCTGGACGATGATCTCCTGGATATGCCCGTGCGCGCGGCCGATGTCGCGGATGGCGAGCAGGCTCTCGACCCGCTCGCGGCGGGTCTCGCCGATGCCGATGAGGATGCCCGTGGTAAACGGGATGCGCTGGCGGCCGGCCTCCTCGATCATCGCGACGCGCTTCTCAGGGCGCTTGTCCGGCGCCTTGTGGTGCGGCATGCCCGGCTGGCAGAGGCGCGGGCTGATGTTCTCCAGCATGAGGCCGAGGCTGACGTTGACCGGCCGGAGGCGGCGCATGTCGTTCGCCGAGAGGATGCCCGCGTTGGTGTGCGGCAAGAGGCCGAGCGCGATCGCGCGCTCGCCGGCCCAGACGAGGTAGTCGACCGTGCTGTCCTGGCCGAGCATCGAGAGCTCGCGGCGGTACGCAGAGAACGCCGTCTCGGGCTTGTCCCCGAGGCAGAAGAGCGCCTCGATGCACCCTTGATCACGGGCGCGCCCGAGGTGATCTTCGACCTCCGCGGGCGACATGGTCCACGCGCCCTCCTGGCCGGGGGAGCGGCGGAACGAGCAGTAATCGCAGTGGTTGCGGCAGAGGTTCGTGAGGGGGAGGAAGACCTTGGGCGAGAACGTCAGGGTGCTGCCCCACGCGCGATCCCGGTACGCCGCGGCCGCTTCGAGGAGAGGCGCCAGATCGTCCGCGGGCAGGTCCGCGAGGGCGAGAGCGAGGTCGTCCGGGAGCGGGGCGCCGGAGGCGGCATGCTCGGCGAGGGCGCGGAGAGGGGGAGACAGCATCAGGCCTCCCCGGTCATGTTCGCCATGGGCGCGGGGTTCAAGGGAAAACATCCCGGTGCGATACCTGAGCCCCGAGGATGACCGGGCATCCTCCCGGAGCATCGCGCCCCGGTGGAGATCGCTCAGCGCCCCGCGCCCTTGAGCGTCCGGAGCTCCTCCTCGAGCGCGGCCAGCCGCGCGAGCGCAGCCTCCTTGGCAGCGCGCTCGGTCTCTTCGGCGGTCATCCACCAGGACGTTCCGCCCTCGTCGTCGGCGATGCGGAGGCGGCGTCCTTCATCGACGGCCACGAGCCACGCTCCGAGCACCTCCGACCGGACCGGGCCTTCGCCCGCGTACACGCGGGTAAAGTCGCCTCCACCCTCGTCGTCATCGCTCTCTCTCCGCCAGACTTGCAGGCGGAACGGGCCCCCGTGCGCGTGGGGTCCGGCAAGCTTGGGGTCGAAGATCACGAGCTCCTGCGTGCCCGACGCGGCGTAGCGATCGGGCGCGTCGCGGTAGTCTTTGCGCGGGTTGCTCTCGCTCACGACCTCGATGGCGAGCCGCGGCGCGGTGTGCCCCTCGCACCAGGTGCGGAGGCTCGTGAGGTCGTCACCCTCGGGGGTGCGGGGGGTGATCACGCACAGGTCGGGATCGATGCCGATGTTGGGGTGAGCTTCGTCCCAGCGCACGGCGAGGTTGCGCGCGACCTGCGCATCGAGGTGGGCGCGGGCGACCCAGGCGACGAGCAAGGCCTTGAGCAGGTCGATCACGAGGTCGTGCGGCTGGGACTCGGGCATGGGCTCCTCGGAGAGAGTCCAGTCGGGGTGCGATGCGGGGACGCGATAGCGGACGGTGAGGGAGGGGTGCCGGAGCGCATCCATGGTTCGGAGCGTAGTGCAAATGCCGACTGCTTGCGACCCCGGGCGCTCCGCGGTCGCGACGGCACAGTCTTCTTGTCCTCGGACCGGTGGTGGCCCGAGGATGTTTTGATCGACGCTCGGTCAGTGGTCGGGGAACTGCGCGCTCGGCGGCGTGAACGCGGCCGTGTACCGGGCCACGCCCACCGTGACCCGCACGTCGTCCATGTTCCCGACGAAGCGGCCCCAGGACGCCGTGTAGGCGCCGATCCAGGGGCGCGGCGAGGCGACCGGCGTGATGGACACGTTGTACGCGATCGAGCCCTGGAGCGCGCCGTCGACGAACAGGCGCAGCGTGCCCTGCTGGCGGGTGGCGGCGACATGGTGCCAGAGGCCGTCGGTGACGTTGCTCGTCCCGATGAGGTCGAGGGTCGCGCCGTCCCACAGGTTGACCCGGCCGGTGCTCGGGACGATCGCGATCTGGAAGTTGCCCGCGGCGTTGCCCGTGGGCCCGTCGGTCATGAAGATGCGCCGGTAGTAGGTATCGGCCGCGTTCGTGTTGCTCTGCACCCAGGCCTCGACGGTGAAGTCGGAGAGGCCGATCGCAAAGACGCCGCTCGCGCCGACGCTCAAGTAGGCGTTGCCGTTGAACACCGCGCCGTACGATCCGAAGCGCGCAGCCGGGCCGCTGAAGGTCACGCCGCTGTTGTTGACCGGGTTGCCGATGACATCGACCGCGCTGTTCTCGACATGGAGGAGCAACTTCACCGAGGCGAAGCTCGGATCGGTGGGGCTCTGCGCCCCGGTGATCGCGAGCCACTGTGCGCCGTCGTAGAAGCGGAGCTGCGCGAGCGTGGTGTCGTAGTAGAACGTGCCGAGCGTGGGCGCCGCGGGAGGCGAGGCCGCGCTGGGGACTTGCCCGCCGCCCGCACCGGCAGGGCCCGTCGGCCCGACCGCGCCTTGCGGCCCGTCTGCGCCGGTGGGCCCCGCGACGCCTTGCGGCCCTGCGCGCCGGTGGAGCCTGCCGGACCTTGCGGGCCCGTGGCGCCCGTGGAGCCTGCCGGACCTTGCGGGCCCGTGGCGCCCGCGGGACCGATGGGGCCGGCGGGCCCTTGCGGGCCGGCGATTCCCTGCGCGCCCGTGGGGCCGGCCGGCCCCGCTGGGCCCACGAGCCCCGTGGCCGGCCCGACCCAGTTGCCCTGCGCGTCGATGACGAGCTGACCGTTGACCGAGACCGTCGTGGGATGGATGTCGCCGACGGCATCCCCGGCCACGAGGGCATAGGGCACGCTCCGGGTGCTCTGGCGCGGGCTCATCTCCGGGTCATTGCCGACCTTGATGCCCACGTAGCGCTCGGCCCCCGTCCAGACGCCGGTGGGGATGGGCACGAGCGCGCCGAGCTCGGCCGAGAAGTAGCCTTCGTCGAGCGTGACGATCTGCGCTTCGGTCCAGAGCGCGTTCCCCCCGGACGCCGCGTCGTAGAGGGTGAACGTGAGGGTCACCGTCCCGTCGAGGGGGCTCCCCGCGGCATCGAAGAGGCGGCCCTGCTCGGTGAGGCCATGCGGCACCGCGGCCGAGGCGAGGCAAGGGACCGCAAGGACAGCGGGCACGAGCAAGGCGGCGAGGAAGGGGTGACGGGGGCGAAGGGGCATGGGGACTCCTGGGAAGTGCGGCGGTTCGCGTCTCCGCTCCGGCCTGCACGGCGCGAACCATGGGGGCGCGCCATTTTTCACGGTAACCCGCAGCGGGCCCGGTTCTCTACCGGATTCGATCGCGGACGCGGGAGGCGCGGGAGAAGAACGCGGAGGCGAAGGGGGCGGGGCGTCGCCGAAATGAAGGAGGGCCTGCCGCGGCCGGGGCTCAGCGGTTCATCTCGTAGGCGCCCGCGAGGGCGTAGACATGGTTCTTCCAGATGTTCTCGTAGCGGGCCGGCCCGGCCACGGGCTTTCGCACCATGCCGAGGCAAGCGGCCATCTGCTCCGGGGTGCTGCTCGTCTTGCTGTAGAGGCCGAGGGCGAGGCGGGAGAAGTCGCGGACGAAGACGTCGAAGATCTGGTCGATGAGGTCGCCCGGAATATCGAGGATCTTGGCATTTTCGAGGATGAGCTGGGCATAGACCACCAGGGCGAAGATCTCGCCGCCTGCGAGGAGGAAATCGAGGTCCTTCTGCTGAGCCTCGCTCGGGGGCGTCGTCGCGAGCATGGCCTTGAAGGCCTCGGCTTGTTCGAGGAAGAGCGACACGTTCGGCTGCTCTACCCCGGCGAAGGCGAGCTTGTAGTCGTGGAATCGGATCTTGGAGAGCCCGCGGGTCGTGCCCTGGTGGAAGAGGAAATCGTCGTTCTTCGGCTCGTGCTGGGGGCCGACCGCCGGCAAGTCCGCCGGGAAGAAGAAGTAGCTCGGCATGAACTTGACGATGAGGGCGATGTTGACGTGGACGGTGCCTTCGAGCTTGGGGAGGCCGCGGATGTCGACGGCGGCCTGGGCGAAGTACGTGTCCCGCTCGAACCCCTTGGCGGCGATCACGTCCCAGAGGAGGTTTATCACGTCCTCGCCCTGCGTCGTGACCTTCATCTTCACCATGGGATTGTAGAGGAGATACCGGCGGTCGTCGGCGGTCGCCGCGCGCATGTAGTCGGCCGCCCGCATCGCGAAGAGCTTCATGGCGACGAGGCGGGCGTAGGCGTCCACGAACATCTGCTTCACATGGGGGAAGTCCGTCACCATCATGTTGTAGAGGCGGCGCTTCGAGGCGTGGTTGATGGCCTCGTAGAACGCGTGGGTGCAGATCCCGATCGAGGCCCAGCCCAGGTTGAACTTGCAGATGTTGATCGTGTTGAGCGCGCTGTCCCATGCCTCCTGCCCGCGGGAGAGGATGTCCCCCTCGGTGATGGGGTAGTCGTCGAGGGTGAATTCCGAGACGTAGCTCTGGCTGGCGACGACGTTCTTCACGCACGTGTAGCGGGGGTGCTGGGAGTCGACGGCGAAGAAGACATACTCGCCGGTGCCGGCCATCTTGCCGAAGGTGGAGACGATCGCGGCCTTGTTGCCGTTGCCGATGTAGTACTTGCTCCCGCTCGCGGTATATCCTCCCTCCGCGTTCGGGGTGAGCGTGACGCTCGACGCGTAGATGTCGGCGCCGTGCTCCTTCTCGGAGAGCCCGAAGGCGAAGATCGCCCCGTCTTCGAGGAGGGCGGCGGTCTTCTTGCGCATCGCCTCGTTCTTGCTCATCCAGAGCGCGCCGAGGCCGAGCGCGGAGACCTGGTACGTGTACCAGTACTGGAGCCCATAGAAGCCGAGGATCTCCGCGAACGCACAGATCCGGTGGGTGTCCCAGCGCGCGTCCGCCGCCCCCTCGCCGGTGGGGGTGGCGATGGTCGCGAAGATCCGCTCCTTCTTGACGAACTCGAGGAAATCGGCGTACCACACCCGGTCGTAATAATCCGCCTCGAGGCGGTCTTTCCCCTTCGCCTCGAAGAATGCGATGGTCTTCGTCATGACCTCGTTGGAGCGGGCGTCGGGCAGGCTCGGGGTGTATGTCTTGGGGTTCAGCAGGATGTTCACGGGCGGGATGCTACCCGAGGGGGCGCGGTTGTTCCATGGGGGCGCAGCGCCTGCGGGCTGAGCCTTCGATCTATGCCTCGTCGAGGGCGAGCCCCGCCGCTCGCAACGCAGCGGCGATGGCGTCATCGAGCCGCTGAAAGGGCTCGAACGCCTTCTCCGCCGCGGCTTCACGGTCCAGAAACTCGAGCGGCACCGACCCGACCGCCGACACATCCGCCACGAGGTCCGCGGCGATCGCGAGCTCGTAGGCCGCCTCCATCGCGAGGTACACGATCGCTTGACCGGTGAGCCGACTTCGCGCGTCACCCGCCCGGCGCGCGGCCTGGAGAGCGGCCCGCACCACGAGCAGCTCCTCGGTGCGGATCTCCGCCGAGTCCTCGTAACAGGGGATGCGCCGGTCCTCGCGTCGCGCGCCTGCGCCCGCGAAGATATCGACGGGCGTTGTCTCCCCGGATAACCCTGCTGCAACCAGGGCAAGAGGAAACAGCACCTCATGAAGCCAGCGCGCCCAGACCTCCGCATCAGCCGCGGGCGGAGGTGCGGCCCCAGGGGACATGCGATATCCGGTGATCGCGGTGATCTCCAGAGAGAACGGCCCTTCTTGCCAGTAGGTCGCGAGGCCGAGGGTCGTCACCGCGGCGGGATCGAGCGGAGGGTGTCCAGGCAGCACCTGGAACGTCGTGCTCGCCTCGAAGGAGGAGAACGGAACCTCGATATCGGCCCATGCGCCTTCGGGCGGCGCGATCTCGGTCGCGTAGGCGACCTCGGCGAAGGTCTCGCGCGTGCGGAGCCGCACCAGGTAGATCCGACCATCGCCGCGCGCCCGCAGGGTGATGCCGTCGAAGCCCGAGAGGTCGGTGTCGTGCTCGGCGGACCAGAGCGCCGCGCAGTCTCCCCCGTAGATCTCGAGGCCGCGGACGACGGCGCCGTGAAACGTGACGGAGCCGCCCTCGACAGTCACCTCCGCGCGGGAGCCGCGCGCATGATAGGCACGGGCCCCGCGCGCGAGGAGCGCGAGCAGATCGGGGCTCGTGGCCGGGGCGGAGGAGGTCACGCTTGGCTCGCGCGCTCAGGCTACGGGAGCTGGGGCAGCGGCGGCAGCGACGAGGGGAGGCCGGCGGGGAGCGACGTGGGGAAACCGGCGGGGAGCGCGGGAAGCGCGGGAGGGCTGCCCGACCCGGCGGGGGCCGAGGGGGGCGCCGATGGCCAGCCGGGGAGCCCGGGGAGGCTCGCGGGCCAGCCCGGCACCGAGGTGCCTCCGGGCATGGAAGGCAGGGGAATCGGCGGCATCCCCGGGAGGGAAATGGTCGATGGCATGCCGGGCGGCGCGCCCAGCGACGGCCCCGGCCCCACGCCCGTGTAGAGCTGCGCGAGCGCGGCCTTGTCGTTGACCGACAGGCCCTCTCGCTGGCCGATGGTCACGCGCGGGTCTTTCGGGACGATGGTGTCGTTGCCGCTCCGGCTGAAGGCCGCGCGGCTGTAATGCATGATGCTCCCGTAATCGTAGGCGCCGATATCCATCGTGTCGCCGTCGATGGTGAACTGCGCCTCTTCACCGGGGCTGATCTCGCTCCACTGGATGGTCACGTAATTGTCGCGATCGGTCCGGCTCTGCTCGTGGTAGAGGCCGGCCGCGTGGCAGATCTCGTGGACGACGCTCCCGGCGACGCCGCAGCCGCCGACGCGCACGAGCTGCGGCCCGCCCACGCGCCCGACGTACGAGGAGCAACCGTATTGACCGGCCGCCTCGGTGAACACCAGATAATCCCCGTCGGCGGGCGTGCGTGGACGGGGCTTGAGCACGGACTGACTGCCGATATGGGAGACGGCCCAGTCGATCATCGCGCGCTTTTGCGGGGTCACCGTGGCGTCGATCTCGTAAGGCATCTCGCCGTTCGGCCAGCGGTTCGCCTTCGACGAGGCGGCGGCGTAGCTCCGCCCGTCGGCCTCGGCGCGCGGGCGCGCGTAGATGATCGGGACGAGCTGCGCGGGGCCGAGCATGATGTCGCCCTGGTAGACGGCCATGCCGCCGTGGACCTGGTAGTTGACCTGCCGGGCGCGCGCGGCGCCCGGGAGGAAGATGAACGAGCTCGCCTGCGACCCGGGGGCGGACGCGGGCGCGCGGTAGGTCTCGGGCGGGGGCGGGCGCCCGTTGAAGGCGGCGGACCTCGGCGCGGGGCTCGACCCGCAGCCGGCGGCGAGGATCACGAGGGCGAGGAAGGCGGGGCGGCTCATGGCATCCTCTTCTTGGAGACCACCTCGACGAGGCGGTAGCGGCGCGACGACGCGTCGGCCGGCGGGTTGCTCGCCGAGGTCACCTCGACCCGGAGCTCGTACAGGTAGCCCGGCTCGTACGCGAAGCCGTCGATCGTCCGGTAGAAGAGCGTCCACGAGGCGTCGGGCGTGTCCTTCGTCCGGAGGCACTCCATCACGCCCTCGCCTTCGCAGGGGACGCGCTTGCTGTCGACGAACATCGTCTTCACGTTGCCCGCGGGCGCGGCGCTCGCGGACGCCTTGGGGGGCGCGGTTTCGGACGGCGGCGGGGTGGCCACGGGCGGGGGCTGCACATCGACCGGGCCGCTCTGCGCGGCGGGCGAGCAGCCGGCCGAGAGCGCGAGGAGCACGAGGAAGCGCCGATTCGGCATGCTTTCATGCTAGCGCAAGAACGGCGGCGACGTGCGTGCTTCGCGATCGTCGGGATCGTGCCGAGCAGGGAAGCGCCGGAGAGCCCGCAGACCGGCGCAAGCGATACGGCCCACGCGCAACTTGTTCGTGGTCCGCGCCCGCGCTCCTCCGGCCGGCGACCGCCGCGCCGATCCGAAATCTCCGGCCGGCGACGAATTCGTGTGTGATCCGAGCCTTCGCCGCCCAACTCCATCGCAGACCGGTTGATCGTCGGCGCCTCCTTTGCACGCCGGCGGGCCAGGCTCCCGACTGGAGGGATATCATGCGCTCACCTCGCTCTGCCGCGCGCAACGTCTTCGCTCTCTGGCTCGTCTCGGGTTTCGCTGCATGCAGCGCCGGAGGCGGTGAGGAGGGCCGCCTCCCTCCTGCCGGCGGCGAGCGCGTGGGCGCGGCAGCGCAGCAGCAGGTCGCCGCGGCCGACCCCGACGGCGACGGCGTCCTCGGCGCCGCCGACAACTGTCCGAACGATGTGAACCCTTCACAGCTCGACAGCGACGGCGATGGCCTGGGAGACGCCTGCGACCCGACCTGCCGGATCATCCGGCGAGGCGTCTTCGGGACGGTGAACGACACCCAGGTCGGGTGGGCGGCGCCCTTCGCCAACTATGGAGGCGCCACCATCATCGCGACGGGCGGGAGCGCCGGCGAGGACAAGCATGCGCTCCTCCGCTTCGATCTGAGCGCGATCCCCCGCAGCGCCGAGGTCACCAGCGCCGGGGTGACGATCAAGACGTTGAAGGGCGCAGGCGTCGTCCGGGCCCACCGGGCGACCGATTTCTGGGACGAGGCGTGGACGGACGGGGCGGGCTTCGCCGGCTCTTTCGCGGCGGCGGCGCTCTCGTCCTTCCCCGGCACCGCCGGCGCCCACAGCTTCGACATCGTGGCGCTGGCCACCTCCTGGGTCCGCTATCCAAAGCTCAACGAGGGGCTCCTGTTCGAGCAAGATGCGGGATCGACCACGTTCTTCAAGACCAGCGAGTACGCGGTCGTGGCCGATCGCCCGAGCCTCTATGTCTGCTACCGGACGCGCGAGTGCCTGCCCGGCACGGGCGATTGCGACGGTACGCCGAGCAACGGCTGCGAGAGCGCGCTCACGACCGAGGCCCACTGCGGCGCCTGCGGGCATGCATGCGGAGGCGCGGAGACGTGCGTCGGCGGCGCCTGCGTGCCGACGAGCTGCCCGCGGTGGCTCGCGCGCCCGGAGCCGTTCCACGCATGCGGCCATGACCCGCAGGCCATCGCCCGGGGTGATCTGAACGGGGACGGCAAGCTCGATCTCGTCACGGCCGATCTCGGGGACAGCGGGGTGAGCGTGCTCCTCGGCCATGGGGATGGCACGTTCGCGCCGGCCGTCGCTTATCCCACCGGCCTCGCGCCGCGCTCGGTCGCGATCGCGGACCTGAACGGGGACGGCGCGTCCGATCTCGCCGTGGCCAACGCCGGGGACGGCGCCGACCCGGCGAGCCAGAACGTGGCGGTGCTCCTGAACCACGGTGACGGGACCTTCACCGCCGCGGCGCCCCACGCCGCCGGGCCCTCGCCGTATTCGGTGGTCGCGGCGGATCTGAACGGCGACGGTCGCGTCGATCTGGCGACCGCCAACGAGGTCATGAATGGAACCGTGAGCGTGCTCCTGAACCAGGGCAACGGCGCGTTCGCTGCCCCGCTCGCGCTCGCCGCCGGCGCAGAGCCCCTCACGGTGGCCGCCGGGGACTTCAACGCAGATGGCCTGATCGATCTCGCGAGCGCCAACATCGGAGACGAGACGGTGAGCGTCCTTCTCAACGCGGGGAGCGGCTCGTTCGCACCTGCTGTTTCGGTGTGGGCGGGACCCTCGCCCTATGCCCTCGTCGCCGCCGATCTGAACGACGATGGGCGCGCCGACCTCGCGGCGGCCAACCTGTTCTTCACCTGGGAAGACGGGTCCACCACCGGCGGCGTGACGGTCCGGTACGGCTGGCCCGACGGTCACTTCGACATCATCCCTCCCCCGGTTCCCTATGTCATCTCGGGCCCGACGAGCTTCAAGGTCGCCATGGCAGCCCAGTCGATCGCCGCCGAGGACCTGGACGGCGACGGGCTGCCCGAGCTCGTCGTGTCGAGCGCGCAGGTCTCCGCGGTGAGCGTGCTCCACAACATCGGCACGAGCTTCACGGTGATCGACCATGCCGCGCCGGTGTCGCCCGGCCTGGCCCTCGGAGACATGGACGGCGACGGCCGGTCCGACATCGCCCTCGCCGCGCCGGACGAATCATGGCCTCCGTCGTACAACGTGCGCCTGCTGATCAACCAGGGAGGCGGGGCGTTCCCCGGAGAGCAGATCCGTATCGGCGCGACCCCGACCTCGATCGTCGCGGGCGACTTCGTCGGTGACAGCGCGCTCGACATCGTCGTCACGAGCGCCGGTGACGGCGACGTCGCCCTGGTGCGGGGCGGCGGCGACTTCCTCCTCGTGGACCGCTATCCGGTCGGCGTCGCGCCGCTCGCGGTCACTGCCGCGGACTTGAACGGCGACGGCCACGAGGACATCGCCGTCGCCAACAGCGGGAGCGATGACGTGAGCGTGCTCCTCGGCCAGGCCAACGGGACATTCTCCCCGGCGGTCAGCTATCCGGTCGACGCCGCCCCCTGGGGCGTGGCAGCGGCCGATCTGAACGGCGATGGCCGCGTGGATCTGGCGGTCACGAGCTCTGACAACAACACCGTGAGCGTGCTCCTCGGTCTGGGCAACGGGGCCTTCTCGCCGGCGGTCAGCTACCCGGCCGGCGCCGGCGCGAGGGGGATCATCGCGGTGGATCTGAACGCAGACGGCCGGATCGATCTCGCGGTGTCAAATACACTCGGAGACGATATCAGCCTGCTGATGAACCAGGGCAGCGGGACGTTCGCCGCGCCGATTCACGTGGCCACGGGCCCGTACCCGCACGGGATCGCCGCCGCCGACCTGAACGCCGACGGCTTCCCCGATCTCGCCGTCTCGACGTACAGCGGCGTGAGCGTGCTCCTCGGCCAGGCCGGCGCGCCGGCGGCGCCCGTGAACATCCCGCTCCCCTCGTCGCAAGATGCGGTGGCGATCGCCGATCTGAACGGCGACGGTCGCCTCGATCTCGCCGTGACCGGCTGGATGGATGCCTATGTGCTGCTCAACCAGGGCAACGGTGCGTTCGGCGCGCCCCTCGTGCACCCGGGCGGCGGCCAGGGGTACGGAATCGCCGCCGCGGACTTCGACGGTGACGGCGCGACCGATCTCGCCATCGCGAATGTCGTCAACGGGTCGTTCTGGCCTCCCCGGCCCGTGACGATCCTGCGCAACACGGGCTTCTGCTCGCCGTGAATCGAGCTCGAGATCTCGGACATTCGCCCGGCGAAGACAAAACGCTCGCGAGAGGCGATGTCGCGCCGGGCGGAGGGATCGCCGCGCAAACGGAACAGGCTCGCTTGACAAACCGGAGAATGTCGTCAAGCTTCCGACCCACGACCAGGTAGGTGACGGGCTTCTCGACGACGCGACCTCTTCCCTCTCTCGCTCCCCTCCACGGAGCCCTGCGCACGGGCGTTTGATCGCCTGTGCAGCGTCGTCGCCGTCTCCCGGGCGGCGGCACGGCCCTTGGTCCGTGCTGCCGGTCACCTCAACCTGTTCGTCCCCCTGCGGGGTAGTAGGAGTGGCCCCTACGCCGGGATAGCCTCCCGGAGACGCTCGTTCGACCCGAGCCTCCGCAACCGTGCGCGCTGCGCCCCTTCGCGCGGCCCACCTCCCACGCTGTCCGCGTGTCCGCCTGTCCGCGCGCGAGCGGTGGTTCGCCCGCGCGCGCCGGCGTCAATCGTTCCTGGGCGCGCTGCGCCCGGCGGGTGGGCCGATATCGCCCGACCCGAGGGAGACTTCCATGCTTTTTGATCGACTCGATAGATCCCGGCTCCGGCGCGACATCGCCGAGCTCACCCTTCAATGCCTCTCGCTCAAGCAGGTGTTGCGCCGCACCTGGACCGAGCCCATGGCCGAGAGCCAGCGACGTCTTTTGCGCGCGCAGAGGAACGTCACCGAGCTCCTCGTGCTGCTCGCTCTCTCGCGCAAAAGGCTCCATGTGCGGCGCCCGCCGCGCGACCTCCCCCCGTCGGAGGAGGCGTGGAGCGCGGAGGCGCACAACCTCCGCATCGCGGAGCGGGTCGCCCGGGATTATGCGTTACCCTCGGAGCACCAGGAGATCGCCGCGCCATGAAGCCACCGACCTTGATCGATATCGGCGCCAACCTCACGCACAAGTCCTTCCGCGGCGATCTCGCGGCGGTGCTCGAACGGGCGCTCGGCGCGGGCGTCGGGACCATCCTCGTCACCGGAACGAGCGCGCCTTCGTCGCGCCTCGCGTGGCAATTGGCCGTGGACAGGCGCGCCGGGCCCTCCCCTCGCCTCTTCGCGACGGCCGGGGTTCACCCGCACCAGGCGAGCACGCTCTCGCCGGCGCTCCTCGAAGAGCTCGACGCGCTCGTGCGGCGGCCCGAGGTGGTGGCGGTGGGCGAGTGCGGCCTCGACTACGATCGGGACTTCTCTCCGCGCGACAGGCAGCGGGCCGCGCTCGACGCCCAGCTCGACCTCGCCGCCGCGGTGGGAAAGCCGGTGTTTTTGCACGAGCGCGAGGCCCACGAGGACTTCGCGCGGGCCCTCGAGCGGGCGCGCCCGAAGCTCGCGGGTGGAGTGGTCCACTGCTTCACCGGCTCGCGCGCCGCGATGGAGCGCTACCTCGCCCTCGACCTGCACATCGGCATCACCGGGTGGATCTGCGACGAGCGGCGAGGCAAGCACCTGCGCGAGCTGGTGAAGCTCGTGCCGCGCGGGCGGCTGCTCGTGGAGACGGATGCCCCCTTCCTGTTCCCACGCGATCTGCCCGATCACCGGAAGCACGGGCGCAACGAGCCGGCGCTGCTCGACCATGTGGCGAGCACCGTCGCGCGCTGCCGGGGCGAGCCCCTCGCCGAGCTCGCCGAGCACACGACCGCCGCGGCGGAGAAGCTCTTCCGGCTGCCCCCGGCGCGCCCGGCGTAAACCGGCATTCCGCGGGAGAGTCGGCTATCCTCTGCCGCGAGGTCCGGATGATCGGAAGGAGGCAGAAGCGCATGATCGCGGGGGCCGCGGCGGCGGTCGCCGTCCTCGTCCCTGCGCTGTGGATCGCGCGCTCCCCTCCGCTGCGCGCCTCGTTCG
This sequence comes from Byssovorax sp., assembly GCA_046351295.1. Lineage (GTDB taxonomy): Bacteria > Myxococcota_A > Polyangia > Polyangiales > Polyangiaceae > JAXLYT01. The sequence goes on from JAXLYT010000035.1 coordinate 64,800, forward strand.
CGGCGGCGGCGGCGGCCTTTCGCGATCCTTCGCGCCTCCGCGCACCCGGTGAGGGCGACGATCGGCCTCCCGCCGCGGCCCCGCCGCTCGCGCCGATCGATCTGGATCAGCCGGACATCAGCGGCGATTTCGGCCCGATCTCTGGGGACGCGCTGCGCGACGCCATCCTCGGCGATCCCGCGCTCGCGGGCCTGGACGCGGGCGCAGACGCCGGCGTGGACGCGGGCGCCGCGGCGTCGCTCGTGCTCCCGGATCTCGGCTTCGCCGTCAGCCAGCGGACGATGCGCTTCGTCGCGTACTTCGCCTCGGGCGAGAAGGGGCGCGCGGCCTTCAGCGAGCGATTTCGCCGCGCCGGCCGCTATCGCGATCACATCGAGCAGGCCTTGCGCGACGCCGAGCTCCCCGAGGATCTGCTCTGGCTCGCCGCCATCGAGAGCGGCTTCAACCCGCAGGCGATGTCGCCCAAGGGCGCGGCGGGGCTCTTCCAGTTCATGCCCGAGACCGGCGAGAAATACGGCCTCGCCGTGACCGAGCTCGTCGACGATCGCCGGAGCATCATCAAGAGCACCAAGGCCGCGACCGCGCACCTGCGCGATCTGTTCAAGGCCTACGGTCGCTGGGATCTCGCGCTCGCGGCCTACAATTACGGGCGCGAGCCGCTCGACGAGGCCATCGAGAAGCTCAGGGCGCGGCGGAGCGCCAAGGAGAAAGACAAACCGGTCGATTTCAAGGACCTCGCCGAGGCGAAGCTCATCCCCCGCGAGACGGCCAATTTCGTGCCGCAGATCCAGGCGTTCGCGATCGTCGCGGCCAACCGCGGGCGCTTCGGCCTCGATGATCTCGAGGTCGCCTCGCCCTTCGATCTCGGGGAGATCGCGGTGCCCGCCGGGACGCCGCTCCGCCTCGTGGCGAAGGCGGCCGGGGTCTCCGTGGCCGTCCTGCGCGACTACAACCCGGACCTGTTGCGCGATGTGGTCCCCGGGGCCGGCGGCGACGCGCTCGTGGCTGTGCCGGCCGATCGCGTGGCGCGCGCGCTGGCGGCGTTCCCCGCGCTCCAGGCGAGGGAGCCGATCGACGCGGGGGCAGACGCGGCGAGCGGGGCCCCGAGCGCGGCGAGCGCGCGAGCGACCCCGAGCGCGAAGGCCTCCGCGTCTGCGAGCGCGCCGCGCGAGTCGGCGCCGGCGGACGCGGCGAGCGCGGCGCGCAGGAAGGCGAGCGAGGCGCGCCGGCGCGTGCTGGAGAAGGTGCCTTATGGCTCCTCGTGGCTCGCGCTCGGAGATCGGGTGTTCCCCGCAGGCCGCCCGTTCGCGGGGTCGGTGCTGGTGGCGCCGGTGCTCCCGCTGCTCTCGGTGGCCATCGCCGATCGAGCCGACTGGGCGATGGACGATGGCCCGTTGCTCGCGCCCCTTCCGCGCGAAGAGCGGGTGAGCGTGACCTTGCCCGTGCCGTCGCCGCGCGCGATCTTCGCCTGGATCGGGCCTCCTTCCGGCGACAGCGGCGGCGCGGCGCTGAAGCTCGCGATGCTGGCGCTCGCGCACCACGACTTCGGACGGGTGTCGCTCGCGCTGATCCAGACGACGCACATGGCCGTGCACCTGCGCGGCCTGCTCGACGTGGGCGATCGCGGGAGCGTGGCCGCGTTCGAGGCGGTGCCCGCGGTGCAGCACGACGTGGCCGCGGTGGAGCTCGAGCTCGACCGCGCGCTCGACCGTTTCGCGAGCGAGGGGCCGACGGGGCCGGAGCTGGCGTCGGCGAAGGAGCAGCTCCGCGGGCGATTGCAAGCCGAGCGCGGGCGCGGCGCCGGCGCGGGTGAGACGAAGGTCGAGATGGACGCGAGGATCGCGCGGACGCTGGAGCGCGCGGAGAGAGTGACCGCGGACGAGCTCAGGGCGCTGGTGAAGGAGGTCTTCGTCCGCGAGAAGCGCGTCGTGGTGGTGAGCGTGCCGCGGGGGTGAGCCCTCGGCTCACGCTCCGAGAACACGCCGCGGCGGCGTCTCGTCGAGCAGCTCGTCGGCGAGCGAGGCCTCGAAGGCGTCCTCGACGATGGTGTAGCCGTCGCGAGCGATCCGCTGCAGGTGCTCTTTCAGGGCCGGTTGATCGAGCATGGTCGCGGCAGAGCATGCCCCGGCGCCGGCCCTGCGTGAACGAAGCGGAGAGGGCGCGGCCGGGCTCATCGAGCGCTTGATGCGCGGTCGAGCCCTGGATAGAAAGCAGCATGGCTCGATCCCACCTCCTGGTCCTCGTCCCCGTCACCTTGCTCGCCGCGCTCACGCTCGCTCCGGGCTGCCACAAGCGCGAAGTCTGCGGCGGCCGTGGGATGGTCGTCGACACGCGACCGCTCTCGGGCGTCCTCGCCGAGGTCGGGATGCCCCCGGGCGCCACGATCTGCAAAGGCTCGACCGACGATGGCAAATACGCAGACACACACCGCCTCGTCGAGATCGGGAAGAACGGCAACGAGGGCGCCGACGCCTGGCGAAAGCACATGGAGAGCAAGGGCTGGAAGGACACGACCCCGCTCGGCGTGATCGCGCAGAACACCGAGGTCGAGGCCGCCGCCATCGGAGGCAAGCCGAAGGCCAGTTGCATGGTGAAGCACGAGTTCAGCAAGGAGGGCGGGCCGGGGAAGATCCAGGTCGAGGTGAGCTTCTGCGCCGATGTCTGGAAAGAGGTCGGCTGGACGAACGTGAGCTTCCTCAAGAAGTGATCGCGGCCCCGGAGCGGGGGAGATCCACCTCCTCGCCCACCACAGAACCCCGAGGCGGTCTATGCTCGGCGCATGGCGCACCGCCCTGGAGAAGACATCGTGGTCCGGCGCATTCCCCTCGCCTACCCCGAGGGCCTCGACCCGGTCATCATCGCGGGACACCCCGAAGAGTCCTTCGTCATGATCGGCATGTCCCTCCTCTTACCGTACCTCGAGCCCTACCTCATCCGCAGCATGCGCGAGGCCAAGAAGCACATCGACGACCCTGTGCTCGCGGCCGAGCTCGACCTCTTCAACGCCCAGGAAGGCCAGCACTACCGCCAGCACATTCGCTTCAACGAAGCCATCCGCCCCGCGTGCCCGGAGGCCTTGCGCGCCCTCGAAGAAGAGCTCGACGCCGACTACCAGCGCTTCACCAAGGAGCGCTCGCTCCGCTTCAACCTCGCCTATGCCGAGGGGTTCGAAGCCTTCACCTGCGCCACGGCCCGCTTCTCCTTCGAGCACCGCCTCACCGAGCGCATCGACGACCCGGCCGCGCGCGACCTCTTCCGCTGGCACCTCATCGAGGAGATGGAGCACCGCACCGTCGCCTTCGACGCGTACGACAAGACTTGCCGCGCGTACTTCTACCGCCTCTTCATCGGCCTCTACGCCCAGTGGCACCTGAACCGTTTCATGCTCCGCGCGGCCGGCATCCTCCGTGACGCGGATCCCGAAGGGTTCCGCCGCAAGCACGGCGGCGCATGGGCCGCGTGGAAGCGCACTCTCGCCTTCCTCTGGCTCGCGGTGCGCGGCTTCTTCCCGAAGCTCTTCAAGACGTACCTGCCATGGTACACGCCGCACTCCATCCCCCTGCCCGAGAGCGCCAGGGAGCTCGGGCGGCACTACACGGCGATGGCGAAGTAGAGCGCGAGGCGATGTCGGGCGAGCTGCGCCGCAGCTTGCCCGCCTCGCCTGCGCTTCTCCAGCCGCGATGGCGCGGGGCCCGTATCACCGTGGGCGGAATCGAGGAGCATTTTGACGAGCATGCGTTCAGCGGTTGCGATGGTGGGTCTTCTCGGCTGAGATCGGCGCTCCCAACGCCGAGGCCCCCGATGACGAAGATCCCCGTCACGCTCACCGTCACCGTCAACGACACCACCCTGGACGTGCTGGAGATCTCCGGGAGCGAGGGCGTCTCGATGCTCTTCGAGATCGAGATCGTCGCGCGGAGCAAGGACATCCACCAGGACCTCGACGCCCTGGCCGGCGCGGGCGCGACGCTCGCCTTCGAGCACGGGACGCACACCCGATCGATCCACGGCGTCCTCGGCGGGCTCACCCAGGAGCAGACCACCGCCGAGAGCGCCGTGTACCGGCTCTGGCTCGTCCCCGAGGCGTGGCTCCTCACGCAGCGCGTCGACTATCGAATCTTCCAGTCGCCGAGCTCGCTCGGCGCGCTCTTCGCCGTCCTGCTCGGCGCGGTCCCGTATTCGATGGCGCTCTCGAAGACGATCGCCCCGCGCGATCTCTACGTGCAGTACGGCGAGTCGGACTGGGATTTCCTCTGCCGGCTCATGGAGGAGCACGGGCTCTACTACTACTTCGAGCACCGCGCCGAGGGCTGCACGCTCGTCATCACCGACTACGCCCAGAGCACCGACGTGTCGGTCGCGGCGCTCGATTTCCACGACGATCAAGGCGCGCTCACCGGCGCCGCCGAGGTGGTCACCTCGTTCCACTTCGGCAAGAGGATCCGCCCGGCGCTCGTCACCACCCGCGCCGTCTCCTTCGACAAGCCGAGCCAGCCCACGAACGAGCAGGCTGGCAAGGCGGACAGCTACTTCGAGGTCCACAGCTACCAGCCGGCGCAGAGCGCGGAGAGCCGCCTCGCCGCGCTGCGGATCCGCGCCGCCACGGGCAACGGCGCCGCGCACACCGTGCGCCTCGCGAGCGGCAGCAAGATCACCCTGGGCAACCACCCGCGCAGCGATTTCGACGGCGAGTACTTCGTCACGCGCGTCGAGCACAAGGGGAACACGGCGAGCTTCGCCGCGGGCTACGCATGCTCCTTCGAGTGCATCCCGGCGAGCACCACCTACCGCCCCGAGGCGAAGACGCTCCGCCCGACGATCACCGGGCCCCAGGCCGCCACGGTCGTCTCCTCGGGCGACGAGATCGACGTCGACGAATACGGCCGCGTGCTCGTCCGCATGCACTGGGACAGGCTCGGGACCGACGATGGGAGCGGATCGCTCACGTACAACGCATGCCGCGTTCCGGTGGCGCAGGCCGCCTCGGGATCGGCGTACGGGTCGATGTTCATCCCGAGGAAGGGCAGCTACGTGCTCGTCGAGTTCCTCGACGGCGATCCGGAGAAGCCGGTCATCACCGGCCGCGCGTTCAACACCCTGGCGCAGTACCCTTATTCGCTCCCTGCCAACAAGACGATCTCGAGCATCCGCACCTCGATCACCCCGTACCAGAGCGCGGCGCATTTCCACGAGCTCACGTTCCAGGACAGCGCCGGGAGCGAGGAGATCTACCTCCGGGCCGAGCGGCAGCTCCGGGTCGAGGTCACCGACAGCGACGACGGTGAGGACGCCCTGCGCGAGGTGACCGTGAACGGCGACGACACCGAGCTCGTCACGGGCGATCAGGTGATCAACGTGGTCGGCAAGCGATCGCTTCTGGTCGGCGCGCTCGCCGACGACGAGCCCCTCTCGGTCGCGAACAACGTGACCGTGACCGGCGACGAGACGATCTCCGTGAGCGGGGACAGGACGGTGACGATCGGCACGGCGACCGCCAACAGCGGGTCGGGCAACCAGAGCAAGACGACCGTGTACGGCAACGAGAGCACGACGATCCGGGGCGTCGAGACGCGCAGGGTGACCCTCACGCGGAGCATCGACGTGGGCAGCGGGACCACGCCGGTCGACGACGACAGCGCGGTCGTGATCTACACGCAGGACTCGTCGGTGCGCGGCAGCGAGAGGGCCATGGTGAGCGACGATCAGCGCCTCGTGGTCAACGGTAACCAGGGCGTGTCCATCGGCGGGAGCCAGACGATCGAGGTGAGCGGATCGCGCACCGAGACGATCGACATGGATGTCTCGCAGAACTTCGGGAGCCTGACCACGACGGTCATGACAGGGGACGTGAGCGTCACGAGCGCGAGCGGCGAGGTGCGGATCGAGTCTTACACCGACGCGACGAAGATCGGCGGCAACACCATCTACCTCTCGGCCGAGTCGAACATCGAGATCCGCTCGGCCACGAGCATCACCTTCGTCGTGGGCTCGCTCACCGACAACGGCACCTGGTACCGGAAGATCACGCTCGACGCCGACGGGATCTACCTGTCGAACGGCGACGTGACCGAGAAGCTTGTCGGCTCCCAGGTGAAGATCAACTGCTGAGCGCGAGGACGAGCGACACCATGCCGAGGAAACCGAGCCTCTTCGACACCCTGCCCGAGCCCGAGCGCCACCAGGTCATGCGCTTCGCCTGCCAGCTCGTCTTCGGCGCCGACAAGGGCAAGGCGCTCTGGAAGAGCATGGAGCCTGCGCTCCTCTTCAAGGCGCGGCAGCTCGGCGACGCGCCCGATCCGAAGGACAACTTCTGGAAGGGCGCGTGGCGCATCTACGAGGCCGAGTGAGCACGGAGGCGCGATGAGCAGCGACGGTCTCCCCGATCCCGATCCCGAGGTCCTCGCGTATCTGAGCCGGCCCGAGCATGCCGACAAGATGCGCGAAGTGATGGTCCGCGCGGCCTCCTCGGACATGCCGGTCACGGTCGACTGGACCAAGGGCGAGCGCGAAGGAAAGCGCGTCGCCGGGGTGGTCCTCAAGCGCACGTACAGGCTCCACAAGGGGCGCTTCGAGCTCAGCAGCGAGGGGCAAGAGGCCCTGATCCGGGGCGAGCTCGGCTATTTCGACGACAGCAAGTCGGTGCGCCTCGCGCCGCCGATCTTCGTCAACGACTACTACGCGGCCCGCCGGAAGACCGACGTGGTGATCCAGGGCTTCGCGTTCGCACCCTCGCCCGCGACCCGCCATCTGACGGCCACCGTGCGCTTCGGCAAGCACGAGCGCTCGATCGAGGTCTACGGCGCGCGCCGCGGCGAGTACGACGCGGGCAAGAAGCCCCGATTCTCCGAGCCCGAGCCCTTCGAGATGATCCCGATCCGCTACGATCTCGCGTACGGCGGCGTCGACATGGTGGCCCTCGCGCGCAAGCTCGGTTACCCCGATCCCGACGCCGAGGTGGCGATCCCGGAGGAGACCGAGTTTCACTATCCACGGAACCCCTGCGGCCTCGGCTATCTGATGGAGCTCGACTGGGAGAGCTTCATGGGCCTCCGGCTACCGCACCTCGAGCACCCGTTCGATCCGCTCACCCCCGAGCGCCTCGCGGTCGGCGCGCCCGGGCGGTGGCTGCGAGGCTCGCTCCCGGCGGCCTGGGACTGGCAGTCCGAGAGCTGGTTTCCTCGCGCGGCGTACCTCGGCATGGCGCCGCTCTTCGACGATGACGGGACGGTGCCGGCCGAGGTCCAGAAGGGCTGGGCCGCCAGGGATATCCTCGAGATCCCGATGATCTTCCACGATCTCGACGGCACGCCGAGACGCGAATATTCCCAGGCCGCGTCGCCCGGGATGAGCTTTACCGACCTGTCCCCGCGCGAGCATTTCGAGATCAAGAACATGCACCCGAAGGAGGCTCGCCTCGCCTTCGACCTGCCAGGCGACGTTCCCAAGGTCACCGTCGCGTTCCAGAGGGACACCTTTACCGAGCTCGAATCCCGGCTCTGCTCGGTGGTGATTCGCCCCGATCGCGAGGAGCTCGTGGCGACCTGGAGCGCGCTCGCCGAGGTCGACCGGGACTACGAGAAGCTCGAGCTGATGAGCATGCGCTCCGAGATCGCGTGGGCGCGCGGAAGAGAGGCCACATGAGCTGGGCGACCTGCGCCTTCCGGCGGGCAGATTTCTTCATCGGCTTCTCGTTCCACGAGGCCATGTTCCCGCCCCTGCCCCCGATCCCGTATTACCCCCACATCAGCTTCGGGATCGTCAGCGGCTCGACGCAGCTCTTCTCGCTGCCTTCCTGCGGCAACCACAAGCAGATAAGCTCGAACGGCCTCCACCTCATGGGCCGGATGAGCGACGCCTTCCCCATCGTCCCGCACCTGAGCTACCCGCCCCAGTGGGGGCTCGTCATGACCACGCTCTTCGGAAGCTCCAACATGGTGTGGGGCTCGGGCAGCGTGGAGCTCAAGTGCTTCACCGTCTTCGCGAGCCACGGCCAGGCGGCCGACATCAGCTCGGCCCTCGGCTACTGCGTCTCGCCGCACCTGTCGTGCAACGAGCCGCTGAGCTTCCTCATGGATATTGCCTGCGTGACCGACTCGACCACCATGGTCGGGATAAGCCTCGGCGATTTTCTGGCCTCGCTCATCGACATCGCCATCCAGCTCGCGATGGAGCTCGGGATGAAGGCGCTCTTCGCCGGCTTCAAGACGCTGAAGGGCCGCCTCACCTCGAGCAAGAAGATCCTGAAGACGGACAAGTTCGTGAAGTTCTCCGAGGCCTTCGACGCCGTCCAGGCGAAGACCCAGGTCGACGACCTGGTCAAGAACGGCTGGAGCTTCAACGAGGCCGCCGAGGCCGCCACGAGCAAGGTCAAGAAGGCCGGCGAGGCGGCCGAGGAGTCGGGCGTCTACAAGTACGGCAAGAAGCAGATGACCGCGAAGAAGAACGCGCTCGAGACCATCGACAACGCCGCGAACGTCAAGACGACGTACGACGAGATGCTGAAGAACGGGAAGATCACGGACGACGCGTACAAGAACATGATGAAGATGAACGACGAGGACGTCGTCATCGCCAAGTACAAATATGCCAAGGCGAGCTCCAAGCTCGACGAGATCGACGACGCCTGGTACACGACCTGGGCCAAGGAGCTCAACAAGTCGCTCAGCAAGACGGGCGACGACGCCCTCATCACGAGCCTCGACAGCGCCGGCACCTGGAAGGCGTGGCACAACGCGTATCTCGACGGCTCGAAGAACTGGTTTTACAAGCTCATCGGCTGCTACGATGCGACCAACCTGTTCCTCCAGGCGTGGACGAAGACGGGCGATAGCTGGTACCAGAAGATGCTCTATCCCCTCGCCCGGCGGCTCACGGCCCGCATGGGCACCCTCGCGTCGAAGTTCTACTCGGCGGGGACCACCGGCAGCTACGCGAGCGAGGATTCGACCATCTGGAGCTTGTGGGGCAACCGGCAGGACCTCATCGACGAGCTGAACGGCTTCAGCGCGACGAGCACGACTGAGGCCGACGACTCCTCCGCGAGCTACGACCGGTTCGGCTGGGTCGACGAGACCGTCGGCTCGACCGGGACCAAGACGCGCTTCGGACGGACCACGTCGTTGACAGCGGGGACGAAGGACCAGTGGGCGGACGAGAGCTTCAATGCTTCGTCCCAGAGCCGCTTCACGTGGGTGCCCGCGGACGACGATGACAGCGAGAGCGACACCGACGCGACATAGCGCGTGTCAATCGTCCCAGGCGCTCGCGAGGGCGACCGGGTAGCCCTCGGGCATGGCCTCGGGCAGCGGGCCGGTGTGGAGGGTCGCAATGCGGCGCTCGCGCTTGACGAGGCGGTATTCGAAGACGCACCGGTGCGAGAACATCACCCGGCCTTCGCCGCCGACGAGGCCCACCTGATCGAGGTGCAGGGGGAAGAGGTAATGGCGGGACTCGAGCTGCACATGCACGTGGAGCGGGATGCTCGGCATCAGGAATTCGAGGTCTCCGTCGCGCATGCCGTGAGAGAGGCGGATACGATCGCCCGGCTCGGGGCCCTTGCCGGCCTCGATGATCATCGCCGGGTGGGCCATGCTGAAGAGGGTGGGCTTGATCTGCTCGGGCCGGAGCGGCTCGGCGCCGGCGGCCGAAGCGGGGCTCAAGGTGCGATCGGCCATGGCCTTCGCGATCGGGTGATCGAGCGAGGCGAGCGGCCGGAGCGAGCCGTCGAGAGGGTAATAGCCGAGGCCCACCGGATCGGGGTGATCGTCAATCGATGTGATGAGCCGTGACGGGTCTTCCAGGTTGGGGAGAGGGCGGCCGGCGGCGGTCTCTTTGCCGAGGTAAAAGCCCTTGCCGATCGGGTTCTGGGAGAACGGCATCGAGACGCCGTAGTCGGTCGGGGCCTGGCCTCCGAAGGCGCGCTCGTAGCGCAGATCCATCGAGAGGAAGGGCTCGGGATCGCTCGGGATGAGCCGGCCGTCCTGGGCGGGAATCCAGGTTCGATCGCCGAAGACGGCGATGCGGCGGCGGAAGCGGCGCCCGACCTCGATCTCCACGTCGAGGCGAGGGCGGAGGGATCCATCGGGCTGGCGCACGGTGCCGCCGACGAGCACGTCGATGCCGCCGGGGTAGACGCCCTTGTCGCCCGGCATCGGCCCGAGCGGCGTCTCCGCCCCTTCGGCCCCGATCGGCCAGGGCTCGTCCGGGGTCTCGACGAGCTCGCCGTGGCGCAGCCGGTAGGTGCGCCGCACGATGACGCAGCCGAGCATGCGATCGTCGCCGCGGGGCGAGACGCCGCGGAGCAGCTCGGCAGGATACGAGGTGGCGTTGCGGAGCTGCATGGCCGTTCGACGCTCGCGCAAGGGGCCGGGAAGATCAAGAGCAAGCTCGCGGTGTGTCGCGAGACGCGGGTGGGAGTGACCTTCCAGGGCGGACGCGCGACCCTCCGAGCGTGGGAAAAGGCGAGCAGCACCAGACCCTCGGGCTGGATCCGAAACTGGCCGAGAGGCTCGCGCAGCCGCTCCCCTTCGCCGGCATCGCAGACGAGGGACAGAGCCTGAAGGCGCGCCTGCTCGAGCCGCCCGAGGGCGCTTCGCCCGCGCCGATCGCGCTCGACGCGATGCTGTTCCGCGAGGGCGCGTCGCTCAAGATCGCGGTGATCGTCAAGGCAGCCTTCTCCCTCGTCGATCCGGTGATGGTCCCGGCCGAGGCGCCCGAGCCCTTCCGGCCGCTCGACGTGCATTACCTGAACCGTCCGCTCGGCCACGTGATCGCGGCGAGCGATCGGGTGCCACGCAAGGACCTGGTCGACGTGACGCTCGTGGGCCCCGCCCGCGCGCCGAACGGAGAGGCCGTGCCCGAGATGCGGGCGCGCCTCGTCGTGCTCCAGGGTAGCCGCGCCATCGACAAGGCGGTGCAGGTGCTCGGCAATCGCGCGGACAAGGACGCGGCGCCCGCGCCCTTCGTGAGCATGCCCATCACGTGGGAGCGCGCGTACGGCGGCGCGACGCCGGTGAACCCGATCGGCTGCTCGGGCTACGACGACGATCAGCCGAACATCGTCGATCCCCAGAACCCGTTTCGCCCGGTGGGCTTCGGGCCGATCTCCGCCGCGTGGCCGCTCCGCAACAAGCGCCTCGGCGCGCTGACGCGCGCGTTCCTCGACGCGCCGATCGTCGATATCCCGGAGGGCTTCGACTGGGGTTACTTCCAGTCCGCGCCGACCGATCAGCAGCTCGCCGAGCTCGATCCCGAGGCGATCGTGGTGCTCGAAGGTTTCCACGAGGGCAAGCCGCGGCTCGAGATCTCGCTGCCCAACGCGCAGGCGAAGGGGGCGATCTACGGGCTCGATCCCGCGGCCCCCGACGCGCCCAGGGAGCTCGCGTTCCGCGCCGACACGCTCCACCTGGACACCGATCGCTGGCTCGCCACGATCACGTTCCGCGCGTCGATCGATCTCCGCGGCACGGAGGATCTCGGGCGGTTGCTCGTCGCCGTGGGGGTGTGCACGGGCGATCGCGCGCCGGCCATCCCCGCGGAGCGGCCCGAGCCGACGCGGCTCTCGCTGCCGAACGTGCCGATCGCGACCCGGCCGGGCGCGCCGGCCAGCACCTCGACGGGGACGCTGGAGCTGCGAGGGGCCGAGGAGGCGCCGCCCATGACCTTGCCCTTCAGCAAGGGCGACGGCCCCGACTCCGGCCAGGCTCGCGACACGCTCCTCTTGCCGCCCGAGCCCGGCGTGCTGCCGCCGGTGTCGGCCCTCGGCGCGGGGCCGCCCCTCTCGCCCACGGTGCCCTTCCCGACCGCGGACATGTTCGAGATCCGCTTGCCTCCCGCGGCGCCCGAGGCGCCCGCGCGCAAGGCCTCGGACTTCTTCCACGACATCTCGAAGCTGCCCGCGCCGGGGAACATCGTGCCCCGCGCGAAGGACGAGGTGGCGGCGCCCGCCGAGGACGCGCCCGCCGTCGACATCGAGGAGTACGCGCGCATCTCGGTCGAGCTCGCCGAGCCGGGGGCGCGCAAGGCCGCCGTGCTCGGCGCGCACGAGCTCGATCCGATCTCATTTCGCAAGGTCGATCGGCACTACCGGCGCGCGATGGAGCGCGAGTCGAAGCGTGGCGCGCGGGCGCTGCGCGATCGGTTCGACGAGGCCTACGTGCTGACCTGGGAGGCGAAGCATGTCGGGCGCTTCGACGTCGCCGCATACGCGAAGCTCTGCCACGCGCAGCAGCGAGGGTTGCTGGTCGGCGAGCTGGAGGAGCAGGGGCTCGACGCGGCGCTCGGGGCGAGGCTCCGCCGCGTGTGGAAGAAGCGCGTCGCTATGGATCCGAAGCTGCGCGCGCAGGTGGAAGAAGCCTTGAAGGCGGGCGGCGAGGGCGCCGGCTGACGCGGGCGCCCCTCGCGCTAGAGCCGCTCGATCTGGGCCTTGGCGAGCGCCGCGATGTCGGGCATCTCGGCGGGCGGCCCGTGCGACGTGACGACGATCGCCGGCGGCTCGGCCGCGAGGCGATCGAGCGTCCAGGCGCGGATGGCCTTCTTGTCCTTCACCGCGATCCACACGGCCGGCTTGAAGAGCCGGAAGCCGGGCGCGGAGTCGGTCCACGAGAGCAGCCAGCTGAACGGCGGGCCCCCGAGCTTCGGGATGTTGGTGAGCAGATCGCCGGTGAACCAGACGAGGCCCTTCTTCGTGCCGATGCGCAGGATCGCCTCGCCCGTCTTGAAGCCCGGAGGATCGTCCCATTTCACGTTGTCGGGGAGCGCCAGGGCGTCGAGCGGCTGAAAGCCGGCGCCGGGGACCTTCTTGTCGAGCGCCTTGACGGCGGCAGGCGGGCAGTAGCTCACGGCGTCGGGGAAGCGAGCGCGCCACGGGCGCTGTCCGAGGTTGTGGAAGGTGTTGTTGGCGACGAGCGCCCGCACCGGACCGAGCTCGGCGAGCGCGTCGTAGTCGCGCGCTTCGAGCCCCGTGGGCGGGCTCACCACCACGAGGCCGTCCTTGCCTCGAAACACGAGCGCCGTGGCCGTGGCGTTCTTGTTGAACGCGTACTCGCGGACGAGCACACCGGCCTCTTCATCGATGACGCTCCAGCCTTCGATCTTCATGATGACCCTCTCCGTGTCGTGACCTCGCGATTCCATATCACGAGACCACGAGCCGCGGTGGGGCTGTGGATTCGCGCGAGATCCGCGGGCTATCTCGGGAGATCGGCGGCGGGGAACCAGAACCCGCCGTCGTCCGGCGGCGTGAGCGCGAGGTGCTTCGGGAGCACGTTGGCCCACCCGGCCACCGTCTCGACCAGGTACACCTCGGCCCCGGCCTCGATGACGCCGATCGGGCTCTCCTTGTCGTCCCGGCGCGCGCGGATCGGCTGATCGTGCGCGAGGACCACGATGCGCGGAGGTTTGTCGAGGCCGAGCGTGACGGAGCTCATCAACGTGGAGCTCGTGTCGAGCGCGTCCATCATCTCGCCCTTGCGGAGCGGCGAGAGGTCGCGCAGCGGAGCCCACGCGTCGACGGCGATGTCGGCGCGGAGCTTGACGTGGACGAAGGCGCCGCGGGCCTCGGGGCTCCAGAAGAGGTGGCTCGCCCCCTCGGTGGTCTTCAGCGTGAACACCGGCGCGCCGCCCGGGCTCTCGTGCAGATCGAGGCTCGTCCCCTTCATGGTGTAGGCGCGCCCGTTCGGGGGAACGTCGAGGACGATCGGCGTGCCCTTGCCGAGGGCAAAGGCGTCGCAGGGGGCCGTGGCGCGGACGGTTTGCCCCGGCGATCCGAGGATGGTGTGCTCCGCGGTGAGCGTCGCGCCGGCCGCGCCGACGAGGCGCACCGAGGCGGCCGTCGCGATCGAGACCGCGCTGCCCGCGGCGGGCAGATCGCGCGCGGCGTGGACGGTGAACGCGGAGGCCGCCGCGAAGCCCTCGATGCGGAACGACGCGGCGCCCCCACCGGTGGAGACGCGGGTCCGCCCGGTGGTGGGATCGGACGGGAAATCGCGGAGCGAGAGGGCGAGATCGGCGCCGGTGAAGAGGGCGATGACCCTGCCGCCGGCGGGCGCGTCGAAGATCTGCGCGCCCTTGGTGACGGGCTCGGTGCCTCGCACGGAGCACGACGCGGCCGGCGCAGGAGCGGCAGGCGGCGGAGGAGGCGGCACGTCGTCGGCGCGGGCCGGGCGGCTGCCCGCGGGGGCGGTCGCGATCGTCGCGAGCAGGAAGGCCAGGGAGACGCGGGGGGCGGCAGCTCGAGGGCGCATGGCAGCTTGCTCCGGCGAGGGGTGTGCCTCGATCGTAGCGCGCTCCGGGAGGTTGTCAGCGGGCCCCGTTCTCCGGTGCCGTCATTCGTCGGGGCACGCCGACAGGCGATCGATGAGGGTCATGCAATCGGGGCTGGCGAAGCAGTCGTCGAACGCACCCTTGCACGTCCCGGAGATGGCGCAGCTCGGGCAGCCGGTGTTGGGGTCGCAGGTGGCCCCCTCCTTGTCACAAGCGTCGGCGTGCGCGGGCGGTGAGCAAGCGACGCTCGCGCCGTTGCACGCGTCGTAACAGGCCGTGCAGTACTGGCAGTCCGCGAGGACCATCAGGAGCGCGCTGCCGGTGGGGTGGCTCGACCGCTCGCAGGCAATGCAGCTCGCCTGATCGGCGCACGCCGTGGGGCAATCGGCGCCGGCCGCGCACCCCGCGGGGGTCCCCCCGTCGTCCTCGTCGGTGTCGAGCTCGCCGAGGAGCATGGTGCAGCCGGCGCCGGCGACGATCACCACCTGCGCGATCGCGGCGCAGAGCAAGCGGGAGATGTTCATTGGAACGACCCTTTCACGCCGAGGAAACCGGGCCCCACGAGCGGCGCGATCGTCGCCTCGCGCGGCGGCGGCGATGGGGCGGTCACGATCAGGATCACGCCCGCCGCGGCGGCGGCGCCGCCGATCACCACGCTGGCGGTCGAGATGGTGCCGAACAGGTGATAGCTGTCGACCGCGTCCTGCGCCGACTTGGGGCAGATCCCGTTCACGCACTGGTCGGCGATGCTCCCGCGCTGCACCATCGCCGCGATCCCGGTGCCCACGCCGAGCGCGAGCCCTGCGCTGCCGAGGCCGAGCGTCACGTAGCCGGCGGTCTTCCGCGGGGATCCGCGCGCGGCGGCGCGCGCCGGGGGTGAGGCGCTTGCCGGCCGGAGCGGTGGCGCCGGCAGATCGGCCGCGGGCGTCTTCAGGACGAGCGGCGCCTGGTAGGTGCCTCCCTCGGCGGCCTCGATGATCACCTCGGCGACGGCGCGACCGGCGACCGCGCGGACGACGTGCCGCCCTGGATCCATCGGCCGCTGCACGCTGATCGCCGCGCTGGGCACGGGGTCGCCGTCGAGCGTCACGGCGACGTCCGCGGCGCCCTCGATCGTGATCGTCACGCGGGCGATGCGGGGCCTCAGGGCGTCGAGCTCGAGCTTCGCGTCCGCGAGCGCGCGCACGAAGGCGCGGGGCGGGTTGCGCGGGAGCTCCTCGCGCAGCACGCGCTGGTAGGTCTCCTGGGCGCTGACGAGCTTGCCGAGGCCCACCTGGGCGCGGGCGAGACCGAGGAGCAGCGGCGGCGCGTGGAGGAGCGCGTCCGCGCGCCCGAAGCGGTCGGCGGCGGTGGCGAAGTCGGCGCGCTCGAGCGCGTCCTGGCCCTCGTTGGCGAGCGCGCGGGCCGTGGCGCGATCGGCGTCGGGCACGTCGGCCGAGGCGACGCCCGCGGAGAGCAGGAGGACGAGCAGGCTCGTGAAGATGGGTGCGGTGCGCATGGCGATCAGATCCCGAAGTCTCGTGGGTGGCGCGGCGCCGGCGGCTTGCTCGGGGCAGAGCCCGTAGCCTTGGTCGCAGGCGCTCTGGCCGGGTACGCAGGGCGTGCCGAGGGCGCGGCGGATGGAGCGGATGAAGCGAGCGGCGGGGCCGAGGCCGAGGTGGTCGGCGGCGGAGCGGTCGCGCTCGGCGCCGGGGTGTCGACGCTGGTGGTCGCCGCCGCCGCGGAGAGCGGCTCGGCCGGCGCGGAGGAGATCGCCGCGCGGCTCGACTCCCGGATCATGGCCCCGCTCAGGCCGGGTGCCGGGCGCGCGACGACGGCCAGCGCGGTAGCGCCTGCGATCAGCGCGGCGCCCGCGATCGCGGCGATGACGGCCCCGGCATGCCCCCTCGGGCGCGGAGCAGCGCGGGCGGGCAGCACGGCGCCGAGCGGCGTGGACGGTGTCTTCGGGGTGGACACGATGGGATCCAGCGGATCACGCCGGGAGAGCCCGTTGTCGTGCAGCTCGGCCGCGTCCGGCGCGGAGATGCCGAGCGCGAGGTACAGCGACTCGGCGAGCTCCCGGGCCGTCTGGAAGCGCTGCGCGGGATCGTGCGCGGTCGCGCGCGCCCACCACGCGTCGAAGCCGGGAGGCACCGGGGCGACGCGCGACGGGACGGGGGGCGGGCCGTTCATGATCATCATCACCAGATCGCCGAGCCCGTCGCTCTCGAAGGGCAGGCGCCCGGTGAGGCACTGGTACGTGACGACGGCGAGCGCCCAGAGATCGGAGCGGTGGTCCACCGTCCTGTTCCCCTGCGCCTGCTCCGGGCTCATGTAGTACGGCGTGCCGAGGAGCGCGCCGGTGCGCGTCTGCCCGCCGCCGGACGATGTCGTGGAGCCCTTGGCGATCCCGAAATCGACGACCTTGGCGAGCTCCTGGTCGTCGTCGCGGACGAGGAAGATGTTCGACGGCTTGATGTCGCGGTGGACGATGCCTGCGGCATGCGCCTTCGCGAGCGCGCGGGCGACCTGGCCGATGATCGTCGCCGTCTCGCGGGCATCGAGCCTTCCCCGCCGGGCGAGCCGCTCGCCGAGGTCCTCGCCTTCCAGGTACTCCATGGCGATGTACGGCGTCTCCTGCCAGACGCCGTAGTCGAGGATCTGCACCACGTGGGGGCTGCGGATATGCGCCGCCGCCCGCGCCTCGCGCTCGAAGCGGCCGCGGAGCTCCGGGGAGCTGGCCGCATGCGCCAGGATGAACTTGATCGCGCAGGGGACATCGAGGCTGAGGTGGCGCGCCAGCCAGACGGCGCCCATGCCTCCCTTGCCGAGCTCGCGCTCGAGCCGAAAGCGATCGGCGACCACCATGCCAGGCGAGAGCTCCATGACGCTGCTCCGGACCCTCGAGGCCGGACAGGCACCCTCCGTGGCTCGGCGGGCGTCCGCGCGGCACTCCCCGAACGTGTGCAGCGGGCGTGCCACGCGTCGATCGGCGTCGAATGCAGGGCTCGACGCGCATGCGCCCGCAGACCGTGCAGCGCGATGCAAGCCGAGCGCAAGCGATCCCGACGCATGCACGGACGCTCGAACGGGCGGCGCATACGGCTCGGGAGCGCGCGGCCCGACGGCGTTCTCTTCGTGCAAAACCGCACCGCCTGCGCCATCCTCGCGAGCACCGATCGGTGATCCCCAACCTCTACCTCGCCCTCTCCGTGGTCGGCGCGGCGTTCACCTGGAACGCGTTCCGCCCCGTCTTCCGCCCGGCCCCGCTCGCCACGCTGAGCTTCTTCGCCGGCTGGCTCACCTCCGAGCTCCCCCTGCACCACGTGGTCTGGCAGCTCGTCGTCACGCTCGGCTTCGCCGTCGCCGGGGCCCTCCGTGCGCCGGCCGGCTGGGCGGGGCTCGCGATCTCCACCTTCTCCTGGCTCGGGCTGGTCCGCCTCTCGCTGCGGGCCCGCGAGGCCGAGGTCGTCATGGAGCGCGCCCTCCGCGAAGGCCTCGGCGACGACTACCGCGCCCGCGTCCTCGCCGATCAGTATCCCCGCCTCGCGCCCTCGCTCTCGCGCGCCCAGCTCTTCTTTCCGTTCTTTCCCCGGAGCGCGGGCGTCCGGGTCGACAAGGACGTGGTCTATCACCAGGCGGGGAAGCTCCGGCTCCGCCTTGATGTCTACCGTCCGGCCGAGCGTCCACGGCGTGCACCGGTGTTGCTCTTCGTCCACGGCGGCGCCTGGGTCCTCGGCAAGAAGGATCACCACGGCCTCTACCTGATGACGTACCTCGCCGCGCAGGGCTGGGTCTGCTTCGGCGTCGACTACCGGCTGAGCCCGCGGGCGACCTTCCCCGACCACCTCGTCGACGTGAAGCGCGCCATCGCGTGGGTCAAGGAGCACGCCGAGGAGTACGGCGCGGACCCTGATTTCGTCGTCATCTCCGGCGGTTCGGCGGGCGGTCACCTCTGCTCGCTCGCGGCGCTCACCGCGCGCGATCGCAGCTTCCAGCCGGGCTTCGAGGACGCCGACACGAGCGTCTCGGCATGCGTCTCGCTCTACGGCATCTACGATCTGGAAGACCGCGCCCGCGTCTGGCCGCACCGGGGGCTGCGCATGATCCTCGAGGACTACGTGATGAAGAAGCGCCTCGACGAGGATCCGGAAGCCTTCGCCCGCGCCTCGCCCATCCGGCGGATCGAGCCGGATTCACCGCCCTTCCTCGTGATCCACGGCGATCTCGACACCATGGTCCCGGTCGACGAGGGGCGGCGCTTCGCCGAGGCGTACCGAGCCGTCGCCGAGGCGCCCCTCTGCTACGCCGAGATCCCGGGCGCGCAGCATGCGTTCGAGGTCTTCCCCTCGCTGCGGAGCGCGCTCGTCTTCCAGGGGATCGCGCGCTTCGGCGCGTGGGTGCACAGCGCCTACCTGGAGCAGCAGCGCGCCCCTCGCCTCTCCTCGCCCCGCACGATTGACATAGCGGCCGGTGAGGCGGAAGAGCCCGGCGACGGCGAGGCGCTCAGCCCCGCGGGCACAGCCGCGCGATCGTCCGCGGCACGTTGAGCCACACGAGCTGATCGAGGGTGATGACGGGCTTGCCGCTCGTCATCAGGCACACCGAGATCTGCCGCTCCGGGTCGGCCCAGCAGAGGATGCTCGTGAAGCCGAGGTGCCCGAAGGCCCGCGTGGACTCGTGGCCGTAGAAGCTCACCCACTTGCTGCCGAGCATGAAGCCCATCCCGTAGCGCACGGGCAGGCCCAGGGCCGAGTCGACCTGGAGGTGGCTCTGCTCGGCCACCGCGCGCTGCACCGTGCGCCGGTCGAAGATGCGCACCCCGTCGAGCTCGCCGTTCTCGAGGAGGATCTGGAAGAAGCGGGTGACCTCGCGGGCCGTCGTGATGATGTTGCCGGAGGCGATCACCGCGGTGAGGAAGCGCGGATCGTTCGACATCGAGACCGCGTTGCGCATGTCCACGCCGAAGGCCCGCTCGAGCACCCAGGAGTAGGGCGGCAGCGTGGGAGGGCCGGTGAAGGCGGCCTGCGCGACCAGATCGACCTCGTCCGGCGCGACCCCGTAGTTGAAATGGGAGAAGCCGAGCGGAGCTTCGATTTCGCTCTTCAAGAAGGAGCGGACATCGCGCCCGACGATCCGATCCACCACGGCGCCGAGGATGTAGCCGCCCGTGAGCGCGTGATACGCGATCTCCCGGCCGGGGATGGATACGGGCTTGGTGTCGCAGAGCAGCTCGACCACCTTCCAGGGGTCGGACAGGAGATCGAGGTTGATGTGATCGCGCGGGACGTTGGGGATGCCGGCGCGGTGGGTGAGCAGGTGGCGGATGGTCATCCACTCCTTGCCCTTGCGCCCGAACTCCGGAAGGTACTCGGCCACGGGGTCGTCGAGGTGGAGCTGGCCGCGCTGATCGAGCAGGTGGATCAGCATCGCCGTGACGGCCTTGGAGGCCGAGTAGATGTTGTAGAGGGTGCGCGGCGTGGCGAGCACCTTGGGCACGTCGGGCCCGTCGCCGGGTGCGTTGCCGCGGGCGTGGCCGATGGATCGATCGAGGACGACCTGGCCGCGGCGCCGGACGCAGAGCCCGATCGCCGGGTGGAGGCCCGTCGCGTAGAGCGCCCGCACCGACTCCCACATGCCCTCGATGGCCGCCCGATCGAGGTCCACGTCGCGCGGGTAGACCTCGGGATCGCGCGTCTCGACCTCCTCCGCGGGGTAGACGCGCACCTTGGAGGAGAGCGGAGGCAGCGCCGGCAGCGAGAGCTTCATGCAGTCTCCCTAGTGTGACTCTTTCGCCGCGCGAAGAGGAGCGGAACCAGCGCCAGCAACGCGAGCGGCGAGCCGCCGGAGGATCGGCCCGGCGCGGCGCACGAGCAGCCGTCGCCTCCAGGAGCGACGGCGCCGCCGGCCCCGGTCCTCGAGGTCGTCCCCGTGGTGGTCGAGGTCGTGCCCGCGCCGCCCTGGCCTCCCCCACCCTGGCTCGCGGTGGATCCACCGGCGCCGCCCGCACCGCCCATCCCGCCGCCGCCCGATCCGCAGCCCGCGAGCGGCGTGTGCGTGCACCCGGCCACGGGATCGCAGGCGTCGACCGTGCAAAGGTCGTCGTCCTGGCAGTTGACCGAGAGGCCGACCACGCAGACGCCGGCCGTGCACATGTCGCCGGCCGTGCACACGTCACCGTCCTCGCAGGGCGCGTCGTTGAAGCCGTGCACGCAACCGAGCTGGGGATCGCATGCATCGTCGGTGCACGCGTTCGCGTCCGTGCAGTCGATCGGCGCGCCGCCCAGGCACTGCCCGCTCTTGCATGCGTCGCCGCCGGTGCAAGCGTTGCCATCGTCGCACGCTGTACCATCCTGTTGACCGGCGCAGACATCGATCGCGAGGCTCGCCTGGGTCATCAGCACCGGGGCCGCGCCGGGCGCCTTCAGGTTGTGCTGCCAGAGCTGGAAGAGCGTATCGCCCCACGGGCGGAGCTTGGCGAAGAAGGGATCGGTCTGGACGATGTACGCCGCCGGCTCGCCGGAGGGCGTGGGCGAGGCGAGCGAGCCGCCGCTCCCGGCGATCTCGTCGCGGAGGAACTCCACGTACTCGCGGCTGATGGTCTGGTAGAAGATGCGGACGTCGATTCGATCGCCGCCGGCCGGGAGCGCGAGCGCGATGTCGTCGTGGCCGCCCGCGTACTCGGCCGCCGTGAAGTAGTCGGGCGCGGGGGCCCCGTTGTACGCCGGCTGCGCCATGCGGGTCGCCGCGTCGGCGACGCGGAAGCCCTTCGGCGGGATGCGGTTGTCCTTCGAGAAGCCGGTCACGAGCGCGAAATGGAAGGTGATCTCCTGCCCGGTGATCGCGCTCGCGTTGTGCGCCTCGTACACGAGATCGTCGCGCACGATCTCACCCGGCCCGAGCGCGGGGCTGTTCGGCGAGTACGAGACGGGCAGCCCCGCGAGGGTGCCGGCCGCGTCGCTGTACGGGTTGACGCGGGCGATCACGCTCCCTTGCTTGCGCAGCTCGATGGAGACGAACATGCGCCTGCCGTCCGGGTAGCCGGACGGGAGCTTGTGCCCGGTCTGGTTCTGGATCCGGAACGAGGTCGCGCCCGACTGCGGATCGTACGCGAGCGCCGAGATCGCCGCGGCGCGCCCGAGCTCGGCCACGGCGCGGTTGCTGCCGGCGAGCAAGGCGATCGGATCGAGCGGCGTGCCGGCGTCGAGATCGAGGGTGAGCGCGTCCTTGCCCTGGCCGAGCAGGCTCGCGTTGGTGGCGTCGAAGTTGGGCGAGCCGGGGACGGCGCTCGCGAGCAGGTAAGGCACGAGGGCATTGCCCCCCGTGAGCTCGTGCGACGGGAGGCCGCTCTTCGGGTGCTCGACGCTGTCCGCAGGGCGGCTCTTCGCGCCCTGGTTGTCGCACCCGGGGCCGCTCAGATCGCGCATGTGGCAGTCCTGGCTGGGGGCGATCGCGTTGCCCGGGTGCGAGGTCGTGACCGTGCCCGGCGCGAACGGCCCGACGCCGGGAGCGCCGCCGGGCAGGCCATAGTCGGAGAGCATCATCTCCGAGAAGGTGCGCTCGAGCGGGAAGTACGAGAACGCCGCCTCGGCCTCGCTCGGCAGCACGGTCATCGAGTCGCCGGGCGGCGTCTCGGCGAAGGCGGCGTTGGCGAGCGCCGTGTTCGAGACATCGTGGCACGTCGAGCAGAAGTACTTGCTCTTCGTGTAGCGGCTGTAGATCGTCCCGTGCTGCGCGGCGGCGTCCGCGTAGGGGCCGCGGGGCTGCGATCCGGTCGTGAGGAAGTACTGGCCGGAGGCGTTCTCGGTGTACCCGGGGCTCGCGGGGCGGTGGGTCGCGTCGTAGAGCGGCAAACCATTGAAGTACGTGAAGGGGCCCGATTGCATCGTGTCGGCGGAGAGCGTGTCCGCCGCGGCGACCGACGAGGGCGTCATGCTCTGCTCACTCTCGTCCCAGTATCCGGCCCAGTCGCTGCCTTCGCGCACACCGTTGTCGGTGTCCGTGAAGAACGGGTCGAACATCCGATGACACGCGTCGCAATGGACGCCGTCGAAATCGAAATTGGCCATCTGGCTCGCGTTGGTCGGATCCGAGTGGCCCTCCATCCATCCCTTGGGGAAGTGGCAGCGCTCGCACCCGTCGGTCGCGTTGGGGCGGCCGAGGGCGTAGATCGAGTCCTGCATCGCGACGGTGAAGGCCGGCCAGAAGAGCGGATCGCGCGCGGCGAGGGCCATCATCGAGCCCTTCCACGCGAAGCCGGCCTCGATTTTCGGATCGTAGCCCGCGTGGCAGTTGAGGCAGACGTCGCTGCCCTGGAGCACCGCGCCCTGCGCAGGCTGGGAGCCCGGCATGCGCACGAGCGGATCTTGCGCGACGCCGAGGGGCGTCCAGCCGAGCGCCAGCGCGGGCGCGGCGATCACCGCGATGACGAGCGCCACTGCGGGTGCTCGGGATGTCCGCCTTCGTGTCCCCCACGGCAGCGTTCGTGACATTTGCGCGCGAGCGTACACCCGAACGGGCGAGGGCGGAGCGCTCAGCGCGCGCGGGCGGTGAAGACGAGCTGCTGGGTGGGCATGTCGGCGAAGGGCAGATCGTAGTCGGCCGCCACCTTGGAAGGATCGAGCGCCGCGGCCTCGACGAAGCCTGCTGCCCGGAGCTCACCGAGGATGTCGGCGCGGGACCGGGCCGTCTCCTCGAAGGTCTTGCCGCCGGTGAAGCGCTTCATCATGCCGCCGAGCGCGCGCCCGACGGCGCCGGGCGGCGCTTTCTCTCCGGTGGGGACGAGATCGAAGACCAGCGCGCCCTCGGCGGCGCGCCCGAGGAGGTCGAAGATCCTCGACCAGAGCGCCCTCTGCTCGTCCGGCTGGAGGTACATGAAGAGGCCCTCGGCGATGACGAACAGCGGCTCGCCGGCCGGCGCGAGGCTCGCGAGATCGATCGACGCCGCGTCACCCGCGACGAGGCGATAACCCGGCCTCTCGAGGACGGCGCGGCCCTCCGCGGTCCGTTCGAGCAACGCGCGCTTTTTGGCGATGACGGGCGGGAGATCGACCTCGGTGTAGTCGAACGATGGATCCGCGGTGAACCAGGCGCCGCGCCGCGAGAGGCCGGCGGCGAGCTCGATGACCCGGCGGATGCCCGAGCGGCGGAGGAGCGCGTCGATCAGCGTGTGCCGCTGCACGAGCCCGTGACGGAGCGAGGGCTCCTTGCGGAAGATCCCGGCCACGCCGAGGGCCGCGTTGGTGGCGCCGAAGACGCGCTTGCTGTCCTCGCTCTGAAAGAGCTCCGCGCACGGCAGACCGCCCCAGGCCCAGGTCTCGGCGGTGTAGAGCGCGGTGACCGAGAGATCGCCGGAGGGCTCGCTCTTGGGAGATGCCATGGGCGCGGCAGTATATCGAACCAGACCGAGGCGGCGGGGCGCCGTGACGGAGTCGACAAGAAAAAGGTGACGGGCGGCGACAGACCGGCGATGATCGGGGGATGATCGGAAAACGACTCTCTTTTGTGGCCCTTGGACTGTCTCTTGTCGTGGCCGCCGGCGCCAACGTGCTGGCCTGCGGCGGATCGAGCTCGACCTCCACGTCGAGCACCACCTCCACCTCGACCACCGCGACCGGGACCGGCGGCTCGGGCGGCTCCACCAGCAGCGCGGGCGGGGGCGGCGCGGGTGGATCGACGACCACCACGACGACCACCGGGAGCGGCGGCTCGGGCGGCAGCAACCCCTGCCCCGGCCTCGGCGACGCCTGCTCGAACTGCGCCTCCGAGAAGTGCATGGCGGTCTACTGCTCCTGCTACGCCGACCCGCAGTGCGGCGGGCTCGTGCAGTGCAACACGAGCTGCCAGCCGGGCGACCAGAACTGCGCCCAGAACTGCCTGAACGCCAACAAGAACGGCATCTCCGAGGCCTTCCTCCTCAGCGATTGCGCCGCGTCGCAGTGCGCCGCCTCCTGCCCGGGGACGTCGGTGCTCGACGACTGCCAGCGCTGCCTCTTCACGAGCTGCGCGAGCCAGATGAACAACTGCCTCAGCGACACCGACTGCTCCGAGCTCATCCAGTGCGTGCAGCAGTGCTCGCCCGGCGACAGCGGCTGCCAGCAGGACTGCGGCTTCCAGCACCTCGGGTCCGTGGACAAGGCGATGGCCATCCAGAACTGCTCGCAGTCACAGTGCGCCGGTAAATGTATGTGATGGGTAAAGCGCGCAGCGATTGCCGGCCGCTCCTCGCGGTCGATCGTCGCTGCGCGCTGTCGATTGCGCGCCGGAATCGGCGATGATGCCGGCACAGTCGCCTTGATCCATCGCCCGACAAGCCGCCCTCCCGCCCGCGCGGACCTTCCCTCGCTTCTCCACCACCCGATCCTCGGCCTCTCGCCGCTCGAGCAGCCCGACGGCCGGCTCGCCGTCGCCCTCGCGCGGGCCGGCGCGCTGTCGATCCTCGACCTCGGCCGCCGATCCGGGCCTGCCCGCAAGGCGCTGGCGCTCCTCGCGCGCGAGGCCCCGGACGGGTTCGGCGTGCGCGTGCCGGAGCGATCGGAGTGGGCCCCGGCAGATCTGCCCCCGGAGGTCCAGGTGGTGGTGCTCCAGGCCGGCGCTGCGGTCAGCCGCTTTTCGCCGCGCCGGGTGCTCGTCCAGATCACCTCGGAAGAAGAGGCGCTGGCGGCGGCCGAGGCGGGCGCCGATGGGCTGATCGTCAAGGGACACGAGGCGGGCGGGCGCGTCGGATCGGAGACGACGTTCGTGCTGCTCCAGCGCGTGGCCGCTGCCACGAGCCTGCCGCTCTGGGCGCAGGGGGGAATCGGGCTGCACACCGCGGCCGCGGCGCTCGCCTGCGGGGCGCGCGGGGTGGTGCTCGACAGCCAGCTCGCGCTGGTGCGGGAGTCGTCGCTCCCGGAGCCGATCAAGGCGGCCATCCGGGGCATGGACGGGAGCGAGACGGCGCTCCTCGGCGAGCACCGCGTGTTCACCCGGCCGGACCTGCCGGTGGCCCGGAAGAAGGCCCCCGCGCCGCAGGATCTCGGCGCCTTCCTCGCGCACCTCGGCGGCCAGGATCTGGAGCGCGATCTGCTGCCCCTCGGGCAGGACGCGGCCTTCGCGCGGCCGCTCGCGGAGCGCTACCGCACGGCGGGCGGCCTCGTGCACGCGATGCGCGCGGCGATGGACGAGCACCTCGAAGAGGCGCGGACGCTCTCCCCGCTCGGGCCGGGCTCGCCGCTCGCCCAGGATCACGGCATCCGCTACCCGATCGCGCAGGGGCCGATGACCCGGGTGAGCGATCGCGCGGCCTTCGCCGACGCCGTGTCGAAGGGCGGCGGGCTGCCCTTCCTGGCGCTCGCGCTCATGCGCGGCGACGAGGTGCGCGCGCTGCTCGTGGAGACGGCGGCGCTGCTCGGGGATCGGGCCTTCGGTGTGGGCATCCTCGGCTTCGTGCCGGAGGACCTGCGGCAGGAGCAGATCGCCGCGGTGCAGGAGATCCGGCCGAAGGCGGCGATCATCGCCGGAGGCCGGCCCTCCCAGGCCAGGCCGCTCGACGCGCAGGGGACGATCACCTACCTCCACGTCCCCTCGCCCGGCCTGCTCGATCTCTTCCTCAACGACGGTGCGCGTCGCTTCGTCTTCGAGGGGCGGGAGTGCGGCGGCCACGTCGGCCCGCGCACGAGCTTCGTGCTGTGGGAATTGCAGATCGAGCGGCTCCTCGCGTTCGCCGACGCGCGCGGCGCCGAGGGGCTCACCGGGGTGAGCGTGCTCTTCGCGGGCGGCGTCCACGACGCGCGGTCGGCGGCGATGGTCTCGGCCATGGCCGCGCCGCTCGCGGCCCGCGGCGCGCATATCGGCGTGCTGATGGGCACGGCCTACCTCTTCACGGAGGAGGCGGTGGCCACGGGCGCGATTCTGCCCGCGTTCCAGGAGGCCGCGCTCGAGTGCGAGCGCACGGTGCTGCTCGAGACGGCACCGGGTCACGCGACGCGCTGCACCGACAACGACTACGCCCACTCTTTCCAGGAAGAGCGGGCGCGCCTCGAAGCGGAGGGCAAGAGCGCCGAGGAGGTGTGGGCGGCCCTCGAGCAGCTCAACCTCGGGCGCCTGCGCCTCGCCGCCAAGGGGCTCAGACGCGAGGGCCCGTCGCTCGTGAAGGTGGATCACCCGACCCAGGCGCGGGAGGGCATGTTCATGATCGGGCAGGTCGCCGCGCTGCGGTCGGCGATCCTCACGATCGAGGCGCTGCATGAGGACGTGAGCGCCGGCTCGATCGCCGCGCTCGCCCGCTCCGCGCCGCCGGAAGAGCGCGCCGGAGAGAAGCCCCGCCCGGCCGACATCGCCATCATCGGCATCGCCTGCATCTTCCCCGACGCGGTCGACCGGCATGCCTACTGGGCGAACATCTGCGCCGGGAAGAGCGCGGTGACCGAGGTCCCGAAAGAGCGGTGGGACGCGGCGATTTACTACGATCCCGAGGCGCCCGCCGGCGAGAAGTCGGCGTCGCGCTGGGGCGGCTTCCTCCCCACCATCGCCTTCGATCCGCTGCTCTACGGCATCCCGCCGCGCTCGCTCTCTTCCATCGAGCCGGTGCAGCTCCTCGCGCTCGACGTGGCCCGCCGGGCGCTCGAGGACGCGGGCTACGGCGAACGATCGTTCGATCGGGAGCGCACCGCGGTGATCTTCGGGGCCGAGGCGGGCACGGATCTCAGCTCGGCCTACGGCTTCCGCGCGCTCGTCCCGCAGTACGCGGGGCCGCTCCCGCCGGCCCTCGACGAGCACCTGCCGACGCTGACGGAGGACTCGTTCCCGGGCGTGCTCGCCAATGTCATCGCCGGGCGCATCGCCAACCGCCTCGATCTCGGCGGGTCGAACTACACGGTGGACGCGGCATGCGCGTCGTCGCTCGCCGCGGTCGATCTGGCCGTGAAAGAGCTCACGGCCGGCTCGGCCGACCTCGTGCTGTGCGGCGGCGCCGATCTGCACAACAGCATCAACGACTACCTGCTCTTCTCCAGCGTCCACGCGCTCTCGCCGACCGGCGCATGCCGCACCTTCGACGCCTCGGCCGACGGGATCGTCCTCGGTGAGGGCGTGGCGTGCGTGGTGCTCAAGCGCCTCGCCGACGCCGAGCGCGACGGCGATCGGATCTACGCGGTGATCAAGGGCATCGCGGGCAGCAGCGACGGGCGGAGCCTGGGCCTCACCGCGCCCCGGAAAGAAGGGCAGATCCGCGCGCTCGAGCGGGCCTACCGGGCCTCGGGCGTCTCGCCGGCCGAGGTCGGGCTCGTCGAGGCGCACGGCACCGGCACGGTCGTTGGCGATCGCACCGAGCTCGGGACGCTGACCGACGTGTACCTCGGCGCGGGCACGGCGCCGGGCGCGGCCGCGCTCGGCTCGGTGAAATCGCAGATCGGCCACACCAAGTGCGCCGCGGGCCTGGCCGGGATGATCAAGACCGCCCTCGCCCTCCACCACCGCGCGCTGCCGCCCACGTTGCAGATTCGCAAGCCCAACCCGGGCTGGGATCCGGCGTCGAGCCCCTTCCATTTCAGCGATCACGCTCGCCCCTGGCCCGGCGAAGAGCGCCGGGCCTCGGTGAGCGCCTTCGGCTTCGGCGGGGCGAATTTCCACGCGGTGCTGAGCGCCTACGAGGGCGCCGATCCGCCGGCCTCCGGCCTCGAGCGCTGGCCGGTCGAGCTCTTCCTCTTCCGCGCGCCCGATCGCGCCGCGGCCGCCGCCCGGATCGAGCAGATCGAGCGGCTCCTCACCGACGAGGTGATCGAGGCCGCGCAGCGCGGCGCAGGGCTCTTCACGCTCGCCGATCTCGCCCGCAGCGTGTCGGAGCGGCGGAGGCGCGCCGACGGCCCGGTGCAAATCGCCGTCCTCGCCGAGAGCCTCGCCGACCTGCGCGACAAGCTGAAGCGCGCCCGCGCCTTCACCGCCGACGGCCGATCGATCTTCGTGGCCGGCGCGGCGGGCGAGGCTTCGCCGGGCAAGGTGGCCTTCCTCTTCCCGGGGCAAGGGAGCCAGCGCACCGGCATGCTCGGCGATCTGTTCCTCGCCTTCCCGCCGCTCCAGCGCTTCCTCTCGCTCGGATCGCGCTGGGTCTCGCGGATGTTCCCGCCGATGGCCCCGACGCCGGAGATCCGCGCGGCGCAGGTGGCGGCCCTCACCGACACCCGCGTCGCGCAGCCCGCCCTCGGCGTCACGTCGCTCGCGCTCGGATCGCTGCTCCGATCGCTCGGGCTCAAGCCGGACATGGTGGCCGGGCACAGCTACGGCGAGCTCGCCGCGCTCTGCTTCGCGGGGGCGATCGACGAGGCCGATCTGCTCGCGCTGAGCGAGCAGCGCGCCGCGTGCATCCTCACCTCGACCGGCGACGATCCCGGGACGATGGCCGCCGTCACCGCGCCGCCGAGCGCCGTGGAGCCGGTGATCGAGGGCATCGAGCAGGTGGTGATCGCCAACCACAACGCGCCCGAGCAGACGGTCATCTCGGGGCCGACCAGCGGCATCGCCGAGGCGATCGCGGCCCTCGAGGCCGAGGGCCTCTCCGCCCGTTCGATCCCGGTCGCATGCGCCTTCCACAGCCCGCTCGTCGCGCGCGCGCCGGCCCTCTTCGCCGAGCACCTCGCCCGGATCGACGTGCGATCGCCCCACGTCCCCGTGTACTCCAACGCCACCGCGGCCACCTACCCGGCCGACGCGCGCGCCATCCGCAACATGCTGGCCGATCACCTCGGCCTCTCGGTGCGCTTCACCGAGGAGATCGAGGCCATGTACGCCGCGGGGGCGCGCACCTTCGTGGAGGTGGGCCCGGGCCGCGTGCTCTCCGGCCTCGTGGGGAAGATCCTGGCCGGGAAGCCCCACCTCGCGGTGGCATGCGATCAGAGCGGCGAGCCCGGCCTCGCCCGCCTGCTCGCCGCCCTCGCCGAGCTCGCGGTGGGCGGCGTGGCCGTCGATGCCGCTGCTCTGTTCGCGGGGCGCGCCGCGCGCCTGCTCGATCTCGCGGCCATCTCGACGGCGCCGCGATCGAGCTCGCTCTGGCTCGTCAACGGGCACCTGGCGCGCCCCGCGGTCGGCGAGATCCCGAAGGGCGCGCTGCGCCCCGTGGAGGGCCCGCTCGTCAACGTCTCCGCCGCGCCGCCCCCGCCGGACGATCGAAAGGACGCGGTGATCGAGTTCCTCCGCGCGAGCCGCGAGATCGTGGAGGCGCAGCGGCAGGTGATGCTCGGCTTCCTCGGGCAGGCGCCCGAGGTGATCGAGGTCGCCGGCGTCCCGCAGAACGTCCCGGCCCTCGGCACAGGCCCCTCGACCCGCCGGGTCACGCTCCCGCCCGCGTCCTCGCAGTCCTCCTCGTGGCCGCCGCCGTCGCGCGCGCCCAGGTCCGAGGCCGAGCTGCCGCTCCGCGTGCGCGGACCGGTGCCTTCCATCCCCGCGCCGATGCCGAGCCTCACGCCGCCGAGCCTCAAGGACACGCTGCTCGGCATCGTGGGCGAGCGCACCGGTTACCCGGTGGAGATGCTCGATCTCGATCTCAACCTGGAGGCCGATCTGAGCATCGACTCGATCAAGCGGATCGAGATCCTCGGGACGCTCGGCCAGATGATGGGCTGGGCGCCCGGCTCGGGCGACGGGCGCGACAAGATGATCGAGAAGCTCGCCACGCAGAAGACGCTGCGGGGCATCCTCACGTGGCTGGAGGCGAACCCCGGTGGAAAGCCCGCGGCCGAGCCCGCCAAGGCCGATCCGCCGAGGGCCGAGCCGGCCTCGCCCGCGAGGACATCACGCCTCGCGCTCCACCGGTTCCTGCTCTCGGTCGAGGACGCGCCGGCCCGCCCGGTCGCGGAGATCGGCCGCCGGCGCTGGGCGATCGTGCCCGATCGCGCGGGCGTGGCCGAGGCGCTCGGCGACCTGCTCGCGGCCCGCGGCGCGACGGCGCGCGTGATCGGGTCCGGCGAGCCGCTCGGAGAGGCCGACGGCCTCGTCGATCTCAGCGCGCTCGCGGCGATCACGACCGAGGAGGTGACGGCGTCCACGCGCGGCCTGTTCGAGCGGCTCAAGCGCGCCGGAGAGGCCGGGCTCACGGTGGTGATCGCCGCCGTCCCGCTCGGCGCGCCGTTCGGGCCGGAGGGCGCGCTCCCCCGCGCCGGCGTGGCCGGCCTGATCAAGACGGCCGCGCGCGAGCTGCCCCTGCTCTGCGCGCGCGCCGTGGCGCTCGATCCGGCCGAGGGCGCGGCGCAGCAGGCCGAGCACCTGCTCGACGAGCTGCGGATCCGCGACGCGCACCTGGAGGTCGCGCGGGTGGGCGGGGCCCGCAAGGTGCTCATCCCCATCTCCGCCGATCGGATCCGCAACGGCGCAGACGGCACCGGCATGCTCCTCGGCCCGGAGTCGGTCGTGCTGGTGACCGGTGGAGCACGCGGGATCACGGCGTCAACGGCGGTCGCCATCGGCAAACGCTTCGGCTGCCGGCTGGAGCTCGTCGGCCGCACCCCCTTGCCCGACGAGGACGAAGATCCCGATCTCGCCGCGCTCCGCGATCTCCCGGCGCTCCGCAAGGGCATCCTCGCCAGAGGGCTCGCCACCACGCCCGCCGCGGTGGAGTCCCTCTGCGCGAAGATCACCGCGGCCCGCGCGCTCCGGAGCACGCTCGCCGAGATCGCGAAGACGGGCGCCACGGCCCGCTACCACGCGGTCGACGTGCGCGATCGGGCCGCCTTCGGCGCGCTCATCGACGCCATCTACGCCCACCACGGCCGCATCGACGGCGTGATCCACGGCGCCGGGGTGCTCGAAGACCGCCTGATCGCCCAGAAGACGCGCGAGTCCTTCGATCGCGTCTTCGACACCAAGGTGGAGAGCGCGCTCACCCTGGTCGAGAAGATCCGCCCGGACCTCGGCTTCTTCGTCTTCTTCGGGAGCGTCTCCGGCGCCTTCGGCAACAAGGGTCAGATCGACTACGCCGCCGCCAACGACACCCTCGACAAGCTCGCCTACTGGCTCAAGGAGCGCGTCAAGGGGCGGGTCGTCTCGCTCGACTGGGGCCCGTGGGCCGGCGCGGGGATGGTCTCGCCCGAGCTCGCCCGCGAGTACGAGCGGCGCGGCGTGGGCCTCATCGATCCCCAGCAAGGGGTCGACGCCTTCCTCGACGAGCTGCTCCACGGCGGCGCCGCCTCGCAGGTCATCCTCATGAGCGGCAGCCCCGAGGTGATGATCTGGCAACCCGCGGCCGAGGCCCCGCCGGTGACCGCGCCCTCCCCTATCGTCATCGATGCATGACGCGGCCGGGGGAGATACCCTCGGCCGCCATGGACATCGACCTCGACCTCCTCGAAGCCCTGGCGCTCTCCGACGATCGCGCGCCCGCCCTCGAAGCGCTGCTCCCGGGCACCGCGGTCCACGACTATCGCCGCGGGATCGAGCTCCAGCACCAGGGGAAGCTCGACGAGGTCGACGCGCTGATCGAGGGGTGGAAGGCGCGCTATCCGAACGAGGACGAGGCCTTCGCGCGCCTCAGGCGCCGGCAGCTCCTCCTCCGGGCGGGCGCCGATCTCGCGACGCATGCGGAGGCGATCCGCTTCGAGGCGGGCCTCCGCTTCGATGATCAGGCCGAGGCCGAGGCGGCGGCGCAGCGGTACCCGAGCCGCCTCGATCCGGCGGTGATCTCGCCGGACGCGCTCCGGCGCGACGCGCTGAGCCGCGCCTCGGATCTCTCCTGCTTCACCGCGTGGTCGCTCGACACGCTGGTGTCGAAGGGCGGCGCGCTCGGGATGAGCCGGATCCGCGAGCTGCTCGGCCGGCTCCCGCGGGCGAACGTGAAGGGGCTCGTCGAGCTCATCGCCCGGGAGCTCGCGGACAGCGCGTCGGGGGGCTTCCGCGCCCTCGCCCTCGCGCCGCAGCTCACCCTGGAGCAGCTCCAGGCGCTCGTGAAGCAGCGGCCGCAGCTCCGCCAGGACGGCGCGTGGGTCGAGGCGGTGATGGCCCGGCTCTGCCCGCCTGCGCATGTCGACATCACGATCGATCGCGAGGCGCGCGGGGCGTACCTCGACGCGCTCGCGGCCTTCGTCGATCCGCTCCCGGCCGGCTTCGCCACGCTCAAGGCCCAGGTGCTCTACCACCGGCTCGATCTCGATCGCGCGCTCGGCGTCTACGATCGCGACCGCTTCCTCCGCTACCTCGGGATGCCTCGCGCGCAGCCCTACGTCGACGGCGACTGGATCCGCCGCTTGCCCTCCGATCAGGTGGCCCGGCCCGGCTGGGGCGGACCGTCGGCGCCGCTGCTCGAGTCGTTCGGGAACGACGAGGAGCTGGTGCGCGACTACCTGCACCACTTCCTCGTCACGGAGGAGATGGACGCCTTCGCCGAGCGCATCCGCCGCGACTGGCTCACCGCGGAGCTCGCCACCGCGCGCCTGCTCGCGGGCGACCCCGACACCCGGCGCTGGACGGCGCTGCTCTCCGAGGGCGCGCTCGCGAGCCTCCGCGAGCGCGTGGACATCGAGCTCTCGTGCCGGAACCCGCCCTGCTTCGCAGCGGACGAGGCCGTGCGCCTGGAGGTGCTCTGCAAGAACGTTCCCGAGCTGACGGTCAAGGTCTTCCGGATCAACGCCCTCGCGTACTTCCTCGGCAAAGGTGGCGAGATCGACACGGACATCGATCTCGACGGGATGATCGCGGGCGACGAGCGCACCGTGACGATCGATGCGCCCTCGATCCGGCGCACCGCGCAGAGCGTCGATCTGCCCGGCTGCGCGCGGCCGGGCACGTACGTGGTCGAGCTGATCGGCAACGGCCGGGCGAGCCGCGCGCTGATCCGCAAAGGATCGCTCCGCGCCGTCTCGCGCGTCGGCGCGGCCGGGGTCACGGTGACCGTGCTCGACGAGCAGGGGCGGCCGCTCCCCGACGCGCGCCTGTGGATGGGCGGGCAGGAGCTGTCCCCGCGCGAGGACGGCGCGATCACCATCCCCTTCTCCACGCAGCCGGGCGAGCGGCCCGTGCTCCTCGTCCACGGCGATCTCGCCCAGCGCGAGACCCTCTATGTGCCGGCGGAGCGCTACGCGCTCGACGCTCGCTTCGAGCTCGATCGGCAGGCCCTCGTGGCGGGCAAGAACGCTCGGATCCTCCTTCGCCCGAGGCTCTCGATCGCCCCCTCGTCGCCCGTGCCGATCGCCCTGCTCGAGGAGCCCGCGCTCGAGATCTCCGTGGTCGATCTCAAGGGCGTCCCCGTCCAGAAGACCCTGCCCCTCACGCTCCGCGAGGACGCCGAGGCCGTCGCGGAGATCTGGGTGCCCGAGGACACGGTGAAGATCGGCCTCCGCCTGCGGGGTCGGGTGCGCGTCGTCTCGACCCAGCAGACCGTGGACCTCGAGGACACGATGGACACCGGCGTCAACGAGGTGCACCAGTCGTCGCAGACCGAGGCCATGCACCTCGGCCGCACCGCGGACGGCCATGTCCTCTACCTGCTCGGCAAGTCGGGGGAGCCCCGCGCGGGCCGCGCGGTGCCGATCACGCTCACGCATGCCGCCGTGACCTTCGGCGTGGCCGTGACCCTGGCCACCGACGAGCGCGGCCGGATCGAGCTCGGCCCGCTGCCCGGGGTGAGGACGATCTCCGCGGGCGGATCGAGCTGGTCCATCTGGCCCGAGGTGAGCGCGCCGGATCTGCTCGGCGCGGCGAGCGGCGCGACGATCACGCTGCCGGCGCCGCCGTTCCTCGATCCCGAGGAGCTCCCGCGTGCCGTCTCCCTGGTCGAGTTGCGCAAGGACGCGGCGCTCCGCGAGCTCGGCGATCGGGTGACGCTCGACGGACGTCTGCTTCGGGTCGCCGGGCTCGATCCCGGCCGGTATCGCCTGAGCGTCCGGGGCTTCGACTCGCCGATCACCATCGAGATCGGGCCAGGCGCGGTCGATCCCGCGACCGGCTGGTCGACGCGCGGATCGAGGATGGTCGAGATCACCCCGCCCCTCGCGCTCGTGCAGGCCTTCGCCGTCGAGGGCGACGACATCGTGGTGCGCCTCGACGGCGCCGGCCCCGAGACCCGCGTCCACCTGATCGCGAGCTACTTCCAGCCTTCCCCGCTGCCCTTCGACCGCTTCGCCGAGACTCCGTCGACGACGCGCCCGGTGCAGGTGCCCCCGCGCCGATCCCGCTACGTCTCGGGGCGCGACATCGGCGACGAGTACCGCTACGTGCTCGCCCGGCGGACGGCGACGCGCCGGCCGGGGATGCTGCTCGACAAGCCGAGCCTCCTGCTCAACCCGTGGGCGCTCCGCACCACGTCGAACCAGGTGCAGGTCGCCGCGTCGGGCAGCGCGTTCGGACCGGCCGGCGCGCCTCCCGGCATGGCCATGCCCAAGCCCCAGGGGCCGCGGGGAGGCAGCGCCGATCCCTCGCAGGGCGGGATCACCCCGTCGTACGATTTCCTCGCGGCGCCCGCCGTCGTGATCGACAACCTCCGCCCCGACGGCGGCGGCGTGGTTCGTGTACCGCGGACACGACTGGGCGACGCCCAGACCGTCCGGGCGATCGTCGTCGATCGCAGGCAAGCGTCGAGCGCCGACCTGCCCTCCCCGAGACCGCGCCGGCCCACCGCGATCGCCGCCTCCGCCTCGCCCTCGATCCCGACGGCCATTTCGCCGAGATCCGCTGCGTCGAGGCTGCCCCGAGCGGCACCGTGCTGGTCGTCGACGATCTGCGCACCGGCAAGGTCGAGCTCGTCGACACCGTGGCGCGGGCCCACCAGGTGCTGCTCACCCTGGGCGACGACGCGACCCTCCGCGAGCTCTCCTCGCTCGTGCGCTGGCCTTCGCTGCCGGCGGCAGAGCAGCAGCGCCTCTACGGCAAGTACGCATGCCACGAGCTCCACCTCTTCCTCGCCCGGAAGGACCCGGCCTTCTTCGCGCGCGCCGTCGCGCCCTACCTCGCCCACAAGCTGCACAAGACCTTCGTCGACCGCTACCTGCTCGGCGAAGATCTCTCCGCCTTCACCGAGCGCTGGGCCATGGGCCGCCTCAACGCGCTGGAGAAGGTCCTGCTCGCGCGCAGGCACCCCGAGCTCCGGCCGTCGATCGCGCGCCTCCTCGGCGAGGCCGTCGAGCGGATCCCGCCCGACCCCGAGCGCGACGCGCGTCTCTGCGACACCCTGCTCGGATCCACGGGGCTCGAGGGCGGTGGCATCGGCGGCGCGGCCAAGATGGACATGATGCTCGAGATGGGAGAGCCCGAAGAGGAGAGGGCAACACGGGAGCTCGATTTCGGACGTCGTGCCAAGCGCAAGGCGCGTCCGGCCGAGTCCGAGTCCGAGGCGGACGGCGACTTCAGCGACGACATGCCCGCGCCCGCGCCCGCCGCGGCGCCGCCACCGGCGATGCGATCCATGACCATGGTGGGCTACGGCGGCGGCGGCATGGCGCGCGCGATGGCCGATCTGCGGGAGCGAGAGCGCGGCGCCGCGCTCTACCGGAGCGCCGACAAGACGCAGGAGTGGGCCGAGTCCGGCTACTTCCGGACGCCCGTCGAGCTGCTCTCCCCCGATCTGGTCATACCGAGCCGCTTCCTCCTCGATCTCGCCAGGCACGAGGAAGGCCCCTTCCTCTCGCCGCACCTCGGCGACTGCGCCGACAGCTTCACCACGGCCATGGCCGCCCTGGCCTTCCTCGATCTGCCGTTCACGGCCGCCGAGCACGAGGTGCTGATCGACGACACGAAGCTCACCCTCACCGTCAAGAGCCACGCCCTCGCCGCCCGGACGCGGATCGCCTCCGTCTCCGCGCCCGAGGCGCGCGGGCCGATCCTGGTCGGGCAGAGCTACGTGCGCGCCGACGATCCCGTCGTCTGGGAGGGCGCCGAGCAGCACGAGAAATACGTCACCGGCGAGATGCTCACGGGCGTGGTCTACGAAGCGCGGATCTCGGTGACCAACCCGACGAGCAGCGCGCAGCGGCTCGCGGTCCTGCTCCAGATCCCGCGGGGCGCCGTCCCGGTTCAGAGCGGCTTCCTCACCCACACGAACCACGTCCACCTCGGCCCGTACGCGACCGCGGCGATCAGCTACGCCTTCTATTTCCCGGCGGAGGGCGCGTGGGGCCACTTCCCCGCCCATGTCCTTCGCGGTGAGGACCTCGCAGCGTTCGCGGAGCCGCGCAGGCTCACCGTGGTCCGCGAGCCCACGACCACCGACACGACCTCGTGGGCCCATGTCTCGCAGCTCGGGACGCTCGATGAGGTGCTGGGCTTCCTCGACCGCGAGAACCTCGGCCGGATCGATCTCGACAAGATCGCCTTCCGGATGCGCGATCGCGCGTCGTTCGAGCGCGTCATCGATCTGCTCGATCGCCGCCAGGTCTACGAGGACAAGCTCTGGTCCTACGCGCTCTTCCACGCCGATCGCCGCCGGGCCGCCGAGTGGCTCCGCCACCAGGGCGGCTTCCTCGCGCCCGCCGCGCCGGTGCTCGACGGCGCGCTCGTGACCGTGAGCCCCGTCGAGCGCGGGCTCTACCAGCACCTCGAGTACGCGCCCCTCGTCAACGCCCGCGCCCACCAGCTCGGCAAGAAGCGGCGGATCCTCAACGACGCGCTCGCCGCGCAGTACCGCGCCTTCCTGGAGACCGTCGCGCACCGCGCTCGGCCGTCCGACGCCGATCTGCTCGTCGCCGCGCACTACGCCTTCTGCCTCGATCGCGTCGATTTCGCCCTCTCGTTGCTCGATCGGGTGCGCGCGGACGCCGTGGAGAGCCGCCTCCAGCTCGACTACCTCGCGGCCTACGCGGCCTGCTGCCGGGGCGATCTCGCCGAGGCCCGCAGGCGGATCGCGCCGTGGATCGACAGCCCCGTCGATCGCGTCCGCTTCCGGGCCGCGGCGCTCGCGGCCATGCTCGACGAGGCCGAGGGCAAGGGCGGCGGAGAGCGCCCCGCGGGCAGCGTCGATCCCGACAGCCGCGATCGCGCCATGGCCGATCTCGCGAGCCGCCAGCCGACGCTCGATCTCGCGAGCGACAAGGGCGAGATCGTCCTCCGGCACAAGAACCTCACCTCGGCCCGCGTGCGCTTCTACCGGATGGACATCGAGCTCTTGTTCTCGCGGCAGCCCTTCGTGCAGGGCGACGTCGAGCGCTTCTCGTTCATCGATCCCGGGGGCGAGCTCACCATCCCGCTCGGCCCCTCCGGCCGCGCGGTGGTGCCCGTCCCGGACGCGCTGCGCGGTCAAAACCTGATCGTCATGGCCGACGGCGCGGGCGTGCGGCGATCGATCGCCCACTACGCCCACGATCTCGCGATCGAGCTCGCGCATCAGGCCGGGCAGCTCCGGGTGCTCCGCGCCTCGACGCAGGCGGCGCTCCCGGCTGCCTACGTCAAGGTCTACGCCCGGCAGACCGGCGGCGCCGTGAGCTTCTACAAGGATGGCTACACCGACCTCCGGGGCCGCTTCGACTACGCCACCCTCTCGACCGACGACCTCGATCGCACCGAGCGATTCTCCCTGCTCGTCGTCTCGCCCGAGGCCGGCGCGACGGTGATGGAGGCGCCTCCGCCGGCCCGGTGAGATCTCGCCTTGCGCCAGCGGCGGAGCCGTCGCAAAAGCCCTGCGCGATGAGCTTCGTGGCCGATCGTTCCGAGGAGTCCGCGCATGGCTGAGCGGGACAAGCGCGGCGTCGCGATCGTCGGCATGGCAGCGCTCTTCCCGGGCGCGCGCGATCTCGCGGCCTTCGAGCAGAACCTCGCGGCCGGCGCAGACGCCTTCCGCGACGCGCCGCCCGACCGGATCGATCCGGCCTTCTACGATCCCGCATCCACTGCGCCCGATCGGCTCTACTGCCGCCGCGGCGGCTTCCTCCCCGAGCCGGTGCGCTTCGACGCGGCCTCGTTCGGGATCATGCCGATCGCCGCGCAGGGCGCCGAGCCCGATCAGCTCCTCGCCCTCGATCTCGCGGCCCGCGCGCTCGCCGACGCCGGCTACGCCGATCGCCCCTTCGCGCGCGACAAAGCCTCGGTGATCCTCGGTCGCGGCGGCTACCTCACGCCCGGCGTGGCCCGCCTCGATCAGCGCGTCCGCGCCGCCGAGCAGCTCGTCCAGAGCCTCCGCGCGCTCTTGCCCGATCTGCCCGATGACAAGCTCGCCGCCGTCCGGGCCGAGGTGCAAGCCGGGCTCGGACCCTTCGGCCCCGACACCGCCATCGGCCTCGTGCCGAACCTCGCGGCCTCGCGCATCGCCAACCGCCTCGATCTCGGCGGCAGCGCCTACACGATCGACGCCGCATGCGCGAGCTCGCTCGTCGCGGTCGATCACGCATGCCGCGATCTCCACGCCCACCGGGCCGACCTCGTGCTCGCGGGCGGCGTCCATCTCTGCCACGATCCGGGCTTCTGGAGCGTCTTCTGCCAGCTCGGCGCGCTCAGCCGATCCGGGCAGATCCGCCCCTTCGATCGGCGCGCCGACGGCCTGCTCATCGGCGAGGGCGTGGGCGTCCTCGCGCTCAAGCGCCTCGCCGACGCCGAGCGCGACGGCGACCGCATCTACGCCGTGATCCGCGGCACGGGGACGGCGAGCGACGGCCGCGGCGCGAGCCTGATGAGCCCGGACATGAACGGGCAGATCGCCGCGCTCCGGCGGGCGTGGGACGACGCGGGGCTCGATCCTTCCCTCGTCGGTATGATCGAGGCCCATGGCACCGGCACGGCGGCGGGCGACGGGGCCGAGCTCGGCACGCTCGCGCGCGTCTTCGGCCCGGCGAGGGCAGACGAGGCGCGCGCCGCGCTCGGCTCCGTCAAGTCGATGATCGGCCACACCATGCCGGCCGCGGGCGCCGCCGGCTTGATCAAGGCCGCCCTCGCCCTCCACCACGCGCGGCTCTACCCCTCGCTCCACTGCGAGGAGCCCCGCGCCGAGGTCGAGGCCACGCGCTTCCGCATCCTCTCGCGCGCCGAGCCCTGGGAGAGCCCGGGCCGCCCGCGCGTCGCCGGCGTCAACGCCTTCGGCTTCGGCGGCATCAACGCGCATGTGGTGCTCGAGGAGCACCCGGCGAGCCGCCCGTCCACTTCGCCGCGCGCTTCGTCCCCATCGTCCACGTCGTCCACATCGTCGCCCACCGTGGTCGAGCCGGTCCTCTTCCTCGCCGCGGAGAGCCCCGCCGCGCTGTGCGAGGCCCTCGACGCGCATGACGCGCACAACGCGCATGACGAGCGCGCGGCGAGCGGACCTGCGCGCCTCGCGCTCTTCAACCCCACCCCGGAGCGGCGCGCGCGGGCCCGGGCCATCGTCGCGCGTGGCGAGCCCTGGCGCGGCCGCGACGATCTCTGGTTCTCCGCCGAGGGCCTGCTCGCGCGCGGCGGCCGGGTGGCCTTCCTCTTCCCGGGCGTCGATTCGAGCTTCGATCCGCGCGTCGACGACGTGGCCTCCCGCTTCGGGCTCCCGCTCAGCATGCCCGAGGGTAAGCGCTCGCTGAAGGATCTCGGGATGGGGATCATCGCGGTCGGCCGGCTGCTCGACGCCGCGCTCCGGCGGATCGGCGTCTACCCGGCGATGATCGCCGGCCACAGCATCGGCGAGTGGAGCGGGATGATCGCCTCGGAGATGATCCCCCGGGACGAGATCGACGGCATCATCGCGCGCCTCGCGCCCGAGAGCGTGTCCGTGCCCGGGGTCACCTTCATCGCGGCCGGCTGCGGCCTCGACAAGGCCATCGCCGCGATGGAGGGCCTGCCGGAGATCGCCGTCTCCCACGACAACTGCCCGCACCAGCTCATCCTCTGCGGCATCGAGGCGAGCGCCGACATCGCCCTCGATCGACTGAAGAAGATGGGCGTGCTCAGCCAGAAGCTCCCCTTCCAGTCCGGCTACCACTCGCGCCTCTTCCACGCGTACACGGGCCCGCACCGGCGCATCCTCGCGGGCCTCCCGCTGACCACCCCGGCCGTGCCCCTCTGGTCGGCCACCACCTGCGCGCCCTACCCGGCCGATCCCGAGGCGATCCGCCGCCTCGCCGTGCAACACATCCTCGAGCCCGTCCGCTTCCGCGAGCTCACCCTCGCGCTCCACGAGGCCGGCGCGCGCGCGTTCATCCAGGTCGGCACCGGCAGCTTGATCGGCTTCGTCGGCGACACGCTGCGCGGCCTCCCGCACCTCGCCGTCAGCGCCAACATGCCGGCGCGCTCCGGCCTCGCCCAGCTCCGCCGCGTGGCTGCGGCGCTCTGGACCGAGGGCGCTTCACCCGACCTCGGCAGGCTCGACATGGCGCCGCCCGCGCGCCGTGAAAAGGTACGCGCGGCCCCGCCCATCGAGATCTCGCTCGGCGCGCCCCTCGTCACCGCCCGCGGTCCGCTCGATCGCCCGGCGCCTCCCGCGCCGGCCGGTGATCTCGACGGCATAGCCGATCTCGCCTACCTCGATCTCGATCCCACCGATCCGCTCGCCGTCGAGCTCGGCCTGGGCCTCGCGTCGATCCGTGCCGCCCAGCGCGACGTCGTGGCGGCGTTCCTCCGCGCGCCGATCGCCCCACCCGCGGCAGGCCCGCACGAGATCACGCTCCAGCGCAGCATCTCGGTGGACGACTACCCCGAGCTGCACGATCACGCCTTCTACCGCCAGCCGGAGGGCTGGCCTGCGCTCGTCGATCGCTACCCCGTGGTGCCGATGACGATGATCCTCGAGCTCATGCGCGAGATCGCCGAGGAGCTCGTGCCGGGCAAGATCGCCGTCGGTCTCTCGGGCGTGCGCGCGTACCGCTGGATGGCCGTCGCGCCCCCGGTCGATCTCACCATCACCGCTCGCCACGACGGCGCCTGCCGCGTCGAGCTGAGCATCGAGGGCTTCGCGGCCGGCGCGGTCGAGCTCGCCGACGCCTACCCCGCTCCGCCGCCGCGCGATCTCTCCCCGCTCACCGGCGAGGCCGCGCCCGCCATCGACGCCCCCACGCTCTACGCCGATCGCTGGATGTTCCACGGCCCCGCGTACCAGGGTGTGCTCTCCCTGGACACGATGGCCAACGATGGGATCCGCGGTCGCCTCGCGTCCCTCCGGGCGAAGGGCGGCCTGCTCGACAACGCGGGCCAGCTCCTCGGCTACTGGGTGATGGAGCATGCCGAGAACGACCGCCTCGCGATGCCGGTCATGCTCGAGCGCGTGCGCTTCTTCTCCCCCGCCCCGCCCGTCGGTGAGGACCTCGACTGCACCGTGTGGATCCGCCGCCTGAGCGACACCGACGTCCGGGCCGACGTGGAGCTGTGCGAAGGCGATCGGGTCTTTTGCCGGATCGACGGCTGGGAAGATCGCCGCTTCGACTCCGATGCCCGGGTGTGGGCCGTGCTCCGCTACCCCGAGCAGAACCTCCTCGCCGTGGTCGACGAGCAGGGCCGAGGCCTCGTCAAGCAGCCCTGGAAAACGGCCGCGTCACGCGATCTCCTCGCACGCCGCTACCTGAGCGAGCGAGAGCGCGAGGCACACGCCAAGATCGATCTCCGCCGGCAAGGCGAGTGGCTGCTCGGCCGGATGGCCCTCAAGGACTGCGCGCGGCGCCTGCTCTGGGAGCGCGGTCACGGGCCGATCTTCCCCATCGAGATCGAGGTCGAGACCGATCCGGCCGGCCTGCCGAGGCTCCGCGGTCCGCTCGCGGATCGGCTCGTCGCGCGCCTGGCCGTGAGGCCGGGGTACGCCGCGGCCTGGGTGGGCGATGCCGATCGAGAGGTCGATCTCGCGGCGCTCCTCGACCAGGCCGAGCCCCGCGGCGAATGAGCGATCGCGAGCCCGTCCTCGCCGGATCGATCTCGACCGCCTCGCAGACTCCCGCTAGAACGGCGAGGTGACCGTCCAGCCCGAAGATCACCTGCGCGAGCAAGTCCTCTCGACCGTCACGGTGATGATCCGGCAGGTGATCGACGACGAGGCGGGCCTCGGGGCGCCCATCGCCCTCGCGACCTCGTTCAACGCCGATCTCGAGCTGGAGAGCATCGAGTTCGTGGCTCTCGCCGAGAAGCTCCAGGCCCACTACGGCGGCGCGGTCGACTTCACCGGCTGGCTCTCGGGCAAGGAGCTCGACGAGATCATCGCGCTCACGGTGGGCGACCTGGTGGAGCACATCGTCCGGTGCCTCTCGTAGACAAGCGCGGCGTCCGGTTCCACACCCAGGTCCTCGGCGAGGGCGCGCCCCCGCTCGTGATGCTCCACGGGCTCCTCATCGGCAACCTCGCCTCGTTCTACTTCACCGCCGCGCCCGCCCTCGCCGAGCGCCGCAAGGTGCTGCTCTACGATCTCCGCGGACACGGCAAGAGCCAGCGTGTTCCATCGGGCTACGATGTCTCCACCATGGCGGGCGACCTCGAGGCGCTCTCCGAAGATCTCGGCGAAGGCCCGATCGATCTCTGCGGCCACAGCTACGGCGGCCTCATCGCCCTCCGCTTCGCCCTCGATCACCCCGGCCGCGTGCGCCGCCTCGCCCTCGTCGAGACCCCGCTCCCGCCCTCGAAATTCGGCGATTTCGAGTCGTTCTTCGCCCAGGGCCCGGCCGAGATGGTCGCCGGTCTCCCCGAGAGCCTGCAAACCGTCCTCGGCCACGGCGGCCGCCGCGCTGCCCGCCTCCTCGACGCCCTCCGCTTCCTCACCCAGGAGAGCTCCCTGCTCGCCGATCTGCGCGCCGAGCCCGACATCCCCGACGAGGTGCTCGCCACGCTCGGCTGCCCGGTCCTCTGCGTCTACGGCACCACCTCGCTCTGCGCGCCCATGGGCGAGCGGATCGCCCGCGCCATCCCCGGGGCGCGCCTCGTGATGCTGCCCGGCGGCCACTACCTCCACCTCGACGCGACCGAGCCGCTCACCCGCGCGCTCCAGGGCTTCTTCGATGGCTGACATCACGGCCCGCGGCCTCCGTTTCCATGTCCAGCGCCTCGGCGCGCCGCAGGAGGGCGCGCCTGTCGTCGTGTTCCTGCACGGCCTCGTGATGGACAACCTGTCGAGCTTCTACTTCACGCTCGCCAACCCCGCGGCGCAGCTCGGCGAGGTCGTGCTCTACGATCTCCGCGGCCACGGCAAGAGCGCGCGCCCCGCCGCGGGCTACGGCCTCGACGAGATGGTGGCCGATCTCGACGCGCTCCTGCGCGCGCTCTCCTCACCGCGCCCGTGGTGCTCGCCGGCAACAGCTTCGGCGGCCTGCTCGGCCTGGCCTTCGCGGCCGCCCACCCCGATCGCGTCGCCGGCCTCCTGCTCATCGACGCCCACCTCGGCGAGCAGGGCTGGGCAGACAATACGGCCGCGACCCTCAAGCTCGAAGGCGAGGCCCGCGATCGCATGATCCAGGCATCGTTCGAGCACTGGCTCGGCCGCCACAGCGAGAAGAAATCGACCCGCCTCGCGCAGACGGCCTCGGCCCTCGTGTACGGCACCTCGCTCGTCGACGAGATGGCGCATTCTCCCTCGCTCGGCGAGGACGCGCTCCGCCGCGTCACCTGCCCCGTGCTTGCCCTCTACGGCGAATCGAGCGATCTGCGCGCCTCGGCCGAGGCCCTCGGCCGCGCCCTGCCCGCCGTCGATCTGCGCGTCTACCCCGGCTGCTCGCACTCGATCCTCTGGGGAGGCCACCGCGAAGGTGCGCGAGGACATGCTGGCCTTCCTCCGTTCGTTGCAGCTCAAACCATCTCCCTGACC
This sequence comes from Byssovorax sp., assembly GCA_046351295.1. Taxonomy (GTDB): domain Bacteria; phylum Myxococcota_A; class Polyangia; order Polyangiales; family Polyangiaceae; genus JAXLYT01. The sequence continues at coordinate 108,658 of JAXLYT010000035.1, forward strand.
CATGGCGCGCTTCCTCTTCGTCGTCCCGCCGCTCGCTGTCGGTCACACCAACCCCACGGTGAGCGTGGCGGCGGCCCTCCGCGCGCGCGGCCACGAGGTCGCGTGGGTGGGGCACCCGGGCGTTGTCCGCCCGCTCTTGCCCGAAGGCGCGACGCTCTTCGCCCTCGACGACCAGCTCCCCGAGGAGCGCTGGACGCAGGCCCAGGCGACCTCTCGCACCGCGCGCGGCCTCGCCGCGCTCAAGTTCCTCTGGGAAGAGTTCTTCATCCCCCTCGCCCGCGCCATGGTCCCCGGCGTCGAGGACGCGATCGATCGCTTCCACCCCGACGCGCTCGTCGTCGATCAGCAAGCCGTCGCCGGCGCGGTGGCGGAAGGCGCGGCCTGCCCTGGGCCACCTTCGCCACCACCTCCGCGGGCCTCACCGATCCGCTCGCCGGCCTCCCGCTCGTGCGCGCGTGGCTCGACGCCCAGCTCGCCACGCTCGAACAAGAGGCCGGTCTCGCCCCCGTGCCCGAGCCCGATCGATCACCGATGCTCGTCGTCGCCTTCAGCACCGCCGAGCTCGCCGGCCCACCCGAGCGCTTCCCCTCGCACTATCAGTTCGTCGGCCCCTCGATCCATGCGCGCCCGCAGACCACACCCTTCCCCTGGGAAGATCTCCGCCCCATTCCGCGCGTCCTCGTCTCCCTCGGCACCGTCAACGCCGAGGCCGGTGAGCGCTTCTACGCGACCGTGATCGAGGCCCTCGGTGACGATGGATCCCATCGTGGTCCACGCCCCCAGGTCGTGCTCGTCGCGCCCGACGCCCTGGTGAAACAAACCGCGCCCAACATCATCCGCCGCCCCTTCGTCCCCCAGCTCGCGCTCCTGCCCGAGATGAGCGCCGTCGTGTGCCACGGCGGGCAAAACACCGTCTGTGAGGCCCTCGCGCATGGCCTGCCGCTCGTCGTCCTCCCCATCAAGGACGATCAACCGGTCATCGCGCAGCAGGTCGTCGACGCAGGCGCCGGCATCCGCCTCAAGTTCGGGCGTGTCCGCGCCGACGAGCTCCGCGAGGCCGTGCGCCGCGTCCTCGAAGAGCCGTCCTTCCGCGAAGCCGCTCGGCGCATCCAGCGCTCCTTCACCGCAGCCGGCGGCGCCCCGCGCGCGGCCGAGCTCATCGAAGGCCTGATCGGACAAGCTCCTCCCACCGTGCCCGCCGCGACGTAGTACCCTCCCCTCCTCCCTTGCCCATGAGCCCTTCACCATGGCCCTGATCTGGGTCCTCTTCGCCCTCCTCCTCCTCCTCGACTCCTTCCGGATCCGAGGCCGCCTCGCCTCCATCCCGTCGATCAACCCCTCGGACGATCCCGTCTCCCCCGAGCACCGCTTCCTGCTCGGCACAGGCGTCACGCTCGACGAGCCCACGCGCCGCGCCGCGAGCGCCTACGCCCGCGCCCAGGATCTCGTCGTCCTCGATCTCATCCCCGGCGATCTCCCCGCGCAGCGCGCCCTCGGCCTGCTCCAGGTGATCGATCCGTCGAAGTACCGCCAAGATCGGCTCGGCAAGGGCCTCACCGCCGGCCACGCGATCCTCGTCACCCAGGAGGTGCTCGACAAGGCCTGCATCGAGGAGGCCGAGGCCAAGGCGCCGCTCGGCACCGTCGAGATCGCCCGCGTCGCCGGCAAGCTCAAGCGCTACGCGAAGGGCGGCGCCGACCTCGCCATCGCGCCCGACCTGAAGGCCGTGCCGGACGAGAAGGGCCGCCGCCTCGCCGCGATGCGCGAGGTCGTGGGCGGCACCGGCGTCAACGCCGTGCTCATCGGTGTCCCGCTGGTCCTCACCGTCATCGGCGTCGCCGCCGCCTTCCAGGGCCTCGGCTTCGCCCCGCTCGTCGCCTTCCACCTCCAGCCCCTCATCGCCCTCTTCGCGACCCGGGTAAGCTCGCGCGATCTCTTCCTCCTCACGCTCTTCCGCGCCCCGATCGAGCTCTTCACCTGGCTCACGCTCCTCCTCGAGCCCAACGGCGGCATGGACCCGAAGCGCATCGCCGCGCTGCGCCCGGCGTACGACGAGCTCCTGAAGGGCGGCCTCGATCCCTTCTTCGAGCCCCGCGCCACCGCGTGCCCGCTCTGCGCGAGCCCCGATCTCACGGTGAAGGTGCGGCTCACTGACATGATCCAGCACAAGCCCGGCAAGTTCACCCTCGAACGGTGCAAGGGCTGCGGGCACATCTTCCAGAACCCGCGCCTGTCGATCGACGGGCTCAACTTCTATTACAAGGACTTCTACGACGGCCTCGGCGAGGACGATCTCGACTTCATCTTCGGGGCCTCGGTCGACGCCTACGACGCGCGCGCGACGTTCGTGCATGGCGAGATCGAGCCGAAGATCTGGCTCGACGTGGGCGGTGGTCACGGGCACTTCGCCACCTCGGCGCGCAAGCACTGGCCGGAGACGCGCTTCGAGGGGCTCGATCTGAGCGAGAGCATCGAGGAGGCCGAGCGGCGCGGCTGGGTCGACGCGGGCCACCGGGGTCTCTTCCCCGACATGGCCCCGCTGCTCGCGGGCCGCTACGACGTGGTGAGCATGAGCCACTACCTCGAGCACACGCGCGATCCGCGCGCCGAGGTCGACGCGGCGAAGATCGCGCTGCGCGACGGCGGGCTCCTGATGATCGAGATCCCCGATCCGGACTGCGCCTACGGCTCGCTCTTCGGGCGCTACTGGCTGCCCTGGTTTCAGCCGCAGCACCAGCACTTCGTGTCGTACAAGAACCTGCAGAAGATCCTCGAAGAGCGCGGGTTCTCGCTGCTCAAGGTCCACCGGAGCGAGGCCCATATCCGGGTCGATTTCTCCGCGGCCGTGTTCCTCTTCCTCGACCACGTGGCCCCGTCGCCCGAGGTGCCCTGGAGGCCCGCGCGAGGCGGCCTCTCCCGCGCCGCGCGGATGGCGATCTACGCCCTCGGGACACCGCTCATCGTGCTCGGCATCCTGCTCGACAACACGCTGTCACGGCTCTTCGTGGCGGCGACGATCGGCAACGCGTTCCGGGTGCTGGCGAAGAAAGAGACGGCCAGGTAGTCGCTCGACCTCACGGCGGCGAGCCGGGCATCACCGCGGTGATCTCCGCGTCGAAGCCGAGATCGCTGCTGGTCGCCGCGGCCTGGTGCACCTCGACCGCGAGCACGTTCGGCCCGTCGACGAAGAGCGCCGGATCGATCGCGAAGCCGAAGAAGGCCGTCTCCTCCGCGCCGCCCACCCCGACGGGCGCGAGGGTCGCCGCGTCGATGTCGCCGTCGGGCAAGTTGGTCCGGGCGATCTCGGTCCCGTTGAGGAATGCCCGCGCCCCGTCGTCCCGGAGGATCTTCAGCGTGGCCGACGTGAACGACGCGTGGTCCGCCGCGAGGAAGGTCGTGCGAAACCAGGTGGTGATGTGCTTGGCGTTCGGATCGGGGCCATAGGAGACGGTGGTGACGATGTGGGGATCGCCGTAGCCGAGAGGCGCGGGGCCGCTCGGGAGCGCGCTGTCGTCGAAGGCGGCCGTGGTCCAGCTCGGATCCGGCGGCTGGTCCTGATCGAGGTAATGAAACACGCTCCCCGTCTGGAGGAGCGAGACAGTCACCGGGGGCACGAAGACGTTCGTCTTGCCCGGCGTCCCGCGGAAGACGAACGTGAAGCAGCCGGGTCCCTGGCAGCAATCCGGGTTGCGCGCCGCGGAGAAATCGGCCGCGATCTCTCCGTAGGAGACGAGGCTGCCCCGTCCATCCGGCGCAAAGACGCCCACCACGCCGCCCTTGGCGTCGAGCTTGAACCCGAGGTGCGACGCTCCAACCTGCGGTGTCCCGTCGGCCCAGAGGAGCAAGAAGCCTTTGGGTGGGAGGGTGAGCCCGGCGGGCAAGACGCTCTTGAAGGGCATCGACGCGTCGTCGGTGAGCGCCCACCCCGCGAGATCGATCGGTGTTTTGCCCGGATTGTGGAGCTCGATCCAGTCGGCGTAGTTTCCGCCCTCGTCCGCCGCGGAGGCGATGTTGCGCGGCATGAGCTCGTTGATGCAGAGCTCGAGCGGCAGCGGCGGAGCGTCGCCGCCGGCCCCGCCCATCCCACCGACTCCACCGATCCCTCCGGTCGTCTGGGCGCTCCCGCCGGTGCCCTGCGTGGTCCCACCGTGTCCACCGGATCCCGCCGTATCCGCGCCGGATCCACCGGTGCCCGACGTGGTCGCGCTCGCACCGCCGGCGCCGGTGACGCCCGCGGGGTCGGGTGATCCACAGCTCTGGAGAGCGAAGAACACGAAAAGCGGCGGGACGAAGACGAGAACGCGCTTCATCACAGCCCCCAGAACACGGTGAGGGCGGCGTTCTGGTTGGTGATGAAGCCCCGGAGGTAGTCGCGCCACGCGCCGACCTCCCCCGCGCCGCACTCCCGGCGTGGATCATCCTGGGTCTCGGCGAAGGTGAGCGCGTCGATCTGATCGAACCAGGCGAGCAGCGCCGCCGGATCGATCGCGTCGATGAGCGCCTTGACGGCCACCTTGTGATCGGCCGCGCACTGCGGGTCGAGAAAGCAGCCATGGGCGAGCCGGCCGAGCGGGGACGCCCAGCTCATCCCCCAGTCGGAGTCGTGGAGGAATCCATAGTCGAAGTCCCACGGGACGATCTGGGCCTTGCCGTCCGCCGGGTTGAAGTAGACCCGGTAATTGTTCGTGTTGAGGGCGTAGCCGTCGTTGTGCCCGACCCATTGCTCGGCGGCGAGCTCGCGGTGGTATTCGGCCCAGTCGAGGAGCGGCGCGACGGTCGCGCCGAACTGCGCGGTCCCGTAGCTCGCGGAGACGGCGCTCGAGATCGCCTGGATGTCCGCGTGGCCCACGTCCATCCCCTCTTCGAGCTGGAACATGTCGTCGACGCCGTTCGCGAAGTCGAGGAGCTGGTAATTGTTCCCGCCGAACCACACGTACTTGCCGTCGTAGAGGTTGCCCTTGGGCTCCGGGTAGCTGCGCTTGAGCCAGCGCGAGTCCGGCGTCTCGACGATCACGTAGAGGCCGTAGTCCGCCCCGTTGACGCTCACCCTGGCGAAGCCCGTCCGCTCGGAGGGGACGCCCGCGAGCGCGAAGACGCGGTACGCGAGCGGCTCCTTCAGGTACGAGCAGTCCACCACCTCGTTGTTGAGCGAGAGGGTGTCGAGCCCGTAGAAGCGCTGGTCCTTGACGATCTCCCCGAACTCGATCTTGAATTTCGGCTTGCCGGCGAGCGTGCGGAACGAGCCGATCTTTCCCCGCAGGCGAACTCCCACCTTGGGGACTTGCATTCCGTCGAAGACGAAGTCGCCTTGCGCGAACTCGAACGGCGAGGCGTCGAGGGCCGAGACCGACGCCGGAGGGAGGGTGATCTCCACCGTGTGAATGGTCTGGTCGGAGAAGATCCAGTCGTCGCTCGGCTGGAACCCTCCCGCGTCTTCCTCGGTGGGCGGCGGCCCGCCCGCGTCGAGGTCGCCGCCCGCGCCCGCGCTCGTCGCGGTGGTCGTCGTGCCGCCGGCTCCGCCGCCGCCCTGCGAGACGCCGGTGGTCCCGGAGGCGCCCCCGCCGCCGGTGGCCGTCGATGTCGTCGATGTCGTCGAGGTCGTCGATGTCGCCGACGTGACGGACGTGGCCGGCTGGTCTC
>JAXLYT010000036.1:0-113504 GCA_046351295.1 Byssovorax sp.
TTCGGCGACGATCGCCGGCCTGCACCCGCGCGCGCCGAGCCGCAGGGCGGCCGTCGCGGCGGGCGTGACGATCGCGGGCCCCGCGACGATCGCGGGCCGCGCGACGACCGCGGGCCGCGCGACGACCGCGGAGGACGCGGACCTCGTGACGACCGCGGAGGACGCGGTCGCCGCCACGACGGCCCGCCGCCCGAGGAGCGCCGGAGCGCGGAGCGATCTGCGCCGAGCGCCGAGCCCGCCGCGCCGCTCCCCGACGTCGAGCTCGCGGAGATCTTCGTCAACGTCGGCCGCCGCGAGGGCGCGCGCGCCTCGGACTTGCAGCGCCTGCTCACCGAGGGCGCGGGCATCGACAAGGCCTACGTCCGGCGCATCCGCGTCCGCGATCGCAACGCCTTCGTCAGCGTGCGCCGCGAGGATCTCGACAAGGCCCTCGCCGCCCTCACCGGCGTGACGATCGGCGGCAAGGTCGCGAGCGCCGAGCCCGCGCGCGAGCGCGGCGGGAGCGACGCCGACGCGACGGACGACAAGGCACCGCCCGCCGCGCGAGGCAGCGAGCCCGCCGCGGCGACGGACGAGATGGAGACGAGCCCCCTGCTCGATCTCTTGCCCCGCAGTCAAGCCCCGATCGCTGCGGCCGCGGCCGCGGAGGTCGAGCCGGCCGCGGACTCCTCGGAAGAAGCCTCTCCGACGCCGAAGCGCTCATGACGGTGCGCTTGTCGCGCTAGCCAAGCTCGCCGAGTGGTCGTATCACGGAGAGGCATGCTTCGAAGCGCGCCCGACCCGATCGATCGCATCCTGCGTGAAGTGGATCGCGCGATCCAAGATCGCCTCGATCCCGAGGAGGTCCTGCCGATGCTCGCCCGCCTGGCGCGCGCGGCCGAGCCGGAGAGCGACGCGTGGATCTACGCGCACCGCCACCTGGCCGAGCTCGGCGTGGAGCACGACCCGTGGCGCGCCGCGCTCTTCGCCCGGCGCGTGCTCGCGCTGCGTCCGGACGACGACGGCGCGTGGGCCGTGCTCGGCCTCGCCCAGTCGCTGCTCGGCAACCACCGTTACGCCGCGCGCGCCTACGAGCGCGCGCTCTCGCTCGCGCCCAACAACCCGTTCTACGCCCACAACCTCGGGCACCTCTACGACATCGCCCTCGACCGGCCCGAGGCCGCGCTCCCGCTCCTCGCGCGCGCCACGCTCGCCGAGACGGGCGAGGCCGACATCGCCGCGAGCTACGCCCACGCCCTCGCCCGCTGCGGGAAGGTCGCCGCCGCCCGCCGCGTGCTCGGGCGCGCCATCCGCCGCGGCGCCACCGCCGATCAGATGGCCCTCTGGCGCTGGATCGACGCGGGCGCGCCGAGCACACCGGCCGCGCCGAGCGAAGGCCCCGCCGAGGCGAAGGCGAAGCCGCCGCGCAAGAAGGCGAAGCGCCGCCGCGCCTCGCAGCAGGGCGCCGCAGACTGAGAGCCTGCCCCCGCCGAATCGGTGACTTTGCAACGATTGGCGCCCGCCGCTCCGAAAAACGAGGCCCCATCCCGCTGCCCAGGTGGCTTTGGGCTTGTCATCGGCGCGTTCCGATCGCATCGCTTGGGCATGCGAACGTCTCCGCTCGCGCTCGTCCTCGTCTTGCCGCTGCTCGCCGCGCCGGCTGCCGCGCAGCCCCCGCCCGCGGCGCCGCGGCCGAAGCCCCCTCTGCCCACCGCCGCGCCCGCGCCGAAGCCCCCCGCGCCCGCCGCCGCGCCGCTACCCGGGCGCCCCGCCCGCCCCGCCGCGCAGGCGACGCCGGGGACGCCGCCCACCGAGCCCCCTCCCCTGCCCAAGGTCGACGTGGAAGATCCGGCGCTCGGGCCCGTCGCGCCCGCGCCGCACATGCTCGGCGGCTGGAAAGACGCGCTCTCGATGATCAACAGCCGGTCGATCGATCTGCTGATCGCCCAGCAGGACGTGCTCCGGAACGAGGGCGCTTACCAGCAGGCGCTCTCCGGCGCCCTGCCCTTGATCACCGGCAACGCGACGATCTCGCAGAACCTCATCAGCTCCACCAACCCCTTCACCGGCGCCACGAACAACACGCCGGTCGCCACGACCCAGATCACCGCGAGCCAGCCGATCTTCGCGCTGCAGACCTGGTACAACGTCAAGACCGCCGACCTCAACACCCGGGCCGCCAAGCTCACCGTGGAGGACAAGCGGCGCCTCGTGCTGAGCCAGGTGGCGGCCGCGATCATCAGCGTCTTCACCGCCGAGCGCATCGCCGAGATCAACCGCGTGAGCCTGCGCAACGCGCTCCAGCACCAGAGCCTCGCCGAGCGCAAGTCGCGCCTCGGCGACGGGACGCGCCTCGACGTGCTGCGCGCCCAGCAGGACGCGACGACGACCCGCGCGACGCTCATCGCCGGCGACGAGTCGCTGCGCAAGGCGCGCGAGGTGCTCGGCCTCGCCCTCGGCGAGCCCGACGGCTACGGGGTGCCGCCGACCATCTCGCTGAACGAGATGGCGCAGGCCATCTCCAGCACCTGCTCACCCGGGACGCTCGACCAGCGCGCCGACATCGCCGCCGCCCGCACCGCCGTGGACGCGGCGAGCCGCGGCGTGACCGCCTCCCGCCTCGCCTACATCCCGACCGCGCAGGTGTCCTCGACCCTCCAGGCCTCGAGCGACACGCTCTCGAGCGGCAAGAACGTGGCCTGGTCGATCCAGGGCGTGCTCACGGTCCCGATCTGGGACGGGAACCTGAAGGCCGGCGCCGTGCGCATCGCCCGCGCCAGCGAGGAGCAGGCCAAGCTCAAGCTCGAGCTCGCCCGCCGCGGCGCGACGCTCGACGTGCAGCAGGCGATGCGCGCCGTGTCCGTCGCCGAGCAGGCGCGCATCGTGTCCGAGCAGAACCGCGATCTGGCGCGCGAGGCCGCCCGCCTCGCCGAGCGCGCCTTCGCCGCCGGCGCCGCGACGAGCTTCGATCTGGTCGACGCGAGCCGCCAGGAGCGCGCCGCCGAGCTCGACCTGACGGTGAAAGAGTTCAACCTCATCCAGGCGAAGGTCACCGCGATGCTGACCACCGCCAACTGCACATACTGATTTCGCGCGCTACGCGGCGCTCTCGCCGCGGAGCCACGCCGCGAGCGCCTCGCCTTCCAGGTGGTGTCGACCACCGCCCGCAGGCTCCCCACGCCACCGGGAACAGCACCTCGCTCCCACCGGCCTCAGCAATCCATACGGCCACCAGGAACAGCACCGCGACCGGTAGGGAGCGGTGCTGTTGGCTGTGCTGATCTGCGGCGCTGATGGCGGGAGGAAGCGCCGCTAGCTCACCCCATCGTGTCGATCCGCTCCCGGCACACCGCCTCCACCCGGCTCCGCAGCTCGCGCACGTGCACGGCGATCGCGTCGAGCTCCTCCCGCGTGATCGTGAAGGTCGGATCGTAGCGAGCGTCCACGTACGCGCGCTTCAGCAGCTTGAACAACCGATCGTCCTCCGGCGTCCCTCGCGGAAACACATGGCGCAGCGACGGGTGCAGATCGCCGGCGCGCTTGCCGAGGTCTTCGAGGTTGTGGACCTTCGGCTTGTAGGCCGTGAGGACGAGGAGCACGCAGTGGTAGAGCCGCTCGGTGGCCTGGTGGAGCTGGAACGCCGCTGATTTGGTGGCGCCCTTGCCCAGACCGAACTCGAAGTACCCGTAGAACTCGTTCGCGCTTTCGAACCACTGGTCGAACCAGAGCTGAGCCTGCGCCTTCCGCTCGGCCGGCGTCCGCTCCTTCGCCTCCGCGAGCTCAGACTGCCCCGAGTCGTAGATCACGATCCCCTCCTTCTTGATGTCGCTGAAGAAGTAAAACCCCTTCTCGAGCTGCCCGTTCACGTCCTTGATGTCGTGCACGATGAGCGACAGGCTCGTCGGCCTCGTGATGCGCCGCGCTCGGTCCTCGATCTTCGACCAGAGGTCGAGCTTGTCGACCAGGGTCCGGCTCTTCACGATCACGAGCACGTCGAGGTCGCTGAAATAATCCCCGACCGGATCCTCCACCCAGTCCCCGCGGGCGTAGCTCCCGAAGAGGATGACCATCTCGACCTTGGCCTCGGCGCGGATCAGCTCGCCGAGGGCGCGGACCTGCGCCTGCTTCTTGGCCGGGAGGTGATCGAGGCTGGTCTTCATCGAGCGGTGCGACGTTACCATGCGGCGAGCGCCGGACGGCGGGGAGTGAGGAGCCTCGCTACTTCGATGACAGGGACCGGATGGATGGGACCCGCTCCCTTCCGGTCGCGGTTCGGAAGGTGTGCTCGTGAAGAGGGCGCGCTCCTGGGAGGAGCGCGCCCCTTGCTTCATGCCGGCGCGGCTCCGTTCCCGGGGACGGGCGCTCCGTTGGTCACGGGCGGCGCCTCTGCCTTGGCGGCGCCGTTCGTGTCGCGGAAGTGGATCCGCTTGTACTGCTTCGACGTCGGCCCGCACACGTCGCGCACCACGCGCTTCAGCTTCAGGTAGGCCTCGTAGGCGGGCCCGTAGGCCGCGGCGCGCGCCTTCCGCGCCTCGGTCAGCTCCTTGTTCGCCTCGATGGCCTCCATGATCTCCTTCATGGTCTCCGGCCCCTTCTTTCCGAAGGCCCCCTGCGCCAGCGAATCGGCCCAGGTCTCGCCGGCGTGATCGTCGATCACGCCGATCAGGTCCTCGATCGCGCTCATCTTGTCGGTGTCGGTGCGCTGCGACTTCAGCGTGTCGGGCAGGACGACGCCGGTCACGAAGGCGGCGGTCACGCTCCGGGCCTCGCGGTAGGGCCCGTCGAGGGCGACGAGGGCCGCGGAGGCCTCGTGGTTCTCCTTCGCGAACGACGACTCGGCGGCGGTCACCGCGTCGTCGGCGAAGAGGTAGGTCTTCAAGAGCGGCGCGAGCACCTGCTGGTAGACGAGCACGACGCTCGTCTTCATCCCTGGCTCCTCGGCGATCTCCTCACAGCGGTGGAGGATGCGCGAGAACCGGGCGTAGTCGATGGCTGCCATCTTCGGATCCTTTCTGGGGAAGTGAGCCCCAGCGGAGAGACGGCGCTTCGCGCGCGCGGATGCAATCGCGGATCATCTTTTTTTGAAGGTGTTTGCGAGATCGGTAGGCACCTGTGCGACAGCGCGTCTCGATCGAGCAACGGGTTGCTTTCTCCGCGCAACGGCTTGCCCTCGGCGAGCAACGCAGCGCCTCCACACGCCGACGGACGATCACCTCGTGCTCGCGAGCCTGCTCCTCGGACGTCCGGGCACCGTCCACGGCCCACCCGCACAGGTCGACGTACCCGACGAGCCTCTGCCACGGACCGACGGAGCGTCTCCACACAGCAACGGAGCACCCGCACGGACCGACGGACCATCTCCACACGCCGACGGAGCACCCGCACGGACCGACAGGCCATCCCCTCGGCCTGCGCTCCTCTCGCCTGCGGCGTTGCGCTTCAGCCCACCCCGGCGCGCCGCGCGTGATCGATCAGCGCGGGCGCCACCAGATCCGGTCGGGTCAGCGGTGCCATGTGACCGGCGCCTGCGATCTCCACGAAGGTCGCGTGCGGGTTTCTCCGGTGGAGCGCCTGCGCCATCGCGCGCGCGCCCCGCGTCGATCGCTCGCCCGTCGCGATCGTGCACGGCACCTCGGGGAACGGGCGCGCACCAAAATCCTTCACATCGAAGAAGCAGGAGCGCACCTCCTGGTACATCTTCCACGCCACGGCGCGGCTCTCGTCCTTCATGCTCTCCGGCATCCGCGCCCAGGAGCCGGGGCGGTTCCAGTAGTCGATGAAGTGCTCCAGCCAGGCGTCCGTCCCGCCCACGGCCTCGTCGTGCAGGAACCACGGGTGCTCGTCGAACGCCATCGCCTCGGCCACGGCGGCCGGGTCCGAGCCCGCGTCGAGCGCGAGCGCGCCGAAGAAGACCGGCTCGAAGGTGAAGAGGGACGCGAGGCGCGGGCCGAGGCGGTGGGCGAGGTCGAGCGCCACGCTCGCGCCGTAGGAGTGGGCGTAGAGGTGCACGCGCGGGCTCTCGCCGATCATCGCGAGCAGGTGCGCGGCCTCGTCGGCGGCGGTCACGCGCTGCCCGCGAAGGAGCGGGGCGAGCGGCGGGTAGCCGAGGTTCGGCGGGGCGAGCTTCCGGGTCGTCCCGATCACCTCCGCGGGGACGGCGTCCCACATCGACGGCCGCGTCCCGGTCGAGTGGATGAAGACCGACAGCGTCTCTGCCTCGCTCATCGACCGCTCCTCATGAAGGCGGAGCTTGCCATGGAATGCCGGAACGCGACGGGATCCACCTCCCGGCTGTCCTTTTTCCCGACTTTCCGTCGAGCTTTCGACGTCCACAGAGGCCCCGGATCCGGTGGGCTGCTCTCACTTTTTCACGTGGAAATCGCGCGGTTTTCCGTATCATCGCGCCACGGTGAGGGCTCGGCCGCGGTGACCGGGCCCCCTCGCCGCCCGTGCGTGCCGCGTTCCGGCAATTTCGAGGAGAGCATTCGATGGCCAATTATCCCCCTGGCGGCGGTTATCCCCCCGGCGGCGGCTTCCCACCCGGCGGCGGCCCGCCTGGTGGAGGGTATCCCCCGGGCGGCGGATATCCCCCGGGCGGCGGGTACCCGCAGGGCCCCGGCGGCTATCAGCAGGGCCCAGGCGGGGCCCCGATGCCCGGACAGCCCATGGGCGGCATGCCCGGCCAGCCCGGCATGGGCGGCCCCGATGGGTGGCATGCGGACAGCCCGGCATGGGCGGCCCGCCGATGGGGGGCATGCCGGCGCCAGCCCGGCATGGGCGGCCCCCGATGGGTATGCCATGCCTGGCCAGCCCGGCATGGGCGGCCCGCCGATGGGTGGCATGCCCGGCCAGCCCGGCATGGGCGGCCCCCCGATGGGTGGCATGCCCGGTCAGCCCGGCATGGGCGGCCCGCCGATGGGTGGCATGCCCGGTCAGCCCGGCATGGGCGGCCCGCCGATGGGTGGCATGCCCGGTCAGCCCGGCATGGGCATGGGTGGCCCGCCGATGGGCGGGATGGGCCAGCCGCCGATGGGCATGGGCGGCATGCCCGGCCAGCCTCCGATGGGCATGCAGGCCTTCACCGGTCGCAGCCCGGGCCTCGGCGCGATGGGCGGCTTCAGCAAGATGCGGATGATCCTCACCGCGGTCGGCGTGGGTGTCCTCGCCATCGGCGGCGCCATCGTCGGCATCTACTCGTACACGCACCCGTCGCTGCACATGATCAACAACACCGGCAAGGACGGCGTCTCGATCTACATCGACGGCAACGCGGTCGCGACGAACCTCAAGAACGCGCCCACCGAGTCGTGGCTCGCCTCGTCCTCGTCGAGCATCTCCTCGGGCAAGCACAAGATCGAGGCCAAGGACGCGAGCGGCAAGGTGATCGAGACGATCGCCGACATGGAGTTCAAGTCCGGCAGCAACGGCTATCTGTACTCGCCGATGCACGACAAGAACGTGTGCTTCGTCGTCCAGGTCGATGTCTACGGCAAGACGGCCGGCGCCGGCGCCAAGGACATCCTGCTCGACAAGAACCGCAATTTCTGGGAGATGCCCGCCTCCATCGATCGCTGGTTCCAGGACACCCCGGACAGCGTCAAGCTCGGCAAGGGGCAGACCTCGGCCACCAAGCGGGCCGTCCGCCAGGTGCCCTGCAACGCGCTCTGACCTCCGTGTAGCGCGATCCCATACCCTACCCATCAGGGGCGCTTCCGAGTAGGCTCCGCGCCCCTATGGAAACCCTCCAGAGCTACCTCTCCGGCGCCTGGGTCGCCGGCTCCGGCAAGATGAGCCTCCTCGTCAACCCGACGACGGAAGAGCCCCTCGCCCAGACCTCCACCGAAGGCCTCGACTTCCAGAAGGCCCTCGCCTTCGCCCGCGACGAGGGCGGCCCGGCCCTGCGCGCGCTCACCTTCGCCGAGCGCGGCGAGCTGCTCCGCGCCATGTCCCGCGCCATCCACGCGCAGCGCGACGCGCTCATCGAGGTGGCCATCCAGAACGCCGGCAACACCCGCAGCGACGCCAAGTTCGACATCGACGGCGCCTCGGGCACGCTCGCGTACTACGCCGACCTCGGCAAGCAGCTCGGCAATGAGCGCTTCCTCCTCGACGGCGAGGGCATCCAGCTCGGCCGCGCCCCGCGCTTCTTCGGGCAGCACGTGAGCTTGCCGCGTCACGGCGTGGCGGTGCACGTCAACGCCTTCAATTTCCCGGCCTGGGGCCTCGCGGAGAAAGCCGCGTGCGCGCTGCTCGCCGGCATGCCGGTCATCAGCAAGCCCGCGACGAGCACGGCGCTGCTCTCGTACCGGATCATGAAGCTCTTCACCGAGCAGAGCCTGCTGCCCAAGGGCGCGCTCTCCTTCGTGTGCGGCTCGCCGGGCGACCTGCTGAGCCACCTCACCGGGCAGGACGTGCTGGCCTTCACCGGGTCGAGCGACACCGGGCTCACCCTCCGCACCATGCCGAACATCGCGGGCCGCTCGGTCCGGGTCAACGTCGAGGCCGACAGCCTCAACGCCGCTGTCCTCGGGCCCGACGCGGCGCCCGGCTCGGAGACGTACAACCTCTTCCTCAAGGACGTGGTGCGCGACATGACCCAGAAGGCGGGGCAGAAGTGCACCGCCATCCGCCGCATCTTCGCGCCGAAGGACGTCGTCGATCAGGTGCGCGACGATCTCGTCGATCGCCTCAAGGAGCACAAGGTCGGCGACCCTTCGCTCGAAGGCGTCACCGTGGGCCCGCTCGCCACCGCGGCGCAGCTCCGCGACATCCGCGCCGGGATCGATCGGCTCGCGAGCGAGTCGACCGCGGTGCTCGGCGGCAACGGCCCCTTCGAGAAGGCCGGCGTCGCCGAGGGCAAGGGCTACTTCGTCCCGCCCACCCTCTTCGTCAACGCCTCGCCCGACACGGCGCGCGAGGTCCACCGCCACGAGGTCTTCGGCCCCTGCGCCACCCTGCTGCCGTTCGACGGCACTTCCGCGCATGCGGTCGCCCAGATCCAGAAGGGCGAGGGCGGCCTCGTCTCCTCGGTCTACAGCGACGATCGCGCCTTCACGAGCGAGATGATCTTCGGCATCGGCCCCTTCCACGGGCGCCTCTTCCTCGCCAGCGAGAAGATCGCCGACCAGGCGCCCGGCCCCGGCACGGTGCTCCCCTCGATGATCCACGGCGGCCCGGGGCGCGCCGGCGCCGGCGAAGAGCTCGGCGGCGTGCGCGGCCTCGCCTTCTACTCGCAGCGCACGGCGCTCCAGGGCTCGCGCCCGATCCTCGAGGCGATCCTCGGCTCGAAGAAGGCCTGAAGGGGTGACGATAAAAGCGTCGAGAGGGCCGCGAAGCTAGGGAGGTCGACCGAGGAATCCTCAGCGATTTTGAGGGAGGCCGACCGACGATTCGCGGACCGAACAGCTTTTATCGTCGCCTCTTGAGCGGGGACCGCCTCGATGGCCGAGGCCGGTGGCTGCGCGGTCCGCTCCCTGCCGGTCGCGGTGCTGTTCCTGGGCCGCCTCGATGGCCGGGGCGTCTGGCTGCTCGAAATCCGTCTGTCCTCGGCTCGACCGCGTTACAGTTCGGGCGCCGGAGGACGGACGTCCAAGACCCTCGCGCGCGGAGAGAGACCATGAGGACACTGATCAAGAACGGGACTTGCGTGACCGCCAGCGACACCTTCGCGGCGGACCTGTGGATCGAGGGCGGGAAGATCACGGGCCTGGTCCAGCCGGGCACCGCGCTCGGCACCGCCGACCGGACGATCGACGCGAAGGGCAAGTACGTGATCCCCGGCGGGATCGACGCGCACACGCACCTCGACATGCCGTTCGGCGGCACCAACTCGATCGACGATTTCGAGTCGGGCACGCTGGCCGCCGCGCACGGTGGGACGACGACGATCATCGACTTCGCCATCCAGAAGAAGGGTAGCTCGCTCCGCGAGGCGCTCGACACGTGGCACGCGAAGGCCGAGGGGCGCACCTACGTCGACTACGGCTTCCACATGATCGCGACCGACGTGCCCCCCGCCGCGCTCGCCGAGATGGGCGACATGGTCCGCGAGGGCGTGACCTCGTTCAAGCTCTTCATGGCCTACCCGGGCGTGCTCCTGCTCGACGATCAGTCGATCTTCCGCGCCATGCTCCGCGCAGGCGAGCTCGGCGCGCTCATCTGCATGCACGCCGAGACCGGCCTGCCGATCGACGTGCTCGTCGAGCGGGCCCTCGCCGCCGGGCACACCGCGCCCGTCTACCACGCGCTGACGCGCCCCGAGGCCGCCGAGGCGACGGGGACCGAGCGCGCCATCGCCCTCGCCGAGATGGCGAAGGTGCCCGTCTACATCGTTCACCTGTCGGCGCAGCGCGCGCTCGAGCGGGTGATGGAGGCGCGCGACCGCGGCCTCTCCGCCTACGCGGAGACCTGCCCGCAGTACCTCTTCTGCTCGGAGGACGATCTCCGCGGCAAGCCCGAGGGCGAGGGCTACGGCGAGTTCGAGGGCGCGAAGTTCGTGTGCACGCCGCCGCTCCGCCCGAAGCACCACCACGAACACCTCTGGCGCGGGCTGCGCACCTACGATCTGCAGGTGGTGTCGACCGATCACTGCCCCTTCTGCATGAAGGGCCAGAAGGAGCTCGGCATCGGCAACTTCGCCAAGATCCCGAACGGGATGCCCGGCGTCGAGACCCGCCTGCACCTGCTCTACGAGGGCGTGCGCGAGGGGAAGATCTCGCTGAACCGTTTCGTGGAGATCACCTCGACCGCGCCCGCGAAGATCTTCGGCCTGTACCCGAGGAAGGGCACGCTCGCGGTGGGCGCCGACGCCGACGTGGTGGTGTGGGACCCGGAGAAGCGCTACGAGCTCTCTCACAAGAACCTGCACATGCGCGCCGACTACGCGCCCTTCGAGGGCAAGACGGTGATCGGCGCCCCCTCCGCTGTGCTGTCGCGCGGCGAGGTGGTGGTCGAGGACGACAAGCTGCTCCTGAACAAGGGCCGCGGCCAGTTCGTGAAGCGCAACACGTTCTCTCTCTAACCATTCACGTTGGGGCCTTCGCCCCACACCCCGGCCACCTCGCACCACCGCCCAAATCGCTCAGATCCAGCGTCGATTTGACGTGGATGTGGTCCTTCGACCAGTCGTAGCTCGTGCCCTCCCCGGGGAGGACGATCCTCTGCTTGTTGCTCGTCATGGGTGGCTCACCTCGGGGCCGAGGATAGCAAGAGCCGCAGGTCTCCGGTCATGCAGATTCGCCCTCATCGCCGTCGGCCTCAAGGCTCGCTCGGCGCCTTGGCCAGGATCATCCGCTTTTGCGTGGGGACTTGTGCCAAATTCGGGAGCGCGGCCCGCATCTTCGTCGTGGTCGCGTCGTACCCATCGAGCGGCCTCTCGACCGTCCAGTAACCCGAGGCGTGCGCGGAGCCTTCGAAGTCCCCGAGGTAGTAGGCGTTGCCTGCCGCGAAGTCGTAGACCGTCGGCGACACCCTGTCGACATCACGTCTCACAGGAGCCACATCACCGTTCTTGTCCGTGAAGATCAGCCCCACGGTGCACCGGGCGGGCGCGATCTCGATGACCTGCAGCGGATCGGTCATCGAAAAGCGGATGACGTAGCGCTGGCCGTCACCACATGTGACCGCGAATCCCATAGCCTGGCCCGTGTCCTCCCATGTGCTCCGATCCTGGGCGTCGACCTTGAAGTGACCATACAGATACGCGTGATCTGGGCTCAGCTTCGCCTGCGGGCCGACGGACGGCGTATAGACTTCATGCGCGCAGCCGCTCGCGGCAGGGAGAAGGAGCGTGAGGAGGAGCTGGAGGGTGCCGTAGCGGAGCGGTACGACGTCGAGCATACGCAAGGGCTACCCCAGCGCGGGGATCGCCGCAATGCCTCCTGCTGGCCTTCGCGGGTGGAGGGACCGGGTCGCGGTCCGCGCGTCGAAGGTGCGTCGCGATGCCGCGGGTCGGGTGGCGCGAGCGTACCCTCGAGCTTCTTCTTGGCGGCGGTGTTCCCGGCGGCCATGGATGGGTGGGTAGTGGAAATGAAGTCGCTCGCAAGGTCGAGCCCGAACAGGCTGGCGTCTGGATCAGCGCAAACGCTGTTCGTCAGGCGCTTTGCCGCCCGGCGCAATCTCGTATCGCGGATTCGAGGACGTCGACATCGATGTTCTTCAGCGATCTGAGCTTGATGCAATACCCGGTTACGTCGGCCTTGCCGATGGTCTTGCCGTAGGTCTTGCCGAGGTACGCTCTGTCCTCGATCCCCATCAAATAGATGGAAATTCCGGCCGTGTTCGCGCTCATGCCGACCTGATAGAACTCTCTCGTCTTACCGCCGGCTAGCTTCTGCGTTTGCCGTCCATAGCCGATGTTCGGGTTCGAAACGGTCTTGCCGGTTTCGTCTTTTCCATCGAGGAACCAGAGCTGGCAGTCGGGCATCAGCCGCAGGATGAGGCCGTGCAGCGCCCGCATATCACCCTGCTTCGCCTCCGGCTGGCTCGCGAGATAGTCTTCGATCTGCTTCTTCACGTTCATTTGCGTTCCTTTTATCATATCACGATCTTCCCGCGGAAGAGATCGTGCATGGCGATGGGGAGTATAACCCCGGATCGCCTCGGGGGCAGCTCCGGAACGAGGGGAGCTGCCCCCGGTGGGATGCGTCCCGGGAATCCTCGCTCCCGGGACAGAACAGGTCCTCGAACGACTACGGGGATTCGCAGGAGATCGAGGGCACGCCGTCGACCTGCGTGCAGGTGACCGTGACATCGGGGGAGCAGGGCTGCGGGAACGCGCCCGAGCACATGCAGTAGGACAGCAGGCACGAGCAATCGAGCGCGGGTTTGCACTCCGCGGGGACGGCCTGGCAGTAGCTCGACATCGTGCCTGGGGCCGGGCCTCCGCTCGCGTGAATGCAGATCTCGCCGTCGTTGCACGGCTCGTTCGGGCAAGGGACGAGCGATGCTCCACCGGCGCCCGAGGTGTCGGCGCCGCCGGTCCCGGACATCCAGATGCCGCCCGCGCCGGAGGTGTCGGCGCCGCCGGTCCCGGACATCGATGCTCCACCCGATCCCGCGGTCTCCGCGCCGCCTGTGCCGGACATCGATGCTCCGCCGGAGCCCGAGGTGTCGGCGCCGCCCGTGCCGGAGTTGCAGGGGCCTCCGGTGCCGGTCGAGCCGGTGGTGGAGCCAACGCCCACGTCGATCCCGCAGCCGGCGGTGAGGAGGAGCCACGCGCCGGTGATCCGGAGCAGAGCGGTGCGATCGATGCCAATGAATCGAATCATGATCACCCTTCCTGCGGGCGATCGCCGCCCGCTCAGGGAGTAGGTGCCGGCGAGCGTTGATCATTATGAGACCCGCGGTCGATTTTTTCGCCGAGGAGCGCCTCGATGCGGCCGAGGTGCGCCGAGGTGGGGAATCGAGCGGCGAAGGCGGCGGCGCGCGTGCGCGCCTCGCCGGTGCGGCCGAGGCGGACGAGCGCGTCGATGGACATCACCTCGCGCTCCTGGCCGAGCGCGGCGCCGGGGAAGCGCGCGGCATGCTGGCCGAGCAAGTCGAGGGCGCGCGCCGGCGACGCGCCGAGAGCGTCCTGGGCATGCTGGAGGAGCGTCACCTCGTCTTCTCCTTCCACGAGGGCCGCGCCTGCGCCGATCGCTTCGGGCGCGGAGGAGGGCGCGCGATCTGCGGCCGATCCAGCGGGCGGCGCAACAAGAGGAGCGCTGGATCCAGCGACAGGATCGGCGGAACGCGCGGCGCGCTCCGGGTGCTCCGCGGGAGGACGAGACGGCGCTTCGATCGGACGGGACGCGGTCTCGCCCGGGGAGGGAGCGGCCTCGCGCGCGGCTGCGCTTCGATGATCGATCGCGCGCGAGGTGGCTTCGATCGCGGGCGGAGGGCGCAGCGATGCGCCGGGAGGCGGATCGCCCGGCGCGAGCAGCGCGTACACGCCGATCGTGGCGAGGCCGAGCAGCGCGCCGACGATCGCGCCGGGCACGGCGGAGGGGACGGCGGCGAGCGGCGCGGCCGGGGTCGCGGTCGAGCCGCCGGGGGGCGGCGATCCGCCGAGGGGAAGGCGCTGTGCGAGACGCGCGAGATCGGCGGCGCTCGGGTGATCGGCGCGCGCGGCCGAGAGCGCGCGGCGCAGCGCGGCCGGTGTTCCCTCGGCCTGGTCGAGGAGGCGAGGCGGATCTTTCAGCGGCATGACGGGGTGCTCCTCTCCGCGGAGACGCGCGAAAGCGCGGCCGTGACGATCCGCCGTGCAGCGTGGAGGCGGGAGTAGGCCGTCTGGATCGGACAGCCCGCGGCCTCGGCGATCTGGGCCATGGTGAGCTCCTCGAGCTCGTAGAGGACGAACACGGCGCGCTTGTCGTCGTCGAGCTCGTCGAGCGCGCGATCGAGCTGCGCGAGGGCCTGACGTCGCTCGAGATCGTCGTCCTGCGTGGGCGCGACGGTCTGCTCCGGGGGCGTGGAGGCGATGTCCTCGCGGCCGCGGTGCGGGCGGCGCCGGTAGCGCGCGGCCGAGCGCAGGCAGATGCCGTAGATCCAGGTGCGGAGCGAGGAGCGCCCCTCGAAGTCGGCGAGCCTCCGGTGGACGACGAGGAAGACCTCCTGACAGACGTCCTCGACATCGGCCTCGCGCACGCCGAGCCGGCGGAGCGACCTCCAGACGAAGGGCGCATACTCCGCGAACGTCTGGTCGAACGTGACCTCCCCGGCCGCTTCGATCGCCGGCGGGGCGCGGCCTGCGGACCTCGGGGGAGGGCCGCTCCCCACGAGCGGGCGCGGGAGAGCCGGAGCGGAGAGCGGATCGCGGTCCACGTGCGTGAGTGCCGGTGGAGGCTCGCGATTATGAAGGGCGCTCATGGAAATTCTGCGCCGAGGGTGATCTCGAGCGTCCCGGCCAGCGGAGACATGCGGAACACCTCGAGCTTTTCGCCCGTTGGCCCGCTGTAAAAGAAGCGATCGCGCACGAAGGGGATCGCGAGCCCGGGGCCGATGGCCAGGGCCAGGGGGCCGATGATCCTGCGGCGCACCCGGCCTTCCAGCGCGCCGATGACGGTGGGCCGCTCGCGCTCCTCGGTGAGCGCGAAGCCGAAGCCGCCCGCGTGGATCGCGCCGACGCGCGCGCCCGCGCATGCGCCGAGCTCGAAGCCAAGGGCCGAGGTGGCGAGGGGGCACACCGAGAGCACGCCCTCCGCGAGCGAGAAGCGCGCGCCGATGCCGCCGGCCTCGGATTGGCTCGGCGCCCAGAGGGCCCCGCCGATCTCGAAGGCGGGAAAGCCCGGGGGCGTGATGCGGCTGCGGAGCGCGACGCCGGCACCGAAACCGGGGAGCATGCCGAGCGAGAGCACGGGGCCGATGTGCACGCCCGCGAGCCAGGGTTTTCGGGGCGGCGGCGCGGGCGGAGGAACCGGGACGATCTCTCGCGGCGGAGGCGCTGGCGGCAAAGGCGCAGGAGGCAGAGGAAGCGGCGCGGGCAGCGCAGGCGCAGGGGGCTCGCGGAGCGCGGCGTCGGGATCGATCATCACGGCGATCACCAGGGCGAGCGGCGCGTCGAGGTCGCGGCAGCTCGCGGCCTCGCGGACGATCTCGCGCGCGCCGAGCACGCGCCCGCTCTCGCCCGCGAGGGTGATGGTCGCACGCCACGCGCCCGTGGGACTACGCTCGATCAGGCCCTCGACGGCCACGTCCGCGCGGGCAGCAGAGACGAAGACCTGCCGACCGAGCCGCGCCTCGACCGCCTCCGCGAGCGCGCGCGTGCCCGCGCAGGTCTCCGCGCCCGCGCCCCGCACCCACCCGAGCGAGGACGAGCGCGGCGCCGCGCCCGCGGGCGAGGGCGCGATCACGATCGCGAGGGCGAGCGCGATCGCGAGGGCCGTCGCTGCGGCGGCGCTCGGCGCCCGCGAGGGGCGTCTCGGCCTGGACCCGAGGGGGAGCATCGCGACCGAGCATAGTCGCGAACGCCCACGCGGGCTGGCCTCACATGCGCAACCGCGGCCCGTGCTCCTCCAGCGGACGCAGGCGCTCAGCCGCGCTCTCGCTTCAACCCTGCGCGGTTAACGCTTCTTCACAGCCGGCCCCGCTGCCCCTTCACAGAGCGAGCGCATTCTCTCCCCTGTCGGACGCACTTCTCCCCGCGTCCCGGAGGATGATTCGCCATGCTGGGTTTTCTCATCGGAACGGTTTGTCTGATCGGGCTCGTCAAGGTGCTGCGCCGCGGACGCGGCTGGGGCTACGGCTACGGCGGCCACGGTTGCGGCGGGTACGGCAGCTATGGCGGCGGTTGCGGCGGCGGCTTCGGCGGATCGCGGCGCTGGGGCGGCGGCTACGGCGGCTACGGCGGCGGCTACGGCGGGCCCTGGGAAGGGCGCGGCGGCCACGGCGGGTTCGACGGCGGACCCGGCTTCGCGTGGGGCGGCCCGGGCTTCTTCGTGCGGTCGCTGCTCGAGCGGATCGAGGCCACGAAGGAGCAGGAGAAGGTGATCGTCAAGGCGATGGACGAGGTGCGTGACGAGATGAAGAAGCACCGCGAGGAGCTCGGCAAGAGCCGCGCGGACATCGCCAAGGCGATGCGCAGCCCGAGCTTCGACGAGGTGCTGCTCGGCGAGCTCTTCGCGCGGCACGACTCGGTGATCGAGGCGATGCGGCGCACGGTGACCGGCGCGCTCGCCAAGGTGCACGCGGTGCTCGACGACAGGCAGCGCGCCGAGGTGGCCGACCTGATCGAGAGCGGGCCGCGGTTCTACCGGCCCTGGCGCCGCAACTGAGCGCGACCCTGTTCCCCGGCTTCAACCCTTCATTGGAGATCGATCATGAGACGACGACTGTTGATTGTGCTGCTCGCCCTCGGCACCGTGGGCGGCTACGGCATGGGCTTCGCCCAGCTCCGCTGCCACGCCCGGGCCCGCAACCACGGCTTCGAGCGCCACGTGGCGAAGATCTGCGCCGACGCGGCCCGCGCGCCGCGTGCCCAGGACGCGGACGCTGCTCAACCGGATGAACCCTGGGATTGGTAGGCTAGGATGGCGGACATGGCCATCCGGATCCTGCTCATCGACGACGATCAGCGCCTCTACGAGCTGCTCACGAGCTACCTCGACCAGAACGGCTTCGCCGTGACGGTCGCCTCCGACGGGAAAAAGGGGCTCGTGGCGCTCGAGAGCGGCACCTTCGACGCGGTGCTGCTCGACGTGATGATGCCGGGGATGGACGGGATCGAGGTCTGCAAGCGCATCCGCGCGAAGAGCAACATCCCCATCGTGATGCTGACCGCCAAGGGCGACGAGACCGACCGGGTGGTCGGTCTCGAGCTCGGCGCCGACGACTACGTCGCCAAGCCCTTCAGCCCCCGCGAGCTCCTCGCCCGGCTGCGCGCGGTGCTCCGGCGAGCCCGGCCGGATGTCGCAGGCGAGCGACTCAGCGCCGGCGAGATCGCGATCGACGTGCCCGGCCGCATCGTGACCGTCGCAGGCAAACCGGCCGACTTGACGGGGATCGAGTTCGACGTGCTCGTCGCCCTGGTTCGCCGGGCCGGGCGCGTGGTGGCCCGCGACGCGCTGCTCGCCGAGGCCGGGCGGAGCGATGTCACGGTGGGCGAGCGGACGGTGGACGTGCACGTCTCCCACCTCCGCCAGAAGCTCGGCGACGATCCTCGCTCGCCGCGCCTCATCAAGACCGTGCGCGGGGTAGGCTACGTGCTCACCAAAGAGCCGCTCTCCGAGGGCGCCCCGAGCGATCCCAAACCCCCGACAGCCTAGGATCCCGCCGTGAACCCGCTGCTCTGCTTCATCCGCGCCCGCCTCCGCCGCCGCCTCTTCGCGTGGTTCGGCGCGACCATCCTCTTCACCGGCATGGCCGTGATGTTCGTGATGGGCCTGACCGACGCCTCGGGCGGCGGGTGGCGGCGCGACGTCGAGCGCGTGCGCACCTTCATCGGCGGCCGCTTCGACCGGGTGTGGGACGATCCCGTGGCGCGGGCCGAGCTCGGCCTCGCCTTGAGCCGCGATCTCGACGCGACCGTGACGGTCGAGGATCACGACAAGCAGCCGCTGAGCACCTTCGGATCGCCCTGCGCGACGCCGCCCTACGTCGTCCCGGTCCACCGCGGCGAGGAGACCCTCGGCTTCGTGACCGTGTGCACCGATCGCTACAAGCGCAGGCCCTGGCAGATCGCGCTGCCGCTCCTCGTGACGGGTATCCTGCTCTGGGGCGCGTCGGGGGCGATCGCGCGGAGGCTCGCCCGGCCGCTGATGGAGCTCGCGCGCGTCGCGCAGGAGATCGGCTCCGGCAATTTCTCCGCCCGGATGCGCATCGATCAACGGCACCTGCACGGCGAGACGGCGGCGCTGGCCTTCACGCTGAACGACATGGCCGCGCGCATCGAGCACCACCTCGGCGAGCAGCGGGAGCTCCTCGCGGCCGTGTCGCACGAGCTGCGCACGCCGCTCGCGCGGATCCGCCTGCTCACGGAGATGGCGCGCGATCGCGGGACGAGCGACAAGACGCTCGACGATCTCGATCGCGAGGTGGTCGAGATGGACGCGCTCGTGGGCGATCTGCTCGCGAGCTCGCGCCTCGACTTCCAGGTGCTCTCGCGCCGCACGCTCGACGCCGCCGAGGTGGCAGTGCGCGCCGTCGAGCGCGCAGGCGTGGACGCGGGCGTGCTGGCGATCGAGTGCGAGGGCGACGACGAGGCCCAGACGCTCCAGGTCGACGCCGACGCGACGTTGCTCGGCCGCGCCCTCTCGAACCTGATCGACAACGCGAAGAAGCACGGCGGCGGCGTGTCTCGCTTCCGGGTGCGCCGCGACGCCGGGCGAATCTGGTTCGAGGTGGAGGACCGAGGCGCAGGCTTCGCCGCCGGCGACGAGGTGCGGATCTTCGAGCCCTTCTACCGCCGGGGCGAGCACGGCTCGCTCGGCCTCGGTCTCTCGCTGGTCAAGCGCATCGCCGAGGCCCACGGCGGGCGCGCCTTCGCCGAGAACCGCCCGGGCGGCGGCGCCTTGGTCGGCATCGAGCTGCCGGTGAGCGGGAGCGCGGGGTGAGCGGGCCGCGTTCCCGTGCTGCCCGCGCCATGCAGATCCTCGCCCTCCTCGCCTGCACGTACGGGCTCATCGTCCTCGCCGGCTGCGCCGGTTACCGGCGGCTGCTCTACCCGGCCCCGCGCGACGCCGGCCCACCCGTCCCGCCGGGCGCAACGCTGCTCGATCTGCGCGCCGCCGATCAGAACCCGGTGCAGGCCCTCCACTTCCCTGCCCCGCCCGGCGCGCCCACGGTCGTCCATTTCCACGGCAACGGGCAGACGCTGCGCAGCGACGTGCCCTTCGCGGAGGAGCTCCACCGCCGCGGCCTCGGCGTGCTGCTCGTGGAGTACCGCGGCTACGGCAACGTGCCCGGGAGCCCCACCGAAGAGGGCCTCTACCGCGACGCCGAAGCCGCCCTCGACGCGCTCGTGGCCCGCGGGGTCACGATGGACCACATCGTCCTCTCCGGGCTCTCGCTGGGCACCGGCGTCGCCGCGGAGATGGCCTTGCGCGACCGCGGCGCGCGCCTGCTCCTGATCGCGCCCTACACCTCGATCCCCGCGGTCGCCGGGCGGGTCGCACCCATCCTCCCCACGTCGCTGATCGTCGGCGATCGCTTCGACACGCTCGCCAAGGCGCCGCGCATCGCCGTCCCCGCGCTGGTGATCCACGGGCGCGACGACGAGCTGATCCCCTGGGAGATGGGGCAGAAGGTGGCCGGCGCGCTGCCCGCCGCGCGGCTCGTGACGGTGGACGGCGGCCACCACAACGATCTGTTCTTCGTGGAGGGTCCGGCGATCTATGCGGCCATCACCGCGTTCGCGACCGCGTCCCCCGCTGCCCTGCGCGCGCCCGATCGCGGTGGCGCCGGGCCCTGAGCTCGACCTCCGTCGCGGAGGACGTGAGCGCCACGCCGAGGGTCAAGTGCTCCGCAGCGAGGCCGGCAGGCGGAAGGGGGCCTGCTTGCCGTCGCGCTGGGCCGTGATCAGCCCCTGCATCAGCGCGGCGCTGAAGCGCTCCGCGAGCCGGGTGAAGAGGCCGTCGCGCTGCCGCCGTTCGAGCACGCTCACCGCGCCGCCGGCGGCGTCGACCAGCAGCGAGGTCCAGTCGGCGCGTGGCAGGCCGAGCATGTCGGCGCACGCGTCGCCGGCCAGGTGGCGCACGAGGGTCGCGGGCAGGTGCTCGAGGCCGGGCGCCGGCAGGTAGGACCGCATGCAGTCGCAGAGCGCGCTCGCCAGCATCCGGCCCTGGGGCGAGGCCTCGAAGTGGCGGCGGCGGACTGCGTCCATCAGCGCCGCGCCGTCGGCCTCGTCCGCGGGCAGCAGGTCGGGATCGATCCCGAGCAGCGCGCCGACCACGTTCCAGAGGTGCATCCAGCTCTCGCGCTCGTCCCGGGTCGTCTCGACGCCGAGGCGATCGAGCACGTCGAGGAGGATCGCCGAGAAGCTCATCAGCGTCGCGCCGAGGTCCTCCTGGTTGATCGGCAGGCCGTCGTCGAGGCTCCACCGCGACTGCGTGAGGATGTAGCGGCGGAGCGCGGCGTGCATCAGTCGCACTTTCTGGGCCGAGCGCACCCCGCGCCCTTCCGGCCCCGCGAGGCCGTCGGGGTCGGTCACGTCGAAGATGAACTGCGCCGTCTCCAGGATCCGGCGGCGGGTGTCGGCGTCGAGCCGCCCGCTGTACGCGAGCACCTTGGCGCCCTTGGCCACTGCATACGTCTGGGGGAGCGAGGAGCAGAACAGGCCCGCGGAGAGCGTCCACCCCGCGCGGGCGAAGAGCCTCGCTGCAACGGCGAGGCGACGCGGATCGGCGAAGCCGGGCAACGCGGAGGTCTCGTCGAAGTAGGCGCGGAGCAGCGGAGGAAGGCCCGGCGGGACGGGATCGTCGCTGCGCACCAGGGTGCGGAGCAGGGTGTTGACCGGCTCGGTCTCGTGCTCGGCGACGAGCTGCTCGACGACGCGATCGGCCACTGGATCGCCGAGCTTGCGCATCCGATCGAGGAACGCATCGTCCCAGACGCGGGCCCCCTGGCGCGCCGGCCCGGGATCGGGGGCGCCGAGCGCGTCGGCGCGGTGGAGCGAGGCCTCGTCGCGGCTCCCGCGCTGCCGATCTCCCTCCTCGACGAGCGCGCGGTAGCGGCCCAGGGCTTCGAGCGGGTAGAGCGCGGGCTGCGCCTCGAAGAAGTAGTAGCTCTGGGGCGGGAAGAACGCGTGCAGCCACGCGCCGTTCGGCCAGGATCCGTCGCCGCGCTGCTCGCGGAGCAGGTAGGCGACGCCGCGGCGGATCGCGTCGTGATCCGCCGCGAGCCCGGCCTCGATCAGCGCGGAAACGACGAGCCCCGTGAGCGGCGCCATGCTGGGGCCGGTCCCGGCGAGATCGGGGCGCGGGTAGGTCTCCTCGTCCTCGCCCCAGCCTCCGTCGGGGTTCTGGTGGGCGAGCAGGAAGGCGATCGCGCGGCCGATCATCGGATCGGACGCGGGGAGCTCGACCGCGGACAGGCCGAGCAACACGCAGGCCGTGGTCGGCAAGTAGTTGACCATCCACCGGCCCCAGAAGCCGCCGTGGTCGAGCTGCTGCCGGCGCAGGAAGTCGATCGCGCGCGCGATCACCGGCGCGTCCGCGGTGTAGCCGGACCAGCCGAGGCCGAGCAGCACGCGGGCGGTCACGTCCTCCCAGGCCGGGCTACCGAGCTCGATCGGCGGCGACACGACGTTGCCGATCGTCGCGAGAAAGTCGCTCGCTCCGATCCCCTTCTCCTCGGTATAGAGCGGCCCGCGTGGCTTCTCGCGGTCCCAGACGTCGAAGGCCGACCACCCTCCGTCGGCGCACTGGATGCCCTCCAGCCAAGCGCAGGCCCGCTCCACGGCCGTGAGCGCAATCGACGCGAGGGGCTCGGGCAGCGCCGCTCCGTCGCTCCTCGTCGCGTCGGAGGCCATCCCCAGGGTCGCGAGCACGAGCCCCGTGTCGTCGCAGTCGGGCATGGTGACGTTGGCGGCCTCGAAGGCCCAGCCGCCGATCGTCGGCTTGCCGGGGCGCGTGCGGCTGAGCACCCGGGAGCCGTCGAGGATCTGCGCGCCGGTGAGCCACGAGAGCGTGCCGAGCATCGCTGGATCCGTGGGCTTTACGCCCGACGCGAGCAGGGCGCGGCCCGCGAGGGCCGTGGTCCACACGTCGCCGGTGAACGCGTTGAACCACGCCTCGTCGCCCGTGACCACGAGCATGCCGCGCAGCCATCCCGCCGCGGCCGTGAAGCCGGGGTCGGCCCGATCGACGCCGAGGGCGCAGTAGGCCGCGAGGAGGAGCGCCGTCTGGAAGGTGGTGCTGTCGAGGCTCCCGTCCGGGTTCTGGTAGCGGCGCAGCAGCTCGATCGCCGCGGGCGCGCCGGCGGCCTCGATCGCGCCCTCCACGGCGAGCGCCGTGGAGCGGAGCTTGGCGGCGAAGGCCCCGGCGAACGTGCCGTCTTCCTCGGCGCCCCGGCGCTGGCGGAGATCGTCGACGATGGCGCCGGCGCACACGAGGCCGACGACCATGCTGAGGTAGTCGAACCGCTCGCGCAGATAGGGCTCGAGCGGCGCGCTCATCACGACGCCCGGGGGCGGCATGGGCAGCGCGTCCGGATCGATCCGGCCCGCCATGGCCACGAAGAGGGCGGCGAAGTTGGTCTTCTCGTAGAGCGCCGCGACGACCGCGTCGAGGCCTCCGCGCGCGTCCACGTAGGCGCGGGCGCGCTGCGCGGCGGGATCGTCCGGGGAGACGCCGGCGCCGAGGAGCGCGGCCCAGACCGCGGCCGTGGCGCAGGGATCTCCCGCCGACGCGAAGGGATAGGCCACCCAGGAGCCGTCGGCCCGCTGCTGGCGGCGGAGGCGCGCGACGATCCGGGCCTGGTCCTCGGCGGGCAGATCGCAGCCGGCGTACGCGAGCGCGATCAGCACGAAGGCCGTGTAGCTCGGGCCGAGGTCGGCGCGATCGGGGAAGGAGCCGTCGGGCTCGCGCAGGCGGAGCAGGTGCGCGCGGGCGCGATCGATCGCGCGATCGAGGCCGGGGAGCAGGCCCTCTGTCATGGGCACGACTATAGAGGCGGACCCCGCTCGCCGTCCCGTGGATCGCCACGATCGTCACCGAGAGGGGCGCGCGGCGCGGGCTCGGCGAGGACGGGGAAGGCAGGGACGGAGCGGCGCTTCATGGCCCCCGGAGCGCTGCCCGGCGCGGCGCTCTTCCGGATCGGTGACACCTCGACGACGGCGAGCGGACACCACGACGACCTTTGCCTCCTGGACGGTCCGGCGATGTACGCGGCCATCACTGCGTTCGCGACCGCGTCCTCCGTCGCTTCCCCTCTGCCCCCCGGCGCGCTCGATCGTGATAGCGTCGGCCCATGAGCTCGACCTCCGCCTCGATGGACATGAGCGCGACCGCCAAGAGCCGCGCCGAAAGCACCCCGCCCAAGCTCGACGAAGCGATCGCCGTCCTCAAGGACAAGGCCGAGGGCTTCGCCCGGCTCGGCGTGCGCGAGCGCGCCGCGCTCCTCCGCGAGTGCATCCCGCGCGCGATGGAGGTCGCCCCCCGCTGGGTCGAGGCCGCGATCGCCGCCAAGGGCCTCTCGGCCGATCACCCCTCGTCGAGCGAAGAGTGGCTCGGCGGCCCGCTCCCCACCGTGCGCAACATGCGCCTGCTCGTCGAGTCGCTCGACAGCATCGCCCAGTCCGGCAAGCCCCGCCTCCCCCGCCCCATCGGCCAGAGCAAGGACGGTCGGGCCATGGTCGACGTCTTCCCGGGCAGCGCCATCGACGGCGCCCTCTTCGCCGGCTTCTCGTGCAAGGTGCGGATGCTCGAAGGCATCTCCGCGAACCAGGTCATCGACAAGCAGGCCTCGTTCTACGGCAAGAAGAGCCCGAGCGGCGCCGTGTCGCTCATCCTCGGCGCCGGCAACGTCGCCTCGATCCCGCCGATGGACGCGTTCTACAAGATGTTCGTCGACGGCAACGTGTGCCTCGTGAAGATGAACCCGGTCAACGAGTACCTCGGCCCCTTCTTCGAGGAGGCCTTCAAGCCGATGGTCGATCGCGGCTACCTGCGCTTCGCCTACGGCGCGGGCGACGTCGGCGCCTATCTCTGCGATCACGCGGGTGTCGACGACATCCACATCACCGGCTCCGACCGCACCCACGACCTCATCGTGTGGGGCCCGCCCGGCGCGGAGCGCGACCGGCGCAAGGCCGCGAAGGAGCCGAAGCTCAAGAAGACGATCACGAGCGAGCTCGGCTGCGTGACACCGGTGCTCATCGTCCCTGCCCGCTTCACCGAGGGCGAGCTCGATTTCCTCGCGCAGAACGTGGCGACGATGGTGGCCAACAACGCCTCTTGCAACTGCAACGCCGCCAAGATGCTGATCACCAGCAAGGGCTGGGCGCAGCGCGGCGCGCTCCTCGACAAGGTGCGATCGATCCTCGCCACGGTGCCCCCGCGCAAGGCCTATTACCCCGGCGCATTCGACAGGTTCGGCTACCTCACGAAGGACCGCCCCGGCGAGGTGGTGAAGCTCGGCGACGCCGGCGAGGGCCAGCTCCCGTGGACCCTGGTGTTCGGCCTCGACAGCAAGGACGAGAGCGAGCGCCTGTTCCACACCGAGCCCTTCTGCCCGATCATCAGCGAGACGACGATCGACGAGAACGACCCCGCCGCCTTCCTCGCCGCCGCGACCAAGTTCGCCAACACCCGCCTCTGGGGCACGCTCAGCGCGGTGGTGATCATCCACCCTTCCGTGGAGAAAGATCCCGCGGTGTCCGCCGCCCTCGACAAGGCCGTCGCCGATCTGCGCTACGGCGCCGTGGGCATCAACCAGTGGACCGGCCTCGTCTACGGGACGGTGACCCCGCCCTGGGGCGCACACCCCTCCTCGACGCTCGAAGACATCCAGGGCGGCCTCGGCTGGGTGCACAACACCTACATGCTCGAAGGCATCGAAAAAGCCGTCCTCCGCGGCCCGCTCACCATCGCCCCCCGCCCGCCGTGGTTCGTGACCAACAAGAAGGCCCACAAGGTCGCCCCCAAGCTGGTGAGCATGGAAGCCGAGCCGAGCTGGCTCAAGGTCCCCGGCATCGCGCTCACCGCGCTCGGCGGCTGACCCAAGCCCCAGCCACGAGACGTCTCAGCAAGCCCCCACGCCACCAGGAACAGCACCGCGACCGGCAGGGAGCGGACCGCGCAGCCACCGGTTCCAGCCATCCCCAACGTCACCAGCAACAGCACCCCATCAGCCGCGGCCGAGCCGTTTGCTCTCTGCTTCCGCCGTGATTGCCACCTTGCAGGTCACGCCTGCTCGGTCCGCTCCCTCCCGGTCGCGGTACTGTGGGTTGTGCTGTGGCGCTGGCTGCAAACAGCGATGATCATGACCCCTGCGGGGCCATGCCGCGGATGAACATCTCGACGAGCTCCCAGGGCATGTCGTTCGGGAGGTTCAGGATCGGCACGTCGATGCCGAAGCTCCGGCGGCGCTTGAGCTCGGCGATGCAGTGGGCCGGGTCGCCGGAGATGGTCAGCGCCTCGATCATCGCGTCGGGCACGGCGGGGGCGGCCATCGGGCGCGTCTCCTTGTTCTGGTAGAGATCGGCGATCTTCTTGCAGTCGTCGGCGAAGCCGAAGCGGCTCAGGAGCTCGATGTAGTAGTCGCCCATCCCGCCGATGTAGAACGAGACGATCTTCTTCGCCATCATCGAGCCGGCCTCGAGGCCCATGGGCAGCACGGTGGTGAAGGGCGCGGTGGTGATCGCCGACGGATCGCGGCCGGCCTTCTTCGCGCCCTCGGCGATCCACGCGCGGCCCTCGGCGAGCTTCTCGTAGGGCCAGAAGGTCGGGATCCACCCGTCGGCGAGCTCGCCGATGGACTCGATGGCCTTGGGCTTGAGCGCGGCCACGTAGATCGGCACGTTGGCGCGCACGGGCTTCATCTCCAGGCGGAAGGGACGGTAGTCCCACAGCTCGGCGCCGGCGTCGGAGAGCTTGCCGCCGGCCAGCAGGGTGCGGACCACGCGGATCACGTCGCGCACCTGCGTCAAGGGCTTGTCGAATTTGCGGCCGTGGAAGCCCTCGATCACGTTCTTGCCGCTCGTGCCGAGGCCGAGGATGAACCGGCCCTCGCTGATCTCGTCGAGCGTCGCGGTGTTCATCGCGAGCAGGCCCGGGGAGCGGCTGAAGACGTTGACGATGGCCGTGCCGAGCTTGATGCGCTTCGTCTTGACGGCCATCTCGGTGAGGAGCTGGAAGATGTCGTAGCCCCAGGCCTCGGGCACCCAGAAGGAGTCGTAGCCGAGGTCGTCGGCGAGCTGGGCGGCGCGCAGGTAGAGCTTGCGATCGTAGTTCTTCCAGAAGGCCAAGAGGCCGGTGCGCTCGGTCATGGGTCGTCTCCTCGCGGGGGTCTCCCGGCGTATAGTCTCCGCCGCGCGGCGACGCTATAGCGTCCCCGTGGCGAGCCGGGATCGATCGCGAAAGCTGCCCGTTTCACAGGCGCCGCGCCCGCGCTGGTCGCCGGCGCTGATCGAGGGCGTGGTGGCGGGTGAAGCGGCCGTGCTCGGCGCGGTGCTCGCGCGGGAGACGCCCGAGGCGACAGTGGAGGCGGCGGCGACGGCGCTCGTGCGCGCGGAGGAGCTCGCGGGCGCAGCGATCGCGCGCGATCCGGGCGCGACGCCGATCGCCTGCCGCGCGGGCTGCTCGTCGTGTTGCGCGGCCAAGGTGGTCGTCACCGCGCCGGAGATCCTGCGGATCGCGGCGCACCTGCGCGAGACGCGTGACGAGGCCTCGCTCGACGCGCTGCGGGAGCGGGTCCGGGCGATCGACGCACAGACCCGCGGCAAGACGCGGCAAGAGCGCGCCGCGCTCGGGCTCCGCTGTCCGCTCCTCGACGAGTCCGGGAGCTGCTCGGTGCATGCCGTCCGCCCGCTGCACTGCCTCGGCTGGACCTCGTTCGACGCGGCGGCATGCGAGCGCCACTGGGCCGCGCCGGGTGAGTCACTCGCCCCGCCGCACCACGATGATGTCTACGAGCTCGCGAGCGCCGTCCTGGCCGGCCTCGGGCGGGCTTGCTTCGAGGTGGGGCTCGACGGATCGCTCCTGGAGCTCATCGCCGCCCTGCGGATCGCGCTCGAGCGGCCGAGCGCGGGCGAGCGCTGGCAGAAACGGCTGCCGGTGTTCTCCACCGCGATCGACGCCGAGTGGCGCGCTCCGCGCGAGCGCGCCTGAGCTGCGCGGCGCTCGCGATCCTTCAGGGGACCTTGCTGAAGGAGGTGGTCACGGCCGCGCAATACGAGCCGGCCGGCGCCCCGAGCGCTTCCTTGAGCGCGCACTGCCGGCGCGCGCGGTTGACGTAGAGCGGCGTGCCGACTTTCAGGGCCTTCTGCGCGGTGGTGTCGGCGCGCTTGATGGCCACCTGCCTGAGCGAGGCCGGGAGCTCGGCGCTGTGCTCGCCGAGCTGCTTCGTCACGAACGGTGACGGCTCCTCGGCGCGCGGCCACAGGGTCGGCGCGGCGATCACCGCCCGGACGAAGGCCTGCGTGAGCTTGGCCCCGCTCGGGGTGTCGCCGCAGGGCAGCGAAGGATCGTTCGGACCGAGATCCGCCGCGTCGAGCGAGCGCGAAGCCACGCGCTTCAGCAAGGCCAGGGAGCTGCCCGCGGTCGCGCTGTCCTCGGGCGCGAGCGCGCCGCCCTCGACGTGCTTCACCAGCGCCGCGCACTGCCCCTCGCGCTCGGCCTTCTTGCGCGCTTCTTCCGCCGCCAGGGCGTCCTTGCGCTGCTGCTCTTCGCGCGCCTGCTGCTCGCGCTTTCGCCCGTCCTGGCACGCGGTGAGCTTCTCGGTGACCTTCTGCTTCTGATCCGAGGACCCACGCATCAGGGTGCCCTCGGTGAGCGCCTCGACGGCGCAGGGATCCGCGGCGTCGAGGGCCTTGTTGATCGCCGAGCGGCCGAGGGCCACCCAGCCCAGCCCGGCGATCACCACGAGCACCGCCGCCGCGGAGCCGGCGCCGAGGAGGATCCGGATCATCCGACGCCGCTTGTAGGCGCGCTCGAGCGCCGCGCCGTCGTCGAGCAGATCGCGGCAGCGGTAGACGAGATCGACCCAGGCGCCGATGTCGACGGCGAGCGCGGCGATCGGCTCGGACAGCGGCTTGTCGCGCACGAGCTTCTTGGCGAGGCGCTCCAGGCAGAGCTGCACGTCGGGCGCGCGGCCGTCGGCGGTCAGATCGGCCACGCCCTTGAGCAGCCCGCCGATCTGGCCCGCGTAGAGCTTCCACGCGTCGTCGGCCCGCTTCTGGCTGAGCGCGAGGCGCTGCGCGGCCATCTGCAGCTCGCCCATGGGGAGCAGGCGCTCGACCTCGCGGGGCGGCACGCCGACGCGCTTGGCCGCGGCCTCGACGCCCCGCTGCACGCCCCCGTACAGGCTGTCCGGCACGAGCTCGCGGAGCCCCTCGTCGATGCGGCTCGCGACGATGCAGCTCCCCGCGTAGTTCACCGGGCCCATGGCGCCGATGAGAAAGGTGCCGCCGAGCTGCGCTCCCATGGTCCGGCCTCTTGGTTAGCTTGGTTTGGCCCGATTCTCCAGTGATTCGGGCGTGGGGTAGGACAGCCTGCGCCAGCCCGGCGGATCCCTCCCGCGGAGACCTCTAGCCTGGCTTCGCCGGGTGAAAGGTCACGCCCTCGGCGTCGAGCTTGCCGCGCGCGCCGTGGGGGAAGGCGTAGTTGTGGTGCCCATGACCCACGGGGAGGCCGAAGATCACGGGGATCCCGAGCGGTTCGAGCTGTTCCTTGAAGACGTCGCCCAGGGTGTAGCCGGGGTCGGGCCGGCAGTGGGAGAAGTCGCCGAGCGCGACGCCCGCGGCGCCGCGCAGCCCGCCGCTGTCGAGGAGCTGGCAGAGGGCGCGCTCCAAACGGTAGGGGTGCTCGCGCACGTCTTCGAGCACGACGATGGCGCCGCGCGTATCGAGCGCCCAGGGCGTCCCGACGAGGCTGGCGAGCACGGTGAGGTTGCCGCCGACCACCCGGCCCTCCACCGGGCCATGCGGGCCGCAGAGGTGGCGGCCGGGCAGGTGCGGCGCCTCCCCGGTGCGGAGCAGGCGGCGGAGCACGTTGCGGCTCTCGGTGTCGATCGGGGTGGCCGGCGGGTCGGTGCCGAGATCGAAGTCCGTGAGGCCGTGCAGGACCGGTCCGTGGATGGAGAGGCGATCGCGGTTGGCGAGGGCTGCGTGGAGCGCGGTGGCGTCGGAGAAGCCGATGACCGGGCGGCGATCGAGCTCGTTCCACGGCAAGCGATCGAGGAGCTGCGCGGTGCCGTAGCCGCCGCGGGCGAACCAGACGGCGTCGATGTCGTCGGCCGTGAGCGCCCAGGTGAGATCTTCGGCGCGCTGCTGCGTCGTGCCGGCGAAGTAGCGGTGGCGCGCAGTGACGCTGGGGCCGGGCACGGGGACGAAGCCCCAGGCGGTGAGCGCGTCGACCGCGATCTGGAGGCGCTCCGCGGTGAAGACGCCGCTCGGGGCGACGACGGCGATCCTGGCGCGATCTCGGAGCAGCACGCCGCGGACGCTAGCCCTGCCCGCCCGAGCTGTCACGGGGGATCGGGCCCTCTTCGCGGAGGGCCCCGCGCGATCCGCGCTTGAGCATGCGCGCCCGCCCGCGCACCATGCGCTCATGCGCGCGCGCCGGAGGTTGACCGTGATCGAGGCCGCGATCACGGCGGAGACCGAGGAGCGCGTGGCGGCGCTCCTCCGCGACGGTACGGAGGACGCCGCGATCGCCGCAGCGCGCGAGGCTTGCGCGGCGATGGACCGCGCCGGCCCTCAGGGGGCGAAGCGCGCGCTCGCCTGCGGTCCGGGCTGCTCGTCCTGCTGCCATGTGCACGTGGAGGCGACGGGGCCCGAGCTGATGGCGATCGCCGCGTTCATCCGGGAGGCGCTGACCGACGAGGCGCAGCGCGCGCTGAAGGACGCGCTCGACCGGACGCTCCAACGCGTCGCCGATCTCGACGACGAGGCGCGCTGGGAGGCGCGGATCCCCTGCGCGCTGCTCGACCCCTCCGGCCTGTGCGCAATCCACCCGGTGCGGCCGCTGCGCTGCCGGGCGTTCCACTCGCTCGACGCGGCGGCATGCCGCGCGGCCTTCGAGGGGCGCGACGAGGCGGAGCCGCCGCGCGATCGGCTGCTCGATCGCGCCCAGGACGCCGTGGAAGAGGGCTACGACCGGGCGCTCGGCGCCGCGGGGATCCCGACGCACGGCGCGCGGCTCGAGGCGGCGCTCGGCCGGCTCCTCCTCGATCGTGACTGACGCGGCAGCGCATCCAGCCGAGGGATCATGTCCACGCGGCGCGCGGCAACCCCCGAGGTGCGCCGTTCAACCGCCGGCCGCCACCGCGAGCGCGATCTCGATCATGGCCGTGAAGCTCGTCTGCCGCTCCTCCGGGGACAGATGCTCGTCGCGCCGGATGTGATCGCTGACCGTGAGCAGCGTGAGCGCTCTGATGCCGTGCTCGGCCGCCACGCCGTAGAGGCCGGCCGCCTCCATCTCCAGGGCGAGGATGCCGAGCCTGTCCGCCACGTCGACGATCTCCGGCTCGGGGGAGTAGAAGAAGTCGGTGGAGAAGACGTTGCCGGCGCGGAGAGGTGTGCCGCGCTGCCTCGCGACCGCGGCGGCGCGCTCGGCCAGCCCGAAGTCGGCGATCGCGGCGAAGTCGTGGCCGCGGAAGCGGGTGCGGTTGACCTTGGAGTCGGTGGAGGCGCCGAGGGCGATCAGCACGTCGCCGAGCTTGAGATCCTGGGCGAGTCCGCCGCAGCTCCCGACGCGGATCAAGGTCTTCGCTCCGTACGCGCGGATGAGCTCGGTCGCGTAGATGGAGATGGAAGGGATGCCCATCCCGTGGGCCATGACCGAGATGCGCTTGCCCTGGTAAAGGCCGGTGTAGCCGGTCATGGATCGCACCGCGGTGACGCAGCGGGCCTCGGTGAGGAACTGCGTGGCGATGTGCTCGGCGCGGAGGGGATCGCCGGGCATGAGGACGACCTCGGCGAAGTCGCCCGGCTTGGCACTGATATGCGGGGTGGGCATGGAGCGACGCTAGCGCAGGCAGCGGTCCGGGGTCTCTCTTCGGACGACCGCGAAGGGCGCTCGTCACGCGTTCTCCTACCCTTTGCCCTCCCCGCGCGCGCCGGGGCGGTGGTAGCGTACGCCCGAGCACGACGGAGGCTCGTCTGGTGCAGGGCGTACCCGAGGTCAAATACACGCAGGTCGCGGCCAAAGCGCTCAGCCTGGCCGAGCTCTTCGAGGAGCGCTTTCGCGCGGGCCTCGATGGGCCCGTCCCCTTTCGCATCGAGCTCGCCGCGCCGGACGGGCCCTCGACGGGCGGGGGCAAGCTCGCCTTGCAGCACATCAAGCTCGTCCCGGCCAGCGGCGGCGGGGGCACCATCGTCATCGGCGCGGCCAACGCCCAGGCCCAGACGGCGGAGATCCGCACCTTCGAGCAGATCGCCGATCTCTATGCGCAGCGCTACCGCGGCGCCGTCATCCCCGTCGACATCCG
This sequence comes from Byssovorax sp., assembly GCA_046351295.1. Lineage (GTDB taxonomy): Bacteria > Myxococcota_A > Polyangia > Polyangiales > Polyangiaceae > JAXLYT01. Next base: position 31,543 of record JAXLYT010000036.1, read on the forward strand.
CAAGTACCGGGACCTCTGCCAGGAGCTCGCCGCCTTCCTCCGGGCGATGAAGCTCAACGTCACGATGGTCGACGTGGAGAGCTCGATCGAGCGCGTCCCGCAGGCTTCGCAGAGCAACACCGTGCTCCTCGTGGCGATCGTGGTCGGGGTGGCGGTCACGGCCTTCGGCATCCTCGTGGTGCTCGCGATCGTGCTCAAGCGCTGAGCGCGGCGAGAGGCGAAGCGTGCGCAGGGAAGAGCGGATCCGAGGGCAGCTCGAGGCGGTGGGTGCGCTGCTCGCCGCGCGCAAGGGGCGCCTCCGCCTCCTCGAGGAGATCGCGTGGCCGCGCGATGTCGAGGAGAGCTTCTTCGCCGCCGGCGCCGGGCGCTTGCCGGAGGTGCGCTACAGCGTCGATCGCGACGGCGTCGAGGCGCACCTCCAGACCCTCGCCGCCGCGGAGCGGGGCCTCGACGGCGACGACCCGGTGACCGCGTGGCTCCGCGACGTGCTCCGATCGCTCCTCGAAGGCAACCGCCTCATGCTCGCGCTCGGCACGCGCGAGTTCCACCTCCGCTCGCGCGAGCTCTACGGCAGCGCCCGCACGCCCTTCTACGGCGGCCCGGTGCGCAACGTCGACCTCGCCGATCACCTGCTCGAACGGCTGCGCGTCCACGGGTGGGACGAGGCGCGCGATCCCGACGCCGCGCCCCTCTCCGCGGAGGCCTTGCGCGATCGCCTCTCGGCCCAGATCGCGCTGCGCGAGCCGGAGATGAGCGTCGACGTCGTGCTCGACGAGCGAGCCACAGCGAAGATCGTGGCCGGCGCGACCCGCGTGCGGATCCGGCCCGACGCGACCTTCTCGAAGTGGGAGGCCGAGAGCCTCTTCCACCACGAGATCGAGACCCACGCCCTCACCGCGCAGAACGGCGCGCTCCAGCCCATCGCCTCGTTCCTGCGCGCGGGAGGCCCGCGCACCACGCGCACTCAGGAGGGTCTCGCCGTCTTCTCCGAGCTCTACAACCGCACCCTCTCGATCGAGCGCCTCGAGCGCCTCGCCGCCCGCGTCAAGCTCGTGGACATGGCCGAGCAGGGCGCGAGCTTCCTCGACCTCTACCGCCACCTCGTCGCCGCCGGCGCGACCCCGCGCGACGCCTACTTCGACGCCCAGCGCATCTGCCGCGGCGGCCTCGTCGAGGGAGGCGCGCCCTTCACCAAGGACGCCTCGTACCTCGCCGGCCTGCTCGAAGTGTACGCCTTCCTCTCCGCCGTGATCCGCGGCGGTTTTCGCGACGAGATCGAGGTCACAGTCTCCGGCCGCATCGCCCTCGACGACATCGCCGTCCTCGCCGATCTGCGCGCCATGGGCCTGCTCGAGCGCCCCCGCCACCTCCCCGGCTGGCTCCGCGACTGGCAGACCTTGCTGCCCTACTTCGCCTTCACCTCCTTCATGGACAGCGTCGATCTCGCCCCCGTCGAGGCCCACTACCGCCCCTTGATCAAGCTCGCCGAGGCCGCCCGCCCGCGGCCCACCTGATCCCCGAACTGAGCTACCGTCAACGCCGTGCCCGCCGCCCCCCTCGACGCCATCCGCGCTTCCCTCTCCTCCGTCATCCAGGGCAAACCCGAGGTCATCGACCTCCTCCTCGTCGGCGTCCTCGGCGGCGGCCATGTCCTCGTCGAAGACGTCCCCGGCGTTGGCAAGACCACCCTCGCCAAGGCCCTCGCGCGCACCTTCCGCGCCACGTTCACGCGCGTGCAGTTCACCCCCGATCTGCTCCCCGCCGACATCCTCGGCTCGCAGATCTTGAACCCCCGCGAGGGCACCTTCGCCTTCCACCGCGGCCCCGTCTTCACCCATGTCCTGCTCGCCGACGAGATCAACCGCGCCTCGCCCCGCACCCAGTCGGCGCTGCTCGAAGCGATGAGCGAATCGCAGGCCACCGTCGACGGCATCACCCACCCCCTGCCTCAACCGTTCTTCGTCATCGCCACCCAGAACCCGGTCGACTACCAGGGCACCTATCCCTTGCCGGAGGCCCAGCTCGATCGCTTCTTGCTCCGCATCGGCGTCGGCTACCCGCGGCCGGAGGACGAGCTCTTGATGCTCTTCGCGCGCCAGCGGAAAAACCCCCTCGACGCCGTCGAGCCGGTGGCCGATCTCGCCGATCTCCTCGCAATGCAGGCCGCCGTGCGCGACGTGGAGGTGAAGGAGCCGGTGGCGAAATACCTGCTCCGGATCGTCGCGGCGACGCGCGATCACAAGGACCTCGATCTCGGCGTCAGCCCGCGCGGCGCGCTCGCCTTCTTCCGCGCGGCGCAGGCCCGCGCCTTCCTCGACAAGCGCACCTACGTCAGCCCGGACGACGTGCAGGCCCTCGCCGGTCCCGTGCTCGCCCACCGCCTGCTCCTCACGACCCAGGCGCGCTACGGCGGCGTGAGCGCGACCTCGGTGCTCAGCGGCGTGGTCGAGTCGATCGGCGTCCCGGTGTAGAGCCACGGGGAGAGACGTGGACATCAACTTCGCGCGCCTCAACCACATCCTCATCCCCGAGACGAAGGCGGGGCGGGACCGGTGGCGCCGCGGGCTGATGGGCCGGGCGCTCGCGCCGATCGGCGCCGTGCTCGGCGCGCTCTCCGACGAGGGGCGGACGCTCGCGCTCGCCTCGCTGATCGTCGGCGGCTTCGGCCTCGACGTGCACGTGAGCGAGGTCTACCTGCTCTGGGCGGCGCTCGTGGCCCTGCTCGCCGGGTCGCTCGCGGTGCACCGGTTCTTCCGCCTGAACCGTGTGCGCGTGGAGCTCGATGTGCCACGCCGGGTCACGATCGGGGACGAGCTGCGCTTCGGGCTCCTCCTGTACAACGATGGTGACGAGGACGTCCGGGCCATCCGCACGCGCGGTCCCTTCCTGCCATGGGATGGGCGGTGGACCGCGGAGGAGCCGCGGCTCGGCCTGCTCGCGGCCGGGCGCATGGCCCGCGTCGAGACCGCGGCGCGCTTCGAGGCCCGCGGCGAGCACCACCTCGACCCGTTCTCGGCGGCGGCCCTCGTGCCCTTCGGGCTGGCCGTCGGCCCCTCGATCCAGTCGAGCGGGTGCAAGTTCCTCGTCGTGCCTCGCATCGCGCGCGTCGAGCGCCTCACGACGCCGCTCGGCCGCCGCCACCAGCCGGGCGGCGTGGCCCTCGCCTCGAAGACGGGCGAGTCGATGGATCTGCTCGGCGTGCGCCCCTACCGGCCCGGCGATCCGGTGCGCCACCTCCACGCCAAGAGCTGGGCCCGCCACGGCGCGCCCGTGGTGCGCGAGTACCAGGAAGAATACTTCAGCCGGATCGGCGTGGTCGTCGACACCGCCACGCCCGACTCGGTCTCGCTCGAGGCCGCGATCTCGCTCGCCGCGGGCGTGGTCGCGCGCCTCAGCCGCGGCGAGGCCCTCATCGATCTGCTCGTGGTCGGCGGCGAGGTGCACGACCTCACCATCGGCCGCCACCTCGGCTTCCTGGAGCAAGCGCTCGATCTGCTCGCGTGCGTCGAGCGGAGCAAGGACGCCATCGCGCCCGATGTCCTGCTCTCGCGCCTCGTCACCCACCTGCCTCGCCTCTCGTGCGTGATCGTCGTCACCGCGGCGTGGGACGAGGGGCAGCTCGCCGAGCGCATCCAGGGCCACGGCGTCGGCTGCTCCACGCTGATCGTCGAGAGTGCCGCGCAGGCGGGTCGATCGATCCATGGGCCGGGTCTGCGTCGCGTCTCGATCGCCGCGATCGAGCGGGGGGAGGCGCTCTCGCTGTGACGCTCTCCGCCCGCGCGCTCGCGGCCCTGCCGCTCTTCATCGTCGCTCTCTTCTACGGCTGGGTCAGCCGCCAGTGGGGCTTCACCGCGGCGGTGTCCGCTGCGCTCGCGCTCTCGGTCGCGCTCCGCGCGCGCCTCGACCTGGGGGCCGGGTGGCAGCGCCTCGTCTCCGTCGCGATCGGCGCGGGGGCGATCGCGGCCGTGGTCACGAGCGAGCTGCCCCTCGTCGAGGACGTGCGGGCCCTCAAGCGCCCGTGGAGCGCGGCCACCCTCGCGGCGCTGGCGATCGCGGCGTTCCGTCTCCTGCTCAAGAGCCCGGAGCGCGGCCCCATCGCCACCTTCACCGTCGGCCTCATCGCCGCCATGACCGCCGGCGAGACCTTGACCCACCGCGCCTACGGCGCCGTGATGATCGCCTACCTCGCCGCCTCGCTCCTCGCGCTCCGGGCGCAAGATCCGGCGCGCCCGCGGCTCTCCTCCCTCTCCCGTCGCGAGCTCGGCCTCGCCGCCGCCTCGCTCGCCGTGGCCGCCCTCGCCTTCGGCGCGCTCGCGCGGGTGCTCCCACCCCTCTCCGACTGGACGCAGGGTCGCATCCTCTCCGCGATCGGCGACGAGACGACCACCGGCTTCGGCGATCGCATGTGGCTCGGCTCGATGGAGGGGATGCTCCAGTCCGATCAGGTCGTGATGCGCGTCGAGGGCGACGGCGCCGACTACCTGCGCGGCGCGGTCTACGACCACTACGAGCGAAGTCGTTGGAGCACCAACGTTCCGGACCGGCCCCTCCCCCACCCCTCGGGCGGCCCCGCTCCTTCCGGGACGAGCGTCGTGCAGATCTTGATGGTCGGCGGCGCCCGCGATCGGTACTTCCTCCCCCTCGGCGCCGGCAAGGTCACGCCGATCGAGGGCCTCGTCACGGCAGATTCCTTCGGCGTGCTGCACACGCTGCCGGAGAGCGCGCTCAGCGTCTGGTTCGACGCGAGGAGCGGCGGCGGCCCGCAGGTGGCGGCGGTGAGCGACGCCGACCTCCAGATCCCCCGCTCGATCCAGCCCGCGCTGGCCGAGCTCGTCGAGGCGTGGACCCGGGGCAAGAGCACGCCGCGCGAGAAGATCGAGGCCATCGCCGATCGCCTCCGGAGCACCTACAGCTACTCGCTCCATTTCGAGAGCCACCGGCGCGATCCGGTCCTCAACTTCCTGCTCGAGACGAAGAAGGGGCACTGCGAGTACTTCGCCTCGGCGCTCGCGCTCCTCGCCCGCTCAGCGGGCGTGCCGGCCCGGGTGGTGATCGGCTACCGCGTGAGCGAAAAGAGCCTCTTCGGCGGGTACTCGGTGGTGCGGGAGCGCAACGCCCACGCGTGGGTCGAGGCGTCGCTGCCCGGGGAAGGCTGGGTCACCTTCGACGCCACGCCCGCGGCCGATCTCTCCGTCACGGGGGCCACCTCGTCGCACTGGCTCGCCGGCCTGCGCGACCTCGTGGGCTTCTTCTGGGGCAAGGCGCGCGTCGCGTGGGCCGAGCTCAGCTTGCTCCAGATCGCCACCGCCCTCGGCGCGCTCGTGGCGGTGGGCCTCCTCGTGCGGTGGATCCGGCAGCGGGGCCGCGGCGGCCGCGGCAAGGGCGCGGCGCTCGGCGCGGACGAGCCCGTACCGCCGGCCGCGATCCGCCTCTTCGCGATCCTCGAGCAGCGGGGACACAAGCGCGGCGCCGCCGAGCCCCTGGAGCGCTTCGCCGCGCGCCTCGGCCTCGCCGGAGAGGCCGACGCCTCGCGCGTCCTCGCCGACTACGCGGCCTTTCGCTACGGCGGGATCGGCGAGCGCGATCGCCTCCTCGGCGACCTCGACCGCTGCGCGCGATCGCTGCGCGCCCCCTGATCCGCCGCTGTGTCCAGCGCCGCGCCCGTGCTACGGGAGCGCGGGAGCCGCCGCGCCGCGGTCACCTTCGATGAGCGAGCCCGAACCGAATCCATCGATCGACCCGCGGAAGGCCTCGCGGGTCGTCTTCTTCGTCTTCGTCACGGTCTTCCTCGACCTCGTGGGCTTCGGCATCGTCGCGCCGCTCATGCCCTTCTACGTCGAGGGCATGGGCGGCTCGGCCCAGACGGTGGGCCTGCTCTTCGGCTGCTTCTCCGCCGCGCAGCTCATCGCGACGCCCTACCTCGGCAAGCTCTCCGATCGCGTGGGCCGGAGGCCCGTCATCCTCGTGAGCCTCGCGGGCAACGCCGCCGCGATGGTGCTCTTCGCCTTCGCCACCAAGGTCAACCTCCTCCCGCTCCTCTTCGCCTCGCGCATCCTCGCCGGCGCGACGGCGGGCAACCTCTCGGCCTGCCAGGCGGCGATCGCCGACAGCACCACCGAGGCCGATCGCGCCGCGGGGATGGGCAAGCTCGGCGCCGGCATCGGCCTCGGCATCATGCTCGGCCCGGTGATCGGCGGGCAGCTCTCGCACCTCGGGCCGTGGGCGCCGCCGCTCGGCGCCGCGGCGCTCGCGCTCGCCGATCTCACCGGCGCGGTGCTCTTCATGCCGGAGACGCGCCGGCCGAAGCGTGAGCCTTCGCTGGCGCTCGCGCAGACCGCGCCGCTCACGCTCCGCCAGATCCTCAAGCAGCGATCGCTCCGCGCGATCCTCGCGCTCTACTTCCTCACGTTCCTGGCGATGACCAACCTCCAGGTCGCGCTCGCCTACCTCGTCAAATCCCGCCTCTCGTGGGGCGAGGGCGAGGTATCGAACATCTTCGGCCTCGTCGGTCTCCTCGGCCTCATCATCCAGGGCGCCTTGATCGGCCGGCTGACACGCGCCTTCGGCCAGCTCCCGCTCCTCATCACCGGCTCTTTCTTCCTGAGCTGCGGCATGGCCCTCATCGCGCTCGCGCACGGCCCGCTCATGCTCCTCGGCGGCGTGGCCTCGATCGGCGCCGGGCTCGGCCTCACGAACCCTCTCCTCTCCGCCCTCGCCTCCGAGCTCTCGGGCGCCGAGCAGCGCGGCGCGGTCCTCGGCTACGCGCAGTCCTCCGGCGGCCTCGCCCGCACGGTGGGGCCCGTGTGGAGCGGCTTCCTCTCCGATCACGTGGCGCTCGGCGCGCCCTTCTTCGGAGGCGCGATCGCCGCCGCGATCTCGGTGCTGATCGGCCTCCTGCTGCGCAGCGCGCGCGATCGCAGCCCCGCTCCCGCCCCCGAGCCCTCGCCCTGATCGAGCGCCCTGCCGGCCCGCGATCGATCAGGGCGCGCCGTCGTCGCCCGCGTCCTTCTTCGGCGGCTCGCTCTTCGGCTTGTCGCCCGCGTCCTTCTTCGACGCGTCGCTCTTCGCCTTCGGCTTGTCGCCCGGCTTCTGCGCCTTGTCCTTCGCCTTGCTGCCCTTGCCGTTCTTCTCGGCGCGCATCCGCTCGCGCACCTTGCCGCGCAGCTCGATCGTGAGCTTCTTGACCTGGTTGGCCTCGGCCTCGGTCACCGTCCCGTCGGCGCTCGCCTGCGTCACCGCGTCGCGCACCTCCTTGGCCGCGTCGTCGATGATCTTGTGGATCTCGGCCTTCCGGTCGGCGGAGACGTTGTGCCCGTCGAGCTTCTTGTCGATCACCGCCTTGACCCGATCGATCCTCGCCTCGACCTTCTTCCTGAAGTCGGCGGGCTTCATCGGGTAGCTCTCCTGCGCGCCGTGCCCCTTGGCGAGCGCGGCCCTTGGCGCGGCGAGCGTTGCGGAGAGGGCGGCGAGGGCGAGCGCGGAGAGGAGGGCGTTGAGCTTCACGGGCGACCTTGGATCGGGCCCATAACACGGCGAGCCGCGGGGAGCGGAAGAAGGCACGACCCGGGCGATCCGGTCGGGCTCGGAGCGCGGCGCGGTGCCCTCCTCGCGCTCGAATCGGCCTGGATCGAACGGTATTCATGGAAATTATTGCGCCGCGTCATCGTTCCTTGCGTTCTGTATTTGCAGAACGTATAGTCCGCTCATGAACCGGAACGACCAAGCAGCACAGGGCGATCCGACCGTGGATCAGGGCGCAACGCTCACCACGGACTCGGTTCATGAGCGACAACGCCGCGCGATCACCGCGCTGATCCCCGGGTGGTACAACCCCTGGGTCCACCTCTCCATCCCCACGACGCTGGGCGTCGCCATCGTCGCCGGCGCCATGAGCCTGATGCACGGCCTCCGGGTGATCGAGCTCCTCGCCATCCCCGTGAGCCTGTTCTTCGTCTTCTTCTTCGAGTGGCACGCCCACAAGCACGTGCTGCACCGGCGGAGGCCCCTCGTGAGCATCATCTACGATCGCCACGAGCTCCAGCACCACGTGATCTACACCGACCGCGACATGGCGATGCGGAGCCGCAGGGAGTTCTGGCTCATCCTCGTGCCGGCCTACGCGATCATGCTGATCTTCGTGATCTCGCTGCCGCTCGCGTACCTGCTCTCGCTCGTCTTGTCGCCGAACGTCGGCCTGCTCTTCATCGCCACGGCGATGGTCTTCTTCGTCGCCTACGAGTGGCTGCACCTCTCCTATCACCTGCCCCCGGAGAGCGCGATCGGCCGCCTCAGGGTCATCGCCTTCCTCCGCGAGCACCACCGCATTCACCACGATCCGCGGCTGATGCGGCACTGGAACTTCAACGTGACCGTGCCCGTGTTCGACTGGATCTTCCGCACCAACTGGACACCCGCCCGCGAGGCGGAGCGCGCGGAGAAGCGCGCCGCGAAGAAGCGCGCCCAGGCCGACCGCGGCCCCCGCGCGAGCGAGCCCACCCCGCGCCTCACCTGATCTGATCTATCGTGGCGGCCATGCGCCGCACCACCGCCGCCACGCGACGAAGCCCGCCGAGGGTGCTCCTCGCGTGGTTGCTCGCCGCGGCGCCTCTCCTCGGCGGCTGCGCGGGCGACGACCCGCACACGCCCGTCCGCCCGGCCGATCTCGCGCGCCTCGCGGCCGAGGGAGAGCAGGGCCTGCGCGCCCTCGGCCGCGGCCGCTTCGAGGTGCTGAGCTTCTCGCCCGGGGCCGGCAAGCGCCTCGACTACTGCGACACCTTCCACTTCCGCACGCGGCTCTTCGCGCTCGGCTTCTCGGCGCGTGTGCGCTTCGTGGCTGCGGTGGACGTGCCCTCGACGAGCGCGCTCGACGCGTCGCTCGGCGCGCCGGGCTCGTCCGTGGAGCAGGTCGAGGAGCAGCTCACGTTGCACGAGGTGCTCGGCGAGGGGCGAAGAGAGGCCGGCAGCGAGGCGGCCCTCGACGCCGCGGCGGTGTTCCTCGATCTCGAGCCGGGCCTGCGCTTCGAGCGCATCGATCGGGTGCGCTGAGATGGCGCGCGCGATCCTCCGGAGAGCGCTCCATCTCGCCGGCGCCGCATGCCTGTTCCTGCTCGGCGCGGACGCGATCTCCCTCGCCTCGCGCGCCTGGCTCTTCCTCCCGCTCGGCGCGATGGCGCTCGCGATCCTCTGGGCGATCGCGTCCGCGATCCTGCTCGCGTCCCCGGGCGGCTTCGTCCACGCCCACCGGAAGCAGCTCGCCCTCCTCACCGGCTCGATCACCTTCGCCGTCCTCGTCGCGCTCGTGATCGCCGCCAAGGTCCGGATGGGCCCGACCGCCGCCTACCGCCGCGAGCATTTCATCCCGAGCTCCGTCGCCCAGCCGCAGCAGGCCGATCCGGAGATCGGCTGGGCCCCGAGCGGCCCCCCGGAGATCGTGGGCGAGCGCCTGGAGAAGCTCGATCCGTCGCGCCCCCAGGTGCTCCTGCTCGGCGACTCGATCCTCTATGGCACGCGCGTCGAGAAGGAGCAGACCGCCGCCTTCCTGATGAGCCGGGCCATTCACACGCACCAGGTGGTCAATCTGTCCGTGTCCGGCTACTCGGTCGAGCAATACTGGCTCTACCTCCGCCGCGTCCTGCCCCGGACGCGCCCGAAGCTCCTGATGATGGGCATCTTCACCGGCAACGATTACCAGCTCACCGGCCGCGAGCTGACCCCCTGGGGCCACAGCAAACCGCTCTTCCACGTGGAGGATGGCAAGCTCGTGCGCGTGAACGAGGCCGAGGACTGCATCGACGGGCTCTCGCAGAGCCTGCTCTTCCGGCCGCTCTGGCGCGACAAGGAGCGCGCCCTGGCGTTGAGCCAGGTGCTCTGTGCGCCGCGGGAGCTCTCGGCAGGAGAGCTGGAGATGACGCTGCGAGCGCTCTTCCGGGAGATCGAGGCGCTCGGGAAGTCGGCGGGGGCGCGGGTTACGTTCGTGCTTTTGCCGAACAGGCACGAGGTCGATGTCTACAGCCCGGCGGAGACGTTTTATGTGTCCAAGTACCGGTCGCTCAAGAGGCTCCTGGAGGAGGGCGGGCAGGAGGTGGTGGATATTTATCCGGCCTTGTTGCAGCACCCGAAGAGCGAGCTGGACAGGGCGTTTCAGTCCGACAGCTCGCATTTCACGCCGGAGGGGCATGCGATGGTGGCGGAGATTTTGCTGAAGTCGATCGAGGAGAAGGGGTATCTGCGGTGAGGCGTTGAGCCGATCCGTCAGGATATTTTTTAACGCAAAGGCGCAAAGGCGCAAAGGCGCAAGAAGAATAGAAAAAACGCCTCGACTATCGTAACTGCCGTTGCCGTCGGCGTCGCCGTCGCCGTCTCCGGGGATCACGCCCTCCGGACACCCCTCTTCCTCCGCCGGAGAAGCGCATCCCCTCCCAGCAACAACAACGATGCTCCCAGCCCCCCGAGGAGCGCCTTTCGCTTTCCAGTCACCTCCCAGCGCAACGGCTGCTCCACCACGGTGAGCGATGATGTGCCGGGCACGGCTGCTGTGCTCGCCGGCGCTGGGGCAATGCGTGGAGCCGAGCGCCAGAAGGTGCCATGATCGTTCTCACGCACAGCGGTGGCGAGCGGATCCAGCGTCGTGAGCGCGGGGATCTTGCCGTCGGGGCCGGGTTTGGCTTCGCGGTGGAGGGCAAAGCTCGCGGTGTGCTCGGGGGAGGGGGCGCGGTCGGGGTGCTCGAGGCGCAGGGTCGCGGTGGCGGCGCCGGGGCCGCGCTCGAGGAAGAGGATGGCGGTCGGGGTGATGGAGATGCCGGCGAGGGTCCAGCCGGGGGAGACCTCGTGGTCGAGGGTGAGGGGCGCGGTGAGGGCGCGGATCTCCGCGTCGCGGCCGCTCTCGATGATGGGCAAGGGGCCCTCGGGCTCGGCGGCGGCCCGGCGCGCGGGCAGGCTGGCGGCGAGCAGGAGCGCGAGGGCGAGCGGGCGGGTGAGGGCGCGCACGGGCGAAGGATAGCCGCTCCGAGGGGCGGGAGCGGGCCGGTGAGGATTCGCTTGACGCCGGGGGACAAAAATAGAATGAAGATTCTGGTTCTGGTTCTCGACGGCCTCCGGCCCTTTCCCCGAGGAACGCCCATGCAGGTGACCGCCAACCCCGCCTCGAAGCCCGCGACGCCGCCCTCCCCCGCGGCCCCGTCTGCGTCGCCCCCGCTGCCCCGGGCCAACCGGGTCATCACCATCCCCGACTTCGAGCTCGGCGATCGTTTGACGGCCGAGCAGGTCGACTACTTCGAGACCTACGGCTTCATCCGCTTCAAGCGCTTCCTCCCGCGCGAGCGCGCCCGCGCGCTCTACGACGAGGTGCTCGAGGTCGACCGCGCGATCGTCGCGAAGGGGCTCACGCAGATCAACGGCGTGCCGCTCATCACCGGCAAGCGCGACGACGGGACGCCGTACGTCCAGCGCATCCCCTTCGCGTCGCTCCAGAACGAGGCGCTCCACGAGTTCCTGCAGGACAAGCGCTTCCGCGCCATCACGGCGATGGCGGGGCCCGACTTCCGGATCGGCGAGGACGAGCGCGACGGGCTCGTGGTCAACCGCTTCCGCAACGAACCGGGCGCCAAGTACAAGCGGCTCGGCTGGCACACCGACAGCCTGCGCGACCTCTTCTACTTCGAGAAGCCGCGCCGCTACCTGAACGTGGGCTTCTACTTCACCGACTCGCCGGTCGAGGTCGGTGGCCTGCGCGTGCTGCCTTGCACGCACAACCAGTCGATCGCGTCGATGCTCACCCAGAAGGCGCACTTCCTCGACGACAGGCCGGACGAGAACGAGCTGGCGATCACGGCCGAGGCCGGCGATCTCACCTTCCACGACGGCCGCATCTGGCACCGCACCGCGCTCGCCACGCTGACGGGCGACGCGAGCGAGCGCTGCGTCTCGTACCTGCCGCTCATGAACGGGCCGCGCAAGCCGAAGCACGAGGGCAGCTCGACGCCGGCGTACTTCCACCTCAAGCGCCTCGTCGGGTACTGAGGGCGATCATGGCGGGCAAGCGCGCGGCCGCGGCAGCCTCGGTCCTCCAGGAGGCGCCTCCGCCGATCGGGTGGGTCCACGCGCCGCAGCAAGACCGGAGCCGGCGCACGCTCTCGCGGCTGCTCGACGCGACGGAGCAGATCATCCGCAGGGACGGCGTCGAGGCGGTGACGGTGCCGGCCGTGGCGCGCGAGGCCGGCTCCTCGGTGGGGAGCTTCTATGCCCGCTTCCCGGACAAGGCGGCCCTGCTCCGCACGCTGCACCAGCGCGCGTGCGAGGAGACGCAGTCGACCGCGGCCGCCGCGCTCGATCCGGCGCGCTGGGCCGACGTGGGCACGGAGGAGCTCGTGCGCCTCTTCATCGGCTTCGCGGTGCGGCTCTTCCACCAGCGCAAGCCCATGATGCTGGCCTTCGCGTCGACGCTCGGCGGTGACCCGGGCTTCGCGGAGCGCCGCGCGAGGAGCGCCGCCGTGGTCGCGGAGCGCCTGCGCGCCCTGCTGCTCGCGCGCCGCGCCGATCTCGCGCACCCGCGGCCGGCGGAGGCGATCGACATGAGCCTGCGCGTGGTGACGGCGACCCTGGAGCAGCGCAACGCGCTCGAGGCCGGAGGCCCGGAGGCCACCGTCTCCGACGAGCACCTCGCCGGCGAGCTGTCGCGGATGGTGATCGGATACCTCGGGATCCGTCGCTGATCGCGATCGGACGTCGCGGAGACTCGCCTCGACCGGTCAGGGGAGGCCGAGATCGACCTCGGCGGGGAGCCGCACGGCATGCCAGCGGATCGCGCCCTTGGCGTCGAGCTGGACGTAGTGCAGGAGGCCGCCCGCGGTGATCTCCACGGTGAAGACGCTCGCCTCCGGCTCGTTCTGCCGCTCGATCTCTTCGAGCTTGCCGCCGGGCACGGCCTGCTTGATCGCGGCGGCCACGGCGTCGGGCATCTCGTCCTCGCGGATGTCGCACTCGGCGTAGAGCAGCGTGCTGTCGACCTGCATGGAGACCTCGCAGGGGCGGTTGTCGCTCCGCACCACGTCGGCCTCGAACACCTCGCCGCGGTCCGCGTAGTACTCGGTCTCGTAGCCGCGCACCCGGCTCCCGGGGAACTGGCCCGTCGAGGCGAAGCGCACGAGCTCCGGGATGAGCGGATCGTCGTGGTGGTAGACCGCGACCTTGAGCAGCTTGCCCGTCGCGTCGGCGTGGAGCTTGATCTTCTCGACGCCCCTGGCCTTGGCGGCGAGCGCCACGAAATCCTGCGCCACCTGCCCCGGTCGAGCGTCCGCGGAGGGCGGCGCGGGCGACGGCGGGAGCCGCAGATCGACCACCGAGTTGACGATCATCCCGTGGCGGGTGATCGCGCCCGCGGGCGAGACGACGAAGGAGTGCTGCGCGCCCGCCGCGGTGGCGCGCACGAGGAAGCTGGTGCCGGCGTTCGTCCTCTTCTCGACCGAGGTGATCTCCGCCTTCGGGAGGAGCTTCAGCATCGCGGCCTTCGCCGGGGCGGGCAGGTCGTCCTTCTTCACCTCGCAGGTGAGGGCGATGAGCTTGCCGTCCTCGCCCGCGACGAGGCGACAGGGCCGCTTGTCGGGGCCGCTTGCGCGCAGGGCCAGGCCCCGTCCCCCCTCGGCGAGCAGGGCCGGCCCCTGCCCCTCGAGCGCGGCGCCGGGGAGCTTGCTCGCGAGCAAGGCCTGCACCGGCGCCGGGAGCGGCCCCGCGGGGGCCTGGATCACCGACATCTCCTGGACTTCGCCGGAGAGCTCGAGCGTGAGCTGGAGCTTGCCGATCGGGGCCTTCTCGACGGCCGCCGCGAGGAAGCGCGCGTCGAGCTGGCCGAGCACCCGGGGGGGCTTCGGGCTCGGCCGCGGCGCCGGGCTGCTCGGCGGCGGAGGCGCGCTCACGATGGCCGCGCCGGCGCTCCCGGTGCTGGTCGTCGTCCCCCGGTGCCCGCCCGGCGCCTCGGTGCAGGCGCTCACGAGGCCGAGTGCGGCCAGGAGGGCGGCGCGCGCCACCGGGTCGGCTGTGCTCATGATCTCCGAAGGATCATGCGGCCACGGGATCTTGTCAACGGGGCGGATCGCGCGGAGCCGGGCGACGCGGAGGACCGGCGCCGTCGGAGCGGTCGCGCTCGGGAGCGTCAGCCATGAGGGATCTTCGCCGGCCGGATCCGTCCGTCTTCCATCTCGTAGAGCACGTCGAAGACATCGAGCGCGCGGTGATCGTGGGTCACGACGAGCACGGCCGCGCCGCGCTCGTGGGCGATCTTGCGGAAGAGGTCCATCACGATGCGGCTCCGCACGCTGTCGAGCGCGGCCGTCGGCTCGTCGGCGAGCAGGAGCGACGGCTCGTTGGCGAGCGCCCGCGCGATGGCCACCCGCTGCTGCTCTCCACCGCTCAGCATCTCGGGGTACGAGCTCTCCCGCTGGCCCACGTCGAGGTAGGCGAGCAGCTCCTGCGCGCGCCGCTTCCCGCCCGGCTTCTCCCCGAGCTCGCAGGCGATCTCCACGTTCTCCCGCGCGGTGAGGAACGAGGTGAGGTTGGCCTTCTGGAAGACGAAGCCGAGGTGGCGCCGGCGGAGCAACGAGAGATCGGCGAGCGGGGCGCCGTCCTTCACGACGAGCTTCCCCTCGAAGTAGACCTCGCCCGTCTCGGCGGGCGACACGAACCCGAGCGCCTTGATCAGCGTCGATTTCCCGGCGCCGCTCGGCCCGAGCAGGGCCGCGACCGTGCCTTTTTCGAGCGTGAGGCTCACGTCGTCGAGCGCCACCACCAGGGAGGTGCCCGACCCGTAGGTCTTGCGAAGTGCACGCGCGAGGACGGCGTGATCCATCGTCAACCCTCCAGCGCCCGCGAGGGGTCGATGCGGATGACGTGGCTCAGGCCGAGCGCGCTCGCCAGCGTCACCACGACCATCGTCGCGATCGGCGCGGCCACGTAGATCGCCGTGGTGATGAGCACCCGCCGCGGGAACATCGGGTAGGCGAGCTGGCCCAGCGTGAAGGCGACCCCGTAGCCCAGCGCGCCGAGCAGCCACGCCTGCTGGAGCACCACGCCGAGGAGGCGGAGGCGGGGCATGCCCATGAGCTTGAGGACGGCGAGGTCGTGCGATTTTTCGAGCGTGAAGTTGTACATGACCATCATCACGACCACCGCGGCGGTGAGCGTGAGGATCACGGTGAACAGGCCGATCTGCATCCTCGCGCGCTCGATGACGCCGCCGAGGAGCAGCGCCTCCTCCTCGGCCTGCGAGTAGACGGCGACGTCCCCGGAGCGCTGGAGCGTGGCGCGGACCTCTTCGATGCGGCTCGGATCGGCCTCGATCAGCACCGCGGCGATGGGGGGCGACGAGATCGCGGGGGCCCGCCAGCGCGGGTCGATCGCGAGATCCTCCAGCGACGGCTGGCTCCGCCCGAGGTCCGTCCGGCGCAGGCGCTCGATCACGCGGTGCCGCTCGAGGACCGTCGCCTCGGGGGGCTGATCGAGGGCGACGAGCTGGGTGTCGGCGATCGACATGAAGGCCACCGAGTCGCCGCCCGAGGTGAGCGCGTTGCGCGTCAGGCCGACCACGCGGTACGGCTCGCCGGCGAGCGTCACGGTCTCGCCGATGTCGAGCCCCATGGACGCGTCGACGATCATCTCCCCGTGCGGCTGGGCGAGCCTCCGGCCGCGCACGAGCGCGAGCGTGCTGCCGGCATCGTCGGGCCAGCTCAGGCCCACGAGCGCGATGCGCAGGACCTGGCTCCCGTGATCGCGCTGGATGAGCTGGTAGGTGTACTGCCGCGCGCGGCGGACGCCGGGCACCGCGGCGGCGCGGGCCTCGACGCTCGGATCGATGCGCGACCCCTCGGCGAAGGGGCCGCGCGTCTCGCGCTGCACGACCCAGAGATCGGCGCGCATCGCGCGGGTGAGGATCGTCGCGTCGTCGACCATCCCGGCGTAGATGCCCTGCATGGCGATGACGACGGTGAGCAGCAGGCCGAGCCCCGCCGCCGTGCCGACGAAGCGCGCGAGGTGCCGCCTCACGTCGCGCATCGCGAGGTTCATGGCGCTTCCCACCGGCGGCCGGCCGTGAGCGTGGCCCCGGGGCCCGCGGGGCCGAGGACGAGATCGCCCGCGGCGAGGCCGTCGAGCACCCGGATGGCCGTCGGCGCCGCCGAGGCCGAATTCCGGGCGCGCCACGGCGATCTTCCCGCCGCGATCGACGTACACGAAGGGCCCGGCGTCGTCGTGGAGCACGTGACGGGTCGGGACGCGGAGGGCCTGCTCGCGCCGGGCGAGCTCGACGCGGACATCGGCGCGCTGCCCGATCGCGATCCGACGGTCGAGCTTGTCCGGGGTGACCTCGACGATGAGCTCGTGGGTCGGCCGATCCGCCTCCCACGGGATCTTCGTGACCTTGCCGGGGATCGAGGCGGCGTCGCCCGGGAACGAGATCGCGGCGCGCTGGTCGAGCGCGAGCCGGGTGAGCACCGTCTCGTCGATCGCGGCGCTCACGTACACCCGGCTCGTGTCGACGATCCGCAGCACCGTCGAGCCGACGCTCACGGTGTCGCCGGGCTCGCGCAGCCGCCGCGTCACGACGCCGTCGAAGGGGGCGAGCAGCGTGGCGCGCACCATCGCCACCCGCCGCTGCTCGGCCCCGCCCGCCGCGACGTCGATGCCCCGCGTCGCCTCCGAGCGCTGGGCGAGGACCCGATCGAGATCGGCCCGCGCCACGCGGAGCTTGTCCGCCGCGTCGTCACGCTGCTGGGCGGAGACGGCCCCGGTGTCGAAGAGGGCGCCGATCCGGGCCGCCTCGCGGTCAGCCGTGGCGAGCACGGCGCGGGCCCGCTCCTCGTCGGCGGAGAGCCGCTGGAGCGCGGCGCGCGCGGCCGCGATGCCGGTCTGGGCGGAGCGCAGATCGGCGGCGGCCTGGTTGGTCTCGAGCCGCGCGAGCTCCTGGCCGAGGGTGACGCGCGCGCCCTCCTCGACGAGCACCTCGCTCAGCCGGCCGGTGAGATCGAAGCCCACCGCGGCCTCGCGCTGGCTCTCGATCGTCCCGCGCCCGAAGGCCTCCTGGGTGACGAGCCCCCGGTCGACGCGGACGGCCTGCGCCTTCAGGGGCGCCCACAGGCGGACCCGCGCGACGAGCAGCGCCGCGACCAC
This sequence comes from Byssovorax sp., assembly GCA_046351295.1. Taxonomy (GTDB): domain Bacteria; phylum Myxococcota_A; class Polyangia; order Polyangiales; family Polyangiaceae; genus JAXLYT01. The sequence goes on from JAXLYT010000036.1 coordinate 48,697, forward strand.
CAAGATCACGAGCCAGAGGTTTCGCCCGAGGGCGCCGAGCGCCCTGCGGATCCAAGCCGCGGAGCCCATGGATCAGCTCTCCTTGTGCGAGCGCGCCGCACGAGGCAGGTCACGCGCGCGTCCGATGGTATGTGCCGAGGGGAGGCCCCTCACTGCGGGGCGGGCTCGTCCTCGAAATCTTCCGTGCGGAGCGCCGGATCCGGCGGCAGCTTGTCGAGCTGCTCCTGGATCAGCCGCTGGTGGACGAGCTCCTCGTCGCGCAGCTCGCTGAAGAGCGACTTGACCTGTGCGTCCTGGATCTCGACGAGGGCGGCCGCGAAGAAGTCGTGGGCCTTGACCTCCGAGCGCATCGCCGACGCCATGGCCTCGCGCGCGCTCATGAAGGCCCGGGCCTCGTCGTACTCGGGCGCCTCCACGTCGAAGAGCATCGAGCGCGTCACGGCGCGCGGCTCCTCGCCGAAGCGCTGGTGGCGGCGCTTGAGCAGCTCGGCGCCGTGCTTGGCCTCGTTGCGGGCCATGAAGCGGAAGAAGGCCGCCGCCTCGGGAGTCCGGTGGATCTCCATCTGATCGGCGAGCTCGCCGTAGCGATCCATCGCCTCTTCTTCGACGAGGACGGCGAGATCGAGCGCGTCCTTGAGGGACAGCGTCCCGAAGTCGATTCCCTTGGTGATCATGGTCGGTCGCCTCACTTCTGGATGAAGGCCTTGAGCACGTCCTCGCGCCTCGGCGAGCCCGCGCCGAGCCGCTGCTGCCGCTCGCGCACCAGGGCCTCGTAGGTCGCCGGCGGATCGGGGTTCTTGTAGAAGACGCCGGTGTAGAGCTCCTTGCCGTACGCCTGCGCCAGATCCATCGCCCGGAGCCGGTCCTTCGGATCGTGGCCGAGGCCCGCGAGGGGCTTCATCGCGGCCTTGTGCTGCTTCACCTGCCAGTCGTCCTGACCGAACGTCACGCAGGGCGACTGCACGTTGATGAAGGCGAAGCCCGGGTAGCGGATGCCCTCCTCGATGATCGCCGCGAGCCCCGCCATGTCGGCCGGCGTCCCCTGCGCCACGAACGGCGCGCCGTAGGCCAGCACGTAGAGCAGCGGGTTCACCGGATCTTCGAGGCTGCCGCCCACGGAGGTCACCGTGGGCAGGCCCCTCGGCGAGGTCGGCGAGAGCTGGCCCTTCGTGAGCCCGTAGATCTGGTTGTCCATCACGATGTACGTGATGTCGGTGTTGCGGCGGATCGCGTGGGGCAGGTGGCCGCCGCCGATCGAGAAGCCGTCGCCGTCGCCGCCCGCGCAGAGCACGAGCAGCTCGGGGTTGGCGATCTTGATGCCCTGGGCGATGGGCAGCGCGCGCCCGTGCACGCTGTTGAAGCCGTAGGCGGTCGTGTACCCGGGAATGCGGCTCGAGCAGCCGATGCCGGAGACGAAGGCGATCTCGTGCGGGGCCCGGGCGATCGCGGAGAGCGATCGGTAGATGGCCTGCAGGACGCCGAAGTCGCCGCAGCCGGGGCACCAGATCGGCTTGAGGTCGCTCTTGAAATCCTTGGGGGTCAAAGGGATCGAGCGGACGGATAACGGGGCGTTCATCGGGACCATCACTCCTGGGGCTGGAGGTCGCTCGCCAGCTTGCGCTGCTGCGAGAGGGCGAGATCCCGGAGCCGGCTGAGGATCTCGGAGGGCATGAAGGGGTTGGCGCCGCTCCGCGCGAAGGATTTCACGCCGCGCGGCAGATCGACGTGCATGCGGAGCAGGCGGTAGAGCTGGCCGAGGTGCGACTGCTCGACCACGACGCCCGCCTTCACCGAGGCGAAGAACTCGTCGTAGATGCCCTCGGCGACCGGGAAGAGGAGCTTCGGCACGAGCATCTTGGTGCGCAGGCCCTCGGCGCGGGCGAGGTCGAGCGCCTCGCGGCAGATGCCGGCGGTCGAGCCCCAGCTCACGATCGCGAAGGGCGCGTCGAGGTCGCCCTCGACGGTGAAGAGGTCCTTCCGGTGCTTGAGCGGATCGAGCTTGCGCAGGCGCTTCTCGTTCATCTTCGCGTGCATCGTCCCGCTCGCCGTCGGGTCGCCGTGCTCGTTGTGCTCGATGCCGGCCGCGAGGTAGTTGCCGCCCTTCATCCCGGGGTGGCTTACCGGGCTCACCCCCGAGTCGGTGAAGCGGAAGCGCGCGTACGAGGTGAGCTCGGCCTCGGTCGGGCGGCGGCGCTCCTCGATCGTGAAGGACTTCGTGTCGATGGGATCGACCGTCTCCTTGCGCTGCGCGATCTCCTGGTCGGAGAGGATGAGCACCGGCGTCTGGTAGCGCTCGGCCATGTTGAAGGCCTCGACGGTGATCGCGAAGGTGTCGGCCACCGTGGTCGGCGCGAGCACGGGCCGGATCACGTCGCCGTGCGCCGAGAAGACCGCGGCGAAGAGGTCGGACTGCTCGCCCTTCGTCGGGATGCCCGTGGAGGGCCCGCCGCGCTGCACGTCGACGATCACGAGCGGCAGCTCGGCGATCGTGGCGAGGCCCATCAGCTCGTTCTTGAGCGAGAGGCCCGGGCCCGAGGTCGCGGTCATGGACTTCTTGCCCGCGTAGGAGGCGCCGACCGCGGCGCCGATCCCGGCGATCTCGTCCTCGGCCTGGAGCACGGCGCCGCCGTACTTCCAGATCTCCTTCGAGAGGTACTGCATGATCTCGGTCGAGGGCGTGATCGGGTAGCCGCCGAAGAAATCCAGGCCCGCGAACATCGCCGCCGCCGCGCACATCTCGTTGCCGTCGGTGACGAGCAGGTGGTCTTGCCGGCTCTCGGGCCGCTCGATGTTCATCGGCCGCTTGAGCGGGTGCTCGGCCGCGTAGCGCTCGCCGAGCGCGAACGCCTTCTCGTTCGCGGCGAGCAGCTCCGCGCCCTTCTTGCCGAGCTTCTGGCGCATGTTGCCGAGGATCCCCTCGCGCGCGATGCCGAACCAGCCGGCCATGAGCCCGAGCACCACCGTGTTCTTCGCGCGATCGCTGCCGGTCGCCTGCTTCGACAGATCGCCGATCGGCACGGGCAGCACCTCGGCCGGCGTCACGCCGACGAGGGGGAGCTTGTCCGGAGCCACGCCGGTCTTGTCGTCGTAGATCACGATCGTCGAGCCGCTCACCGGCAGCTCGGCGCCGAACTTCATGAAGTCGTCCCAGTTGAGCGCGACGGCGACGTCGAGCATCCCCCCGGGGCTGTAAACGGGCTTGCTCGCGATCCTCACGCGGCAGGACGACTCGCCGCCGCGGATCTGCGAGCCGAAGCTCTTGGTCATGATCGCGTGGTAGCCCTCGCTGGCGGCGGCCGCGATCAACGATTGCCCGGCCGAGACGATGCCATCGCCTCCGGAGCCGGCCATTCCAATCACCAGGTTATCGACCATGCGACGATCACCGCGGAGGCACCGGGATGGACCGGGACGCGCGGAGCCTTTCGAGGGAAGGTTTGATTCGCCGTTCAGCAAGCCGGGTGCCACCTCCCGGATCCGGCCGTGATCCCGATCGTCCAGGGTTGGAGACCACGTTCGACGTGCAAAATCCGCAGGCGGTGGCGCAAGCGCTGCGTGCCCCCCGCGAAGTCGTTTGCCCCGAGGCAGTGCCGTGAGAGAAAGGAGCATGCTTGCCGCCGAGCTCGCCGACGTCGGCCTCTACGGGTCCATCCCCCGCTTCGGGGATCTCTGCATCCACGCCGCGGTCGACGCGCGCCGCGCCTATACGCGCGCCGACCTCGAGCGCGCCGTGGAGGCCGTGATCCAGGCCTTCCCGGTGTTCGGCTGCCGCTACCAGAAGGGCCTCTTCCGCGATCGCTGGGCGCGCGTCGACGGGCCCGTGAGCGACGCGGTCCATATCGTGGACGCGCCCGACGACCTCGAGGCGGCCACGCTGCGCTGGGTGCACACCAAGATCCAGCCGGACCGCGATCGCCCCCTGCGCGTGGTGAGCTTCAACGCCCCGGATGGGCGCTCGCGCCTCCTGCTCAGCGTGATGCACCTCGCCGTCGACGGCGCAGGCATGGCCGCCGTGGGGCAGGTCTTCGGCGCCGCGCTCTACGGCCTGCCGCCGATGCTCCCGGTCGATCCGCGCCGCGGCCTCCACACCGTGCTCGATCGCCTGCGCGCCTACCACTTGCCCGTGCTCGCCAAGGACATCCTCTCGGTGCTCGCCCAGCCCCTCTTCGTGCTCGCCGCCGGCAAGCGGGAGAGGCCCTACCCCGCCGCCGAGAAGGGCCCGAGCATCCGCCATTTGACGATCTCCGCGGCCGATCTCGCCACGCTCAAGGCGCGCGTGCGGCCGCACAAGATCAGCGTCAACGATCTGCTCATCGCCTCCCTCGCCCGCGCCGCGTCGCGCCGCAGCTCGCGCGGCAAGCTGGTCGTCCTCTACACGATGGATCTTCGCCGCTACGCGGCCTCGCCGCGCCTCAGCGCCGCCAACACCTCCAGCATCCTCACCGCCCTCGTCCCGCGCGACGCCGTTCACAGCCTGGAGAGCGCCGCGAGGGCCGTGGCCGACATCACCGCGCGCCACCGCCGGAGCTTCATCGGTCCGGCGTTCGTGCTCACGCCGATGCTGCTCACCGGCGCGACGCCGCACGCGCTCGTCCGGCGCATGCTCTTCGGCGTCCACCGGGTCGCCGTCGATCTCCCGGTGAGCCGCGGCCTCTTCGTCACCAACGTCGGCAAGATCGACGAGGGCCTCGGCCCCTTCGGCGACGACATCGAGCAGATCCGCGTGCTCGGCCCCAACATCGAGGGCCTGCCGATCCCGGGCATCGTCGCCTACGGCTTCCGCGGCGGGCTCCACCTCGAGCTGTACGTGCCGCCGGGCCTCGCCCCCGAGGCCGGCGACGAGCTCGCCGCCGAGGTGCTCGCAGGGCTCGACCTGAACGACCCTGCGGCGGCCTGAATATCTGTCGGGAAAAAATGCCCGCCATGGCGGCGCCACCCGATTTCAGAAAAAATCCTGAATGATTTCAAGGGGTGAGGGTGTGGCACCCTTCTCGCAAAAAGGGGGGTCATGCAAGCCACATCGCACAGCTTCGCGCTCCTCGGTCTCGATGCCCACCCGGTTCATGTCGAGGTGGACTCCGGCCGCGGCCCCGCGTTCTTCGAGCTCGTCGGCCTCCCCGAGGCCAGCGTGCGCGAGAGCCGGGTCCGCGTGCGGGCGGCGCTCCAGCAGCTCGGGATCAACCTGGCCGAGTACGTGCTGACCGTGAACCTCGGCCCCGCCGACCTGAAGAAGAGCGGCGGGAGCCTCGATCTCGCGATCGCCGCGGCCACGCTGGCCGCGCTCGGCAAGCTGCCTCCGCCCTCGCTCGAGGACACCGCGATCTTCGGCGAGCTCTCGCTCACGGGCGCGATCCGCCCGGTGCGCGGCGTGCTCCCGCTCCTGCGCGGGGCGGCGGCGCGCGGGATCAAGCGCGCCATCGTGCCGCGCGACAACGCGCGTGAAGCGGCGAGCGTGCCGGCGATCGAGGTGCGGGTGATCGAGCACCTCGGCGATCTCATCACGCATTGCAAAGGCACCTCCGAGCTCGCAGGGCCGGGCGATCCGCCGGTGTTTCGCCCCATCCCCGGCCCGGGCGGGGTCGATCTCGCGGACGTGCGAGGCCAGCACGCGGCGCGGCGCGCCCTGGAGATCGCCGCCGCAGGCGGGCACAACCTCCTGATGATGGGGCCGCCCGGGAGCGGCAAAACCATGCTCGCCCGGCGTTTGCCGACCATCATGCCTCCGCTCGGCCTCGAGGAGGCGCTCGCGATCACGGCCATTCACTCGGTGGCCGGCCTGCTCCGCGCCGATCAAGGCCTGATCGCCGAGAGGCCTTTTCGCGCGCCCCACCACACGGTGAGCGCGGCGGGCCTCGTCGGCGGGGGCGATCCGGTGCGGCCGGGCGAGATCTCCCTCGCCCACCATGGATGCCTGTTCCTCGACGAGCTGCTGGAGTTCAAGCGGCAAGTGCTGGAGTCGCTGCGTCAGCCGCTCGAAGACGGGCATATCACCATCTGCCGCGCCCGGGCCCGCGCCACCTTCCCCGCGCTCCCGCTCCTCGTCGCGGCCGTCAACCCCTGCCCCTGCGGCTTCGCCGGCGAGCGCTCCCGCCGCTGCGTCTGCAACGCCGAGCGCGTCCGCCAGTACCGGGCGCGGCTGAGCGGCCCCTTGCTCGACCGGATCGATCTCCACATCGTGCTCCCCCCGGTCGACATCGCCCACCTGCAAGGAGGCGAGCGCGGCGAGCCCTCCGCCGCGGTGCGCGCCCGGGTGTGCGAGGCCCGGCAGATCCAGCTCGATCGCAGCAAGCACGAGGTGCGGGCGTCCACCAACGCCGCCCTCTCCCCGCGGGAGGTCGAGCGCATCGCCCGCCCCGACGCCGAGGGCGCCCGCTTGCTCGCCGCCGCCGTGGAGCGCCTCGGCCTGTCCGCGCGGGCTTATGGGAAAGTGCTCCGCGTCGCCCGGACCATCGCCGACCTCGAAGGAAGCGCCGCCGTCCGCGCCTTGCACGTCGCCGAGGCCATCCAGGCCCCGCTTGCTCGAGCAGGCCGCCCCGAACAAACGCCGCTCCCGGCCGCGTGATCGCCGATCTGCCGACCTGGTGCCAGTCTGACCAGATCTCGGTTGAGCAATTCACCAGTCTGAAAGACACCATGATTTCACGGCCCCCGGAGGCCGTGGGGCGCGCTCTCCGCGCGCCTTCGACACCTGACCTGCGCCTTCCGGGAGGCGCGCAACATCGAATTGGAGAATGTGCCATGATGACCGAAATCGTCGAGAAGCTCCGCACCGTCAAGACCGTCGTCGGCTCGATCGAGAAGCAGTTCGGCAAGGGGGCGATCATGTCCCTCGGCGACGAGGAGGGCCAGAACGACCTCCACGTGGTGCCCACGGGCTCGATGGCCCTGAACGACGCGCTCGGCGTCGGCGGCTACCCGCGCGGCCGGATCATCGAGATCTACGGCCCCGAGTCGAGCGGCAAGACCACCCTGGCCCTCCACGCCATGCGCGAGATCCAGCGCCAGGGCGGGGTCGCGGCCTTCATCGACGCCGAGCATGCCTTCGACGTCGCCTACGCCCGCACCATCGGCGTCGACATCGATCGCCTGCTCGTCTCCCAGCCCGACAGCGGCGAGCAGGCCCTCGACATCGCCGAGATGCTCACCCGCTCCGGCGCCGTCGACATGGTGGTGATCGACTCCGTCGCCGCCCTCGCCCCCAAGGCCGAGATCGACGGGGAGATGGGCGACGCCCACATGGGCCTGCAAGCGCGCCTGATGAGCCAGGCCCTGCGCAAGCTCACCAGCATCGCCCACAAGACCGAGACGACGCTGGTCTTCATCAACCAGCTCCGCCAGAAGATCGGCGTCACCTTCGGCAACCCCGAGACGACCACCGGCGGCAACGCGCTCAAGTTCTACGCGAGCGTGCGCCTCGACGTGCGCCGGATCGGCCCCGTGAAGGTGAGCGACGAGTCCGTCGGCTCGCGCACCCGGGTGAAGGTCGTGAAGAACAAGTGCGCTCGCCCCTTCCGCGAGGCGGAGTTCGACATCCGCTGGGGCCAGGGCATCGACTCCGCCGCCGACCTCGTCGACTACGGCGTGATGCTGGGCGTGATCGAGAAGAGCGGCGCCCACCTGTCCTTCAACGGCGAGCACCTCGGCCACGGCCGCGAGCGCGCCCGCGAGGCGGTGCTCGCCAAGGCCTCCCTGGCCAACGCCCTCCGCGCCGCCGTGGAGGCCGCCCTGCCCGTCTCCCGCCCCACCGGCGGAAAGGCCGATCTCGCCGAGGCCGCCTGACCCGAACACCAGGGCGATAACGCCCCAAGCCGGCAACCACACAACCGCGACCGCAAGGGAGCGGACCAAGCATTCCCAAGGCCAAGCGCCCTCACCGGCGCAAGGCCACCCAGACAACCAAGACGATACAACGAGCCGGCAACCACACAACCGCGACCGCGAGGGAGCGGACCAAGCATCCCCAAGGCCAAGCGCCCTCACCGGCGCAAGGCCACCCAGACAACCAAGACGACCCAACGACACGATACAACGTATACGGAGATGGACCAATGAGCGATGGACTGAATCGGGTGATCCTCTGTGGCAACCTCGGCTCTACCCCGGAGCTGCGCTACACGCAGGGCGGGACCGCCGTGCTGAGCCTGCGCCTCGCCACCAACGAGACGTACCAGGACCGCAACAAGGAGACCCAGGAGCGGACGGAGTGGCACACCGTGGTGGTGTGGGGCCCGCGGGCGGAGGGGCTGTCGAAGTTCCTCACCAAGGGGACGGGCGTGGTGATCGAGGGGGCCATCCGGACCTCGAGCTTCGAGAAGGACGGCGTGAAGCGCTACAAGACCGAGGTGCACGCGCGCGACGTGCTGGTGATGCCGGCGCGCCGGGGCGCGGGCGGCGGGGCGATCCCGGAAGAGGAGCGGACGCTGCGAATGGACGCGGCGCAGGGCGTGCTCCCGCCGCCGAAGGGGGAGCCGATCGAGGAGCTGCCGTACTGAGAAGGGCGGCCGGGTGAGGATCGGGCCGGGCGGCGCTGCATGGGGCGCTGCCCGGCCCAGGTCCCTCTGCCGGCTCGGATGGAGCCGTCTTCGAAGGTCCGGTCGCGCAGGCGCGCGGGACCGGCTGACTGCCACGCAGCGTGGTGCTATGAATATTCGAATGGAGCGCACGATGCTCGACAAAGACGACATCGCCAGAATGCTGGCGGAGGCCCACCGGGTGATCGAGCCGGCCATCAGCCGGGTGATCCGCCTCCTCGCCGAGCGAGAAGAAGACGCGCGCGAGCCGGTGAAGCTCCTCGAGGTGAACCCGATGACCTCGCCGTCAGGGGTCCTCCCCATCGCCTTCACCGCCGATCCGCCGCGGGTCCCGTACCCCTCGGTGATCATCGAGGTGACCGAAGCCGAGCTCGAGCGGATCAACGCGGGGACCCTGGCGCTCCCGGTGGGCTGGCGTCTCGGACGCACGCTCTATCCGGCCGGGTGAGTCATGACAACCTGGAGCGATGCGTTCGCGGCGCAAGCCGCGTCCGATTTACAGGCCTACGAGGCGCTCGCGCTCTCGAAGTTACCGAGCAGTCACCGGCTCCATTATCTTCAAATGTGGCTGGAGAAGCTGTGCAAGACCTATCTGTGGCTCCCGGTGGCCGCGCTCGACGACCTCCGCGGTCGGCACAATGTCGTCGACAAGGTATTGCCGCGGATCATCGGCGAGCACTGGCGGCGGATCGGGTTCACGGAGCGCCCCGATCTCACTTCGATTCGGCAGCTTTGCCGCGAGATCGATCTGTTGCATCCCCAGGTCGACGACAACGGTCGCCGTCCCGATAACGTCGAATATCCCTGGATGGGCAGAGGAGGAGACGCCGAGGTCCCGGCGCGCTGGGACTTCGCGATCGTAAAACGCCTTTACTCCAATGCCGGGCGATTGTTGCTCAAGGCGGCGGTCCAGCTCACCCGTCATCCGGAGGCGCTCGCGCGATAGCGCCGCCCCGTTGCTCGACCAAGCCCGTCCAGCGCTTCGGCGCTCCCCGACGAAGGGCTCGCCAATCGACCCGCGCCGTGCGATCACCCCCTCCTCCTCGTGCGCCCGCTCTCCCTCACCCCTGACCAGGCCCGCCGCTTCCAGCGCCGCGCCCTCTTGCTCGAGAGCCCCGCGGTCGATCTCGGCACGGCTCTCGCGCACCTCGCCTACGTCCAGATCGACCCGATCAACGTCACGGGCCGGATGCACGAGCACATCCTCCGCAATCGCGTCTCCGGCTACCGCGAAGGCGCGCTCCACGCGTGGATGCACGCCCCCGAGCGCCCCGCCTACGAGCACTACCTGCCGGGCTCGACCGCGGTGCTCGTCGCCTGGCCCGCCGCGTCCTGGCCCTTCCTCGCGGCGCGCATCCGCCGCCGCACGCTGCGCGGCGGCACCTATGGCAAGAAGCTCTCGCCGGCCCACGAGGCGCTCGCCAGGCGCATCCTCGCCGAGATCGCCGCGCGCGGCCCCCTCACCTCCGACGACATCGAGCACGAGGGGCGCTCGCCCACGGGGTGGGGCACGCCGGGGCGCCTCGTCAAAAACATCCTGGAGATCCTCTTCGTCCACGGGCGCGTGCTCATCACCGCGCGCCGCAATTTCCGGCGCGTCTACGACTTGCCCGAGCGCGTCCTCCCGCCGAGCTTGCTCGCCGCGCCGGAGGTGGACGACGAGGAGACCGCCCGCTGGCTCGTCCTCGTCAAGCTCCGCCAGCGCCGCCTCGTCGCGCTCAAGCGCGGTGAGCTCCCCCTCGTCGCCGGTGACGTGCAGCCCATCGAGGTCGAAGGGTGCCCGACGCTCCATATCCTGCGGAGCGATCTCCCCTTGCTCGAAGACATCCAGCGATCACCCGCCGGAGACAGCACACCTCTCCTGCTCGCCCCGCTCGACCCCTTGATTTACGACCGACGTCTCGCCTCGTCCCTCTGGGGCTTCGATTACACCTGGGAGGTGTACACCAAGCCGGAGAAGCGCATGCGCGGCTACTATGCATTGCCGATCCTCGCGGGGAGCGCCATCGTCGGCCATGTCGACCCGAAGGCCGATCGCCCGGCGAAGACCCTGGAGGTGATGAGCAGCGCCGTCGCGCGCGGCCACCGGGTCGCCCCTGCGCTCGACGCGCTCGCGCGCTTCCTCGGGCTCGAGCGCGTCAAGAAGGCGCCGAGGTCTACCACGAGGGCCTGAGCGCCGCGATACGAGCCCACCTTTCCTGTCACGAACCCGTTTGAACGGAGACGAGAGCGCCCCGATGAAACCCGTGATCAACCTCGACGAGCTGACCTTTCTCTCCCACGAAGACGGCCCCTTCAAGGGGCAATATGCCGACATCAGCGGCCGGATCGGCGCGCAGAAGCTCGGCTACAGCCTCACCGTCGTCGGGCCGGGCAAGAAGGTGTGCCCCTTCCACAATCACCATGTCAACGAGGAGATGTTCTTCGTCCTCGAAGGGACAGGTCTCTTGCGGTTCGGTGATCAGGAGTACCCGCTGCGCGCGGGCGATGTCATCGCCTGCCCGCCGGGCAAGCGCGACGTGGCCCACCAGATCGTCAACACGGGCGCGGCGGAGCTGCGCTATCTCGCGCTGAGCACCCGGGAGCGACACGAGATCTGCGAATATCCGGACTCGAACAAGGTGGGCGTCGCGGTCGGCGAGGAGGGCAAGCGCGACCTGCGGCTGATCTTCCGGAGCGAAGAGGCCGTGGACTATTTCGACCGGGAGACGAAGTAGCGGCGCGGCGCCCCTCGCCCCCATTGACTTTCGTTCAATAGACCCCTACCCTCCCTCCCCGTGAACCAGCGCATCCTGATCATCGGCACCGGCTTCGCGGGCCTCGGCATGGGCATCCGCCTCAAGCAGGCCGGCATCGACGACTTCGTGATCCTCGAGCGGGACGCGGGCGTCGGCGGCACCTGGCGCGCGAACCACTACCCGGGCGCGGCATGCGATGTCGAGTCGCACCTCTACTCCTTCTCGTTCGAGAAGAGCCCCGACTGGTCGCGCGCCTTCGGCACCCAGAAGGAGATCCTCGCGTACCTCGAGCGCTGCGCACAAAAATACGGCCTCCTCCCTCACATCCGCTTCCACACCGAGGCCACGGGCGCCTCCTTCGACGAGGCGACGGGCCTCTGGACGGTCCGCACCAAGAGCGGCGAGACCTTCGAGGCGCGCGTCGTCGTCTCCGGCACCGGCGGCCTCTCCCGCCCCGCGCTCCCCGACATCCCGGGGCGCGACACCTTCGCGGGAAAGACCTTCCACTCGGCCGGGTGGGACGACGCGTATCCCCTCGAAGGCAAGCGCGTGGGCCTCATCGGCACGGGGGCGAGCGCCGTCCAGATCGTCCCGGCGATCGCCCCGCGGGTCGGCGAGCTCGTCGTCTTCCAGCGCAGCGCGCCGTGGATCCTCCCCAAGGACGACTTCCCCTTCACCGAGGAGCAAAAGGCCCGATTCCGCCGCCATCCGCTCCTCCTCGACCTCGAGCGCGCCAAGATCTTCGCGCGCCGTGAGCTCTTCGGCCTCGCCTTCACCCGGCAGCCCAAGGTCCTCGAAATGCTCGAGCCGCTCGTGCTCCAGTACCTCAAAAAGCAGGTGCGCGACCCGGTGTTGCGGAAGAAGCTCCGGCCGGATTACCACCTCGGCTGCAAGCGTATCCTCCCGACCAACGATTATTATCCTGCCCTCCAGCGCCCCAACGTCGACTTGTGCACCGACGGGATCGAGGCCATCACCCCGCGGGGCATCAGGACGCGCGATGGACACGAGCGGGGCTTCGACGTGCTCATTTACGCCACCGGCTTTCACGCGTCCGAGGCGGCGGCGCCCTTCGGCATCGCGGGCCGGGGCGGGAGAGACCTCAACGCCGTGTGGCGAGACGGGCCCGAGGCCTATCTCGGCTCCACGGTGGCGGGCTTCCCCAACCTCTTCTTGATCGTTGGGCCCAACACCGGCCTCGGGCACACCTCCATGGTCCTCATGATCGAGGCCCAGATCGCCTATGCCCTCTCGGCGATCAAGACCATGCGCGATCGCGCCCTCAAGCTCGTCGACGTGCGGCCCGAGGCGCAGTCTCGCTACAATGAAGAAATCCAGCGTCGCCTCGAAAAGACGGTCTGGTCCTCCGGCTGCAAGAGCTGGTATCTGACACGCTCCGGCAAGAACACCACCCTCTGGCCCGGGCTCACCACCGAGTTTGCCCGCCGGACGAGGGCTTTCGATCCTGAAAGCTACGACCTCGTGCCCCTCGCGAACGAGCCCGCCGCGCGCCGCCTCCCGCTCGTCGATCAACCGGGCTGAGCCCCGCGATCGCGGGCTTTATCCCCACTGCAACAATCCGTTCTCTCGCGACCGAGGGTGTGCGCGCACGCACGGTGACAGCACGGATCCGTCAACCGATGCACGGCGGCCGTGACGGGTCGCCCGATTCATCCGTTCTCCCGATAATCATCTGCTCTCGATGGAGCCAGATTGGGATTGCTTCTTGCTTGGGCCCGCGCCACGGTTCCCCACCTTCGCCACCTTCGAGGAGCGCTGACGATGCCCATCTCACGTGTTGCTTTTGTCGGTCTGTTTACCCTGACTGCCGGTCTCGGCGCCGCCTGCGGCGGTGTCACCGAGGCGACGGGCGCGAGCGGCACCACGTCCGGCTCCACCACGACCACCACGACCGGCGCCGGCGGCGAAGGCGGCGCGGCGAGCACGACGGCGACCACCACGACCACCACGACCGGCGCCGGCGGCATGGGCGGCTCGGGCCCCGACATCGGCGAGCCGAGCGACATGTACCCCGCGCCCCACGGGCCGCCGCCCACGGTGGTGAGCTTCGGCGGGCCGGTGCTCCACGCGCCGGTGTTCGTCCCCGTCTTCTTCCAGAACGACGACGCCGACATCAAGACCAAGCTCAAGGACTTCGACGCCAAGATCGGGGCGACGGAGTACTGGAAGGCGACCACCAGCGAGTACGGCGTCGGCGCCGGCACCGCGACCGCGCCCCTCGAGCTGATGGAGGACGCGCCGAACCTCCTCAGCGACGGCGACATCCAGACCTGGCTCACCGGCAAGCTCAACGCGGACGACATGACCTTCGGGCCCGCCCCGGCCGACGTGATCTACGTCCTGCACTACCCGTCGACCACGACGATCACCGACGGCAGCGGCGCCGGCTCCGCCAAGAGCTGCGTCGACTTCGGCGGCTACCACAGCAACGTGGCGCTCGACGCGAACCACGGCGGCAAGAACGTGGCGTACGCCGTCATCCCCCGCTGCTCGAATTTCGGCGGGCTCACCGGCGTCGACGCGGTGACGGGCCCGATCAGCCACGAGCTCGTCGAGGCCGCGACCGATCCCTACCCGATGGTGAACCCGGCCTACGCGCAGATCGACAACAACCACATCTTCTGGATGCGCCTCATCGGCGGCGGCGAGACGGGCGACATGTGCGCCCAGTTCGACAGCTCGTTCACCACCTTCCCCGAGCTGCCCGACTACGTGGTGCAGCGGAGCTGGTCGAACAAGGCCGCCAAGGCGGGCCATGACCCGTGCCAGCCCGCCCCCGCCGGCGAGGTGTACTTCAACTCCGTGCCGGTCCTGAAAGACACGGTAAAGGCCAACATCTTCGGCCAGACGGTCAACGTCAAGGGCGTGACGATCCCGGTCGGGTCGACCAAGGTCGTCGACATCCAGCTCTTCAGCGACGGCGACACCGGCGGCCCGTGGGACGTGCAGGTCGACGATCTGGCGACGCTCTTCGGCGGGCAGCCGCACCTCGACATCTCCCTCGACGCGTCGAGCGGGCAGAACGGGCAGACGCTGCACGCCACGATCACCGTGAACAGCGCCGGCAAGAGCAACACCGAGAGCTTCCTCGTCCGCTCCAAGCTGAACGGGCGGCAGACGGTGTGGCTCGGCATCGTCGGAAACTGAAGAGGATGCTCCCCAGGCTGCTGCGCGGCCCGATGCGTCGGTCAGAGCCGCTCACCGTACGATGTACGGCTCGCGGCTCCTCCCTAGCAGCCGGTTGATTTACGTCGTGAGCGCCACGAAGCTAGGGAGGGACCGCGAGGAATACTGCGGTATTTTGAGCGGTCCCGACCGACGATTCGGGGCGCGGAACAGAAAATCAACGGGCTGCTAAGCCGTCGCAACAGACGGCGCTGCACGCCCTGCCCACGCGGAGCCCCAGCCTGCGGGCATCCTTGCCGGCACGATTGGGGGTGCCCGCATCCTCTCCAGGTTGCGTCCTGCGCTCCCTCTCGGTAGGGTAGGTCGTGGTCTTCGCCGATCTCAAGAACGACTTCGTTTTCCGGCGCATCTTCGCCAAGCACCCGGACTTGCTCCGCGGTCTGCTCAACGATCTGCTCGACCGCCGAGACGACCGGGCCATCGAGGCCATCGAGTACCTCCCGAGCGAGCAGCTCCCCCTCGTCGTCGGTGCCAAGCTTTCCATCCTCGACGTCCGCTGCAAGGATCGGGCGGGCACCACCTTTGTCGTCGAGATGCAGCTCTTGCATGTCCCGGGCTTTGTCAACCGCGTGGTGTACAACGCATCCAAAGCGTACGCGGATCAGCTCAAGGCCGGAGAGCCATTCACCAAGCTGGCCGATGTGGTGGCCGTCTCCATCTGTGATTTCGTCCTATGGCCGGATGGGGAGCAAGACAAGAATAACCTCCCGCGCGTTCCGATGCTGAGCCGCTGGAGCACGCGGGAGGAGACCTCGGGTCATCGCGGTCTCCTGCAGGTGCAGTATGCGTTCCTCGAGCTGCCCAAGCTGAACAGGGCGCGGCCGCAGACCCCGGGAGCCGACCTCTGGGCCTGGCTCTTCGTGCATGCGCCGGAGCTCACCGAGGTGCCGGCCGACCTGCCACCCGGGCCCTACCGGGAAGCTGTGGAGCTCGCCAACGAATCCACCTTCAGCGCGGCCGAGCGCGACGCGTATCGCAGGGTGATCGACGAAATCCAGCAGGCGCGCGAATATGGAGCGGCGCAGCGCGCAGAGGGTAAGAACGAGGGTAAGATCGAGACCAGGCGAGAAACGCTTCTCCGCCTCCTCTCGCGCGCAGGAATCGCACTCGCCGCGGATGAGCAGGCTCGCATAGAGGCGAGTATGGATCCGGATATCCTTGACCGATGGATCGACAACGTCTTCGGAGCAACGAGCGCCGCCGATGTGCTCAAGTGACGCCGCCGACCCCGTCCATGCTGCTGACCGCGCCGACAGCGCGGCAGCAGATGGGCAAGGCTGACGGCCCACCCCCCGCGGGGAGGCGCCCGGAAGAGAAACCCGCAGGGGTGCGCGCCGAGGAGAGGAAATGCCGCTGAAGAGAGGCCATCCTTGTTGTCCTTGCGGGTCGCACTGGCTGTGCCGCTACGCGTGGTTCGAATACAAACCGCTGTTTGCTTGCTTCGCGTGTCGAAAGACGTTCAAGCGCCGGCTGTCCTCGGATCTCGAGCCGAGCGCGCGGGGCGATGTCGCGCCTCGATGCCCGACCTGTGGCAGCGATGAAGTCAAGGAGATGGGCCTCGGGTTCCGGCCACCGCGAGCTTCCAGGGTGAAAGAGTGGCGGCTGCTCGCCGCCGCGGCTCGTGAGGGAAAGACCTTCCCCTGTTGCTGCGGCGCCGGGCAGCCGACGAACATCCTCGAGCTCCGGGCGTTGATGTCACGACCCCAGAGCTTCGAGAAGCGCAAGAAGCAGTAGCTGGAAACCGCCGCCGTGCTCCAGCGCTCCACACGAGAGACCACCATGAGGATCGTCCGAGCATGAGAGACTTGATTGTATACCTGACGTTCCTGATCGTGGTCGTCGCGATCGGTCTGAACGTCCGTCGATGGTGGCGTGAGCGCATGGCGCGCGACGAGCTGCGAGACGATTGTGTCAATGGGTTACGGCAGGCGTCGGAGGCGCTGGGGCTCTCGCCGCCGACGCCGAGCCAGGATGGCGCGCTCCGGCCGCAATACGTCTGTCGCGGGTCGATCCACGGGCTCCCCGCGGAGCTCGTGATCGGGGGCAGCGCCTGGCATTCGGCGGTCGTGATCGTGCACGTCGTGGCCGCAGGATTGCCGAGCCAGCTCCACATCTGCCGGCGACCTGCGGGCCGCGGAGTCGAAGACTTCTCGCTCGGTGCGGCCGTGAACTCTGGAATGGCCGCGTTCGATCGGCACTATTGCCTCTACGGATCATCCACCTGCTCCGGAGATGCGTTGAAGCGCGAAGCGACCCGCGTGCCGCCGACGCTGCTCGATTTCGCCGCCTCGCACTTCGATCCCTCCGCCAACATCGTCATGTCGGCGACGGAGCTGCTCCTGTCCCCGGCGGGACCTTCTCTCCCGTGGACCCGCGAAAGCTCCATACGTTCGCCGCAGTTTCGAGAGGTGCTGGTTGCGCTGTGGCATCGCGCGGAGCGGCTCGTGAAGGACGGGATCGAGGCGGGGGCGCTCTTGGCCGCGTGAACGGTCGCTCCGGCCATGTCTCGAGGATATTTTATGACGCTTCCTCCTCATCACCCGTTTCGTTCCGAGAGCGCAAAGCAGCGCTACCTCGAGCGGTACGCGCTGCGCGCCGCTGCCTGGCCCTTGCCTTCCGCGGAGCGCGTCGTGGAGACATCGTTCGGCGCCACGTTCGTCCGGGTGAGCGGGCCTTCGGGCGCTCCGCCTCTGCTCATGCTCCCCGGCATCGCCTCGCCCGCGCTCTCGTTCTCGATGAACGTCGAGGCGCTCTCGCGAAGCTACACGACGTATGCCATCGACAATATTCACGACAACGGCCGCAGCGTGGAGACGCGCCCGGTGAAGAGCGCGGACGATTTCACGACCTGGCTCGACGAGCTGTGCGCGGGGCTCGGGCTCGATGGCCCCGTCAACCTGCTCGGGTTGTCCTACGGCGGCTGGATTTCCACGCATTTTGCCCTCCGATTTCCGGCGCGCGTGCGCAGGCTGGTCCTCCTCGCCCCGGCGGGCACGCTGGCCCCCATCCCCTGGGGGTTCATCTGGCGCGCCGTCCTGTGCATGATCCCGGCGCGGTTCTTCATGGACAGCTTCATGGGCTGGATCCGCACGACGGACGACGTCGACGAAGAGGCGAAGGCGCGCCTCGACGAGATGACGGACGATGGCTGGCTCGCCCAGCGCTGCTTCAGGCCACGGCCCATGGTGCCGCCGATCCCCTTGACCGACGCCCAGTGGAAGAGCCTTCGCGTGCCAACGCTGCTGATGGCCGGCGATCGGGAGGTGATCTTCCGCGCCGATCTGCACTTGCCACGCGTCGCCGCCCTCTCCCCGCAAATCCAGACAGAGCTCGTGGCCGGCACAGGGCACGACTTCTTCGTGGCGCGCGCCGCGCAAGTCAACCGCCGGATCCTCGAGTTCCTCGAATGAGGCAGACGACCGAGCGTGGAATCCAGCGTTCTCACATGTCCTCTCCTGACGCCACCCAGCGAGGCGGGGTGTGCGCCGGGACTGGCGACCGCGGTGGAGCCCGCACCCTTGCCCTATCCACCCGATGGCCGGTACCCTCGCGGCGCCCACGTGAACGACCACCTCGTCTATGTCGATGACAGCCTCTGCGGCGAGCTTCACCTGACCCTGGAGTGTCGCCGCGCGGGTGTCGCGACATCCCATGACGTCGATCCCGCCGCCTGCGCCGCGGAGCTCGCCGCCTGGCTCGATGCGCGGGCCAGCCGCCCGTGCGATGCGCTCCTGGTCACCACGTCGAGGGTCCACCACGGCGACATGGGCCCGGTGCTCGACGTCCTCGTCGCCCGCCGCCCGGCGCTCGGGCGCCTCGCCCTCGGAGCGATCACCTTCCCCGATTTCGCGCGCGGCAGCGACGTGCCCGACGATCTCGATCGAGACGGCTCCTCGTGGCGCCTCGCGGTCCCCGGCGCGGACCGCCTCCTGAACGCGCTGCCCACCCTCGAAGAGCTCATCGTCCAGGCGAGCGACATCGACGTTGACGAGGCCGCGCCGATCATCGCGCCCCGCCTTCGCCGCCTCATCCTGCGCGCCGACGCCCTCGATCCCCGCGTCATCGCGACGCTGGGGCGAGGCACCTTCCCCGCGCTCTCCCACCTGGAGCTCTGGCTCGGGCCGTTCGAGCACCTCTGGGGCGCCACGGCGAGCGACCTCGCGCCTCTCCTCCGCAGCGCGGGGCTCCCGGCGCTCCGACACCTCACGCTCGTCAGCGACCTCGGCGACGCGCTGATCGACGAGCTTGCCGACAGCGCTTTGCTCCCGGGTCTCTCGACGCTCGACCTCTCGCACGGCGTGCTCGGCGACCGAGGCGCCATCCGGCTCCGCGACTGCTTCCCCCGCTTCGCCCACCTCGACCGCCTCACGCTCACCGGCAACGCGATCTCCCGCCAGGGCACCGCCGCGCTGCGCGATCTCACACCGGCGATCGTCACGGGATATCAGCGCTCCGCCGACGCCGAAGAGATCCGCTTCGACCCACCCCTGGTCTCGCTGTTCAACGACTGGTAGCGCACCGCCGCCGAATCGGCCCGTCGTTCAACCCCAAACCCTCCTCACGCAACGCGCCTGGATCGACGCCGAGCCAGGAGGAGCGCGAGCCACCCGAGGCCGAGGCGAAGATCGGATGGGCCGCCACCGGCGGTATCGCAGGAGCAGTCGCCTCGACCGTAGAGCAGCGGATAATCACCCCCGGAAGAGCCCCCGGCACCACCGGCGCTCGACGTGCTCGCGCTCGACGTGCTCGCGCTCGACATGCTCGCGCTCGACGTGCTCGCGCTCGACGCGCTCGTGCCCACGCTCGTGCACACGCCGCCCGCGCACAGGCCCATCGAGCAGGGGGTGCCCTCCGGCTTTGCCTGGGTCCCGCACATCCCC
This sequence comes from Byssovorax sp., assembly GCA_046351295.1. GTDB lineage: Bacteria > Myxococcota_A > Polyangia > Polyangiales > Polyangiaceae > JAXLYT01. Next base: position 68,053 of record JAXLYT010000036.1, read on the forward strand.
GTGGCAGGGTCGCAGCCTGTGCCGAGCTCGCATTCTCCCGGCGGCGGACAGACGATCATGCCCCCGGATACGCATGTACCCGAGGCCGGATCACACGAGGGCATGGACGGGGCGCACGCTGTGGTGAGGTTGAACCCTGGCACCTGAAAAGGCACGACGTGGATCGGGATCGTGTACTCCCCGAGCATGCCATTGTGGTTGTTCCCCCAGGCCCAGATCGTCCCGTCCGATTGCACCGCGAAAGAGCTCGTGTGGGCCGTGGCCACCGCGACGATGTTGCTCAGCCCGCTCACCTGGGCGGGCAGCGCGACCGGCGTCGTGGTGCCGTTGCCGAGCTGACCGTGCTCGTTCGCTCCCCAGGTCCACACTGTCCCGTCGGCCTTCAGGGCGACGACATGCTCCCCGCCCGCCGAGACCGCGATGACATCATTCAACCCGATCACCGGTACGGGCGTGAGCTCACTCTTCAGCACCCCAGTCCCGAGCTGGCCCCCTCCGCCGGCTCCCCAGGCCCAGAGCGTGCCGTCCGACGCGAGCGCGACGTTGAACGCAAGGCCCGCGGTGATCATGGTGATGTCGCCCAACCCGATCACCTTCCCGGGCGCGTGGCGATCATCGTACGTTCCGTCGCCGAGCACACCCTCGCTGTTCCTTCCCCAGGTCCACACGGCACCGTCTGCCGTCAACGCGGCTGTGTGGAGGGCGCCCGCCGCGATCGCCGTGACGCCGCTCAGCCCGTCGATCGGCACCGGCGCCAGCCGGTCGATGGTCGTATCGTCTCCGACCTGGCCCCATTCGTTGTGCCCCCAGGCGCGGATCGTCCCGACCGGGAGGAGAGCCACACCATGGCTCGCGCCCGCGGCGATCGCGACGACGCCGGCGAGCCCGATCGCCTGCACGGGCGTCTCGCGGAACGTGGTCGTGCCATCGCCCAGGTTGCCAGATTCGTTGCTGCCGAAGGCCCAGACGGTGCCGTCCGATTTCAGCACCAGGCTATGAGAGGAGCCCGCCGCGACGGCGGCAACGCCGCTCAGTCCGTTCACCTCGGTCGGGGTGTGCTTGTTGACGTTCGTGCCATCCCCGAGCTGACCCGAGGTATTGTCCCCCCAGGTCCAGACGGTCCCGTCCGAGCGCAGCGCGATGCTGTGATAAGAACCGCCGTCCAGGAAAGGCGCCGCGCAGCGCGCGGGGTTCCCGCTGCAATCGCCGACGCTGCCCGCCCCGGCGATCAAAGGTTGCCTGGCCACGGCGGTGCGCTCGCCCGCCGCATCCGTCTCGGATGAGCCGCCCTGGCAGGTGCACATCGACGCGACGAGGAGCAAGAACCAGCGCGACACGGGGACGTGAGGGGTCATCGGATTCGATCCTCGTCCAGCAATCTAGAGCACCGATCGGCTTGAAAAAGAACAGAAAGAAGGCGCAGGGGCGCGAGGATGTCGTGAGACGGGTTGTCGCTTCCGCACGATCGGTCGGCTCCTCCGAGAAATGACGCATCGAGCCGATCCAGCCGGCCCGAAAGCTGCGCTATGGTCAGCGTATGCGAGCCCACGGCCTCTCCCTCCTCTTCCTCACCGGCGCCCTCGTCGCGCTCGGCTGCGGCGGCACCGAAGTCAACCCCACCGGCGGAGGAGGCGGCACTTCCACCTCGACCACCACCGGCACCGGCGGCGCGGGCGGCGCGGGGGGCGGAGGTCGCTGCCCCTCCAGCGTCGCGCCCGCGCCCGGCGTCGTGCTCACCGAGGCCGGCGCTGTCCAGGGCAAGAAGGCCGGCAAGACCTGGGTCTACAAGGGCATCCCCTACGCCGCGCCCCCGGTCGGCGACCTTCGCTGGAAGCGCCCCACGCAACACGCGTGCTGGGACGGCGCGCTCGCCGCGGGCTCCTATGGCCCGGCGTGCTTGCAGCTCGACGACATGGGCATGCCCAAGGGCGCGGAGGACTGCCTCACGGTCAACCTCTGGGTCCCCGCCGACGCCACGGCCGACAAGCCCGTCCCCGTCCTCTTCTTCATCCACGGCGGCGGCAACGTCCAGGGGTCGAGCTCGGTGGCCATCGGGAACACCGCCCTCTACGATGGACAGGCCCTCTCCGAGCATGGCCATGTCGCGGTCGTCACCATCAACTATCGCCTCGGCGCCTTCGGCTGGCTCGCCCACCCGGCCTTCGCCGAGGGACAGCCCGCGACGAGCGGCAATTACGGCGCCTTCGACCAGCTCTTCGCCCTCGCCTGGGTCAAGGAGAACATCCCGGCCTTCGGCGGCGACCCGGATCGCGTCCTCGTCTTCGGCGAGTCCGCGGGTGGCCAGAACACGTGCACCCTCTGGGCCTCTCCCCTCGGCAAAGGCCTCTTCGGCGCGGCCCTCATCGAGAGCGGCGGGTGCGCCGCGGAGAAGCGCGAGGACGCCGAGGCCTTCGCCGGGACGTTCTCCGCCATGGCCGGCTGCGACAAGGCCGCCGATCCGGCGGCATGCCTGCGCGCCCTGCCGGCGGACCAGATCGCCACCCTCGTCCCGGCCCCGGTCGAGGTCGCCGGCAAACAAGGGCCGTATCAGCCGATCATCGATGGTTATCTCCTCCCCGCGGCGCCCTTCGATCAGATCAAGAGTGGAGCGCAGAACCACATCCCCGTGGTGATGGGGTCGAACGAGAACGAGACCGGCGCCTCGGTGCCTGCGACCATGACCGAGGCCGAGTACCAGTCCGCCGTGAAAGCCTTGCTGCCGGCCTTCGCCGACGCGATCCTCGCGGAGTATCCGGCCGCGAGCTACCCCACGCCGCGGGACGCCTTCGTCGCCGTCACGAGCGACGCCAAGTTCATCTGCCCCGTGCGCCGCACCTTGCGCGCGGCCAAGAAGAGCCAGGAAAAGCCCCTCTTCCGCTACCAGTTCACCCACGTGCTCGACAACGTGGGCCCCGTGCAGAAGCAGAAGGGCGCCTTCCACGGCCTCGAGCTCTTCTTCGTCTTCGGCCAGCTCGACGTCGCCGGCTACAAGCCCTCTCCGGGCGAGAAGGGCCTCGCCGATGCCATCGAGTCCTACTGGACGCGGTTCGCCACGACGGGTGATCCCAACCGCGCGGACCTCATCGCCTGGCCGGCGTACGACGCCGACAAGGACAGCTACCTCGAGCTCGACACCACCGTCACCGCCAAGGAGGGTGTCCACACCGAGAAGTGCGATTTCTGGGACAAGCTCTTCCCGTGAAATGTCACGGAGGAGGCATGGGTGCCAGCGTGATCGCCGGCAACTTGATCTCCTTCAGCTTGTCCACCGGGAGCAGCACCAGCAGGTCGTCGTCCCAGAGGAAGGCGAGGCGCGTCGCTTGCCTCGGCAAGGCCTGGAGCTTTTGAAGGGCCGTATCGGCCAGGCCGATACGGTATTTGTCTTCATCGTAGGTCCCGTCCTTGTGGCGGATTCGCCCCATCTGGCTCGGCCCCGCGAAGAGCGGCTTCGGCGGAAGGCAGAGCGCCCGGAAGCCCCGGTGCTTGTCCTTCTCGTCGAGGCCCCACTCGTACGTCGTGATCACGAAGCGGTGCTTGCCCTTCGGGAACGAGGCGATGAAGGCCCGGAGATCGGCGAGCTGCGCCGCGCTCGTCCCGTTGGTGTCGGCCGAGGAGTAGTGGAGATCGCCCTCCTGCAGGTCGGTGAGCGAGACGTTTCCCTGGCTCACCTTGGGGGGCAGGTTCTGCGGCAAGAGGCAGGCCTCGTCGACCGCGTAGGCCGCCACATGCGCGAGCGGCGCCTCGCCCCGGAAGCGCTTGCCCAGCTCCTCCGGGCTCGGCGGCGAGCCGGGGGGCAGGGGCTCTGCGGCGGGGGACGCGGGCGCGGGCGCGCTGTTCGCGGTGTCCTTGGGAGGAGCCGTCTCCGCGGGGCCGTCGGGCGCGGCGATGTCGGGGGTGCTCGACGGACCCGGGGGCTTGTTGCTCGAACAGGCGGCGAGGGCGAGCGCGGCGAGACCGAGCGAGGCGAGGAGGAGCGGCGCGCGACGGACCATGGGCATGGGCGCAGGCTACACCGGCGGAGCGCCTGCGAGCAGCCTTCAGGGCAGGGCCTCCGCCTCGACCTGGTAGGGCTCGCCGCTGCCCACGGGCGCCGCGCCGAAGCGGTCCGACGCCCAGGGATCGCTCGCGAGCCGCACGCGCAGGCAGGCGGGCCCCGCGCTCGCGATCGCCGCGCTCTGCCACGGGCTCACCGCGTCGGCGCCGGAGCGCGCGCCCCGCTCCTCGGCGTGGATCCGCACCGGCGCGCCCTCGTTCCCGTCGACGATCGGCGTCACCTCCAGCACCCCGCTCTCGCGCAGCCCGGCGCGCACCGTCCAGCGCACCCGGCCCGAGGGTGACGGCGGCGCGCAGAGCATGTCCTCGTCGCGCGCCCAGCCGAGCGCGCCCGTCACCGCACGGCCGAAGGGCACGGGCGTCGCGGTCGCCGCCTGATCGTTCGGCTCGACCTCCACGTAGGGCAGCGCCACGCCCGGCTCGACCTTGAGCGTGTAGCGATCGGAGATGTTCTCGTGCACGTAGGTCGGCCCCGCGCCGTAGCCGTCGAGGTCCTGGAGCACGGCCACGAAGTAGCGCCCCGGCGCGAGCGAGAGCGCGGGGATCGACAGATCGCGCCCCGGCCTCCCCGTGCAGTACTGCCCGAGCGCGTCGGCGAAGCCCGGCCGGTAGAGCAGCACGCACATCGGCAGGTTGGGCAGCGCGCCGAGGTGGATGGACAGAAGGGCGTGGTCGCCGCCCCCCGCGGCGGGCAGGTCGACCATGTAGAAATCGCGATCGCCGAGGCTCGTGTCGATCCGCTTGCCGAGCTGCCCCGAGACGCGCGCCCCGAGGGGCAGCGGCGTCGCTTCGGCCGGCGTGTCGTTGGGCTCGCGCTCCGCCCCGGTGAAGACCGCGGGCGCGGGCGCGAGCAGCTTCACCGCGGCGAGCCCGGAGGCGCCGAGCAGGAGCGCCGAGAGCCCGAGGAGCCCGTAGCGCGTGCGCCGCAGCCTTCGTTCGTAGGCGTCCACCTCGTCGCGCGTCGCCAACGCTGGAGCACGCTGGGTCACGCTGTTCGCCGCCCGCGCCTCCCCGCCCAGGCGAGCCAGGTGGGCCAGGTGGGTCGCGTCGAGCAGCGCGTCCACGCTCGACGACCCCGCCGCGCGCATCTCCTCCACGAGCTCCGCGCGCATCTCCTCCACGCGCGAGAACCGGTCCTCCGGCCGCTTGCGCAAAGCGCGCATCACGAGGCGGCTCAGCCCGACCGGGATGTTGAGCTCGGGCGCCCGCTGGTGCGGCGGGATCGGCGCCTCGTTGAGGTGCCGCGAGAGCACGGCCATCGGCGGCCCCGCGAAGATGTGCACCCCGGTCAGCGCCCGGTACATCAGCGCGCCGAGCGCGTAGACATCGGCCCGCGCGTCGACGCTCTCGCCGCGGATCTGCTCCGGCGCCATGTAGTGCGGCGTGCCGAGGACGGTGCCGTGGCTCGTCACCTCGCCGAGCCCCTCGGCCTCGCGCAGCTTCGCCAGACCGAAGTCGAGCACCTTGGCCACGTCGCTCCCGTCCGCGCCCGCGACGATCATCACGTTGTCCGGCTTGATGTCGCGGTGGACGATCCCTTTCGCATGCGCCTCGGCGAGCGAGCTGCAAATCTGCACGACGATCTTGCCGACCCGCGTGGCCGAGATCGGCCCCTCCCGCTGGAGGATGCGCCCGAGGCTCTCCCCCTGCACGAGCTCCATCACCAGGTAGCTGAGCCCGTCGGCGACGCCGAAATCGAAGACCTGCACCGTGCTCGGGCTCTGGAGGCGCGAGACGGTGAGCGCCTCGCGCTTGAAGCGGCGCACCACCTCCGGGCTCTGCGACAGCTCCCCCGCGAGCAGCTTCATCGCGAGCAGCTTGCCGATGCGCGTGTGCGCCACCTTGTAGACGATGCCCATGCCCCCGCGCCCGATCGGCTCGATGAGCCGGTAGCGATCGGCGATGACGCGCCCGATCAGCGGATCGGCCGCCGCGCGCCCGTGCGAAGGGCGCGAGAGCGGCGCGCTGGCGAGGATGTCCGCCGTGCCGAGCGAGAGCTCTTCGTCCTGCGCGAACGAGCGAGGTGTGTTCCCCGGCATCGCGACGGTCGCCGCGGAGCGGTGCTCACCCGGCCGGCGAGCCGCGTGAGCGCTCGAGCCACGCGACGGCCCGGGCTCGGAGAACACGACGGAGATCGACGCATAGCTCGCTGATGGACGCATGAAGGCGGCTCCGGCGAGGCGCGCTGGGGCCTCACCGGAATCCGTTGCGTTCCTGCGGCGCGACGTTCAACGCCGGCCGTGGTGGCGGGCGATCAGGGCGCCGAGGCCGTGTTCACATACGGCACGTAGCTCCGGCACTGCTGCGCGCGGAGCGAAGGACAGGCCGGCAGCGGCGTCTCCACCTTCACCCCGTCGAGCACCGGCAACACCAGGCTCGACGGGTGCTCCGCCGAGTGCCCGATGTCGTAGCGCACCTCGCTCGGGAACGTCTTCAGCCCGAACTGCCAGCTCGCCCGGCTGTCGCCCGGGGTGTCCACGGTCACCCGGATCTTCGAGCCCTTGCGGAGCACATGGCTGAAGGCCGCGATCCCGACGCGCGCAAGGACCCACTCGCCGGGCACGAGCGGCGCGAGATCTTCCTCGCGGTAGGTGTGCTCCGGCCAGAGCTCCGTCGCGCTCTTGTCGAGCTTGCGCAGGCTCGCGCGCAGCCACCCGCTCTGGATGAAGCGCTCCTGCCCGTCGGGCCGCACCTCCATCAGGTTGGCCTCGAGGTCGGCGTCGTCCACCGGCGAGCGCAGCCACAGATCGACGCTGGCCGTGCCCACCATCACGAGGTCCTGATCGATCGGCGCGGACTCCATGATCACGTCGTACCCCGCGGCCGGCTGCCGCCAGTCGTAGGCCGGCAGCGGATCCCACACGTCGCCGCCCGGCGCCATGATGCCGCGGTGCCCCGCGTCCGGATCGAGCTTGAAGCTCGACGCCGCGCCCACCGCGACGGGCATGCTCTCGCCCATCGACCCGTCCGGCTGGAAGTAGAGCCTGAGGGGCTTCGTCGGCGACGGCGGCCACGCCGCGAAGTGCAGATCGGTCGTCCCGACGGGCGCGCCGACGTTGTTCGTCCCGCCGTCCTCGAAGATCACCCGCAGGTCTTGCTCCGCCTCGAACGCGGCCTTCGCCTCCTCCCAGGTCGCGTAATTCGCGAACCGGTCGGGCGGGATCTGGAGCGACGACTTGAACACGTTCTGGAAGATGATCGGCGCCAGATCGCGCACGTTCTTGTCCGTCACCGGCACCTTGTGCGCGACGTAGATGTCGAGGAAGTTCTTCCACTCGGCGAGCACCTGGGGCGCGAAGCCGTCGACGTGGACGCCGTTGTACACCGTGAACCGACGGATCTTGGCGTTCTTCATCTGGTCGAGCAGGGTGAAGAAGAAGGGCCCCGTCTGCTCGTCCTGGAACGCCGAGGCGAGGAAGACCGGCACCTCGATCTCGTGGGCGAACGCCGTGGGGTTGACGACACCGGCGACGTCGTCGGCGTAGTACGGCGTGTCCTTCGCCTTCTGCACCACGTCGACCTTCTGGCTGTGGAGGAGCTGGTTTTCCTCGCAGACCTTGTCCCCCGCCGCGACCCGATCCTTCTCCCAGCCTTGCCCGTACGGGTCGGCCTTGTCGAGCACGTTGGTGATCCACTCGAGCGCGAAGCCGTCGTTGAAGATCCCGCCCGGCCGCCCCGTCGAGTACGTGTTACCGATGACCGAGAGGGGCGTGATCGCCGCGAGGCTCGGCGGGTGCGTGCGCGCCACGAAGAGCTGGGCGATGCCCGGGTACGAGAGCCCCGTCATGCCGATGCGATGGCCGAGCACCCAGGGCTGCGCCGCGACCGCCTCGATGGCGTCGTAGCCGTCGAGCAACTGCAGGTCCTCGAAGTAGTCGTAGGCCCCGCCCGAGCAGCCGGTGCCGCGCATGTTCACGCTCACCGTGGCGTAGCCCATCACGCCGGCGATGAGCGCGCTCGGATCGTTCGGCGCGTCGCACAGGACGGGGATGTCGTCGCAGAGGAACTTGTACTCGCCGATCGGCTCGCCGGGCTTCGACGGCGAGTAGCCCGAGTAGTCGAGGATGGTGGGGTAAGGCCCTTTTTCGATCGGCCCGGGCAAGGTCACGTAGACCGAGAGCTGCGTGCCGTCGCGCGTGGTGATGTAGCCGTAGCCCTTGCCGATCTGCTGGCCCGCATAGAAGTCCTGGGACGGCAGGCTTCCCTTCACCGTCTTCACCGTCAGCTTGCCCGCAGTCTCGTCCGGCCCCATCTCGGGCGCGCTCACCATGTAATCTTCGCCCGCCGCGACCTTGCGGAAGACCAGGCTCCCCTGCGCGTCGGCCTTCCCCGTCTGCACGAGGTTGCCCGACCCATCGTGGAGCTCGAGCGTCGTGCCCGGCTTGGCCTTCCACACCATGATCTGCTCGACGCTCGGGCGGACCTTGAAGCTCGCCGTGGAGACGGGACCGCCCCCGCCGCCGGCGCCTCCGCCGCTCCCACCGCTGCCGCCGGCGCCGGAGGGAGAGAGGGTCTCGTCGCCGCAGGCGAAGGCGAGGAACAGGGCGGGGAGGATCGCGAACGTTCGAAAGCGCATCGGGCACAGATTGCCGGCGCCCCGCGACGGACGCAATGCTCCGCGCGCCGCCCACCTCGCTCGCGCCGGACGTCGATTCCAGGCGCCGCGCAATCTACCGTTCAGGCCGTCCGGGCTTGCCGCGCGCGGGCCTTGCGCCGGGCCGCCCGCGCCGCCTCGCGCTCCTTGGACCAGGTGGTGCCGTGGAGCCAGTCGAAGAGGGGCAGGGTGACGTTGAAGTTCCAGTGCTTCATCAGCCGCGGGTCGTGATGGCGGCGGTGGTGCTCGCGCAAGAGACCGATGATCGCCCGGCGGCCGATGAAGCTGTCCGTCGGGAGGTGGTACATGCAGTGCAGCCACTCGTAGCCGAGGAAGAAGATCATCGAGGTCACGAGGTAGAGCTCGGAGACCGTCGGCGTCGTCACCTTCCACAGCAGGAGCGCGAGGGGCGTGTTGATCGCCGCGACGAGGAAGACCGCGTACGCGGGCATCAAGATCAGCCGCAGCTCGCGCCGATCGCGCATGGCGAGGTCGTCGTAGGTGTAGATGACGTGGTGCTCGAGCTCGTGCCGGTCGTAGAGCAGGCCGAGGCCGGGCATCCGCCGGTGGAGCACCCACATGTGCACGCGGAACTCGAAGCCGAAGGCCGCGAGCAAGGTGAGCGGGATGGTGAGCAGCTCGATCGGCTGGACCCCGCGGATCTGCGTCGCCGCGAAGACGAGGCATGCGAGGCCGAAGAGCGAGGGCACCGCCAGATGCAGGGCCGGGCTGTACCAGGCCGGGATGCGCGCGACGATCTCCGCGCGCTTGCGCTCGTGGATCGAGCGCTCCTCTTCGGCCGGCTCACCCGGATCGATCGAGTCGACCGGATCGGCTGCGCGCGCGGCGTCGTCGCTCACCCCGACGAGGGTACGGGCCGCGCGGGGTGAGGACAATGGGGAGGCGTCGGGCATGCTCCCCGGGGCGTGCGACGGGGCAGGGGAGGCGCGCGATCGAGCGCCCGCGTGGGAGGTGAGAGCGGTTCCCGGTGATGTTTCATCGCGTTTCAGGATGTTTCAGCGCGCGCCCGCCTCGGTCCAGATCATGCGGCAAATGCAGCCTCCCCGCGCCGCTGCAACGTTCACCTCGGTGGCCCGCTTGTTGCTGACCGCTTCTCCTCACGAACGACATGGTGCAAGCCACACCCGCGCAGCCGCCCGCGTCCCCGGGGAGCGCTACCAACGCCGACATCCTCGCGCTCCTCACCCGCATCGACGCTCGCCTCGACCGCGTCGAGCGCGGGTCGAGCGCGCGCCGAGTCGCTCTCCGCGGCGGCGCCGGCCGCGGTGGCCACCGCGGTCGACACCTTCGACGCGATCGCCGCGCGCGCGCAGGAGAGCGGGGTCGATCTCGACGCCCGCCTCGCCGGCGCCCTGCGCCTCGTCGAGCGGCTCACCGATCCGCGCGTCGAGCGATCCCTCGCGCGCTTGATCGACGCGGCGCCGCTCCTCGAGCGCATGATGGAGATGGCCGAGCAGGCGCCCGGGATGCTCGCCGCGCTCGTCGACACCGCCGACGGCCTCCAGGACCGGATGCGCGACGCGGGCGTCGACCTCGACGCGCGCGGGCGCACCGTGATCCGGGTGCTCGAGCGGCTCACGGCCCCCGAGGCCCTGCGTGCGGTGGAGACCTTGCTCGGCCGCGTCGACGCGATCGAGGCCGTGCTCGGCTCCGGCGTGCTCGACCCGCGCGCGCTCGCCGCCGTGGCCACCGCGGGCGACGCCCTCGCCAAGGCGGCCAACGCGCCCCCGTCGCGCGTCGGCCTGTGGGGCGCGATGCGCGCCGCCAAGGACCCGGAGATCCAGACGGCCCTCGCCTTCATGGTGCGCTTCGCCCACGCCTTCGGCGCCGATCTGCACGAGCCCCCCACCGAGCGCCGCCTCGTCGCGGGCACCGTGCGCTGACCTCCCCCGTCGCTCTCGTACCCAAGGAGACCCTGGTGACCAAGCATCATTCCATCCTCGTCGTCGGCGGCGGCACGGGCGGCCTCTCGGTCGCGTCGCGCCTGCTCGACGAGAGCCCCGGCCTCGACGTGGCGATCGTCGAGCCCTCCGAGAAGCACTACTACCAGCCCCTCTGGACGCTCGTGGGCGCAGGCGTGTTCGACAAGGAGTCCACCGTCCGCGACGAGCGCGACTACATCCCGAACGGGGCGACGTGGATCAAGGACGGCGTGGCGAGCTTCGAGCCCGACAAGAACCGGATCACCACCCGCGGCGGCGAGACGATCACCTACGACCAGCTCGTGGTCGCGCTCGGCATCCAGCTCGACTGGGGCAAGATCAAGGGCCTCGAAGGGCACCTCGGCAAGGACGGGATCTGCTCGAACTACACGTACGAGACCGTCGACAGCACGTGGCAGGCGCTCGAGAATTTCAAGGGCGGCAACGCCGTCTTCACGTTCCCCTCGACGCCGATGAAGTGCGCCGGCGCGCCGCAGAAGATCATGTACCTCGCCGACGACTGGCTGCGGAAGATCGGGGCGCGCGACCGCTCGAAGGTGATCTTCGCCTCCGCGGGCGGGGCGATCTTCGGGGTGAAGAAGTACGCCGAGGCCCTCTCCAAGGTCGTCGCCCGCAAGCAGATCGAGACGCACTTCCGGCGGGATTTGATCGAGGTCCGCCCGAAGTCGAAAGAAGCGGTCTTCAAGCACCTCGACGGCGGCGAAGAGCTCGTCCTGAAGTACGAGATGCTCCATATCGTCCCGCCGCAGAGCGCGCCCGACGTGATCAAGCAGAGCCCCCTCGCCGTCGAGGGCAACTGGGTCAGCGTGCACAAGCACACGCTGCAACACGTGAAGTTCCCCAACGTGTTTTCCCTCGGCGATTGCAGCTCGCTGCCCACCTCGCGCACCGGCGCGGCCGTGCGCAAGCAGGCCCCGGTCCTCGTCGAGAACCTCCTCGCCCTGCGGGCCGGAAAGAAGCTCGAGGCGAGCTACGACGGCTACGCCTCGTGCCCCCTCGTGACCGGCTACGGCAAGCTCATCATGGCCGAGTTCGATTACGAGGGGCGGCCCTGCGAGACCTTCCCCTTCGATCAATCGAAGGAGCGATACAGCATGTACGCGCTCAAGGCCTACGGCCTGCCGGAGATGTACTGGAACGGGATGCTGCGCGGCCGCATGTAGCCCCGATCGCGCCCCCCCGCGCTCGAAGCGCGCGAACCGACCGCGTCATCGCGGTACGCTCGCCCGACCATGCGCGCTCGCCAAGCCCCCTCGCTCGCCGCGCTCCTCCTCGTCGCGCTCCCCCTCGCCGGCTGCCGGAAGAGCCTCCCCGCCACCGATTGCACCGCGAGCCCACCCACGGCCCCCGGTCAGTCGGTCTGCACCGTGCCCGGCTGGGACAACCGCGCCTTCATCCTCCACCTGCCACCCTCGTTCGACGGCAAGACCAAGCTGCCCCTGGTGGTCGCGCTGCACGGCGGCGGCGGTCGCAAGGAGGGGATGAACCCGCTCACCTGCGAGGACGGCGACGAGAGCAAGCCGAGCTGCCTGTTCTCCGGCGCCGACGAGCGCGGGATGATCCTCGTCGTCCCCGACGGCACCGAGAGCAAGCTCAACGCGCGCACCTGGAACGCAGGCGGCGGCGCCGACGGGACGACGTGCCTCGACGCCTGCCAGAAGGGCGTCGACGACATCGCCTACGTCCACGATCTGCTCGACGAGGTGCGCGCGCTCGTGCCCGTCGACGACGCGCGCGTCTTCTTCACCGGGTTCTCCGACGGCGCGTCGATGAGCAACCGGATCGCCTGCGAGATGGCCGATCAGGTGAGCGCGATCGCCCCCGTGGGCGGCGCCAATCAGTTCGCGTTCGGCGGCGGGACCTGCGCCCCATCGAGGCCCGTCGCCGTGCTCCACACCCACGGCGAGGCCGACCCCTGCTGGCCCTTCACCGGCGGTCATGGCACCTGCCCGGGGCAACCCGAGGGAACCTACGCCGACGTGCAAGGCTCGGTGGTGGGGACCGCCGATCACCCGGGCTGGGCGAGGCGAAACGGGTGCGCGATGGTGGACGCGCCCGCGATGGAGGCGCTGCCCGACGGCGCAGACGACGGGACGAGCGCGATCGAGGCGCGCTTCTCCGGCTGCGAGGCCGACGTGCGCTTGATCAAGGTGATGGGCGCGGGGCACACCTGGCCGGGCGGCAACCAGTACCTGGGCGAGACGATCGTCGGCAAGGTGAGCCGCGACTTCTCCGCCACCGAGGTCGTGCTCGATTTCTTCGCCGCCCAGCCGCCGCGCTGATATTCGCTGTCCGATGCGCCGAGATCTGCCGCTCCTCGTCGCCACGAGCGCCGCGCTCTCGTGGTCCCTCCTGACCTCGGGTTGCGGCCAGCCCGCCGAGCCGAAGGTCAGCGCCCCCGCGGCCTCACCCCCGGCGAGCGCGAGCTCCCCGAGCGCCGCACCCTCGGTCGCGCTCTCGGCCGCGCCGTCCGGCCCGGCCGCGCGTCCGGGGTGGCGAGGCGCGCTCGCCTTCGAGCCGACCCCGCTCGCGGGCGTCCCGGATGGCAAGGTGTTGCGATCGGTGTTCTTCGTCGACGACACGACCCTCCTCGTGCGCGCCGACGACGAGGCCGTGCTCTGCGACATGGCGTCATGGCGTTGCGCTCTCCCGCTGCCTTCGGGGCTGACGGATTGGACGGCCTCGGCCGACGGGCGCTGGCTCGCCGCCAACGACAAGGACGCTACCGTGCTCTTCGACGCGAAGACCGGCAAGGAGGCGCGCCGCCTCGTCCCCCGCAAGGAAGCGCAGGGCGATACGCTCGCGCTCTCGGTGACGGGCGATCAGCTCCTCGTGACGACGAGCCCGGACATCGACAAGCTCCATTTCGAGGTGTGGAGCACGGATGCTGCCTCGACCGCGCCTCTGCGGAAGATCGATCTGAAGCAGATCGTCCCCTGGTTCGACGCTACGCTCACGCCGGCCAGCGAGGTCGCCGCGTTCGTGGAGCGGAACGGGCACAACCTCATGGTGGAGAAGCGCAAGGAACAGAGGACGCCCTTTCTGCCTCCCGAGCGCTTCGTGTTCTCGCCCGACCGCACGGCCGCGATCATCGCGGGCGTGACGATGGAGCGTGGCGCGGGGATCCAGATCTACCGGCTCCCCGAGGGGACGGAGGGGACGCACTTCGACGCCGGTTCCTTCCCCATCGATCCGTCGTCCGGCGATCACGCCTACACCCGCGAGATCACGACCTCCCGGGGCGGCGCGCGCGTGGCGATCACGATCGCCGCGAAGAACCAGCCCATGTCGGTGGTCGTCTTCGACGGCCAGGACGGCCACGTGATCGCCCGGCTCGACAAGATGCCCGGCACCATCGAAAGCGACCTGAAGCCCCTCCTGTCCCCCGACGGTAAAGACCTGCTCTGGGTGCGCCCCCGCCCGCCCGGTGCGACGGGCGCCGGCCCTCAGGCGGGCGAGAGCTCCTACGAGATCGTGCGGGCGAGCTTGCCCTGAGAGGCGGAGCGCGGCACAGGAGGTGGACGCTCGCGGGGGCGCTCACTAGCATGAACGCCGTGAGCACCGAGACGCAGCGCAGCGAGCCGCCGGAGGGGACCGATCCCCAGGCGTGGGTCCAGGCGCTGGTCGAGCAAGCGCCCGCCGGAAATCGAGCGCTCCCCGCCGCCGTGGAGCGCAACCGGCGGAAGCGAGCCGTACGGCGCCTCGCCGACGCGCTCGAGGCGCGAGGCCCGTACCCGCTCTCCCCGAAGCTCCGGGGAGAGCTCTCGACCCTGGTGGCCCGCTGGGCGCGGCATTCCTTCGAAGACGCCTTCTCCGAGGCCGACGATCTGGAGATCCGCTGCGCCGAGGAGCGCGCCGTGCTCGACGCCGAGGCCGCAGGCGACCGGAAGGCGCAGCTCGAAGCCGCCGAGCGGGTGTACCGGCACGAGGTGGTGAAACGGCACGGGACGATCGAGATCCGCGGACTGCAAACGAGCCAGCGGGTGTTCCAGGCCCTCGACAAGCTGTACGTGCCGCTCTGGGTGGAAGAGCCACCCCCGCCCGGGCCGGTCGAGCCACCGGCGGAGGCTGCCACGCCATTGAGCGTGCCCGCCGCTCGCAAGGCCGGGTCGAAGAAGGCTGCTGCAAAAAAGGCTGACACGAAGAAGTCGCCGCGCAAGGCGGCCGTGCCCAGGAAGAAGGCATCACCTCGGAAGCAGAAGACGCCGGTCGAAGCCGCAGCCTTGAGCGCCGAGCTGGCGCAGGTGATGGAGGTGATGCAGCGCTTGCAGCCTCCGCGGGTGAAGGCGGCGGCTGCGCTGGGGAAGTATCCGCGCCTCGTGGTGGTGGGCGATCCCGGGAGCGGAAAGTCGACGCTGGTGGCGCACCTGGCGCTGATGATGGCCGAGGGGAAGCTCGCCACAGAGGCAGGTTGGACTGAAGATCCGGTGCCCTTCGTGGTGCCGGTGCGGTCGCTCGGGGCAGCACCGATGACCGTGGAGGCGCTGGCCACGGCAGCCGGGTGCGAAGAGTGGTTTCTCGGGGAGACCTTGAAGGCCGGGCGCGCGTTGTTGCTGGTGGATGGGCTGGACGAGGCGCGCCGGGAAGTAGGAGATGCGCTGGTGCCGAAGCTCCTGGGTTTGCTGGAGCGCGGGAGCGGGAATCGGCTGGTGGCGACGACGCGTCCCGGCGGAGGAATGGGCGCGAAAGATCCGGGTACGGACTGGCTCGTGAGGGTGAAGCTCTTGCCGATGGGCCGGCAAGACGTGGACGAGTTCATCGATAAGTGGTGCTTGGCAGCCGAGGAGTCGATTCAGCAGGCCGCGACGTTTGAGAAGGCGCAAAAGGATGCCGAGGTCGCTGCGGCCGATTTGAAGAAGCGGGTGCGGGAGCGGCAGGCCGTGGAGCGGTTGGCCGCGTCGCCACTTTTGTGCAGCGTGTTGTGCCTGGTGCACCGGTTCATGGGGCAGCGTGTCCCGGAGCGGCGGACGGTGCTCTACGAGGTGACGACCAACGTTCTTTTGTATGAGTGGGATCGGTCGAAGTTCCCCGGGGAGACGGCGATTGGAGAGCTGGACGCGCCGGCCAAACGGGTGCTGCTGAGTGCGGTCGCCCGGCATATGCACGAGTTGCGTGTGGCGGAGCTTAAGGAGGGGGAGGTTGTGCGGATTTTGGCGGAACGGCTTCCGGACGTGCGGCCGCAGAAGGCTGGAATAAGCCCAGTCGAGGAGGCAAGGTCGATCGTGGCCGAGATTCGCGACCGGAGTGGGGTGCTGGTAGAGCGGCGGGCGGGGGAGTTCGGGTTCTCCCATATGGCGTTTCAGGAGTACCTGACGGCGCACGAGATGGTGCGGCTGCGAGATTTCGATGGGCTGGCGGCGCGGTATGTGGATGAGTGGTGGCATGAGGTGATCGTGCTTTCGGCTGGGATCCCCGGGACGGACGCGGAGCGATTGGTTGCGGGGTTGCTGGATAAGGATGGGGACAAGATCGGGGCGGGGACGATGCTGGCGGCGCAGTGCTCGGAGACGGCGGTGTCGCTTTCTGCGAAGCTGAGGGATCGGATCGAGAGCAGGATAGTTCCGCTTATTCCGCCCCAGAATTTCAATGCGATGCAGTCGCTGCTTTCGATTGGGCAAGTGGCGGCACCGCTGTTGCTTCGCTTTTTGGATGCACCGAATCCAGACGACAAGGTTCGCGTTGCGTTTGTTTTGGGTGTTATGAGATATACGCCCGCTGCGCGGCTGGTCGCGCGGCTCCTAACGAACGATGAGGTTACGTCTACTCAGATCAAACTCTGGTCGGATGATGATTGGTTGCCAAAGGAAGTGCCTCTTTATTCTTATGCGGTGGGCTTGTTTGGCTGGTGGTCCGCTGTTTCGCTGGAGGTCGAGTCGATCCACGAGGAGATGCTGCCGCATATGTCGGATGAGGCTCTGGTGCTGACATATAATTTGCGTGGCGAGTTGTCTGGGGATATTCGTGCCTTGGCGCGAAATTTGTTGGTTGAGCGAAAGTCGCTGCTCATATCTTTACTCCGGGACACGCCCGATTCCAAGTACGTCGCACATTCTGGTTGATCGCCTCCGAGTACGGGTTGAGCACGGGCACCAAAAATTTCTTGGCCTTCGCCGCCGAGATCACGCCCCCCGCCTTGACCATTGCGATTGCATCTCGCACCCGGCCGAGCTGCATCTGAATAAGCGCCTTACGTCCCTCGCGTAATCCTTTCCGATCCAGTCCGAAATCTAAGCACGTTCGCGCCGCTCCCGCATCTCCCGTGCGCGCCTTCACGTGCCCGTTCGACTGGAATATGAATCGCTCTTCCGGTTTTTCTCGGTCGGGCCTCACATACCCCGCCTCTCCCGCGCCCGGCCACTTGTCGCCCTTGGACAGGTTGCATCGTTCGCAAGACAGAAAATAGTTCGCCCACGCGTAGGCCTTTGTTGGGAACAGCGCCTTGGGATGAAAATGCTCCACTTGCCCCGACTGGTTCGCCAGGACCGTTGACTGGCAATAGGCGCACTGCCCGGCCGACATGGCGCCGATGGCCTTCTTCACGGTCTTCTCGGACCGCCAGACCTCTGGGAAGCCACGCTTCTTCGTCTTCGTCAGCACCGGCAGCGCGCTCTTCGCATAGGCCACGAACCCGGTCTTTCGCCGCACGTCCAGCGGAAGCTTCTCGAACTCCTGCGCCTTCTTCTTGAACGCCGCCTCATTGGGCAGCGCCTTGGTCACCTTGGCCTTCCAGCCTTTCGGTTGCTTAGCCTTTCTTCGATCGAGCCGAACCATGCGCCTGCCGCCTCCCTTTCTTCGCCGGGATCAAGCTCTTCAAGAACGCGATCTGCGTCCTGGCGATTTCCGAAAAAAGCGGCCCTTCTCCCTGCCGCTCCTCCTCCCGCACCAGCAACACCTGCATCCGATCGAGCAACCGCAAAAGCTCCTGCCGCTCCCGCCTGCTCGCCGTGTCCTCCTCCACCTTTGCCCGCAGAGCCGCAGCCTTGTCTTCCAGCTCGATCTCGTACTTCCGCGACAGCCGGGAGCTCACCCCGAACAGCACCTCGTCCACCAGCACCGACCCGATCTGCGCCCCGTCGAGCCGCCGGTAGTCCTTCGCGTCAAGCTTCCGCACCGTCGTCCCGGCCGGGCCTTCGCTCAGCACCAGCACCGCGTCCCGCCGATCGATCGCCCCCTGCACCACCGCGGGCGAATGCGTCGTCAGCACGAATTGCGTCCCCGGGAAGAGCTTGGCGAGCTGCCCCACCACCACCCGCTGCCAGCGCGGGTGCAGGTGCAGATCCACCTCGTCGATGGCCACGATTGCCTCGCCGGCCAGAGGATTGTCCAGCCCAGCGAAGAGCTGCACGAAGCAGAGCACGAGGTCGATCACGATCGCCAGCATCGCCTGGTAGCCGTCGGACAACTGACGCAGCAGAAGCTCCACGCCGTTTCGGTACACGACCGTCACCCGCCGCCCCTCCCGAGTCACGACCGCGAGCCCCTCGATGCCCTCGTCCAGCTCGCGCAGCGACGCGCAGAGCTGGTTCCATGCCTCGTTGATGCGCGGGTCGAGCTGCCGCCGATCATCGAGCAGCGGCAGGTAGCCGTCGAGTTGCTCCATGAGCTGGTTGTCCGGCTGGGTCACCGTCTGCGTTCGCGATCGCCGCAGCGCATTCGCCAGATCGCCTTCCTGCGGCGACGAATCTTCCTTCCACGCCGGGTCGAGCAACGTCTTCGGCCCCGCCGCCGATGCTTTCTTTTCGAGCAGCTCTACCCGCCGGTAGCGACCGTAGGCGAAGAACGGCGGCGAGGCCGGCAGCTCTTCGCGACGGCTCCCCTCCGGCCCGCTCGACCAGCGGGCAAGCGGCGCCCTTCCCTCCCCGAAAATCGTGATCGACCCGGCCGCCGCCTCTTTTCGCTCGGGAAACGTCGTCACCACCTCCCGCTCCCCGTGCGCGAGCGCGGCCAGCGCCTCGATGATCGTCGTCTTCCCCGACCCGTTCTGCCCCACGATCACCGTCACCCGGGCATCGAGCGGGACCTCCACGCCGGCACCGAACCCCCGCACGTTGTCGAGCACCAGCCGCTGGAGCGGCACCCGAGCGGGCGGCGTGCCCGGTGGGGCCTTTTTTTCAAGCGTTTTCTTGCTGCGCCCCGAGGAGCCCCGCGTTGCCACGGCGCCGAGGATATCCAAGCCCGCGACCCTTGAGCACGCCGAGCATGAAGGAATCCACCTTCACGCCGCGCCCATGCCTCGATGGAGCCGCGAGCCCTGAAGGAGCGCTGGATTTCCGGGCCCGCCCGGTCGACCCTGGGGCGCGCTCGATGCCTGTCGTCACCCCCTCGTCTCTTCGCGCTCGCACCTTGCTCTTCCAGCCGAGGAAGGGCGCTTTCGCGCTCACGGTGATCGCCAAGGCCACCTTGCACCTCACCGCGGGCACGGCGTCGCTCGCGGACGAGCCGGACGAGATCCTCGATGCCGAGGATCACTGGGACGACGACCCCAAGCGCAGCCTGCGGGCCCCGAGCGATCTCTGGCCCATCAAGCCGAGGCCCGAGGTGATCCTCGTGGGCACCGCCTGGGCGCCTCGGCGCGTCCCGGTCCATCGCCTCCTCGTGCGCCTCGTCGCGGGCGAGCTCGACAAGGCCATCGAGGTCTTCGGCCCTCGCCTGTGGACGGTGAGCGGCAAGCTGCTCGAAGGGGCGCCGTGGACGCAGATGCCGCTCCGGTACGAGCGCGCCGCCGGGGGGCCGGACACGTGGAATCCGGTGGGCATGCGGCTCGACGGATCGCCGGACCTCTACGGCCAGAAGCACCTCCCGAACCTCCAGCCCGAGGGCGTCGAGCTGCGCGATCGAGGCCAGTTTCTGCCGCCGGTCGGGTTCGGCCCGATCGCGTCGAGCTGGCCTTTACGCCGCGAGCGCCTCGGCCGGCGGGCGGATCGAGGCGCCTTGTTCTGGCTGGAAGAGCCCCTGGGCGACGACTTCGATCGCGCCTTCTTCCAGGACGCGCCCCTCGATCAGCAGGTCGGCGCGCTGCGCGACGACGAGCGCATCGAGCTCCATCACCTCCACCCCGCGCATCCTCGCCTCGTCACCCGCCTGCCCGGCCTGCGGCCGCGCGCCGCCGTCGAGGTCGGCGGCAAGAGCACCGAGCTGTCGCTCGGCGCCGACACCCTGTGGATCGACACGGATCGCCAGATCGCCACGCTCACCTTTCGCGCCCACCTCCCCATCGCCGATCCCGAGGCGCCCCGCAGCGTCGAGGTGAGGCTCGACGGTCGCTCCACCAAGGTGCCTGCGGGCAATGTGTCTGCCGGCGCGGACGTCGTCGAGGTCACCGCGGTGCAATCTTCGCCGCTCACGTCACCGGCGATCCCCTTCGTCCTCGCGGGCTCCTCGCTCTCGTCCTCGGCCATCCACACCGCGCCGCCCGAGGTGCGCGATCCGCCCGCCGGGCTCCCCGCCGAGGGTGGGCGCCGAACGACGCAGGAGGTCGTCGTCCCCGCGGGCGGCCTCCCCGGCCCCGCGTGGCTGGCCGCGGCGCCCACCGGCCCGGAGACGCCTGCGCTCGCCGCGCTGCCTTCGCCGCCTTCTGCGCCTGCGCCGCCTGCGCTGGTCGATCTGCTCACGCGCCCGGTCGTGGGGCCCGCGCCCTCCGTGGCTGCTGCCTCGGCGGCCGCGATCGCCGCGCCTGCGCCGGTGCTTCGCTCCGCGCCTGGATCGCGCGAGGCGAGCGCGCCGCCTGCTCCTCTCGTCGCGCCCGCGCCGGTGACGTCGGCGCCCCTCGGCGCGGCCGCCGCGTCGGACGCTGCGGCCGGCCTCGCGCGCTCGAGGGCAGCGCCTCCGCCGGTCGATCCCGCGCCGGACGCGGGGCCCGAGAAGGCAGCTCCGCCGGCCACGCTGGAGCTCCTCTGGTTCGATCCTGCCCTCGTGGCGCGCCTCCGCGCGCACCCCGACTACCAGGCCTTCACGAAGCCGCCTGCCAAGCAGAGCGTGCAGCCGGGCAAGCCCCCGCCTCCGCCGCCGAGCGCGGAGGCGCAGGAGAAGGCGGCGCGGGCCGACGTGCACCAGGTCCTGCGCAAGGGCCCGCTCGCGAAGGCGGGCGCTCCGCCGGGCGAGGCGGGGGACGATCCCGACGCGCCGCTGCTGCTCCTCGAAGGTCAGCTCTCGTTTCCCTTCGACGAGCTCGCCGAGCTCGAGGCGGCCGCGGTGCTCGCGCGCCCGCTCGCCCTCGCCGACAAGCGCCTGAAGGAGCTGCTCGACGCGGTGGCCGAGGCGCAGCGCGCCGGCATCGAGGCGCCGGAGGTGGCGAGGGGGTTGAGCTCGCGGATCCGCGAGGCCTGGGCCAAGGCCAACCGCGCGCTGCCCGAAGGCCACCTGGCCGCACAGATCGAGCAGCGCTTGCTGGAGAAGCGGCAGTACCAGCGGCGCGAGATCTTCGACGACGGCTGGATCCGCGCGCTGTACACGCCTCCGTCGAGCGAGGTCGAGGTGCCCGCCTACCTGCCGGAGAAGCTCTCCCGCCGCCTGCCGCTCTTCGCGCGGTTCTCGGTGCGCATGCTGATCGAGCTCTACCCGCAGCAAGATCAGCGCGAGCGCCACGGCGCGGCCCTCAAGGTGGCCGCGCTCGGTCGCGTCGCGCCGCGCCCGCGCATCGACGGGTGAAGGGCGCGCTCAGAACGAGATCCGCTGGCCGGTCTTCACGTTGCGGATCGAGTGGACCGCGCCGAGCTTCCCCGTGATGCTCACGCTCGCGGACGACGTGATCGCGGCGCCGAGGGAGATGCCCCCGTACTTGTAACAGACGGGGTTGAGCTCCGGGATCAGGCCCGGGATGAGGCCGAGCTTCTCGCCGAGGCTGCGGTTATAGCCGAGGAAGGCGAAGGTCACCCAGCCCTGGTTGCCGACGCCGAGGGCGACGGACACCATCAAGCACTGGCCGCCGAAGCCGGTGGGCGGGCCCGTCTCGCCGCTCGCGTCGGGGGCGCCGATCAGGCGGGCGAAGCGCGTGCCCCAGCTCGGCATCTCCTCCGGTCCGATCGAGATCGAGGCGACCCCGAAGAGGCTCGCGCCGAGCCCGGCCGAGCCCGTCGCGAGGGCGTACTCGCAGGTGTACACGTCGGCGGTGTGCTTGTCCGAGGTGACGTGGAAATACCCCGCCTCGCCTCCGGCGCCGACGTTGATGCCGACCTCCCAGCCGTACTCGGCGCTGACCGAGCCCGAGGTGACGAAGCTCCACCCCGAGACCTGGCCGAAGTTGCGCACCGCCCCGAGAAAATCGTCCAAACCGATCATCGTCATGCTCATGGTCAAGCCTCCTCCGGCGCTCTATCGGCCCTGATCGAGCGACTCGATCATCGCGAGCTTCTTCAGTTGGTTCTGGCAGACGACGCTGCCGCGGTGCTCCACCATCGGGGCGCCGCACTCGGGGCATGCCGACGGTGAAGGGTTCGACACGAAGGGGCCGTCGACCTGGCCGCGGCCGCGGATCGGGCCCGAGGCGTGGAACGAGCGATACCCGTTCGCGGCCATGGCGAGGTCCATGTCGGCGTGGTGCGCGGCCCCGTCGAAGGCGAAGAGGGTGATCCTGGGCTTCCCCGCGGCGGCCCACAGCCGGTAGAACATCGAGATCGACACGGTGAAGCCGCTGCGGCGCAGGGCGGCGCGGTCGAGCAGCGAGCCGTCCTTGAATCGCCGCTCGAGCGCGGCGGTGATCGCCCCGAGGCTCTGCCCCTCCTCGAGGTCGAAGCGCGCCCGCGCGAAGAGGCGCGCGTCCTTCTTCACGAGGCTGACCCGGCTCGTCACGCCCCCGTCGCGGAGCAGCCCCTCGACGAGCCCCTGCGCCGGCGCATAGTCGGTGATCTCGTAGGCGTTCATCGCCTCGCCCCGGCCGAGGATGATGAACTCGCGGATGCTCACCACGTCGGCGTTGTAGTGCCCGTGGCCCACCCACGGGCGCCCCTCGCCCGCGGGGAAGCGGACGGCCTCGTCGTCGACGGGCCGCAGCCCGAGCTTCTTGCGGAAGGCGTCCGCGTACGAGCCTCGCGGCTCCACCGGCGGCGCCGGCGCCTCGTCCTCGTCGTCCCAGCGCTGGCTCATGCTTCGCTCCCTCGATCGCCGTACTCGCGCGCGAGGGCGGCCTCGGCGCGCGCCAGGTTCTTCTGCCGCTCGGCGAGCTTGCGGCAGATCCAACCGCCCGTCTTCTCGTCGCGCACGAGCACCGCGCCGCACTCGTCGCACGTGTCGCCCTTCGGATGGAAGGTCGACGCGACATGCGCCTCGCGCGGGTCTTCCTCCATCTGGAGCGGGTTGAGGTGCACGTTCTTGCCGGCCTGCGCGATCAGGTCGTCGTTGCGCGAGAGGACGAGCACCTTCTTGAAGGCGGCCATCGCCGCCTCGCCCTCGGCGAGCACCGCGCAGTCTTCCATCGCCTGGAGCACGATGTTCCGGTTCGCGTGGAGGATGATGTCGGGCCCCTTCAGGGTGATCGACGCCTCGCCCGTGGAGAGCACGATCGCGCGATCGCGCACCTCGAAGGTGGTCGGCGGGGCCCGTCTTCGAGGGGAGCCCCTGCTCGATCCCGAGCAGCTCGACCAGCGCTTTCGGCGCCAGCGTCTCGAGCAGCTCGATCGCCTCGTCGGTGGCCGCGCCGATCGCGCCGAGCGCGGTGGCCGGCACCATGCCGAGCAGCGCGCTCGCCGGCCCGCGGAAGATCGCGCCGAGCGGGCCCTCTTGCAGGGCGCCCTGGAGCCGGCGGGCCAGGCGGGCCGCGGCGCCGCGCGCCACCGTGACGCTGAACTTCGAGCCGACCACGGTGTTGTCCTCGTTGCCCACGAACGACTGCCGGTTGACGCCCACCACCGACGTGCGTGTCACGCCCGTCGCCTCGAGCTCGTCGAGGGCCACGGCCTTGCAGCGGCTGCCGCCGACGCCGATCGCCTCGTTGCGCCGCACCGACCGCGCCCGGTGCCCGCCCACCGCGCAGCGCTCGTCGTTCTTCACGAGCCGCTTGCGATCGCGCTCGGCCTGCTCGTAGACCATCTCCCGCCCGGCCGCGTCCTCGAAGCGGATCTCGTTGAACCCGCCGGTGTGGGGAGACGAGCAGCTCTTCCACGTGCTCACGGTCTGGTTCTGCGGCAGCCGGTGCGGCACCGCCTCGGCCGCGTTGTGGAGCCGGCCGGAGACGTAGGGGCAGTCGGGGTCCCCGTCGAAGAAGCTGACCAGCACCTCGTGCCCCACCCGCGGCAGGGCGAAGAAGCCGTAGCCGGCGCCGGCCCAGCCCTGGCTGACGCGCAGCCAGATCGAGCTGTGCTCGTCGCGCGTGCCCACCCGATCCCAGGTGAGCAGCACGCGCACGCGCCCGTGCTCGTCGGTGTGGATCTCGGCGCCCTCGGGCCCGGTGACGACCGCGCTCTGGGCGCCGTGGATCACCGGGCGGGGCGTGCGCTGCGCCGGCCGGTAGGGCTGATCGCGCATCACCGCCTCGCCCTCGAAGAGGAAGGGATCGCTCGACGGGATCTCCCCGCTCAGCACGCCGTGGGTGACGAGCAGCCCGGTCGAGAGGAGCGCTCCATGCGGGTGGCCCCCGATCTGGAACGTCGATCCCGGCACGAGGTCGGCGACGTTGGTGCGGAAGAGCACCCGCCTCTGCGGCACGCGCAGCGCTTCGAGGCTCACCTGGGCGCGGCGGTCGAGGTGCCGATCGTCCCAGCGCGCCGCGGCGAGGTCGTCGGCGGCCGGCTCGGGGACGACCTCGCTCCGCGGCAGGTCGCGCAGGGCCGCGCCGGGAGCGTGGCCGTACTGCTCGTACGCGGCCTCGTCGGGCTTGCCCGCGCGCCGCTCGACGCCGAGCACATGGCTCGGACGCCGGAAATCGTAGTCCCGGAGCGCGACGCGCCCGGGCCGCGCCTGCTCGTGCAGCTCGACCCGCGTGACGAAGGGGATGCCCGAGGCGAGGGCCTGCGCCGTTTCGTCGACGAACGGGAGCGGCCCGGTCGCGCGGAGCTCGCGCGCCTCGGGGTGATCGTGGAGCACGAGCCGCGAGGCATGCTCCCCCTCGTCCTCGAACGAGTACGCGATCCCTGTCTCCTCGAGCAGCCGGGAGACGAAATCGAGGTCGCTCTCGCGGTACTGCGTGCGCAGCTCGAGCGGCGCGTAGTCCTCGCGGCGCAGCTCCCAGCGGCGCTCGATCGCGTGCTCGTCGAGCAGGGCGTCGACGATGTCGGGCACGCTCATGCGCTGGAACAGCCGGCTGTTCCGGCGCTGGCCGAGCTTCCAGAGGACGGGCACGATCACGATCTCGTACGTCGAGAGCCCGGCGCTCTCGGCGCGGCTCTGGCGCATGTCGACGCACAGGCCGCGGAGGCGGCGGGTCGTGACGGACGCGCCCCGGGGCGTCGAGCGAAGCTCGCCGCCCGGCCGACGAACGAGGCGAGGTCGAGGTCGTCGCTCGGCGAGCGGGCGGTGACGTGGACGGAGAAGAGACGCGACATCTCCTCCTCGACGCGGAACTTCCGCACCGAGAGCGAGCTGTCGCCTCCCCGAACGCGAGACGGGCATTCTCCATGGATCCCTCCTCCTCAGCGGCCGAACGTGAGGATCGCGCCCTCGCCCACCTTCACCGTCGGCCTGCCCGTGCCGACGGTGCCCGAGGGGCAGCTCACCGTCGCGCCAACGACGGCGATCGGCTCGCCGTTGACCCGCACGCTCTGGTACGCGTAGCTGACGACCGCGCCGTGGGGCGGGTGGCGGCTGCACCCGTGCTCTTCGAGCGAGTCGCCCTGGCGCACGACCTCGAAGGTCTCGGCGGTGACATCGGGGCTGAAGGTGACGAAGGGCGCGGCGCGCAGGCGTCGTGTCCTTCGCAGAGGTCTACCTTGGTCGTGACGTCCGGCATGGCAATCTCCTCGAACCGGGCGCATTACACGGCTCGTGCCAGCTCTCCGGGCGCCGAGAACGCCGGGGATCATGCGCAGGAGATCGCGCTTCGGGAGGGTGTGCTCCGGCGCCACGTGCGGCGCGCCTGTTGGGGCGAGACAACAGGGGCCGGCCGGGGTGGGGAGGCCTCACGGCCACGGGTATCGTCGTGAGACGATGGATACCACCGGGATACGGCGTATCCGGCTGGATCACGATGGTTCTGCGGCGACGACGGTCAGCGCAGGCCGTGGCGGCGGAGGAGGCGCAGCATGTGCGGGCGGTCCATCCGCGCGACGCGGGCGGCCTCGGAGGCGTTGCCGGCGCATGCGGTGATCAGCCGCTCGAGGTAGTCGCGCTCGAAGGCCTGGAGCGCGCCGGCCCTGGCGTCGCGGTACGAGGTCGCCGGGGCCTCGGTCGAGGGCGGCGGGCTCGCCGCGGACCGGGGCGGTGATCGGCGCCGCGGTGGGCCTCGGGCGCGGGCCGAGGTCGACCTTGCCGGTCGCGAGGGCGCGCTCGACCACGCCGCGCAGCTCGCGGACGTTGCCCGGGAAGGCGTGGGCCCCGAGGGCCGAAAGGGCGGAGAGCTCGAAGGGCGGCGCGTCGTCGCTGCCGCCGAGCTCGCGGAGGAAGTGCGCGACGAGCGCGGGCACGTCCTCGCGGCGCTCCCGGAGCGGGGGGATGCGCAGGTGCGAGGTGGCCAGCCGGAAGAACAGATCCGAGCGGAAGGCGCCGGCCTCGATGTCAGCCCTCAGGTCGCGGTTGGTCGCCGACACGACCCGCACGTCGACCGACACCTCGCGGTCGCCGCCGACGCGCCGGAAGCGGCGGCGCTGGAGCACGCCGAGCAGGGCCGTCTGGCTCTGGCGAGGGAGCTCGCCGATCTCGTCGAGGAAGAGCGTCCCGCCGTGGGCCAGCTCGAACGCCCCCGCGCGGCGGCCCTCCGCGCCGGTGAAGGCGCCGCGCTCGTGGCCGAAGAGCTCGGACTCGAGCACGCCCGGCGGCAGCGCCCCGCAGTCGACGATCACGAAGGGGCCGTTGGCCCGCATGCTGAGGGCGTGGATCACCCGCGCGACGACCTCCTTGCCGGTGCCGGTCTCGCCTTCGAGCAGGATGCTCATCGTGAAGGGCGCGAGGCTCTCCACGGCCCCTGCCAGCTCGACCATCGCCGGGCTCGTGAACACCATGCCCTCGGCCGCGAAGCGCGCCGCGAGGTCGTCCTGCCCCGACGCCGTCCCGAGGCCGAGGACGGTGTCGCCCGCGCGGACGCGCACCCCCGGGGCGACGATGGCCTCGATCACCCGCACCGGGCCGAGGAAGGTGCCGCTCTTGGTGCCCAGATCGCGCACCCTGAGCCCGCCTTCGGCCCAGCCGATCTCGAAGTGGAGCGGGCTCATCGCGTCGTCGTGGAGCTCGAGCTCGAGGCCGCGCGCAGTGCCCACCCGGACCCGCCCGTCGCGCCCCTTGAGCACCGCCGAGCGGCCGGCGTCCCGCCCTTGCAGGACCGTGAGCGAGAGCGCGGGGGCCGGGGCGGCGATCGCGCCCGGCCGCTCCACGTTCGCCCGCGCGGCGAGGGTGCTCGCATGGCCGAGACATATCCGCGCCCGGCGCGGATGGCGAGGGGGCCGGGTCCTGGGCGAGGAGAGGGCAGCGCCTCAGCGCGCGAGCAGCTCGTCCGCGAGCGCGGAGAGCCTCCGGTGCTCGGCGACGACCTCCAGGAAGCTCCGCCGCAGCCCCTCGTCGCGCATCGTCACGGCGCGCTGCCGCAGCCGGTCGAGCGCCCGGACGAGCGCGATCTCGGCGTCGGCGCGGCGCCCCTCGGCGAGCGCGATCTCGATGTGCGAGAGCCGGATGATGGCCTCGCCCTCTTCCATCCGCCGCCGAGGGCTTCGAGGATCTCCATGGCGCGCGCGGCGACGATCGCCGCCTCCCCGGCGCGCTCCTGCTCGAGCAGGACCCCCGCGAGCACCCCGAGCGCGTACCCCTGCTGGGACTCGCCGTCGTTCGCCATCTTCGCGGCGGCGTCGGCCTCGGCCTCGGCGACGCCGAGCTGCCCCGATCGGCGCGCGGCCTGGGCCAGGTAGGTGCGCGCGCCCACCTCGAGGCGCCGATTCTGCTGGACGATGGCGTCGCGGATCGCGCGGTGCAGGAGGCTCGTCCCTGCCTCCACCTGGCCCTGCGCGACGAGCACGTGGCCGAGGTTCTGGCGCGCCGCGCAGAGGATCTGCGGCAACCCGAGGCGCGTGCCCGCGTCGAGCGCCCGGCGCAGCGCCGCCTCGGCCTCGGGGTAGGCGCCGGCCGAGGCGAGCGCGACCCCGCTGTTGGACTCCAGCACCGCCGCTGCGCAGGTCGCCCACCTCGGCGAAGCTCGGATGGCCTCGGCGCTGTGGGCGATGGCCGCGCCGATGTCGCCCTCGCAGAAGCCGCCGATGGCCAGGGTCTCGAAGATGCGCGCCCGCACGAGGGGGCGCTCCCCACCTCCGGGCCGGCGCCGTCGATGCGGCGGAGCAGGGCGCGCGCGGCGTCGTGGCGGCCGACGAGGAAGAGGGGCGCCGCGACGCGGGCGCAGGCGATGATCTCCGCCGGGGCCGGCGCGCGCAGGCGGCGATCTCCTCGCCGAGCAGCGCGGCGAGGGACTCGAGGCGGCCTGGATCGCCGAGCTTGAACGCGCATGCGGCGAGCTCGCTCACCGCGGCGCACCAGGCGCCTCGTCCCGGCGGAGCGCCTCGATCGCCAGCGCGCGGCGCGGCGCTGGCCCTCGGCGTTGCGATCCCGCCAGCGGTGCGCCTCGGCGCAGGCGAGGTGGAGCTCCCCGCGGATCGGGCCCTCCGCGCCGCATGCGAGGGCGCGCTCGGCGCAGGCGAGGGCCTCCTCGGCGTCGCTGCCTTCGAGCGCGTGGACGGCGGCGCGGTAGCAGCAGCCAGCGCGCGCTCCTGCTCGCCGCCGCGCTCGAAGTGCTCGGCGAGCAGGCGGGCGTCCGACGCTCCGCGCTCGATGAGGTGCTCCGCCGCGAGCCGGTGGCCGAGGGACCGATCGGCCTCGGAGAGGAGCGCGTACGCGGCCTCGCACATGGTCGCGTGACGGAAGGCATAGGCCCTGTCGCCCCAGCGCCGATCGCGCGGGTGGATGATCTCGTCCTGCTCGAGCGCGGGGAGCACCCGGTCCACGTCGATCTCGTCGCCCACGAGGGCGATCACGCCCTCGCGATCGAAGGCCGAGCCGAACACGCTGGCCGCGCAGAGCACGTGGCGAGCCTCCGGGGAGAGCAGGTCGAGCCGCTCCCGGAGGACGGCGAGGACGCTCTCGGGGAGCTCGTCCGCGCGGCCCTGGGCGGCGCCGCGGATCAGCTCCTCCAGGAAGAACGGGTTGCCCGAGGCGCGCGCGACGATGGCCGCGATGAGCCGCGGCGTCGCCTGCCTGCCGAGGGCGTCGCGCACGAGCCGCTCGGCGCTCCTGTCGGGGAGCCCTCCGAGCCGGACCTCGACGGGCGTCTTGGCCCCGAACGGCGCGGGAAATCGGCCGTGGACCTCGGCGCGTCCGGCGCCGAGCACCACGAGCGGCAGCGCCTCCTCGCGCAGCGCCGCCTCGATCAGGCGGAGGCTCGGTCGATCGCCCGAGTGCACGTCTTCGAGCAGGAGCGCGACCGGCCCGGCCTCGCATTCGGCGCAGAGAAAATCGACCCACGCGCGCTGCATCTGGTCGCCCATCAGCCCGGGGCTCCGCCGCGCGGCCGAGAGGCGCACGCTCGTCGTCTCCTCGAACGGGATCCCCGCGATCTCGCCGAGGAACTCGGCCACGCGCGCGCCCTCGGCCGCGCCGAGTCGAAGGCTCGCGAGGGCCCGCAGCTTGTGCTGCTGGGACGCGATCGGCTCGCCCGGCGCGATCCCCGCCGCGCCTCGGATCGCCGAGCCGATGAGCCCGAAGGGCGAGCCGGCGCTCACGGGCTCGCCGCGCCCCGCCCACACCGTGAGCCTCCCCGCGCCGATCGCGAGGCCCGCGAGCGCCTCCCGGCACAGGCGCGTCTTCCCGATGCCCGCCTCGCCCGTGACGAGGATCGCCCGCGCCGCCCGCTTCTCCAGCGCCTCGCGCGCCGCCGCGCGCACGAGGGCCACCTCGTCGTCGCGGCCGAGGAACGGGGTGGGCCTGCCGAGGAGCATCGGCGCGCCCGTCTCGCCGGCGGGCTCGGGCGCAGCAGGCGCCGGAGAATCCTCGGCGCCGTCCGAGCGCTCAGCCCACCCCATCACCGCCCTTGCGCTCGTCGTCCTCGAACAGCGCCCCGATCCGCTCGCCGATCTTCGGGGCCAGCGAGGCGAGCAGCACGATCGCCATGAGAATCCCCACGAAGGCGGCCTCCTGGAGCGACGCATCGCCGAGCATGGAGTTGCTCTACCACGACCCGCGCCCCGGAGTGACGATCTCCGGGATCGGCCGCCTCCTGCCCCTGATCGCTGCGCCGCGTTGACAGCGCGCCCCCGCCCGCCGAAAGATCGTCCTGCTCGATCGCGGGGACGCCCCCCGGCCCCACGATCGGCGTGGAGCCCATGTCCGAGCCCGAGGCCCCCGATCCGCAGCGACCCGACGCCCCACCGGAGGGCGAGGCCGTCGTGATCACGGACACCTCGCGCGAGGGCGAGGTCGTCGCCGAGGCCCTCCGCGCCACGGGCCTCACGGTCGCCCAGATCCACCCTGCCGAGCTCGAAGCGCGCACGCTCCACGATCTCCCCCGCGCGCTCCTCGTCGATGTCGATCAGCCGGGCGTGCTCGAGACCGTCGAGCACCTCCTCGAGCTCTCCGAGGGCCCGCCGCTCGCGATCTTCTGCCTCGGCGACCCGACGCGCGCCGCGGAGCTCGGCGTCACGCGCGCCTCCGGCCGCGCCTTCGCGCGCCCCGTCGACGTCGAGGCCCTGGTCGCGGCCGTCTCCAAGGTCGCCCAGCCCGAGGCGCGCCCCCGCGTCCGGTCCACGCTCCCGCCCGAGCTCCACCGCCGCCCCACCTTGCCGCCGCGCAGCCGCGAGAGCGAGACCCCGTCGCCGGTGTCGGAGATGCCGAGCATCTCCGACCCCTTCGACGCCGCGGCCTTGCTCGCCGATCAAGACGCGCCCTCCCTCGGCGGCCCCGCGCTGCCCACCGAGCTCAGCCCCGAGCTCCAGCAGATCCTCGACGCCGCCGAGCAGCGCATGAGCGATCTCGGCGGGCCGCCCAGCGTCTCGACCGCGGCCGGCGAAGCCGACCTGATCCTCCCCGCCGAGCTCCTCTCCCTGCTCGACGAGCCCCTCGATCCCGAGGGCGAGGGTGGCACGAGCGCCGGGGGCACCATGGGCACGCCCTCGCCGCAAGGCACGAGCGGCTCGATCGCGCCGAGCACCGGCGCCGGCGCGCCCCAGGTCCCGCGCGCCGCCTCCACGGAGAGCGGGCGCATCGGCGCGCCCGATCTCGCGCGTCCCGGCACGCAGCCCGGCCGCAAGACAGGGCAGATGCCGGTCGTCTCCACCTCGCGCGCGGGCACCTCCGCCGGCCGCATCACCGGCGTCCTCGCGGCCGTCGAGCCGCGGATCGGGACCACGCCCGGGAGGCCGCTCGCGGCGCCGGAAGCGCCCGATCCCCGCTCCACCACGCCCGTCTCTTTCCCCGGCATCTTCGCCGAATCGAGCCCGAGCCTGCGCCAGAGCCCGCTCACCTCGCCGAGCGCGATGGAGCCCGCCCTGCCGATCTTCGCGCCCGCCGTCCTCCCTCCGACGCAGGCTCCCCCCGCGCCGCCGCCCGAGCCCGCGCGGCGCCCGCCCGTCGAGCATGCCGAGCTGCCCGCCGACCGGCCGACCCCGCTCCCCCCGCGCTTCTCGCCCACCGGCGAGCTGCCCCGCGTGCCCCGCGCCGCGCCCGTGGTGGAGATCAAGACCGACCTGACGCCGCCCGTGCTCCTCGGCGAGGGCGACGCCGTCAAGGCCGTGGCCCGCGCCGTCTCGTCCCGCGTCTCCGGCGCGCTCTCGCTCGGCGCCGAGCCCACGCTGCGCCGCATCGTCCTGCACGAGGGCGACATCGTCACCGCCGGATCGAGCGCGCCGGACGAGACGCTCGTGGCCTTCCTCGTCGCCCGCGGCGATCTGCCCCGCGGCGAGGCACATCGTTTGAGCTCAAAGCTTCCACCCTTCGGCCGCCACGCCGGCGCCGCGCTCATCGCCCAGGGCCACCTCGGGCAGGACGACCTCTGGCCCGTCCTCCGCGCCCACGCCGAGTGGATCATCGGCCGCGCCCTGCTCACCGACAGCGGCGCCGCCGAGCTCCTCGCCGAGCCGCCCGGCCGCTACAAGGCCGAGCCCGGCGTCTTCGGCGGCGCCACGGGGGCCGAGGTGCTGGTCGAGATCACCCGCCGCGTGATCGCGCCCGAGACCGCGATCCGGAGGCTCGGCGGCCCCGGCGCCCGCCTCGCCCCGGGCCCCTATCCCGCGCTCCTCTCCGAGTGCGCCCTGAGCCGCGAGGACGAGGCCCTCGTGCGCGCCGCCCCCGGCCAGACCGTGACCGAGGCCCTCGCCGGCCACCCACCCGAGCTCGCCGATCTGCTCTACGCCCTCACCACGCTCGGCGTGCTGGAGGCGCTCGCCCCCGTGGAGAAGCCGCGCCCCGCCCACCCGGGCGGCGTCGATCCGCTCGACGAGGAGGCCGTCCGCCAGCGCGTGCGCGCGCGCCTCGCCCTGGTGGAAGAGGGCGATTATTTCTCCTTGCTCGGCGTCTCGCGTGGAGCGACGAGCTACGAGATCAAGCGCGCGTATCTGGATCTGCGGCGGAGCTTCGAGCCGGGGCGGCTCTTGACCGCGCAGACGGCGGATCTCGGGCCGGATCTGCGGGTGATCCTGGAGGTGCTCGAGGAGGCGTACGACATCCTGCGCGATGCGCCTCGGCGGGAGAGGTATCGAAAGGCGATCGAGGCGGGGCCTCCATAGTGGGAGAGGGGAGGGGGAGATGGGGATCGGCGACGGCAACGGCAACGGCAACGGTGGTTGTGGATGATGGTAAAGCCTGGATCTTGGGTGATGGGTTTGGCGGCGATGGTGCTCGGGGCCTGCGCTTCGCCCGGGGCGGCTCCGACCGGCGCGCCGGTGGTGGCGCCTTCGCTGTTCGGCTCGACGATCGACCCGATCTTGCAGCCCTTTGCCGAGGGCGAGATCAAGCGGGCGGTGGAGACCTGGGAGGCGAAGGCCGGGGTCGTCCTGGTGCTCGATCCGGTGACGGGGGCGGTGCTCGTCGACGCGGGGATCCGCGGCGGCAGCAAGGCGCCGGTGGCCTTGCAAACGGCCTATGTGACCGGCTCGACGCTCAAGACGATCACCCTGGCCATCGCCCTCGACGAGCGGGTCGTCGCGATGGGGGACAAGATCGATGGGGAGATGGGCGCGCGGACGTATCCGAACGGGCTGGTGCTCCGCGACGCGGGCAAGCACGGGGTCATGACCGTGGGAGAGGCCTTGTTCGTGTCGAGCAACATCGGCTTCTCCAAGATCTTCGACAAGCTCGGCGGCGAGAAGCTCGCGAAGGGTTTGAAGCGCTTCCACTTCGGTGAGGCGCCGCCCCTGCCCGGGGCCACCGCGGGCGACATGCCGGCGCCGCTGCCCGATGGCTCTTTCGAGGGCGGTGTGGTCGCGGCCGGAGAGGGTTTGAAGGCGACACCGCTCCAGCTCGCCCTGGCCTACATGGCCATCGCCAACGAGGGCGGATACGTGAAGCCGACGCTCGCCCCCGGGTCGAAGAAGGCCGAGCGCGAGGCGATCCTCCGCCCGGAGACGGCCCGAGCGCTCCTGGGCGTGATGGAGCGTGTGGTGAGCGAGAAGGACGGGACAGGCCGCTACGCGCGGTTGCCCGGGGTGCGCGTGGCCGGCAAGACGGGGACCGGCGAGTGGGACACGAAGGAAGGGAAGGGGACGTATGTGAGCTTCGTGGGCATCGTGCCCGCCGACAAGCCGCGGTTCGTGATCCTGGTGGGCGTCGAGAGCCCCAAAGAGGGCGCGACCGGCGGTGAGGTGGCCGCCCCGGTGTTCGCCAAGATCGCCCAGAAGGCGCTCGGAGGATGACGATGCTGCCCGGCGCGCTTCACCTGGAGAGCTACCGGCCGAGAGGCCCAATCAGCGGCGCCGAGCCCTTGATGGACCTGCTCACCGCGATGGAGCGGAAGCTCGATGATCGCCTCTATT
This sequence comes from Byssovorax sp., assembly GCA_046351295.1. Taxonomy (GTDB): domain Bacteria; phylum Myxococcota_A; class Polyangia; order Polyangiales; family Polyangiaceae; genus JAXLYT01. The sequence continues at coordinate 101,745 of JAXLYT010000036.1, forward strand.
GCCGCTTCTGCGGGGAGGTGATCACCACGGGCGCCGAGCGCATCGCCGTCGATGGATCCCACGAGCACGAGAAGGAGAACCCGGCCGGGCTGGTGTTCCGGATCGGCTGTTTCCAGGAGGCGCCGGGCTGCAAAAGCCTCGGCGAGGCGACGGAGCATTATACCTGGTTCCCCGGCCACGCCTGGAAGATGGCCTGTTGCCGGAGCTGCGGGAGCCACCTCGGCTGGTCCTTCGAGATGGGCCCGGTGCTCTTCTGGGGGCTGATCTTGAATCGCCTGGTCGATCAACGTGAGTCGGGAGAAGGAGATCTGGCCTCGTGATCACGAACCGCTGGGCTCGCGCGGGAGCGCTCTTGTTGCTGGCCGGCTGGGCCGCAGCGTGCGGGTCCGGTATGGCGGCGGCGCCGGTGGTGGAGATCGCCGCGGCGGAGGGGAGCGGCGCGCCCGTGGCGGGACCGGAAGAGGGGCACACGAAGCGTGACGCGAAGGCGCCCAAGGCGCGGCCGGCGCGGCCGGCGGTGGAGGCGCCGGTCGGAGATGTCGCGGCGGCCGAGGCGGCCTTCGAGGCAGGGCGAGAGCTGATGCGTCAGGGAAAGGTGCCGGAGGCCTGCGCCAAATTCGACGAGAGCCTGCGGCTCGATCGGGCGCTCGGGACGCTGCTCAACCTGGCGATGTGCGAGGAGAAGAAGGGGGATGTGGGGGCGGCTTGTGCCCATTACGGAGAGGGGTTTGCGATGGCGCAGCAGAGGGGGGATACGGCGCGGGCCGCGGTGGTGCAGAGGATGGCGACGGGGCTCGGCTGCCCGCCGTGAGCGCGTCCTCGGTTCGGGGGGCATGACGCCGGGCCGGCCCCGGGCGGACGATCGACGCGCTCGCCGGGCGGCCCTCGATCCCCCTTCATCGATTCTCGCGCTTTGCCGCTCGCGTTTCGATAAGCTCGGGGGCATGCGCGCGCTCCCCTCGGCCCTCCTCCCGCTGCTGTGCAGCGCCGCGCTCACCGCCCATGCGGCGGCTCCGGAGGAGATCCGCCCCAAGGCCGCTGCCGTGGAGCCTCGCGGGCCTCGCCTCGTCCTCTCGAACCTCTTCGGGTTCCGCTACAACCCCATCGGCATCGAAGATCAGCTCCGCGTCGGCCTCCAGCAACGCCTCTACCCGAGCGAGCGCACCGCCTTCAAGGACAACTTCGTCTTCGCCGGCCTCGCGCCGCGGGTGAACCCGTCTTTCCTCAAGATCGGTCCCTCGATCGAAATCCAGCCGCTCTCCGTCTTCAGCCTGCGGCTCACCGCCGAGCTCGTGGGCTTCTACTCCACCTTCGGCTTCCTCCAGTCCTTCCGATCACCGCTCGCGGATTACTCCGACACGGCCCTCCGCGCCGGGCGGGAGGCGAAGCAGAACTACGCCACCTACGGGGCGCACGCGATGATCGAGCCCCTCGTCCAGGTGAAGATCGGCCCCGTGGCCCTGCGCGACAAGGTGTCTATCGAGTACTGGAAGATGAAGCTGCGCGAGGGCACGACCGTCTGGTACGACATCACCCTCGATACGCTGATCTCGTCGAGCGGCTTCGTGATCACCAATGACGCCGACATCCTCTATCTCCACGACTTCACGTCATGGTCCGGCTCCTTCGAGGGGGCGAGGCTGACGGCGGGCGTGCGCTACACCCTGGTCTCACCCTTCTACGCCGAGCGCGACTTCCAGGCCGGCGACGCGCGCTCCGAGGTCCGGAACGGCCACCATCGCGTGGGGCCCCTCGTCGCGTTCACCTTCTTCGATCGTGGCTTCACCACGTTCAACAAGCCGACCGCGCTGCTCATCGCCAACTGGTACGTCGATCATCGCTTCCGGACGGGGAGCGACGTGAGCGCCGCGATCCCCATGATCGCGCTCGCCTTCGCCTTCCAGTCGAGCCTGCTCCCGTAGCGCGCCCGAGGTCTCCTCGCCGGTGTCTCTGCGCCACCCTCTCACGCAGGCCGCTCGCGCGCGCTCTTCCACGACGACCACCCCACGGGCACGCCGAGCAGCGCGCCGAGCGAGAAGAGCTCGAGCGCAACGAGGGCCGCGCGGAAGAGGCGGCGCGGAACGTGTTGACGATGCTGCAGGCACGCGGCCTCGCCGTGTTGTCGGAGGCCGTGCGGGAGAGCATCCTCCCCCGTTGGATCGTGCAAAGAGACGGATCGATGGATTGAACGGTTGAATGGGGATGCAGAGGCGCCCGTTGTCAGGGCCTGCTTCTTCCGATAGCCTCGGGGGCACGCTGGAGGAAGACATGGACGACGGGGCAGCAGAGGCAGGGAGCGCGACGGGGATGATGGAGCGCCTCCCATCGAGCTGGCAGGGCAGGGTGGTCGGGGCCGGAGGTTGAGCGATGGGGCGGCATCCTTGGCTCAGCCGGGAGGAGATTCAGGCATTGCACGAAGCTGCAATCGACGCGAATCTCGAAAATCGCACGGTTCTGTTCTCCGGGATCGAGCGGCTCGTGATGGGTCTTCCGGTGATGCACGTACCCAAGGAGCAGATCCTGAGCGACTTGAACCAGCTCAATGTCACCGGGGCCGCCGACGACGGGGTCGTGCCGCTCGTGGTCTGGCTGGACAACGCAGTCGCGGTCACCCACCCCAAGGCCGCAGCTGCCGTGTTTCAACAGGCGAGGGAGCGCATCCTGGCGCAGCGTGACGCCCCGGCGAAGGAGCCCGCCCGCGATCGAGGGGAGGTTCCCGCGCCGGACGCGCTGTTGAGAGACGACCTCCGCAAGCTCGAAGCCCAGATCGCCGCCCAGTTGTTTTCGGCTGCCGAGCTCACGCGCGCGCTCCTCGCGGTCCTCCAGCTCTCGCTCGAGCCGGGCAAAGAAGCCGAGCAAGTCGCGCGGGCGCTCGTCCACGTCAAGAAGGGCGAAGAAGTCGTCAAGGCCCTTTGCCTCGTTCACGACCAGCTCAGCGAGCAGCCGGGCCAGCGAGACAATCGGCAGCTCGCCCAGCGGCTCGTCTGGCAGGTGCTCCCCTTCGCCACCGACTGGCGGGCTTGGGTCGAGGTCGGCCGCGCCAAGCTGGCCGGCGGAGAAGCGTTCGTCGATCTTCCCCTGGCCAACGAGACGCTCGCGGAGATGATCCTCGCCGGCATCGACTGCCGAGCATGTCGCTACGAAAAGGACAGCCCGCGGGGCCCGCTCGGAGGCGCCCTCCTGCGCAAGCCGGCGGCTGCACGGGCGCCGCTGCTCGACCTCACGGGGCAGCGCTTGGTCGAGGCCACGGTGGGTCACCTCGCCACCAAGCTCCTCGGCCTCTCGCCGGACGATCCTCGGCTCCGCGATCACGAGCGGATGCGCGCCGACGTCGATGAGGCGCTGGAGTATTACGCGGATGCCGTCGGGGAAGATCGGCTTCCTCGCTGGTTGCTCCTCGACAACGAGATCCTCGTTCATATGGACCTGGCCGCGGGGGACGGCGAACGGCGCACCGCGGTCGCCGTCGGGGCGCTGGGCCAGGCGTTGCCGCACCTCCGTATCCTCCGCGGGGGGCCGGGGTTGCCCGGTGAGCAGCGGCTCGCCCTTCATATCGGGGGAATGTGGCGCCGGGGCGCGGGAGCCGGATAGAAAGACAGGAGCATGAGCGACGATCCCTTCTTGCAGAGCCGGCACGGCGAGACGATCGCCCTCCCCGGGCTCGATGGTATGCCGCCCTCGGTCCACGTCATCGACGAGGACTCGATCCTGGCCATCAACGCCGCGCTCGCCACGGGGAGGCCCCTCCTCGTCCGGGGCGAGCCGGGCACCGGGAAGAGCCAGCTCGCGCGGGCCGCGGCGGTCGTGCTCGAGCGGGTATTTCTCCACCACGCCGTCGACGGGCGCACCGAGATCCATGACCTGCTCTGGACAGTCGATGCCGTCGCGCGCCTCGCCACCGCGCAGGTGATGGGCGCGTTGAGCGGCGCCGATCGAGACACGGTGCTCCAGCATATCGACGTGACCCAGTTCGTGCGCCCGGGGCCGCTCTGGTGGGCATTCTCGTGGAAATCAGCGTCGGAGCAGGCCGAACGAGCGAAGACGAGCAAGCCTGTCGCGCCGCCGAGCTGGACGCCCGATCGCGGGGCGGTGGTGCTGCTCGACGAGATGGACAAGGGGAACGCCGACGTGCCGAATGGGCTCCTCGATGCGCTGGGACATGGGCGCTTCGACGTGCCCGGCCGGGATGCCGTGACCATGGATCGCGGGCGTCCGCCGCTGGTGGTGATCACCACGAACGAGGAGCGGGCCTTGCCCGACGCTTTCCTTCGCCGTTGTCTGGTGCTCCACCTGTCGCTGCCCGAGGAGACGCGCGCGCTGGTGAGCACCCTTGTCGCCCGGGGGCGCGCGCATTTCCCGGATGCCGCCGCGCCGGTGCTCACCAGGGCCGCGGAGCTTTTGGCCCGCGATCGGGCTGAGCTGCGCCGGCAAGACCTCGCGCCGCCGGGGCTCGCCGAGTACATCGATCTCGTGCGCGCGGTGACGCGGCAGCGAGCGGGCGAGGGCGAGCAACTGGCCCTGCTGGATCGGATCGCCAAGTTCGCGCTGCGCAAGCACCCGCCGGAGCTCGGGCGTTGAGGGCGGCGGTCGGGCGCGCCGATCTGGTCCGGGTGTTGGCCAACGCGCCCCCGGAGGGGGTCGCGCGTTCGGCCGCTTTGCTCGGGTTCGATGCGGCCGATGAAGACGCGGTTGCTGCGCCTGTGCTGTCTGCGCCTGTCGTTGAAATGGCCTCTGTGTCGGTCCCGCCGGTGGCGAGCAAAGCTGCGCCGGTGCCCTTCTGGCGCACGGTGGAGGTCACGTTTCCCGAGGCGCCGGAGCCGCCGGCGGCGGTGGAGCTCAAGGCCGAGATGGTCGATGAGCATGATCTGAGCAAGACGGAGGGATCGATTTTCGCGGTGCCCCGGCAGCGTTTGCTCACGCCCTGGTCGCGCCTTTGGCCGTTGCTGCGCGGCGCGCTCCAGACGATGGCGCCGGGGAGCGAGGTGGACGTTCGTGCGTTGCTTCGCGCGCTCGGGCGAGGGCAGACGATCCGTTCGATCCCGCGAGCGCAACGCCGGGCGTGGTCGGGGCGAGCTTCGGTGTGGGTGGACCGGAGCGATCGGTTGGTGCCTTTGTGGTCCGATCAGGCCGAGGTTTGCCGGCGTCTTCGCAAGGTGTGCGGGCGATCGGGGTTCGAGGAGCGGAAGCTCGATGGGACGAAGGAGGCTATCGGGCTGTTGCGGCGCGGGGATTGGCTCGGTGGATTTGTCGCGGATCCCGGTTGTCCCGTGCTGGTGCTGGGCGATCTGGGGACGTATGGGTCCGACGTGGAGCGGGCGGCGTGGAAAGCGACGGCGCGGCGGCTTCGCCACGCGAACGTGCGGGTGGCCGCGCTGGTACCGAGCCCGCCTGCGCGCTGGGACGCGGAGACGGCGCGGCTCTGGTCGGTGATGGGTTGGGAGCAGGGGCGTTCGCGCGGGCATGTGGTGAGCGGAGGAGAAGATGGGTTCTGGGAGGCGCGGGCCGAGCGGCTGTTGCGGTTGATCGCGCCGGCCGCGCTGGTGCAGCCTGGGCTGTTGCGGGCGCTGCGGTTGCTGTTGCCTCCGGCGCTGGCCGATGTGTCGACGGAGATCGAGGTGTGGAATCACGCTGAGGTGGAGGTCGCCGATGGGACGGGGCTGTTGCTGCGAGGCGAGGCGGCGGATCGGCTGCGGCGGGAGCTGGCGAGAGAGCCGGATGAGGGGTTGAAGCAGGGGGTGAGCGCGGCGATTGGGCTCTGGCATGCGGGTTTGCCCAAGGAGCTGTTGCATGCGGAAGCGCTGGCGTGGGCGGCGGTTCACGGGTCGTCGGTGGCCCCGCCGGGAGGCGACCTGGCAGGGGCGCTGGCGTTTGCAGGGCAATTGGTGGCGCTCCTTCGCGGGAGCCGGGGTGGGCGGCCCGAGGTGGTGGCTGAGCTCAAGCGGTACAGTCGGGCGTTGCTGGAGGGGATGCCCGATGCGGTGTATGGGCTGGCTCCGTCGCTGGCGGTGGTGTGGGGGCTGGCGCATGCGGGGGAGAGCGGCGTGACGGTGCCACCCGGGGTGGATCCGAAGGTGCTAGCGGCGCTGGACGAGCCGAATGTGGAGGAGCGGAGATGGTGGGTACGGCAGGTGGGGAGTCGGGTCGAGATGACGGTGGTGGAAGGGGATGATCCGGTGGGAGTGCGATTGGCGGGGAGCGCGCTGGGGCAGGTGATGGCCGGGCGGGCAGAGGTGTGGTTTCGGCGGGGCGGAGAGGGGAAGAGGACGCAGATCCGGCTGGATCGGGAGCGGTCGATGGGGCTCGGGGAAGGGGAGGCGCTGGAGATCTGGACGGATCGGGAGGCGATGCGGGTGGAGGGGTTTGTGCGCGAGCCTTGGGCGGCGGCGATGGGGCGGGATAAGTATGGGCTGTGGGCAGATGCTGATATCCTCGGGGTCAAGCAGCGGTTTCGATGGCTTCCGCCGGGGAGGTTCTGGATGGGGTCGCCGGAGGGTGAGTATGGAAGATATGATTGGGAAGGGCCGCAGCAGCTCGTGACATGGACCGAGGGGCGGTGGATGGCCGATACGCCGGTGACGCAGGCTTTGTGGGAAGCGGTGATGAGGTCGAATCCGAGCCAGTTCAAGAGCGCAAACCGGCCGGTGGAGCAGATACGCTGGGACGATTGCCAGGGGTTTATGGCGCGCGCGAACGAGAAGGTGCCTGGGTTGCTCGCGAGATTGCCAACCGAGGCAGAGTGGGAATATGCGTGTCGGGCGGGTACGGAAACGGCGACATGGCTGGGGGACATGAAGATCCTTGGGGAGAACAATGCTCCGCTTTTGGATTCGATCGCATGGTATAGTGGAAACAGCGGGAAAGATTTTCATTTTACCGACGGGGAAGACTCCAGCACGTGGCTCAACAAGCAGTATGATCATAAGAAAGCCGGCACGCGGGTGGTGCGATGCAAAGACGCCAATCCGTGGGGGTTGTACGATATGCTCGGAAATGTGCTAGAGTGGTGTGAGGACTGGAGCGATGAGCTTATGAATCCTTATGAAGCAACGCCCGTCATTGATCCAGTGCCGCCTGCTAAGGGCTCGCTCCGGGTCCGCCGTGGCGGCTCCTGGGCCAGCGGTGCTAGGTACGTGCGGGCCGCGTACCGCTACGCGTCCCCGCCCGACAACCGCAACGGCCACCTCGGTTTTCGGCTTGCTCGAGGTCTTGCGCCAAGCCGGCGGGGGCAGCGCTCATGAGCGCGATAAGGCCTGGCTGGCACCCCCTGGCAGAGGGTTTTCCCGAGCCCTGGGCGTCGGAGTGGGGAGAGGACCAGTTCGGGCCCTTCATGTGCTTTTCGGTGGGCAAGGTGACGCAGCGGATGCGGTGGATCCGTGCGGGCCGATTCTTGATGGGTTCGCCTGGGAATGAGCGCGGACGATTCGAACATGAGACCCAACACGAGGTCGTGCTCACGCGAGGATACTGGATGGCAGATACGCCGGTGACGCAAGCTTTGTGGGAAGCCGTGATGGGGGAGAACCCGAGCGAGTTCAAGGGGGCCTACCATCCAGTGGAGCGGGTAAGTTGGAGCGATTGCCAGATGTTCATGGCGCGTGCCAACGAGAAGGTGTCAGAGTTGTTCGTGCGGTTGCCAACGGAGGCGGAGTGGGAATATGCCTGTCGCGGTGGAACGACCGGGGCGACCTGGGCCGGAGAGCTGGATGATGTGGGGAATAAGGCATCGGTGCTAGATCCGATTGCTTGGTATGCGGGGAACAGTCCAAGGAGCACTCATCCAGTTGCAGAGAAAGCAGCGAATCCTTATGGGTTGTACGACATGCTGGGGAATGTGTGGGAGTGGTGTGAGGACTGGGCCGATCGATACAAAGCAACGAAGGATGTGGATCCAGCGGGGCCCGAGAACGGCTCGGACCGGGTTTCCCGTGGCGGCTCTCTAACCGATGAAGCTAGGTACGTGCGGGCGGCATATCGCAACGCGAGATCGCCCGACTTTCGCAACGTCGATCTTGGTTTTCGTCTTGCTCGAAGTCTTACGCCAAGCCAGAGTGGTGGAGCCCCCTGACAAGCCCACCGGCCAGTGAGAGCGGCTTGCCTTTCCGAGCGACCCCAAACAAGAAAATTCTGGAATCGACCACCACCCACGCAACGACGCCCCCGCTCGTGCCGATAGGCATGCATGGGCAACCTGTTCGACCAGCTCGGCAAGAAGATCGGCCTCCGCGCGCTCAACGCCTCCGGCCGCACGGCCGCGCAGCATGAAATCCCCTCCAACGCGAGGCAGGCCGACATCCTCCACGAGCCCGACCCCGCGCGCCACGCCGAGCGTGCCCGCCTCGGCCTCCTCGGTCGCCTCGCCGAAGCCCTCTGCCTCATCGAGCTCTTCAGCAGCGCTCCCGGCGAAGAAGACGTCCTCGACGCCCTCGGCAAGCTCATCGCGCTCCACCAGGAGCGGCGCCGCGAAGCCGAAAAAGCGAAAGCCGACGCCAATCTCGCCGGCGCGCCCGCGCCTGCCCCGTCCTTCATCAAACCCTTCCTGTGGATCATCACCGCGGGCCGCCCCACGACCGCGCTCTCGCTGCTAGGCGCCATCCCCGCCACGGGCTGGCCTGATGGTGTCTACTTCGCGCCGGGAGGGCCGCCGGACAAGGGCCCGCGCCGCGCCGCCGAGAGCGGACCGGGCGGCCTCCTTCGGATCGGCATCATCGTCGCCACCGAGCTACCCCGCGAGCGCTCCACGATCCTCGTCCGCATCATGGCCGGCGGCGCAGCCTTGCCCAACGCGCTAGCCGACCTCGGCGCCTTGCCGGAGGACGCCTGCGAGCGCGAGATCGCATCGATGGATGTGCTAGAATTGCGCGAGCTGCTCGGATCCAAGCCCAATCGAACCGCGGAAGAAGAGGAGATCGTCATCGTGACCACCCTGATGAACATCGTGCAGCAGGTCCGGGAAGAAGGGCGCGCGCTCGGGCGCGACGAAGGGCGCGACGAGGGCCGCGCGCTCGGGCGCGACGAGGGCCGCGCGGAAGAGGCGGCGCGGAACGTGCTGACGGTGCTCCAGGCCCGGGGGCTCGCTGTGCCGGAGGCGGTGCGCACGAGCATCCTCGCTGAGAAGAGCACCGAGCGGCTCGAGCGCTGGCTCGAAAAGGCGGTGGTCGCCTCCTCGATCGCCGAGGTTCTCGGCGATCCGAGCTGAAGCACCACCTCCCGGCCGGGCGCTGAGCATTCGTCACTTTTCCCCCGACAATTCTAGGTCTTCGAGCATCCCGGCTCGCTGGCGCAGACGGTCGAGTCCGCGCCCGATCGTGATCGCCCCGGGAGGCCCTCCTGAAGACTTCCCGGTGTAGCCGCCCATCTGGGCGATCCAGAGCACCGCCTGTCCAATGGTGGGGGCAGCGCTCGGCATGGGCTCGGTGCGCTTCTTGGTGCGGCGCTTCCAGAGCACGAGGGCACGGATCTCGTACGAGGTCAGCTCGCTGCTTGCTGCGAGGTCCGGTTCGGTGCGGGCGAGGTACTTGAGGCGCTCGATGCGAATGGCCACGGCGGCCAGCAGCGTAGCCCACTTCATGGCGTGGGCAGAGCTGCGCAGCTGCGACTCCTCGACGTTGCAGGCCCCGCTCTTCCATGTCTTGTGGAACTCCTCGATGTGCCAGCGCTGGCAGTACCCCTTCACGACGAGGCACGCCTCCTCGAATGTGCCGGCGCTGTGATTGGTCAACAGCAGCCAGTCGAGCGGCTTGTCGCCGTGGGGCGTGGTCCTGGTCTCGCGCGCCCACACGGCGTTGACGAGGAGCGGACGACGGGTCTTCGTCCACGGGTTGCGCAGCTCCAGACGCACCGAGCACGCGCAGACGCTGAGCTTCGCCACGTGCCCCTTGCGCTTGGGGCCCGGAGGAACGACGACTTCGAAGGTCCCCAGCACCGGGGCCCTGACGAGCCTCTTTCGCAGATACTTGGGTCGACCCGGCAGGGAGAGCGCGAGCCTTCGATCGACCGAGGCGCGAACCGTGAACCAATGCGGGGTCGCTGCAAGATGATGCAGGATCGACCAAGAGTCGGCCTCGCGATCCAGCTGAAACCAGCACTGCGTCTGCGGTGCCTGCTCGGCGAACCGCTCGCACGTGTGGGTGATGGCATCGAGCCAATGCTGCGTCTCCTTGTCCTTGATCGGGCGCGATGCGTTCGGACGTTTCTTTCCCGCCGGGGTGGGCTTGCGCGCCCACCACTCGAGCGCGGTCACGCCGAGAGGCACCCCCTCGGCGCTGACCGCGATCGCACCGAGCACCTTCACCCCGCGGGCCCCTTTGACGTTGGCGCCGAGCGGTCCGAAGTCCTTCGCGTGCTCGTCGTCGACCAGCGTGATGCTGGAGCCGTCCACCGGGACGTAGACAAACGCACGCTTCGACGCGCGCTCCGCGCAGGCCAACCCGAGGCCATCAACCAAGGCCTCGACACGCACCGCTGGATTCTCGATCCAACGGTAGGCGCCCTCCAGGTCCGCCGAGCCGGTGAAGACCTCCGAGATCCGACCCGCCGGTCGCATGGCCACCTGGACCGCCATCCGAACCAGCCGGGTCCACCGGCTACGGTGACCCAGCTCGACGTGCGCGAACTCCTCAAACGCCCACTGTTTCGTCTCGTCAATGTCGGCCTGCATGCAGGCAAGACGTGCGCAACTAGCGGAAATTCAAGGACAATCGCGCATTTTGATCAATGGTCAGCCCCGCATGCGGGGAGGGGCCGCTGATTGCTCTCCCATTGCGCCTATTTGCCCTGCCAACCGCGGCGCATGCTCTTCCATGGCCGTTCACAAAGATCCCCTCCCCTCCCCGCACGCGGGGAGGGGCCGGGGGGTGGGGTCTAAGAGCGTGTTGAAAAACTTGGCCCAGTGGTCCGGACCGTGCGCAAAGGCCGAGGATGCTGCCTCGCAAGCCCTACCCCTCCGACCTGACCGACGCCGAGTACGCCCTGCTGGAGCCGCTGATCCCCCCGTGCAAATCGGGCACGTCGAAGGGCGGTCGACCCGAGGAGTACTCGCGCCGCGAGATCCTCAACGGGATCTGCTACGTCACCCGGAGTGGTTGCGCTTGGCGCATGATGCCGCACGACCTGCCCCCCTGGGACACGACGTACCACTACTTCCGCAAGTGGCGGAAGGACGGCACCTGGGTTCGCCTTCATGAGCAGCTCCGAGGCGACGTCCGCGAGGCAGAAGGACGCGAGCGCGAACCAAGCGCGGGCATTCTGGACAGCCAGTCGGTCAAGACGACGGAAAAAGGGGGCCTCACGGCTACGATGCGGGCAAAAAAATCAACGGCCGCAAGCGGCACATCCTGGTCGACACGCTCGGCCTGCTGATCGCCGTCGTCGTTCACCCGGCCAACGTGCAGGATCGCGATGGCGCCAGGCTGGTGCTCCAGTGGCTCGCGCACAGCTTCTACGTGCGAATGCGCTTGATCTGGGCGGACGCCGCCTACGGCGGCGCGCTGGTCGGCTGGGTTGCCTCGCTCCGGCGCCGATGCAGGCTTCGCCTGGAAATCGTCAGGCGGAACGACGACGTGAAGGGTTTCCGGATCCTGCCGCGCCGCTGGGTCGTCGAGCGCACCTTCGGATGGCTGGGCCGCTACCGCCGGTTGAGCAAGGACTACGAGTTCCTGACGGCGACCAGCGAAGCGATGATTCATATCGCAATGATCCGCCTGATGGTGCGGCGGCTCGCAGCCTGACAACCGTTTTTCAACACGCTCTTACAGATGCGCC
>JAXLYT010000037.1:0-109216 GCA_046351295.1 Byssovorax sp.
CGTGTCGGGGACGCCGTCGTTGTCGTCGTCGGGATCACACACGTCGCCGGCCCCGTCGCCGTCGTTGTTGGCCTGGTTCTGGTTGGGCACGGTGGGGCAGTTGTCGTTGTCGTCGATCAGCCCATCGCCGTCGGTGTCGACGTTGGAGACCACGGCGGGCTTGCCCGAGGGCGGGTTGCAGGCCGGCGTGACGCGGTACTCGCGGCCGAGGACGAGGTGGATGTCGTCGGCGAAGCCGGCGTCGGTCCCGTTCGAGAAGTACCAGTTGGTGATGTTGCCGAAGTTCACCGAGTCGATGATCGCCGTCCAGGTCGGGCCGCTGATCCCGCTCACGGCCAGGCCGTCGGTGTTGTCGCCGTAGCTGTAGTTGCCCTTGAAGGCGTTCGAGCCGGCCGGCGTCTCGACGGCCTCGCCGGCGTCGTCCGAGAGCGAGACCGCCGGATCGGTCACGCTGTTGACGAGCCGGAAGTTCAAGGTCGCGGTGTTGTTCACCACGCCGTTGTCCTGCGAGAAGATGAAGCCGAAGGTGAGATCGCCGGTGAGCGTGTTCCGGTGAATCCAGGTGTTGGCGTTGAGCGGCGCGAGGTTCACGCCGCTCGGGTGCCCGGACGACGACGAGTAGCTGTAGTGCGTGGCGCCGGTCTGCGCGGTCTGGATGACCTGCACGGTGCCCATCAGGACGTAGTTCGCCGGGTCCGTCGAGTCCCACACGTCCACGTAGGGGATGCCGCACACGGCCTCGGCGCGCCCCGCGGGCGTAACGATGGCCGCCGCGGCGCCCAGCGCGACGAGCGCCTGGACGGCTCTGCGCGCGCCCCGCTGCTCTCGGATCCAGCTCAGGAAACCTTCCTTGTTCACGAAGTCCTCCGGTCGGGTCGGTGGTCGTCGCCCCCCGGACCCCTCCGAGCGAGCAACGCCATTCACGAACAAGCTCCCCAACCTTTCGAGCTGAGGGCGCAAAGACAGAATGTTACTTTCATCGCTACATTAAAGAGTTTTTCATTCGCAAGAGAAATCTCGACAGAACAGGCGCGGGGTCACGCTTTTTGCGCGGAGCTCGGCCCTCTCGCTCTTCCACTGCCCTCGTCCCGCGCGGGCAGGGAGCGGGAGCGGACGGCAGCGGGCAGCGGGTGGAATCCTGCGTTCCCCCTGAAAATCGTGTGCTGGATGCTCGATGAAACGGACTTGCGTCCGCTTGAGCGGATTCTTGCACGAGCGCGCGCACCGTTTGCGTTGCGTGGCGAGGTGCGCCCGTGTAGTAGGGGCAAAGCGCGGGCGCGTTTGCCCGGGCATTTCTTACGGTCTGGGGCGCGGCTCTAGGAGTGGCACGATGAAGAACTGGGCATGGGTTGCGGCGGTTGGTTCGATCCTGGCGATGGTGGCCTGCGGCAGCAAGGGCACCAGCAGCAGCACGACCTCGTCGAGCACGACCGGTAGCGGCGGCAGCGGGAGCGGGACGGGCGGCACGAGCGGCACCGCCGGGGGCAGCACGACCAGCTCCTCCACCGCGACGAACTCGGGCGGGTCCGGCACCGGCGGCAGCATGGGCTGCGGGTTCTTCCAGTACAGCGACATCGCCGACTGCCAGGCCTGCGCGGAGCAGAACTGCTGCGCCGAGCTCGCCGCCTGCGACAACGGGACCGACTGCGGCGCGCTCTTCGACTGCATCGCCGGCTGCTCGGACAACACCTGCCAGCAGGACTGCATCATGAACAACCAGGCCGGCGTGCCCGACGCGCAGAGCCTGATCGAGTGCGTGACCGGCCCGCAGGGCGGCACGGGCGCCTGCAACATGGAGTGCTCCACGGGCGTCATCTGCGACAGCGGTCTGCAGATCATGAGCAACCCGCCCTGCGGCGATTGCCTCGGCCAGAACTGCTGCACCGAGTACGACGCGTGCCGCGACGACATGAGCAGCCCGACCTGCATCGACTGCATCACCGGCATGGCCACCGTGGGCTGCGACATGAACATGGCGCTCGCCGCGGCCAACAAGTGCCGCACCGACAAGTGCGCCGACACCTGCGGCGGCCAGATCTGCGACAGCGGTCTGACCACCTCGAACCTCGACTGCGACACCTGCCTCGGCGACAAGTGCTGCCAGGCGATCAAGGACTGCCAGAACGACGCGACCTGCTTCAACGACTGCCTGACCACCAACATGCCGGCGGCCGCCTGCGCCAACGACATGAAGTACCAGGCCGTGAAGACCTGCTGGAACACGAACTGCTCCGGCATGGACGCCTGCGGCAACATGCTGTGATCGGGAGCCCCGCGGGCTGCTGCGCGGGCCGATGCGCAGGGAAGAACCGCTCAACGTACGATGTACGTCTCGCGGTTCTTCCCTAGCCTCGGCGCGCTCGCGGCGCCTGCGGAAACCCCTCTGAGAGCGTTCACGCGGGCAGGCCCTCGGGCTTGCCCGCGTCACTTTTGTGGCCCTCAGCGGAGCGCTTCTGCCCCGCCGAAGCGCCGGTCCGGATCGAGAACGGCGAGCACGCGCGCGTCCTCTTCGGTGCTCGCGCCGCGGGCGGCCCGCGCCACGAGCTCGCCCACGGCGGGGCCGAGCATGAAGCCCTGCCCGCACATGCCGGCCGCGATGAAGAGGCCGCGCACGCGCTTCGACCAGCCGAGGAGGGGCATTCCGTCGGGCGTCATCGGGTAGAGGCCGCGCCAGGTCCGCCGCACCCGGAGCGAGGCGAGGCGGGGCATGAGCGCGATGAGCCTGCGCGCGGCCATCGGGAGGAAATCGCTGGTCTCCCGCGTGTCGTCGCCGACGAGGGCGGGCGAGGGGGTGAGGCAGAAGATCACCTGGCCGGTGCGGTGCTGGAAGAAGTAGGCGTTGGCCGAGCCGGGGCCGGGGCGGATGTCCACCACGAGGGGCGCGAGGAAGGGCGCGACGGGCTCGGTGATGCCGGCCTCGTGCTCGTCGGGCGCGACCGGCAGGGAGAGGCCCTGCGCGGCGCCGATCCCCGAGGCCCACGCGCCGGCGGCGTTGATCACCAGATCGGCGCGGTACGTGTCGCGGGCGGTGCGCACGCCGCGCGCGCGATCGCCCTCGATCACCAGGTCGAGCGCGGGCTCGTCGAAGAGGAACCGCGCGCCGGCGCGGCGCGCATGCTCGTACATGGCGTGGAGCGCGAGCAGCGGCGAGCAGTGGCCGTCGCCGGGGGAGAAGGTGCCGCCGAGGAGATCGCGCGGCTCGAGATCGGGGACGACGTCGAGCAGCGCGCCGGCGTCGAGCCACCGGATGTCGAGGCCGTGGGCGCGCTGCCTGTCGAGCAGCGTCTGGAGCGCGCGCGCGTCCTCCGCGCGGTAGGCGGGGAAGACATAGCCCCCGGACGACCACTCGATGTCGTCGCCGCGCTCGGCCTGCCAGGTGGAGAAGATCGCGAGCGAGCGGCGGCAGAGGGTGATCTTGGCCGGGTCGGAGTGCGTGGCCCGCACGCCGCCGATCGCCGCCTTGTTCGAGCCTTGCCCGGCGCTCCTCCGGCCGTCGAGCACGAGGACCCTGAGGCCCGACTCGGCGAGCGCGAGCGCGGTCGGGGTGCCGATGCTCCCGGCCCCGATCACGATGGCGTCGAGCTCAGCCATGGCCCTCCGGCAGGCCCGCGAGCGCGCCGAGCGGGACCTCGACGAGCAGCGGGCGCCGCAGGGGCTCGCCGGCCTCGGCGTCGGGCACGCCCCCCTCGCGCAGGATGCGGCGCACGAGCGGCCCGCAGGTCGCCGCGCCGCACGCCCCGAGGCCCGCGCGGCTGAGGATCTTGATCTCGTTCCGATCGTGGTAGCCCCGCCGGACGAGGTCGCGCAGCGCGTCGGCGGTCACCCGTTCACAGCGGCACACGATGGTATCTCCCGTCAACGTCGGCTCGAAGGCCGGGGGCATGGCCTCTGTCGCGGGCCGGTGCAGGCGGATTCCGGCGACCGACTGGGCCCAGGCGCGGGGCACGCGCAGCTTGACGGAGAAGGTGCGATCGGTGGCGAGCCCGCCGCGGATGCGGGCGACCTCCGCGTCGCCGAGCAGGTTGCCGTCGATGTCGACGGCCGTGGCGAGCCCGCCCTCGACGAGCTCGCCGGGCTCCATCTCCACGGGCACGATCACCGTCGGGTGCTCCGGATCCTTGCGGTAGTCGACGAGCGTGATCGCCTGGCCCGGGCAGATCGTCACGCACTTCTCGCAGGCGATGCAGCGCGCGCCGAGCTCCTCGGCGATGAACGCCGGCACCGCCCGGATGTCGTCGGGATCGATGTGGATCGCCGCCTGGGGGCAGACCGAGGCGCAGGGATCGCAGGGGACCTCCTGCACGCAATGGAGGACGGGGACCACGCCCTCCTCGGGCGGGCGTTGCTCCTCGTGCGTCGGGCCCGGGCGCGAGCGCATGATCGCGAGCGAGCGGTGCCAGCGCGTGTCGGCCTCGGGCGCGTCGGCGCCGAGGGCGCGGGCGATCTCGTGGGCCCGGATGCGCCCGGCGAACATCGCCGCCGAGGCCTCGGCCACCTGATCGGCGTCGCCGGCGGCGAAGGCCGGGAGGCGGAAATCGCGGGCCTTGTGGAGGAGCTCGTCGATCGGATCGAGGCCCACCGCGAGGAGCACCGCGTCGCATGCGAAGGTGCGCTCGCTCCCCGGGATCGGCCGGAACGAGGCGTCGACGGCGGCGATGGTCGCGCCCTCCACCCCTTCGCGCCCGTGCGCCGCGACGAGGGTGTGCGAGGGGAGGATCGGCACGCCCTGCCGCGCGAGCTTGTCGCGGTGCACCGCGTAGCCGCCGCATGCGGGCAGCGCCTCGATGAGCGCCACCACCTCGATCCCGGCCTGGAGCGCATGCCAGGCGGTGATGAGCCCCACGTTGCCCCCGCCCACCACGAGCACGCGCTCGGCGGGTCGGACGAGGTCGCGGTTCATCAGGGTCTGGAACGCGCCCGCGCCCATCACGCCGGGCAAGGTGTTGCCGGGGAAGGCGAGGAAGCGCTCGCGGGCGCCCGCCGCCACGAGCAGGGCCTCGGGGCGGATCAGGAGGTATTGCCCGCCGCCGTCGCCGTCGCCGCGGAGCACGCCCACGCGCCGATCGCTGAAGACCGCGAGCGCGGTCGTGGCGCTGAAGATCGAGAGCCGCGGGCTCTCCCTCGCCTCGCGCGCGAGGCGGGAGGCGATGTCGATCCCCCGGCTGCCCGCATGCACGGCGTTGAACGAGCCGAAGAAGCGGTGCGTCTGGAGGACGAGCTTGCCGCCGAGGCTCGGCTTGTCGTCGACGAGGATCGCGTCCACGCCGAGCGCGTCGAGCTCGCGTCCGGCCGAGAGCCCGGCCGGACCGCCGCCGATGATCAAGACGCGCGTGCGGAGCTCGGGCGTCGGCTCCGGCGCGGGCAAGGGCGCGGCCGGGGGCAGCGCCGGCAGGCCCTCGGCGGGCTCGATCGCGAGCCCCGGGCGCACGCGCGCAACGCATGCCTTCACGGGCTTGCCGCCCGCGATCACGAGGCACTGGGCGCACTGGCCGTTGGCGCAGAAGAGGCCCTGCGGCGCGCCGTCGCGCGGGTGGTGGCCGAAGACCCGGACGCCGGCCGCGGTGAGCGCCGCGGCGATCGTCTCTCCGTCGCGGGCCGCGAGCGGCTCGCCGCGGAAGCGCACCGTGATCTCCTCCGCCGGCGCGGGGCGGAGGATGGGGTGGTGGGTGATCCTGCGGTCGCCCATGGAGCCCGCGCCTCAGGCGGCCGGCACGCGCTCGAGCTCGATGAAGAGCTGGCCGAGGTCCGGGCGGGATCGCAGGGGCGCGCAGAAGCGGCTCGCGAGGTTGATCAGCTCGCCCTCGAGCTGCTCGCTGCGCCGGCCGAAATCGGCGATCTTGAGCTGGCAGGCGTGGCGCCGCTCCTCGATCGATTTCTCCAGGTTGGCGAGGCTCCCGCGGAGCTCCTTGATCTGGAAGTCCACGTCGGCGATGACGCGCTCTTTCTTCACGGCCTCGCCCTCGGCCGCGAGCTCGCGCTGGCGCACCTCGTACCAGCGCGCCGTCAGGTCGGCGAGCTTCTGGTACGTGGCGGCGAGCTCGCGGTACGGCTCCTGGAACGCGCTCCGGCCCTCCCAGAAGATGAGCTCCTTGTGGGCCGCGCGCAGCTCGCCCGGGAAGGTCTTGCCGGCCTGCGTGAGCGGCGTGACGGCGGCCCGCAGGTTGCGCGCCTCCTCGCGGGTCATGGAGGCGTCGATCGTCAGCGCGTCCATCGCCTTGCCGAGGCGCATGCGCCCTTCTCGACCCTCGCTGTCGATCGTCCCGAGGCGGCGCTGCTCCTCGAGCGCCGCCGCGCGCAGCGCCTCGATCTCGCGCAGGTTCTTCTTGAGGATCTCCAGCATCCGCCCGAGATCGGGCGGGGGAGCGGCGCCGAAGCTCCGCTGCAGCATGCGCTCGAAGATCTCCGTCCGGCGCTGCCACGGATCGGCCACCGTGGAGCGCAGCACCGACGAGGGCGGCGGCGGCTCGGCGTCGGCGTCGGGCAGGGGGATGCCGAGCGATCGGCAGATCGCCATGAGCGCCGCCTGCACCCGGTGCGCGTCGACGGGGCGCTCCGCCGGATCCTTCGCCATCAGGTCGAAGATCAGCCGATCGAGCGGCTCCGGCGCGCCCGGCACGAACTGCCGGAGGTGCGGCGCCGGATCCTTGAGGTGCTTCATCAGCCAGCTCGCCGGGTCCTTCGCCTCGAAGGGGAGGCGGTGGGCGATCATCTCGAAGAGCATCACCCCGAAGGCGTAGAGATCGGCGGGCGGGCCGGCGTCGATCGAGCTGCCGCGCTCGGGCGCCATGTACTGCGGCGTGCCGAAGATCTCCCCGAGGTTCGTCAGACGCGCGTCCTGCGTGCAGCGGGCAATGCCGAAGTCGAGGAGCTTGACGTGATCGCCCGGGAGGAGGAACACGTTCTCGGGCTTGAGATCGCGGTGGATCACCTCGAAATCATGGGCGCGGGCGAGGGCGCGGCTCATCTCCACGGCGATGGGGAGCGCGCGCTCGAGCGGCATCGGCCCTTTGGCCATCACCTCGGCCAGGCTCGACCCTTCGAGCAGCTCCATGACCAGGAAGGGGACGCCGTCGTCCGTCTCGCCCTGGTCGAAGATCTCGATGATGTTCGGGTGGGCGAGGCGCTGCGCGTGCTTCGATTCACGCCGGAAGCGCTCGCGGGTCGTCGGGTCCTGGGCGAACTGGGCCGAGAGCACCTTCACCGCGCAGGGCCGGTCGATGAGCTTGTGGTGGGCCCGGTAGACGGTGGCCATCCCGCCCATCCCGAGGGCTTCCTCGATCACGTAGCGCCCGGCCAGGGTCGAGCCGATCCGCGGATCGTTGGGGACCACCAGGGTCGAGCCGTCGAGGAAGCAGAAAGAGCTCTCGCTCGGGTAGACCAGGTTGCACTGAGGGCAGGTCTTCATGCGGGGAGCGCGGGGAGCAGGAGAAGGCGCCGGAGAGGGGCCCGGCGGGACCTCCGGTACTCTAGTACACCTTGACCGGCCGGGGGTTCTGTCTTTCGATCGTGCAAGCAGGTGAATCCGGCCGGATAACGCGATACTTTGAGCCGATGCCTCCCCCCAAGGTCAGCCGCGACGCCCCGACCGTAGCCGGCGGTGAGCGACCCAAGCTGCCCACGTCCTTCGACGAGATCACCGAAGAAGAGACGATGGACGGGGAGACGCGCCTCTTCGAGCGCGACAAGGGCCCGGTCGACAGCGCCGGATCGACCAAGAAGATCCCCGCGAAGCCCATCCCGGCCGCGGGCGCGAAGCCCGGCGAGCCGATTGCGCCTTCGGCCCGCGTCGGGGCCGAGACGAAGGGGCCCGCGAGCCGGGAGCGCGTCGCGGGGACCGTTCCGGCGAGCCCCGCGGCCCTGCCCAACGCCGGCTCGTCGACCCACCTCATGCACCCGGACGCGATCCGGGCGGGCGTGACGATGCGCGAGGCGCCCGTCCCGTCCGCGCGTGAGCCGATGCCCTCGGGCGCGCTCGTCAACCCCACGCCCTCGCCGCTCGACGATCGCGGCTTCAGCGAGCGCTACGAGACCACGGGTGTGCTCGGCGAGGGCGGGATGGGCATCGTCAACCTCTGCAAGGACGCGCGCATCGGCCGCCAGGTGGCGATGAAGGTGCTGCTCCAGGAGGCGGCGGCCCGCGCCGACGCGCGCATGCGCTTCGAGCGCGAGGCGCGCGTGCAAGGCCAGCTCGAGCACCCGTCGATCGTGCCCGTCTACGACCTCGGGGTCGGCCCGGACGGCATCCCCTTCTTCACGATGAAGCGCCTGCGCGGCCACACCCTCGCGCAGATCATGGGCGCGCTCCAGGACCAGGACGAGCTCTTCGAGGGGCTCTACAGCAAGCGGCGCCTGCTCAGCGCCTTCAGCAACGTGTGCCTCGCCGTGGCCTTCGCCAACTCCCGCGGCGTGCTCCACCGCGACATCAAGCCCGGCAACGTCATGCTCGGCGACTTCGGCGAGGTGTACCTGCTCGACTGGGGCCTCGCGAAGATCACCGGCCAGGACGTGATCGGCCAGGAAGACGATCTGCGCCTGTCCAAGGCCGCCAACGTGACCCAGGTGGGCGAGGTGATGGGCACGCCGGGATACATGTCGCCCGAGCAGCTCCGCGGCGAGATCGACAAGCTCGACGCCCGCACCGATGTCTACTCGCTCGGTGTCATCCTCTTCGAGATGCTCACGCTGGAGCCGCTCCACGATCGCAAGGGGCTCGACACCATCTACGGCTCGACGCTCGGCCAGCGCGACAGCCGGCTCGCCGAGCGCGCCAAGGCCAAGGGCCTGCCGCTCGATCTCGTCGCCATCTGCCTCAAGGCCACCGCCCTCCGCGCCGACGATCGCTACCCGTCGGCCCGCGAGCTGCACGAGGCGATCGAGCGTTTCCTCGACGGCGCCCGCGATTTCAAGCAGAAGAAAGACATGGCCGACGCGCACGCGGCCACGGCGAGGGAGGCGCTCGAGCTCTCCGCGAAGATGCCGGAGATGCGCGACCTCGCGATGCGCGAGCTGAGCTCGGCCCTCGCCCTCGATCCGAGCCACCCGAGCGCGGTGGGCGCGCTCGCGCAGATCCTCCTCGCCGCGCCGAAGGAGATGGACGCCGAGGCACGGCAGGCCTTCGAGGCCTCGCGCCGCGACGCCGAGCGCGCGTCGAGCCGGGGGACGCTCATCGCCTACCTCGCGTGGCTCGGCTTCATCCCGCTCGTCCTCGCGCTGGGCATCAAGAACCTCGCCGCCGCCCTGCTCACGGGCGGGATGGTCATCATCACCGCGCTCTGCTCCTGGCTCTCCACGACCGGCATCGTCGGCGGGCGGACGCGCTTTTTGATCTTCTGCCTCGGCAACCTCGCCGTGGGCACGACGTGCACGCTGATGGGCTGGGCCATCCTCGTCCCCGGCATCGCCGCGGTGCACACGCTGGGCTACGTCGTCTACGGCGAGCGACGTTTCCAGACCCCGGCCCTCGTCCTCGGCGTGCTCACCGTGGTCGTCCCCTTCCTCCTCCAGACCGTCGGCGTGCTCCCCGCCCCCTACGTCTTCGAGAACGGGAGGATGATCGTCAACCCGCTGATGACCGAGTTCCCCCAGGTCCGCACCGAGGTCTACCTCCTCCTCGCCAGCATCGCCGTCATCGTCGCGCCGACCCTCGTGCTCGGCCGCGTGCGCGCCACGCTCAACGCCGCCGAAGAGAAGGCCTTCCTCCACACGTGGAACCTGCAACGCCTCCTCCCCGGCCAGGCCGCCCGCCAGGCCGCCGAGGCCCTGATGCAGAAACAAAGCCCTCCCGGCGGGCCCAAGAGCCCTCGCTGAATCGATCCCGCAACGGCCTTTGCTGGGTTCCCCAGAAACCAAACAGATAATTTGAGCGGTTTAATTTGACGCAAAGACGCAAAGGCGCCAAGGCGCAAAAAAGAAGAAGAGAAAGATGCACCCATCTTTTCTTCTTGCGTCTTTGCGCCTTTGCGTTAAAAATCCCGGAGCAGTCAGCTTTCGGTCGGCAGGGGAGAGGTCGCGCTCATGGCTCGCAAATACCTCGTCTTGGGGTTTTCGCGCCGCCAGATCACATGATCCATCAGATAATGATGGATGTTCACGCAGGCGTAGAGCGCCGCGAAGTAGGGAGTCGGGCCGAGGTCGGTGAAGCGGTCACGCTTTTCCACCAACGCATCGTCGAGCAAGGTGGGGGCGCCGTGGAAGAGCATGAAGCCGAGGGCGAGCGCGCCTGCGGCGAGGAGGCCCATGCGGGCGCGGGCGCCGGCCTCGAAGAAGGGCGGACCCTCGCGCTCCCGGGCCTCGTTCGCGGCGAGCAGGCGCACGAAGTAGAGGTATTGCAGCGAGTGGAGCGCCGGGACCATGTAGCGCAGCAGCGGATCGATCCCCGACCAGATCGACCAGGCCCAGATGCTCATCACGTAGGCGGTGAGCGGGGTGAGCAGGGGCAGCCGGCCTTCGCGCCGGAAGCGCGCCACGAGGAGCCACAGGATCCACCCGAGCGATCCGAGCAGCAAAACGAGGCTCAGCCGTTCGAGGCCGGGAGGGTAGGGGAGCTTGGTGAAGACAACGCCCTTCTCCTCGAGCTCCTTGCCCACACCCGGCTTCGTCGACCACGCGTAGCCCCAGCCCGCGAACGCGTGGAGGAGCAGGGCCGTTCGCTCGCGTGGGAGAATCGCGACCCCGCGCCGCGCGGCGAGCACCGAGAGCGCGCCGAAGCCTTGCTTGACGTAGTGCCAGCCCACCAAAAGGAACATGAGCTGGATGAGGTAGCCCAGGATCACCGCCGATTTCAGGGCGAGCGCGAGCGCGGCCCACGCGAGCAGGAGGGGCGGGGCGATGAAGCCGGCGATCACGTAGCGCGCGCGCTGGAGGGGCGAAAACGCCGAGCCGAGGGCCCGATCCCGGACATCGGCGTAGAAGAGCAGGTAGGTGACGGAGAAGTGCGGATCGTTGACGATGTACGCGGCGTGGAACATCGTGAACCCGACGGCGAGCTCCGCGGCGTCGAGGCCCAGCGCCCGGCGCAGCAGCCACGAGAGCGGGAAGAGCAGGAGCGTCAGGCCGCCGGTCAGCAGCCACTCGACGATCGCGGCGCGCCGCGGGGACCTCGCCGCCGGCGCGGCGTCGGCCGGTCGGGCCGGCAGCGGTTCGGCGAGCGAGGCGGGAGGCACCGGGGCATCGTGCCCGCCCGGGGCGGGAAGGCAAGCCTCGTCGGTGCCGGCCCGGGGCGTGGAGGCCGTGGTATAGCCCCGCCATGATCGCCTTGCTCGGAACGGGTTTGCTCGGGTCGGGGTTCGCGCGCGCTTTCCTTCGCCGCGGCGTCGAGGTGCAGGTCTATAACCGCACCCTCGCCAAGGCCGAGGCGCTGGTCGAGGCGGGGGCCAAGGCCTTCGGCGATCCGGCCGAGGCCGTGCGCGGCGCCGACCGCATCCACCTCGTGCTCTCGGACGACGCCGCGGTCGACGACGTGCTGGAGCGCGCGCGGCCGGGCTTCGCGCCCGGCGTGCTCCTCGTCGATCACAGCACCACCTCGTCCACCGGGGTGCAGGCCCGCGCTGCCCGCTGGGCCGAGCGCGGCGTCGAGTTCCTCCACGCGCCGGTGTTCATGACCCCGCAGAACGCGCTCGAGGGCACGGGCGTGATGCTCGCGTCGGGCGACGCGGCGCGCGTCGAGCGGCTCCGGCCGGAGCTCGAGAAGATGACGGGCAAGCTCCTCTTCCTCGGACCGGAGCCGGAGCGCGCCGCCGCGTTCAAGCTCTTCGGTAACCTCTTCCTGATGTTCATGACCGCCGGCGTGACCGAGGTGCTCACCCTCGCCAAGGCCCTCGACGTGAAGCCGGAGGAGGCGACCGCGCTCTTCGACTCGTGGAACCCGGCGGCGCTCCTGACCGCGCGGGTCAAGCGCATCCTCGGCGCCGATTTCGCCCACCCCTCGTGGGAGCTCGCGATGGCGCGCAAGGACGCGCGCCTGATGCTCGAGGAGGGCGAGCGCCACGGTGTGCCCCTGCCCATGCTGCCCGCCATCGCCGCGGAGATGGATCGCTACCTCGCGCGCGGGCACGCGCACGACGACTGGACGGTCATCGCCAAGGACGCGCTCGCCCGGTGAAGCTCGGCGATCGTGGCCGCGCGCTGGCGCTCGTGCTGGCGGCCTTCGCGATCGGCGCCTTGCTCTTCCGTGCCGCCGGGCGAGGCCCGGGCTCGACGCCGGGCGCGCCTTCGGGGGCGGCGCTGCCCGGCGCGTCCGCCTCCGCGCCCGCGAGCGCTGCGCCCGCCACGACCGCGTCGCCGATCGCATGCGGGCCCGGCCTCGGCCGCGCCGAGATCGACGAGGCGCTCGATCTCGGCGCGAGCTTCCTCGTGCACGCGCAGAAGCCCGAGGGAAATTTCACCTACCTCTACGAGTGGAAGAGCCGCAAGGTCGGCCGCGGCGACAGCAGCGTGCGGCAGGCCGGCGCGCTGTGGGGCCTGACGCTGCTCCACCGCGCGCGCCCCCGCCCCGAGACCGCGGCGGCGATCGATCGCGCGCTCGCCTTCTTCGAGGCGCAGAGCCACCTCACCCCCGACGGGCGGCGCTACTTCAACTACCCCGAGGAGGCGGAGGGCACGCTCGGCACCGTCGCCCTCGTGGCCCTCGCCCACCTCGAGCACCTCGCGAGCGGCAGCACCCGCCCCCACCTGCGCGAGCACCTCGATCAGTACCTGGCGATGCTCCTCGCCGCCCAGCGCCCCGACGGGAGCTTCTCCGAAGCCTACGATCTCGACGATGGATCCCCGTACGGCGAGCCCTCGCCCTACTACGACGGCGAGGCCCTGCTCGCCCTCGTCGAGGCCGCGCGCGCCCTCGGCCGCGACGATCTGCGCGCGCCCGCCCTGCGCGCCGCCGAGCGTGCTCACCTGGATCACGTCGTCAACGCCCTGAAGAAAGACCCCCTCTCGGCGAGCACCCGCGCCTTCTTCCAGTGGGGCCTGCTCGCCGAGCACGCGCTCGCCGGCAGCGGCTGGCCGGGGACGGAGGTCTACGCCGACAAGGCGCTGTCGCTCGCCGACTGGATGCTCGATGTCCAGCGCGTCGACGGCAAGGCCAACAACCTCGGCTATGCCTTCGAGGGCCTCGGCGCCGCGTACGATCTCGCGCGCCGCCGGGGCGACACGGCGCGCGAGCAGAAGATCCGCTGCGCGCTCGGCGACGGGCTCCGGCGGATCACGACGTGGCAAGTCGGCCACTCCCTCGCCGCGCCCTTCCTGCGAGCCGCGCCGCCCGACGATCTGCGGGCCCGCGGAGGCGCCCAGAGCAGGGAGGACAGCGATCGACTGCGCATCGATGTGACGCAGCACCAGATGCACGCGCTGCTGCTCTTGAAGCGGTATCTGCCGGACGAATGAGCATGTACCGAGGAGCCTGGAAGGCAGCCTCGAGCGTCCTTTTCGCCGTGCTTGCGTCGATGAGATTGCGTCCTGGGCAGGCGCGGTCTGAATTGTTGGGAGCTCGTTGCCATGCATCCGGGTCGCCCGGCATACTCCTCGTATGCGGCCGCTCGATGTCGTGTCCGATCGATTCGAGATCGAGCGGATCGCCGGCGCTGGCGGGATGGGAGAGGTCTATCGGGCGCGTGACCTCACGACCGGGGGAGCGGTCGCGCTCAAGGTGCTTCGCCTGAAGCTCGGCGATGGTCTCTCGCCCGGCGATCTCTCCCGCTTCCTCCGCGAGCCGAAGATCCTGGCGGAGCTCCAGCACCCCGGGATCGTCCGGTACATCACCCACGGTGAGATGTCGTCGGGTGAGCCTTATCTCGTCATGGAGTGGCTCGAGGGCGAGAGCCTCTCGGCGCGCCTCTCGCGTGGTCCCCTCGGCGTGGCCGCCAGCATCGAGCTCGTCCGCCGCGTCGCGGACGCGCTCGCGGCCGCGCATGCGCGCGGGGTGGTGCACCGCGATCTCAAGCCGGCGAACCTGCTGCTCGTGGGCGGCCGGATCGAGGGGGTCAAGGTGCTCGATTTCGGCCTTGCGCGGCTCGAGGGCCTCTCGCAGACGGTCACGCAGGCCGGCCTCGCGGTCGGCACGCTCGGCTACATGGCGCCCGAGCAGGCCCTGGGGGAGCGCGGCCTCGACGCCCGCGCCGATGTCTTCTCGCTGGGCTGCGTGCTCTTCGCATGCCTCACCGGCCGCGCGCCCTTCTGGAGCGAGCGGGCCGGCGCCGTTCTCTTGAAGATCCTCCACGACGAGCCACCACGCGTGCGCCAGATCAGGCCCGAGGTCCCGGCCGCGCTCGACGATCTGCTCGCGCGCATGCTCCACAAGAGCCGCGCCGAGCGGCCGGCGGACGGAGCTGCGGTCGCCGCGGCCCTGGCCTCGCTGGAGCGATGCCGGGACGCCCCGTCCGTGCCCCCGCAGGCCCGGATGCTCACGCGGGCCGAGCAGCGGCTCGTGTGCTTCGTGGTCGCGGGCCCGCGCCGCTCGCTGCTCGTCGAATCGCTCGGCGCCTCGGTCGTCGCGCGCGCCATGACCGACGTGACGCACCTCATCGCGACGGCCGAGCAGCACGGCGGCCACGTCGAGTTCGTGGCCGACGGCTCGACGCTGATCACGCTCTCGGGCGTCGGGCCCGCGACGGATCTCGCGGCGCAGGCCGCGCGCTGCGCCCTGGCGCTCCACCGCATCCTGCCGGAGACGCCCGTCGCCGTCGCGATGGGCCGCGGGGACAACGCCTCGGGCCGACCCATGAGCGAGGCGATCGATCGGGTCGCCGGCCTGCTCGGCCCGTCGGGCGCGCAGGGCGACGTCGCGCCCGATCCGGACGATTTCCCGGTGCGCATCGACGAGGTGAGCGCCGGCCTCCTCGACGCGCGGTTCGAGGTGCGGGGCGATCGCCGGAGCCTCGTGCTCGTGCGCGAGCGCGCCATCCTGGAGCGGCCGCGCACGCTGCTCGGCAAGCCCACGCCCTTCGTCGGGCGGGAGCGCGAGATGGCGATGCTCGAGGCCCTCTTCGACGAGTGCACCGCGGACTCGGTCGCGCGCGCCGCGCTCGTGATCTCCCCGCCCGGCGGGGGGAAATCACGCCTCCGCTACGAGCTGCTCCGCGTGCTCGTCGAGCGGGTCCCCTCGATCCAGGTCTGGTTCGGCCGCGGCTCGCCCATGGCCGCGGGCGCGCCGCTCGGCATCCTCGGGAGCCTCATCCGCGGGGTGGCCCACTTCTCCGACGACGATCCCCCCGAGGCGCTCCAGCACAAGCTCCGGGCGCGCGTCGGCCGGAGCCTGCGCGGCGAGGAGACGGGCCGCGTGGCCGCGTTCCTCGGCGAGTTCACCGGCGTGCCCTTCCCGGCGGACGACCTCCCGGCGCTCGCGGCGGCGCGCCGCGATCCGGCGCTGATGAGCGACCACGTGCAGCGCGCGTGGGAGGCGTTCGCGGCCGCCGAGTGCGCGGCCCAGCCGGTCCTCCTCGTGCTGGAGGATCTGCACTGGGCCGATCCGGCGTCGTTCAAGCTCGTGGACGGCCTGCTCCGCCGGCTGAAGAGCAGGCGGCTCATGGTCCTCGCGCTCGCGCGTCCCTCGATCCACGAGATAGCGCCTCGCCTCTGGGCGGACCGGGGCGCGCAGTCGATCCGCCTCGGCGAGCTGTCGCCGCGCGCGTGCGCGCGCCTCGTGCGCGCGGTGCTCGGCGACGCGCCGACCGAGGCGGAGGTCGACATGCTCGTCGAGCGCTCGGGCGGCAGCCCCTTCTTCCTCGAAGAGCTGATCCGCGCCCACGCGAGCGGCGGCGCGCTGCCCGACACGGTGCTGGCGATGGTGCAGGAGCGGCTCGAGCGCATCGACCCGGAGACACGCCGCGTGCTCCGCGCGGCCAGCGTCTTCGGGCTCGGCTTCTCGGCCGAAGCCCTCGGGGCGCTGGTGGGCGACGAGGTGCTCGGCCTCGACGCGCGGATCGACGATCTCGAAGAGGCGGAGGTGCTCGAGCGCCGCGGCGACCCCTGGGGCGGCGACGAGGAGATCGCCTTCCGGCAGGCGATCGTGCGGGAGGCGGCGTACGCGATGCTGACCGAGAGCGATCGCCGGCTCGGTCACCGCCTCGCGGGCGAGTGGCTCGAGCGCGGCGGCAAGACCGACGCGGCCGTGCTGGCGCGGCACTTCTCGCTCGGGGGCGACCTCGATCGCGCGGCGCGCTACCACCTCGCCGCGGCCGAGGCCGCGCTCCTCGCGTCGTCCCCCGAAGGCGCGCTCGCTCACGCCGCGCAAGGCGTCGCATGCGGCCCGTCCGGGGAGACGCTCGGCGGCCTGATCTCCGTGCAGATGCAGGCGCATGCGACGCGCGGCGAGGTCACGCTCGCCCGCCAGATCGGCGAGGGCGTGCTCGCGCTCCTGCCTCGCGGGGGCCTGCGCGCGTGCCGGGCCTCGGCCTCGCTCGCGCTGCTCGCGGTGCAGCTCGGCGACGGAGATCTGCTCGAGGACATCGCCCACGATTTCACCACGGTGGAGCCCGTGGAGGAGGCCCGCGCCGCGACCGCCGTCACCGCCTCCTCGCTCGCCGTGTCCTTCGCGCGCCTCGGCCTGCAGGCGCTCGCCGTGGCCCAGCTCCGCCGCGCCGAGGAGCTCGCCGGCCCCTCGCCCGACGATCCGGGGGTCATGGCCTGGCTCGCGCTCGCGCGCTCGCTCCACGCGGCGATCCACGAGACGGACCCCTATGGACAGCTCACGGCGACGAGGACCGCCATGACCGAGCTCGAGCGCGTGGGCGATCGCTTCACCGCGGGCTTCGCGACCGTGCAGCACGGAGGGGCCCTCATCGCGCTCGGGCGCTACGCGGACGCCGAGCGCCTCCTCGGCGGGGCCCTCGCGTCGGCGAGCGCCATGGGCCTCGGGCTCATCATCACCGGAGCGCGCCTCTACCTGCCGATCGCGCTCGCGCACCGGGGAGCGCTCGATCAAGCGCGCGAGGTGGCGTCCACGGTCCTCGCGACGTCCATCAAGGCGCAGAACCCGCACACCATCCGGATGGCCCACCTCGCCCTCGCGCGCGTCCACCTGCTCGCGGCTGATCTCGACGCCGCCGCGCGCGAGGCGTCCGAGGTCGCGCTCGCGCGGCCGTCCGCGCCCGGCGAGCCGATGACCGCGCCGCTGCTCCAGGCCGAGGGCAACGCCCTGCTCGCCGCGATCGAGCTCCGGCGCAGGCGCCCCGCAGAGGCGCTCGCCGCGGCCGACCGCGCCTTCGCGTGGAGGGCCTCCCACGGCGAGGTGGGCCATGTGGACGCGCTGCTCCACCTCTCCCGCGCCGAGGCGCTCGACGCGCTCGGGCGCGTGGAAGAGGCCCGCACCGCGCTCGCAACGGCCCTAGATCGGCTGCTCGCGCGCGCCGCGCGCATCGACGATCCGGCGCTGCGGCAGAGCTTCCTCTCCGCCGTACCGGAGAACGCCCGCACGCTCTCCCTCGCGACGACCTGGGGGCTTTGACAGCCCATCGCGCCCTGTCGAGGCACGGGCCTACCGCGACGATCATCAGGGGCTCTTGTTGACCGCCTTCTCCATCTGACAGCGGAGATCGCAGACAGGTGCGGGAGGCGGCTCCTCGGGAGGCGGCGCGGCTGCGGCCGCGGTGGCCGTCGCCTTGGCGGCCGCCACCGCGGCCGTCCCCGTTCCCTTGCCCGCGGGCGCCTTGCCCGGCGCGACGGCAGCCGACTTGGCGAGCGTCTCCTTCTGCGAGATCTGGCCCGGGATGATCGCCGCCACCTCGGGCGCCGTCGCGGTCGGCGGCGCGGTGGGCTCGGGCGCGGGCTTCGGGGCCGGGGAGGCGGCGCTCGCGATCGGAGGCGCGGTGTCCTTGGCGCCGCGCATGGAGGCGAAGACCGCGACTCCTGCGACGGCCGCGGCCACCACGATCCCCACGATGACGAGCATCTTCGAGCCCTTCGCCTTGACCGGGGCCGCGGGCTCGGCTGCGACGGCGGTCGGCGCGGGCTTGAGGAAGGGCCCCGCGGTGCCGGCGGCGAACACATCGGCGTGCGGCATCGCCGCGGAGGGCCGCGGCGCCGTCTCGGCGGCTTGCCCCTGCGCGAGCTGGGCGAGCGCGCGGATGTCGATGATCCCGGACTCTTCCTTGCCCTTCGGGGGCGGCGCCGGGCGAGGCTCGGGGCGCGCCTGCGTCAGCGCCTCGATCGAGAACAGCGACGAGTCGTCCTTCTTGCGCGTGCCGGCGGGCGGTGCGGAGGCGTCGTCCAGATCAGCGCTCTTCTTCAAGGGTGCGGCTCCGATGCGCCGCGCGCGGCTCGTGGATCGAGCGCAGGCACGCGGGGCGAACCACTCTAACGTGACCGCGGAGCGAGCGCCAAGAACGACGCCGCGGTGCGCCCGCTTCCAGGGCGAGCGTGCAATTCTACCTTCATGCTACCGTCCCTCGACCGATCGATGACCTCCACGCACCGAGCCCCCATGAGCCTCTGTCGATGAGGCGCTACCTCGTGCTCGGCGCGGGCGCGGTCGGCGCGGCGATCGGCGGCCTCCTCCAGCGATCCGGCCGCGAGGTGATGCTGATCGCCCGCGGCGCGCACCTCGCTGCCTTGCAGCGTGACAGGCTCACGCTCGTCTCTCCGGCGGGCGCGTCCACGCTGGCCGTCCGCGCGGTCGCGAGCGCGCGCGAGATCGACTTCACCCCCGGCGATGTGCTCGTGCTCGCGGTGAAGAGCCAGGGCTCGGCCGCCGCGCTCGCCGATCTCGCCGCCGTCGCGCCCCGCGATCTGCCGGTGATCTGCGCCCAGAACGGGGTGAGCAACGAGCCCCTCGCCGCGCGCTCCTTCTCCCGCGTCTACGGGATGGTCGTCTTCTCGCCGCTCGCGCTCCTCGTCCCGGGGAAGGTGGCCATCCACACCGCGCCCTTCGCCGGCGGGCTCGATCTCGGCTGTTTCCCGCGGGGCACCGACGCCCTCGTGGACGAGGTGGTCGCCGACCTCTCGAACGCGGGCTTCGCGGCGCGCGCCGAGCCGAAGATCCAGCGGCTCAAGTACGGAAAGCTCCTCTCCAACCTGGGCAACGCGCTGCAAGCGCTGGGCGGCGCCGCGGCGATGCAAAGCCCTCTCCTCGGCGCGGTGAACGCCGAGGGGAGAGCGTGTTTGATCGCCGCAGATATCGAGTTTGCCGAGGTCGCCGAGGTCTACGAGCGCAACGCGGCGATCGTCGATTTACCGGTCGAAGGATCCACGCGGCAGGGCGGATCGAGCTGGCAGAGCCTCGCCCGGGGGACCGGGCAGATCGAGGCCGATTTCCTCAACGGCGAGATCGTCCGGCTCGGTGAATTGCACGGCTTCCCCACGCCGTTGAACCGCCGCCTGACCGAGCTCGCGCTCCAGGCGGCGGAGGAGCGATGGCCGCCTGGCAAGCTGTCTGTGGCGGAGATCGAGGCGCGGCTTGCGTGAAACGCGCGGAGCCCGGGAGCCCCTTCACGCTTGGTCCAGAAAGTCAGGTCTGCACAGGCCCAAGCAAAGGGAGCAGGTCGGCGAGCAGGCCCGTCTGCTGGAGGACGGCTTCGATGTGCGGCTTGCACTCGTCCTGCTGGTGGAGGACGCGGCTCGCGGCGTTGATGTCATCGGCTTTTTCGTAGACGAGCGCGAGCCAGAGGTGGATGGCCGCCTTCCAGGTGGGCGCCTTCCGTCCCGCCGCCCTGCGAACTTCACCGATCTCGGTGAGCCACCGCTCGATGTCGGGCGCCCCGGTGGGGTACGCCGCGCCGAGGATCGAGCTGAGCAGACGCTCCAGGTTCTGCACGTCGGGGAGGTTGTCGACCACGCCCCCCAGGGCACGCCAGTGAACGGCGCGGACCTCGACCCGCTCGCCTGATTCCCGCAGCGCGCTCCATGTGCCAGGGCTTTGGGGAGCGAACGCCCAGCCGCTGGCATGAGCTCGGATTGCCCGCTCGACCTCGCCATAAAACGTCGGGATCGGTTGACCATCGGGGTCGAACACCACGGCCGCGAGCCCCACCGTCGACTCGTCGCCCGCCCCGATCTGCGGCGGGAGGTCACGCAGCAGCTCCGCGATCATGCGCGGAAGGGCGCTCTTGCCGTCGCCTGGTCCGCCGCGCCCCTTGCTGGGGACGACGATGTCGATCGACACGTCGTCTCCGATCTGGAGATACGCTGCCCGATCGGCCCCCGCGCCCTGCTTGCCCGGCGCCGGGGTCGTCTTGGCCTTGTAAACATGCTGGGCGATCGCGCGCAGCGCGTTGAGATCGTCCGGCCCCTCGCACAGGATGCGGCGCCTCGTCATGCGCGGAGATCCTCCAGCAGCTCGTCCCGGGCGATGATCGCGTTCTCACGCGGGACCGTGGTCGCCCGAAGCACGCCCTCGTGCAGGCGCAGCCGGTGCACGGCTGGATAAGCTTGGCCCTCTGCTTCCGGGGCGTGGAGGAGCAGGTCGATGAGCTCGATGCTGTGGGTGCTGAGGATGATCTGGGTGCCCTCGCGCGCGGCGAGGTGAAGGAGCGTGCTCAGCTCGGCGAGGTAGCGGGGGTGCTGGTAGGTCTCCGGCTCTTCGAGGAGGGCGAGCGACCGCGAGGCGCCGAGCACGGAGGCGGAGAGCTCCAGGAAACGCTTGAACCCGTCGCCCGCAGCAAACACGGCGACGGGCGGGCCGTTGCCGAAGAACGCATGGAGAATGAACTGGTTCGTCGTCTTCGACTTGAGGATGCGGAGATCGCGTAACCCGGCCATCGACCGCTGCAACGAGCGCACGATGGCCTCGACCTTTCCGGCTTGTTCGATGGTCGTGTAAGCATCCTCCAGCGCGCCTGCGCCGCGGACTGCTTCGACGTCGACGAATCGAAGTAGAAAGTTGGGATCAACGTCGGTCGATCGATGTACATCCGAGCTAGTGATATGGAAGAATAGGCTTGATGTGGAGCTGGACGCATCTACCCATACGACCGCGTTGGCCGTCGTGAGCCTCACCATCGGGTCATGTAACCCTTCCTCGATGACGATGCTGCGCTGCGGTCCATAGCCTGCGCTCGTTACCTCGATCACCTGCTGCCATCTTTGTGCCTCGCCGTCCTCTCGCTTTCCATCGACGACGATCTTGGACTGGTTCTGCGCTCCCCTCACCACCTGCTCCAGCGCATCGACCGGCGGACCTCCGCGACGCAGCAACAGCTTGGCGACTTCATCGGCCCGCGACCCGTACCCGGCGGCGGCGATCGCCTCCAGCAGCGTCGACTTTCCCGCGTTGTTCGGCCCCACCAGGATGCTGATCGGCGCGAGCCCGTCCACGCGGCCTTCGCGCACGCCGCGGAAATTCTCGATCGAGACGCTCGTGATCACGCCGCGCAGCTTACCAGGATCCAGCCGTGCCAGGCCAACCTCGCGCCCGCCCTCACGGCCCGAACAAGAGCCCGGCCGCCTTCTCCGACGCGAACATGCAGGCCTCGTCGTGCCCGCACCCCGGGATCACCTCCGCGCGCTGCTTCGCCCCGAACAGCAGGCTCGCGTACCGCTGATAGACGAGCCCGCGCTCCAGACGGAACGGCCCCTCGGCCTCGGCGGCGCAGCTCTTGTCGAGCTCACCGTATCCGGCGCCCGGCCCTTTGCCCGTGTCGCGCTCCCCGAGCAGCAGCACCACGTCGCGCCACGCGTACTGCTTCTGCACCTCCAGCGCGCTCATCGCGGCCGCATAGCCTTCGCGCTTGCCGAGCCCGTACTTGTAGTCGTCGTACTCCGGACAGCTCTTCGCGAGGGCGGCGGGCACCTCGAACGCGCGCTTGTCGAGCGCGCAGTCGCCGGGGCTCGCGCAGCGCGCGCCCCTCTTCAGCCGCCGCCCGTCGAGGTAGAGGTACGACGACGGGCTCGACACCAGGAAGCGCAGCGGTTTGTCGGGGTCCTCCATGAGCTGCGAGAGCGCCGCGTAGCGCTGCGCGAGCTGGGCGCCCGCGGAGTGACCCGCGATCGTGATCCGCTTGATCGACGGGAAGCTCGCGCGGATCGAGGACACCAGCGCGTCGAGCGCCTGGAACGAAGACACGTTCGGATCGCTGTCCGAGGCGCCGCCCATCTTCCACGCGTCGCACGACCAGAACAGCTCGCCCGGGGCCGGCTTGTCGACCTCGTCGAAGCAGCTCGTGTCGGGGCGCGTCTGGAAGTGAGGCGCGATCACCACCGTCTGCTCCAGGCCCCCATGCGCCGTGGCGAGGCGGGTCATCGTCTGGAAGTAGCCGCGGGGGTCGTGCTTCGCGCCGTGGATCACCACCACGGCCCGCGCGGGCGCGCGATCGTCGGCGCCAAGCGGGCGCGACGCGAAGTAGGCGAGCTTGCTCCCCGACTCGCCCACCCGCACGGCGCCGCGGCATGCGGGCACGGCCTCGGTGCACATCGTGGAACGAGGGGACACATCGGTGGACGCCGTGGCGCTCGGGGGTACGGCCGCGGTCGAGGTGGTCGAGGTCGTCGCCGCGGGGCGCGACGACGTCTCGGTGATCGGCTCAGGCGCGCTCCGCGGGCAGCCGAGGGCGACGGCGCAGAGGGGGACGGCGAGGATGCCGGGGAGCGGGCGCGGCGGCCGTCTCATCGAGCGCACCCCGGGAAGATCGGGTGGATCGGGCGACGCTGCCAGCACAAAGAGGCGGCGACGGGCCGCGGCCGGCGTCCGGGCTCACGGCCGGGCGCCTCTCCGGTTGACGGCCCTCCAAGAATTGTCGACTGTGCGGCGCATGGCTTGCGGTTCGGTACGCGCGCTCGGCACGGCGATCCTCCTCTCGATCGGCCTCGCCGCATGCTCGGGCGACCCGCCCGACCTCGATCGGCAGAAGGCCCGCGCGAAGGCCAACGATCACTACGCGAACGGCGCGACCGCGTTCGGCCGGTACTGCGCCCTCTGCCACGCCTCGGACGCCACGGGGTACGCCGCCGATCACGCGCCCTCCCTCGTGAGCCCCACCTTCCTGGAGAGCGCGTCCGACCAGTTCATCGCCCGGGCCCTGCGCGAGGGGCGCCCGGGCACCGCCATGGCGGCCTATTCCAAGGCGGTGGGCGGCCCGCTCGATGACGGCGAGATCGACGACATCATCACCTACCTGCGCGAGCGCCACCCGGCCCGGCTCTTCCTCCCCGCGTTCCCCATCACCGGCGACGCCGTGCGCGGCGAGGCCCTCTACGCCGACACCTGCCAGCGCTGCCACGGATCGCGCATGGTGCGCGGCGACGCGGTGCACCTCGCCAACCCCGTGCTCCTCGCCTCGGCGAGCGACGCCTTCCTCCGCCACGCCATCCTCCACGGTCGCCCGGGCACACCGATGCCCGCGTTCCGCGACGCGCTCGACGACGATCAAGTGAACGATCTCGTCGCCTTCATCCGGAGCTGGGTCACGCCCGCCGCGCCCCCGCGCCCACCCATGCCCGAGGCCCCGCCGCTCGGCCCGGTGGTCATCAACCCGAACGGCCCGAGCCCGCAGTTCAACCTCCGCGACGGGCGCTTCGTCCCCATCGCCGACGTCAAGGCCGCCCTCGATCAGAAGAAGCGGATCGTGATCATCGACGCCCGCGCCTCCTCCGACTGGATGGCCATGCGCATCCCCGGGTCCATCACCATCCCGTACTACCTGTTCGATCGCCTCGACGCGATGCCGAAGGATGGCACGTGGATCACCGCCTACTGCGCCTGCCCACACCACGCCTCGGGCGCCGTGGTCGACGAGCTGCGCAAGCGAGGTTTCAAAAATACCGCCGTGCTCGACGAGGGCATCCTCGAATGGAAGAAGCGCGGCTATCCCATCGAGGGCAGCGCGCCCCCCCAGGTCCCCGGGACGGCCCCGGGCGTGCCCGGCGACGCGACGACCACCACCGCGCCGCCGTTGCGCACCGCAGCGCCGCCGTTGCGCGTCATCCCGCCCAGCCTCCGTTTGCCGGTCGTCCCCGGGCAACGACGGTAAGAATTTCGCAGGGCCGGGAATTTATTTTTAATTGCACGGGTGGCTGTCCGCCTTTAAAGTCTAAGCCCGTGGACGCCATCGACGTGCAGTTGATCGAGCTGCTCCAGGTCAACGGGCGCGCCACCCAGAGCGAGCTCGCCAAGGTGGTCGGGCTGTCGCAGCCGGCCGTCGCCGAGCGGATCCGCAAGCTCGAAGAGCGCGGCGTCATCGTCGGCTACAGCGCCCGCGTCGACGCCGCGCTGCTCGGGCTCGACATCACCGCATTCATCGGCGTCGGCATCGAGCACCCCAAGTTCTTCGACGGCTTCACCAAGAAGGTCAAGGGCCTGCCCGAGGTGCTCGAGTGCCACCGCGTCGCCGGTGAAGACTCGTACCTGCTCAAGGTGAAGACCGAGAACACGCGCTCGCTCGACAAGCTCCTCGTGGAGGTGCTGCGGACCATCCCCGGCGTCACGCGCACCCACACCACCATCGTCCTCTTGCCCATCAAAGAAGACACCCACGTGCGCGCCGCGCTCGCCCACCCCGGCGCGGCCGAGGAAGGATCGTGATCATGATCGCGTCCACCGTAAAGCAGGCCGTCCCGCCGATCCGCCTCGCCCGGCGCATGATGAAGATGCCGCCCTCCGCGGTGCGCGAGATCTTGAAGGTGACGGAGCAGCCCGAGGTGCTCTCCTTCGCCGGCGGCCTGCCCGCGCCCGAGCTCTTCCCCGTCGAGGCCATCGCCCGCGCCCACGCCGAGGTCTTCGAGCGAGAAGGTCGCGCCGCCCTCCAGTACAGCACGACCGAGGGCTTCGGCCCGCTGCGCGAGTGGGTGGTCGCGCGGATGGCGAAGCGCGGCATCCGCGTGACGACCGATCAGGTGCTGATCACGAGCGGATCGCAGCAGGGCATCGACCTCGTGAGCCGCATCCTCCTCGACCCGGGCGACGTGGTGGCCGTGGAGAACCCGAGCTACCTCGCCGCGCTCCAGACCTTCTCCGGCTGCGAGTGCGGATTCATCCCCATCGAGAGCGACAACGAGGGGATGGACGTGGCCGCCCTCGAGCGCGCCGTCCTCGACCGGGTGCCGAAGATGATCTACGTGGTGCCCGAGTTCTCGAACCCCAAGGGGACGACGCTCACGCGCGAGCGCCGCCAGCGCTTGATCCGCCTCGCCGCGACGCACCGGATCCCGATCCTCGAGGACGACCCCTACGGAGAGCTGCGCTTCCGCGGCGAGGCGCCCCCTCCGCTCGCCGCCCTCGACGAGACCGGCGTGGTGATCCACCTCGGCACCTTCTCGAAGACGCTCGCCCCCGGTGTTCGCCTCGGCTGGCTCGTCGCCTCGAAGGAGCTCGTGCGCGCCGCGACCATCGCCAAGCACGCCGCCGATCTGCACTCCGCCACGCTCGCCCAGCGCGCGATCGCCCACCTGCTCGAGAGCTTCGACTACGACGGCCACCTCGCCGTGCTCCGCCGCGTCTACGGCGAGCGCTGCGTGTCGATGCTCGACGCCCTCGCGCGCCACCTGCCCGCCTCCGCCCGCTGGACGCACCCCGACGGCGGTCTGTTCATCTGGGCCGAGCTGCCCGATGGAATCAGCGCCGACGAGATCTTCGCCGACGCGCTGCGCGAGAAGGTGGCCTTCGTCCCCGGGAGCGCCTTCTTCGCCGGCCCACCGCGACGCGAGTTCCTCCGCCTGAACTACTCGAACCGCCCGCCCGCGCTCATCGAAGAAGGCATGGCCCGCCTCGGCCGCGTGGTGCGCCAGCGCCTCGATTGAGCACCTGATCCCGCGCGCTCCTCCGCGCGAGGTATTCAAGCTTCGAAGAGCTGCGCCCACCCGCGAAAGTGGGCATTCTCGACCTCCTCCTCGCGGAAGCGGCCGCCCGTGAACGCGCCAATCGCCTCCCGCCAGAAGGCCCGCGCCCCCTCGTTGCCTGTTCGCTCCCGCACCTCCCATTGCCCCGGATGCCGCGCGAAGAGGACTGCCGCGGCCCGCGTGCCGACGCCATGACGGCGCCACCTTCGGACGACGAAGAATTCGGCCATGTCCCAGACCTCGGCGTCGTCGCGGAGGCGGCTGCCTCGCGCGACGATGGCGAATCCCGCGAGGAAGCCGCCCACGCGCACGAGGTACGCGGTGCGCGTCTTGCCATCGCACGCAGAGAAGAAGTCGTGATCGTACCGGCCACGCGGGCCGAGCTCGATGGGCATGATGGCGCTGAAGTCATGAACGTACAGCTCCGCGAGGTTCTGCAGGATGTCGCTGTCTGCTGTGGTGGCTGCGTCGACGCGGATGTCCATGGGTGGGCGCGATTGATACCAGGCGCGTCCTCCGCGGTGGCGCGATTAAACGATCGTGCCGTCAGGGGCGGAGTCGCGACCGCGCTCCTGGGACCTTGTTCTCGATGCTCTGGTAAGGTCCTGTCCTCACGCGAGTCGCGCCTCGCGCGATGCAACGACGACGGCTCGCTGACCTCAACCCGAGGAGACAACGGTTGCGCCTCCTTCGCCGAGACCCCCTGATGTCCTGGAGCAGAGCCCTCTCGGCCCGCTGCCTGCTCGCGCTGGCCGGATCATTCATGGCGTGCGGCGGCTCCCCCGGTATGCCGTCGCGCGCTGGAGAGCTTCCCCCCGCCGTCGAGATCGCAGCGGAGGCTCCCGCCCCGTCGATCGAGGAGGCGCCGGGCTGTCCGAACGAGCCCCCGGAGCTCACCGAGCCGCGCGCTGGCAGCCGGTTGCCACCCCTGCCGAAGATCAACCCGGCCGTCATGAAGGCGTATCGGGTCGAGGTTTGCTACTGGGGGACGCTGGAGCTCGAGGCTGCGCGGGACAGCTACCTCCGCAGCCTGCATGGCGCGGCGCCGTCGGAGGCGGCGATCCCGGTGTTCCCTCGGCACCCCGAGAATCAGCGCCCTTCCTACGAGCGCCAGGCGCGCGCGTGCAACGTCGCCGTGGGCCTGGCCGATCCCGCGACCCCGGTCGACGCGGCCATGGCGGACTTTGCCCCCTTCAGCGTCGCCCTGGCGCAGGACATCACGCGGGCCCTGGCCTATTACGAGCGCGGCGAGCACCTGCAGGACGGCTTCGCCGAGGGCAACGCGCTGCACGCCCGGCTCATCGAGGGCTTCGGCAAGCTCGACGCCCTGCGCGGGCGACTGGGCGCTGCGATGCCGATTTACGAGCGGCAGCGCCCCGCCCCGTCCTGCGCGAAGGAGGCTTCGGAGAGGAGGACGCTGGAGTGCTTCGCGACAGCGCGGGTCACGCTGCGCGGGCTGCTCGCGGCGCAGCCCAGCCCCGCGGGGCCGAGGCCGAGCCTCGATGCGCTGGAGCGCTGCTCCGCTGCGGTCAAGGACCTGTCGAGCGCCTCCCCGAGCCAGCCCTGGCCGAAGATCCTGGCGCCGTTGCTGGAAGCGTTCACCCGGAAGGCCGCGGACGCCCGCTTCGACGAAGAGGGCCTCGATCCGGAGTCGAAGCAGGCGCTCGCCGAGGGCTTCGTCTCGCTCATCGAAGCCCGGATGCGGGCGACGACTCGAGCGATGGTCGTGAGCGTTCAGAACATTCAAGGCGGGCCGCCCGCAGCGCCGCCTTGAGCAGGGCCGAAAGCTCGGCCCCGAGCGTTACGGATCAAGGGCCAGGGGGTCGACGGCCGCCGCGTTGCTGTGCTGTGCTGGCGACCATGGCCACGAAGACCGCGGACGAGCTCGAGCGGGAGCTGGACGCAGCCGAGCAGGCTTTCACAGCGGACCCCATCCCCACCGCGGAGAATGAGGCGGCGCTGCGCGCAGCGCTTCGGGCCAGCGGGAAGAGCGACGAGGACGTGGATCCTATCGTTCATGCGCTCCGATACGCTGGATTCGGGCTGATGTAGGCCGGCGGCTCGGCGGCGGTGCCGCACGGCCTCCCGCAGCCGTTCGGCGCGACGACGATGAACCGGTGCAAGCGCCGAGGTTTCAGGCGCGCACGAGCAGCGCGTAGCCGAACATCGTGCGCAAGGCCTCTTGCGCGCGGCGC
Organism: Byssovorax sp.; assembly: GCA_046351295.1. Taxonomy (GTDB): domain Bacteria; phylum Myxococcota_A; class Polyangia; order Polyangiales; family Polyangiaceae; genus JAXLYT01. The sequence continues at coordinate 27,888 of JAXLYT010000037.1, forward strand.
GGGAGCACCGCCTTGATCGGGCGGAACCAGATCGGCCACGGGACGGGGCGCCCGATCTTCTCGCCCTCGACGACGAGGTGGCGGGGCTCGGTCCAGCGAAAGCCGCGGGCCGCGTAGAACGCGGCGGGGTCCCGCGCGCCGTCGCGTATCGGCGCGTTCTTGAACTTCACGCCGCGCGCGCGCACGGCGCGGTTCAAAAACGGCGCACTGAAGTCGACGATCCACGACTCGATCGCGGTCTGCGCGTGCACGTCGTCGGCGAGCTTCACGACGTCCTCGATCGGCAGATACGAAAGCACGCCCTCGGTGAGGACGATCGCGCGCCGCGCCCGGGCGACGCACGCTGCGAGCGCCGCGCGCCGCGCGTCGTCGACGGAGAGGTCGGCGGCGATGCGCGTGAGGTGGCAGCGCGGCGTCTCCCCCGCGAGACGCTCGTCCTTCAGCGCGACGATCTTCGGCATGTCGACCTCGACCCACGAGAGCGACGCCGGCAGCGTCATCCGGTACGGGCGCGTGTCGAGGCCCGCGCCGAGGTTCACGACCGTGTCCACCCCGCGCGCGATCGCCTCCTGCAAGTACCGGTCGATCACGACGGTGCGCACCACCGTCATCCACTCGAACTGCTCGGCGCCCGTCATCTTCCGCGCGAGCTCGCGCCCGCGGTCACCGGCGAGCCGAGCGGCGAGCGGGTCCTGGAAGAGGGCGCCTGCGCGCTCGGTCTCGCGCGCGCGATAGGCGGCGATCCATAGCGCGGTGTCCGAGACGTCGGCGATCCCGGGATCCATGGGCGCAGGATACGGCGTCAGCCGTTGATGGAGAAGCGCATGTCGACGGCGTTCTCGAAGCCATGACCTCGCGCAAACGGCGCAAGAGCTCTTGCGTGTGCAGCGCGATCTCCTGCATCTCCGTCGAGGACATCACCCCGACGAGCACGCGCTTTCCGATGCGGTACACGAGCCCGACGACGCGGCCGAGCGCCCACAGCTCGCTCATCACGAGGACCGTTCGCCGAGTCCCTGGGCTCAACGCCTTGCTACCGGATATTTGCCGGTCTGCCGCGGCGCCAAGCGCGGCCTTCAGCAGCGGTCTTGTTGGGCGGCAACAGGCACCATCAAAGCGCAACTTCCTCGAGCGCCCGGAAAGACTCGACAGAATCATCGAACGTCGTTCGTCGCATGGTTGGATCGGCCCAGATGCCGCCTGCGCTGATGTGTTAGCCGAAGTTCCCGAAGAAGCAGGTCACCCGATAGATATTTCGCTCCCGCATCTCGGCGCTCTTCCCCTCGCGAAACATCGAATTCAGGCCTCCCGCCTACCTCACCACCCACAGCACCGCGTTGTGATCCCCTTCCAGCCCCTCCTCGTGCACGACCTCCTCCTCCTCCACGTCCGACACCGCCCGCACGATGATCGGCGCAAGCTTCTCCGCGCTCTTCTTCACGTACAGGTGCCCCACGTGCGGCTCGTTCAGATCGTCGCTCGTCGGGTACAGGCGCACCGTCGCCCCCATGTCGGTCAGCCGCTTCTGGAGCTTCTCCGCATCCTCTTTGCGCCGCTCCGTGTGCACGATTCGCAGGATGATCGTCCGCAGATCCCCCGCGGGGCGCGCCTTCCTCGGCGCGTCCTCGTCATCGACCGCCACCTTCGCGGTGGCCTCACCGGGAGGTGCCGGCGGTGCGGTCGGCACCGTCACCTCGGCGATCGGCGTCATCGCCGGGCTCGGGCCGCAGCCGCCGAGCGCCGAGGAGAGGGCAACGAGCGTGGCGCAGAGGGTGGAGAGGAGGAGCGAACGGGGCAGCATCGCCCCGAGTCTACGGCAGCGGGGGCGCGCTCACGAGGGCGCGATCGCGGAGGTGCCCAGATCGTCGGTGGAGCCGCCGGCCGGCGCGGACGGAGGCTCGCTCCGGCGCTCGGGGGCGGGGGTGGGCAGCTTCACCTCGGCGCCGCGGAAGGACAGGCGCAGGGGCACGAGGGCCATACCCTCCTTGCGGAACTGGTGCTCGCAGGCGCGCACGCACTCGCCGCAGGTCAGGCAGTGGTTGCGCTCGGGGAAGCCGTCGATGCCGACGCCGCCGACGTCGTCCTTGAGCTTGTCCAGGTTGCGCGGATCGAGGCCCACGGGGCACACGAGCGAGCAGGAGTTGCACTCCTTGCAGGTGTTGCGGGCGGTGTCGAACTGGATGCCGAAGGTGTGGCCGGTCTGGACGGCGGAGTAATAGATGCCGATCGGGCAGTAGGCCTCGCAGAAGCGCCAGCGGAAGTAGCGGCCGTGCAGGTAGACCAGGCCGGCGAGCGCGAGCGTGCCGAGGATGGTCGAGGCGATCGCCTTGGCGCTGCCTTCGAGGAACACGCGGGGGCTCACGAACCAGAGGGCGATCGACGAGGCGAGGGCGAGGGCGAAGCCGATCGCGCGGGTCTCGGCGGGGCGGCGGTTCTTGCCGGTCTTCTGGGCGACCTCGACGTCGTCGCCGAGGCGCGAGGCCTGGCCGATCGGGCATCCGAAGCCGCAGAAGACGCGGCCCATCACCGCGTTGAGCACGAAGGTGATGAGGTAGAAGACGCCGATGCCGATGACGAGGCCGGCGAACCCGAAGACGAAGCCGACGGGGTGGCGCAGGGCCAGGTGGCGGCCATCCCACAGGTCGAAGCGCACGAGGCCGAGGAGCGGTGCGGCGAAGAGGATCGCGAGGGTGACGCCCTGGGTGAAGACGCGCAGGTTGGGGTAGCGGTGCGGGAGCGCGTGCAGCACCCGGACGAGGCGGAGTCGGGCCGGGATTGTTGGAGCAGCCATGGTGACGCTCCGATATCCATCCACGCTCCGTGCCAGCGAGGAGGACCGGAAAACTCGCCAAAATTCCGCGGGTTGGCGCTCGCGCTGAAACGACGTGAAACAGCGATGAAACAGGGTGTGCCGGGGCGAATTTTGCGCGTGGAACGCGGTTTTTGCGCGGAGCCCGGGGCGGAGCGAAAAGCTCGTGAAACGAAGGGGGAGCTAGAGGTCTTCCTTGAGGAGCCGGCCCTCGGCGCGGGAGGCGTCGAGCGTGGGGGTGAGGAGCCAGGGCTTCTTTTGCAACGTTTCGGGCGGTGAGCCGGTGGTGGTGATCACGTACTGGAAGGCCGGCTCGGTGCCGGGGGTCGAGCGGTCTTCGAGGGCGACGACGTGGCGGAAGAGCTGCTCGTAGATCGCCTCGGCCATGTCGGCCTCGCGCGGGCCGTCGTGCATCAAGAAGCCGGGGAAGAAGCCGTGGCCCTCGGTGCCGAGCTCGAGCGCGGCGAGGTCGAAGGCGAGGAGCTTGATCGTTTCCAGCGCGGCGCCGCCGCGCTCGCCGCGGTCGGTCACGAGCAGGCCGAGCTCCGTCGGGCCGAGCTCGATCCGGCCCGCGAACGAGGGGCCGAGCAGCGCGCGCACCACGTCGGTGAAGCAGCGCTCCAGGCGATCGCGCGCCTCGGCGTGCTCCTTGCGGCGGGCCGTGCGCTTCTCCGAGAGCCTGCGCGCGGCCTCGTTGAGGCGGAACATGCTCTGCTCGTTGCCCTCGACCTCGATCTGCGCGGTCGCCGCGTAGCCTTCGAGCCGCTCGATCTCGTCGAGCGCGGCGCGGTCGCGCTCGAGGCGCGCGCTGTCCTCGCGCAGGGTGCTCGCGAGCGCCTCGTGCGCGCCCCCGGCTTCTTCGGCGGCGGCGCGGGCCTTCTCCCAGCCCGCTTTCGCGTCCGCGAGCACGGCCTCGTCTTTCTCCAGCGCGGCGCGCGCCTCGGCGAGCTCGACCTCGGGGCTCGGCCGGGCGGCTGCGGCGGCGATGGCGAGGGCGCAGCCCTTTTCCCGGGCCACGGCGAGGGGCACGTTGCAGAGATCGCGGGGCGGGGTGCGCGGCGCCTGGCCGAGGCCGAAGAGCGGGCCCGCGTCGGCGGCCTCGATCGCGACGATGGCCCTCCGCCGCTGGGCCACCTGCTCCTCGGCGCGGCGCAAGAGCGCGCGCTCTTCGCCCACGGCCTCCGCGGCGCGCGACGCCTCGGCGCGGAGGGCCGTGAGCTCGCCGCTCCGCGCGCTGATCGCGGCGGCGCGCTCGGCGAGGGAGGCCCGGCGCGCCTCGCGCTGCGGCTCGGTGAAGAGCGGGCCGACGGCCACCTGATCGTCGCGCGCGCCGAGCAGGCGGGCGAGGCGGCGGCGGTCCTCGTCGGCGCGGGCGCGCAGGAGCGGCGCGGCGATCTGGTGCTGCTCGCGCTCCTGGCGGAGCGCCTCGCCCTTGCGCTGGAGGGCCGACTCGTCGTCGGACACGAGATCGAGCATCGCGCGCACGACCTCGTAGCGATCGAGCAAGACCGGGTTGGGGCTCTCGGACTCGCTCGCGGTCGCGCGCCACTCGAGCAGGCCCGAGAAGCGCGCCTCTTGATCGCGGGTCATCCACGTGAGCGCGAGGTCCCAGGTGATCGGGGCGCGGGCGTGGGGGAGCTGCTTGACGGGGAGGGGGCCGATCACGGCGCCCGAGAGCGCGGCGAGGAAATCCTGGTAGCCGCCGCGCGCGCCGATCGCCTCTTCGGCGCGCGCGCCCTTCACCGCGAAGGGGTGCAGGCCGCGCGCGAAGGGGCGGCCGACGGCCCAGCGCTCCTCCTGGATCATCACCTCGCCGACCACCCAGCCGTCGCTGATCCGCTCGCGGATCCGGTCCTGCGCGCGGCTCGTGCCGAAGCGCGGCTCGCCGAGGAGATAGCGGATCATCCTGCAAAACGTGGTCTTCCCGGCGGAGTGACCGGAGAGCCGCCCGAGATCGGCGCCGCTCGCGGCGGGCGAGGGGGGCGCCCAGAGGATGTTCAGCCCGCGGCGGAGGCGGATGTCCTGGATCACGGTCTCCTCGGCGATCCTCGGCTCGCGGAGCAGGAGGAGGCGCGACACCCAGAACGCGGGGTGCTTGCGCCGCGGGTCGACGACCCTGGGCTCGGGGGCGGCGGGGAAGAGGAAGGTGATCTGTTCCATCGGGGCCGCCCCCTATAACGCGATCCGGGCCGGATCGCAGCGATCCTCCAATCCGGGCGTGATCCTCGGCCGGGCTCCGCTAGAGTCGTCGGGTGCGCCTCCGCGACACCCACTACGAGCTGGTCGACCCCGATCGCCTCGTCGAGTACCACGATCCGGCCGACTTCGATCGCGTGGCCTTCGCGATGCGCACGCTGCGCCGGCTGCGCACCGGGAAGATGACGGTCGCGGTGTACCAGGCGGTGACGAGCCTCCAGGTCGAGCGAGGCCGCGATCTGCGCCGCGGGGGCGAGAGCTGGGCCCTCGTCGGTATCCCCCCGCACGCGAGCCGCGAGCACATCGCCTACGCCCTCGCCGAGCTCGCCGGCGTGGCCTCGGTGCCCTACACGGTGCAGATGCTCCTCGCCGACGAGAAGGCCTCGGGCGCGTAGGCCGGCGCACGGGCGCGGCGGTCCGTCACGTTCTCCCGCGATCGCGCGGCCGGCTTGGATCTCGCGGTGCGATCGACTAGGCTCCGCCTCGCAGCGAACGATCGCCATGAGCCCGAGCCCCCCCGAGATCGACAGCAGCGACGTCCCCCAGGCGCCCAACCTCGCGCGGATCCGGTGCATCGTCACCGCCGTCGCCGACGGGTCGGAGAGCCTCGAGACCATCGCCGAGGAGACGGACATCTCGCTCCGCCATGTCGGCTACACCTGCGCGCCGCCCAGACGCTGGGCTTGCTCGACGAGCACCGCGCGCCGACGCCCCTCGGCCGGCGCTGCTCGACACCGAGCAGGAGAGCGAGGCCGAGCGCGAGGTGCCGATGCGCAGCGTGCAGGAGAGCCCGATCATGCAGGCCCTCGCGCCCACGCTGCTCTCCGCCGAGCCGCCCACCAAGCGCGCGCTCGCCGAGCAGATCGAGCGCGTGAGCGGCCTCTCCCGCGCGACCGCCGCCCACCGCGCGAGCGATCTCCTCGCCTGGCGCGAGCAGCTCCTCCAGCAGCGCCTCGACCTCCCCGCGGGCCCCTCGTCCGAGGGAGACGAGGGCGCTCCGCCGTCGCACGACGCCGCGTAAGCGCCCGGGCGCTCGATCGCAGATCGCCTTCGTTTACCGGGTGATCCGATCCGGATCGCCGAGGAACTCGAAGTGCATCGTGTCCTCGAGCTTGTCGTGGCCGAGCCAGTCGAAGCCGTAGCGCTCGAACGATTTCACCCAGCACTGCGGCAGCGCCGTCCGCTTCCACACCGTACCCTCGCGCTTGCAGAGCGGGTTGCTCGGCCACGGGTCGACGCAGCCGCAGCAAGGGTTTCGGTCCGGATCGATGTCGATGGCCGCGCCGAAGAGGTGGTTCGAGATCTCGACGCCCCGGTAGGTGTTCGAGGTGCGTAGCCCGCCCACCACGTGCGGCGTGTAGCTCGACCGGCCGGTGCAGGTCTTCGCGATGCGCTTCTCGACGCAGGCGACCGCGGGGGCGATCTTCTCGTGCACCACGAGCGGCAGCCCGAAGAAACGCACCGTCTTCGCCTGGGCCGGCGCGCTCTTCTTGCTGTACTTCGGGGTCACGTCGTCACCGACGTTGCCGTAGTGCTCCGCCATGTAACGAACGGCCACAGCGTGCTTCGCCGCGTCCACGATCCCACCCGTGAGGAAGGACCGGCGCTCCAGAAAACGCTGCGGCTGCTGGACCCGGCAGCCGTTCTCGAACGCGCCCTTGCCCCCCTTCGGCGCATGCTCCTTGGCCTCGGCGCTCGGCTCGCCCCCGAGATCCCACGCGCCGAGCCCGATCAAGCCGAGCGCCGCGGCCGTCAATGCGCGGGAGAGCCGGCGGGAGGCGGGGGCGGCGCGGGAGGCGGTGGGCGAGGAGCGCAAGGGGGATACCTTCGAGACGGCCGAGGCGGCCAGGAATTCATAGACCAGGCGGGAGGGCGCCGCTACCCGGGCGCGTGCCGCCCCGGACGAGCCGACGGACGGGTTGTAGGCCGAGCGCGCCAGGGCCTACTCTCCGGGCGTGGCGACCCCCGAAGCACCCCCGCGCCTCCTGCACGAGACCACGAGCCTCTGCCGCGTCTGCAAGAACGCCGTCCCTGCGCGGGTGCTCGCCCTGCCCTCGGGCGAGGTCTGGATGCACAAGCGATGCGCCGCCCACGGGGAGCAGGAGGTGCGCCTCTCGACCGACGCCGCCTGGTACGAGCGCACGCGGAAGATCATGCCCATCGACGCGCGCCCGAAGACCGTGCGCCGCCCCGTCGATCTCGGCTGCCCCTTCGACTGCGGCCCCTGCGCGAGCCACACGCAGAAGCCCGCGCTCCCCGTGGTGACGATCACCAGCGCATGCGACCTCTCGTGCCCGATCTGCTACGTGCACAACAAGAACGAGGGCGCCTTCCACATGGGGCGGGACGAGTTCGCGCGAGTGCTCGAGCACCTGGTCCGCGAGGGCGGGGGCGATCTCGATCTCGTCAACCTCACCGGCGGCGAGCCCCTGCTCCACCCGCACCTGCCCGACTTCGTGGAGATGGCGCACGACGCCGGCATCCATCGTGTCTCGGTGTGCACCAACGGGATCCGCCTGGTGCGCGATCCGGCCCTCCTCGCCCGCCTCGCCGCCCTCGGGACGCGGATCGCCCTCTCCTTCGACTCCTTCGAGCGCGACGCGGACCGGGCCCTGCAAGGCGCGGAGCTCGTCGACCTCAAGCTGCGCTGCCTCGACCTCTTGGAGCACCACGGGATGGACACGACGCTCATCCCGGTGATGACCCGCGGCTACAACGACCATGAGATCGGCAAGATCATCGACATGGGGCTGCGCCTCCGCTGCGTGCGGCACCTGGAGATCCACACCATCACGTACACGGGCCAGGGGGGCGTCTCGTTCGATCGCAGCGGCCGGATCAGCATGAACGAGGTGCTCTCTCGCATCGAGGAGACCTCGGGCGGCCTGCTCCGCGCAGAGGATTTCGTCCCTTCGCCGCGGGCTCACCCGCTCTGCTACCAGATCGCCTATCTCCTGATCGACGAGGAGGGCGGCCCGCCCGTGCCGTTCACGCGCTTTCTGGATCGCGAGACGTTCTACGCCTGCCTCGGCGAGCACCTCTATCTGGAGCCGAGCCCCCGCCTCGAACGGGCGATGCAGGACGCCATCGATCGGCTGTGGGCCGAGGAAAACCCGGCCGAGGAGCGCATCCTCGCCATGCTGCAAAGGCTGCTCCGGCGGCTCTTTCCCCCGGGCAAGCCGCTCCCCGCCGCGGAGGCGCTCGCCGTGGCCGAGCGGGCGGCCAAGGCGGTGTACGTCCACTCCCACATGGATGAAGAGACCTTCGACGTGGAGCGGGCGTACCAGTGCTGCGACAGCAACTGCTACGCCGACGGCACCACCATCCCCGTGTGCAATTACAACGTGCTCTACCGCGACAAGGAGGCTCGCTTCATGGCCGAGCCCCGGGCGTGGAGCGAGCGCAGCGGGGGCGCGCGGCGCTTGCCGATCCTCGCCGTGGAGGGTGTTTGATGTCGAAGCTGCTCGATGGAAAGCGGTGCATCGTCACCGGGGCGACCCGCGGGCTCGGCCTGGCGATCGCCGAGGCGTTTGCCCGCCACGGAGCGAGGGTGGCCATCACCTATGCCCATGACGACGAGGACGCCCGCGAGGCCGCGCGCCGCATCGCCGCCGCGGGGAGCGAGCCTCTCGTCGCCAAGGGCTCGGTCGCCGACGCGGCCCATGTGAAGGCCACCGTGGCCCGGGTCGTCGAAGCGCTCGGCGGGGTCGACGTGCTGGTCAACAACGCCGGGATCATGCAGATCTTGCCCATCTCGCTGCTCGAGGAGGCCGACTGGGACGAGACGATGCGCATCAACGTCAAGGGGGCTTACCTCTACAGCCGCGCCGTCCTCAAGCCGATGATCCGGGCCCGCCGGGGGAGCATCCTCTCGATTGGCAATTTCGCCACCGGGCGAGTCATCGAGTCTCCCGTGCACTACGCCGCCTCCAAGGCCGCCCTCGCCGGCTTCACCGAGGCCCTCTCCCGCGAGGTGGGCCGCTACGGGATCCGGGTGAACCTGCTCGCCCCCGGCCTGCTCGACGCCGGGATGGCCCTCGGCCTGCCACAGCACCGGATGCGCGAGTACCTCGACCAGTGCGCCCTCGGCCGGGCCGGCACCGCCGCCGAGATCGCCGAGGCCGCAGCCTTCCTCGTCTCCGACGAGGCGAGCTTCATGACGGGGAGCAAGCTCACCATCGACGGAGGCCTCTAGCCATGAATCCCCAACAGCACCGCGACCGGAAGGGAGCGGACCTCGGTCCCGAGCCTCTCACCTCGGCTCCTGAACACCACGATCGCTACGCCGACCTGCTCCGCAAGGGCTTCGACGAATACCGCACCTTCGTCAACCCGCTCGTCGCCCAGCGCGCCGCGCTCACCGGCGAGCCCATGCGCATCACCCAGGCGAGGGAGGGACACCTCATCGATCCCAAGGGCCGTATCCTCGAAGATTTCCACGGCACCCAGGCCTTCGGGCACCGCCACCCAGCCATCGCCCAGGCCATCCGCGATTACCTCGACTCCGATGCTCCCTCCTGGTACCCGTCCCGCGTCAACCCCTTCGCCGGCCGCCTCGGGCGCCTCCTCTCCGAGCGCACCGGGTACGATAACGCCTATTTCGGCTGCACGGGCAGCGATGCCGTCGAGGCCGCCCTCAAGCTCGCCCGTGCCCTCACCAAGCGGACACGGATCCTCGGCCTCACCGGGGCGTATCACGGCTGCACGTTCGGGAGCCTCTCCCTCATGGCCGAGGGCTACCTGCGCGATCCCTTCGGCCCCCACCTCGCCGGGGCGGAGACCGTGCCCTTCAATGACATCGAGGCGCTCGATGCGGCGCTCTCGTCCGGCGATGTCGCGGCCATCGTCGTCGAGCCCATCCAGGGGGAAGGCGGCGTGCGGGAGCTCTCTCCGCCCTTCATCGAGGCGCTCTGCGATCTCACGGCGCGCCATGGGACGCTGCTCGTGGCCGACGAGGTGCAAACGGCGCTCGGCCGCACGGGCCTTGGATTTCTGGCCTCCTCGCGCTGGCCGAGGAGGCCCGACGCGGTGCTGCTCGCCAAGCACCGCGGCGGCGGGCTCGCCCCCATCTCGGCCATGCTCACCCGCCGCGAGCTGTTCCTGAAGGCCTATGGCGATCACTTCGCCTCCGGGGAGAGCCACAACACCACGCTGGCCTCGACGGCCCTCTCCTGCGTGGCCGCGATGGCGGCGCTCGAGCTGCTCGACGACGCGATGATCGCGCGCGTCGCCGAGCTCGGAGATCGCTTGAAGCGTAGGATGATCGACGCCATAGGGCGCTCCCCCCTCGTGCGTGAGGTGCGCGGGCGAGGGTTCATGCTCGGGGTCAGCCTGAACCAGCCCGATCACCCCTGGCTCTCGTTCGAGCACTTCGGTTTCCCGGCCGATCTCGGGCGAAAGGCGGTGATCGCGCCGCTCCTCTGCCACCGCCTCTACGAGCGCGGGTTCTTCTGCTTCAGCTGCGGGCACGACTGGAGCATCCTCCGCCTCCAGCCGAGGTTCGATATCCCGGAAGACCGGCTCGACGCCTTCGTGGCCGCCCTCGCCGAGGAGATCGCCTATGTGGAGGGCCTGTGTTGAAGGGAATCGAAGCGCACGAGAAGGCCCACCGGCCCGCCTCACGCTCGTGTTCGGCGGGACGGGCCTCGTCGGCGCCGCGGTGCTCCGCGAGCTCGCGCGCCGGGGTATCCAGGCGATCTTCACTACCATCGCTCGGCCGGGCAGGCACAGGCCCTCTCGGCCGAGCTCGGACGCCGGGCCGAGCCCCTCGATCTGCGCGATCCCCGGGCGATCGCGACACTCTTCAGGAGGCTCCGCCGATCGGCGCCTTCATCCACTGCGCGGCGACGATGGGTGAGCCCGAGGAGACAAGAGTCCATCCCGAGGCCGTCAGCGTCCGATCGGCCTACCTCGCCGCGCGCGCCCTCATGGGCCCGATGAGCGCCGGGGCGGGGGCGATCCTGGTCTTCGTCGGCGCGCTCGATCGAGGGCAATCGCTCCCGCTGCCGGCCGCCTTCGCCGCCTCGCAGGGGGCCCTCGGGGCCCTCGCCATGGCCCTCGCCAAGGAGCTCGGGCCCGCGCAGATCCGGTCGAACCTGCTCGTGTCCGGCCTGCTCGACGGCGGTATCTCCCGCGCGCTCTCGCCGAAGCTCAGAGAAGATTACCTCGCCCTGAGCGCGCTGCGAAGGCTCGGGAGACCCGAGGAGGTGGCGAAGGTCGCCGCGTGGCTCCTCTTCGACAATCGTTATCTGAGCGGAAAGACGGTGACGGTCAACGGGGGAATCTGAGGGCGCCTTCAGGCCTTCTTCTCCGACGCGAGCAGGGCCAGCGCCGCGAGGCCCAGGGCCACGCCGAGCACGCGCCGGGCGGTGAGGCCCTCGCCGAAGAACAGGGGCGCGAGGAGCGCCGAGATCGCCACGCCGCCGCCGAGCACGATGGTCCCGGTGGCTGCCACCGGCCCCCCTTGGCGGAGCGCCGCGAAGAGCAAGGTGGTCGCGCCGCTGATGCACAGGCCCGACACGACCGACCAGCCGAGACCGGCCCGCGTCGTCGGGACGGGGGCGGTGATGCGGAGCAAGAGGATCACCAGGAGACCGAGCGCCGCCGAGGCCTCCAGGCAGAAGGCCCCGAGCGCGTCCCCGATGCGCCCGCTCGCCGCGCGGGCCGGCCGGGGTAATGGACGGCGATGAAGCAGGCGGCGCAGACGGCGGAGAGGGACCAGGCGGGCATGCGCGAACCCTACTCGTCTTCGCGCCCCGGGGCAGCCCCCGCGGCCGTCCATACGGCCCCTCCGGCGGCCGCCAAAGGCCCTCCGCGATGAGCGCGCCGAACGCAGCTTGACGCCGGCACGGCAGTCGGGTCTCTTGGTGCGGCAGCTCACCCCGGATCGAGGTCGATCAATGGCAAATCCCGAGCGAAAGCGCCCCACGAACGCTCCAGGCGAGGCCGCTCCATTCTCCCGGGCCATGACGGGCGCGTCCGGGATGCGCGCGCGGACCTCGGGGGTGATCGTGCGGGGCCACCAGCGCGGCGAGTCGCGCCGCGAGGGAGGCGCGCTCCGGCTCGCGGCCGATCGAGACGAGCTGGATCTGGAGGCTGATCGGGCGGCCGAGGCGATCGCCCGGGGGACGACGACGAGCGCGAGGCGTGCGTCGAGGAGACGAGCCAGGGGTGAGCGGCCGAGGGGCGGCCCGGCGTGCGCCGCGCGTTTGTTCAGCGCTTCACGCAGGCACTCGCCGCGAGCGCCGTCGCGCCGGCGCGGGAACTGACGGAGCGCATCAGTAGCAGTTGTGGCCCTCGGGCGGCTCACAGCCGTTGTCGATGGACGATGGGACCGGCTGCTGCGCGCAGATCAGGCCTCCGAACGCGCGGAGCTGCTGCTGGCCGCCGCTCTGCGGTGACGGAAATCAGCCGCTCGTACGTGCAAGGGATGTCGCACTGCGCCGCCGTCTCGCAGTAATACTGGTCGGTCTCGGGAGCGTAGCCTGCCTTGGCGTCAGATATCCCATGAAACCCGGCGCTCGCACATAGACGGCGAGGGGATCGTAGGCGCATTGAGCTGGAAAAAGACCTCCATTGTCCAGCTCTGCGCTGGTGAGGCGGTCGACCAGGTTTCCGCACGGGCAAAAACGGCAGGGGCGTCGCTTGAGCCGGCTGCTAAGAGCCGCTGCGGCAGCCGACGCAGAGCACGGAATCCGTCCAGTGGTGGGCCCCGAGGGCAGGATCGGAGGAGCATGTCGCTTTATCGTGCGCCTGACACCCTGCTCCGCCGCTGCCGAACGTCAGGCAGTAAACGGAGCAGTCCTGTGCAGACGACTGCCGTCCGGGATCGCCCCCGCCGGGGCAGGCGAGCCCAGCGCGCTCCGGTCCGACGCTCTGCCGCGGGGGCGGGCACGCGTGGGGCGGAGGCGGAGGGGGAATCGGGCTGGTCGACGAGCAGCCGCAGTACTCCGTGTACGACAGCTCCGTGACCGGAGGGCTCCCCCAGGCGGGCTGGCTCTCGCAGACGGGGAGATCGTATTTGACCCCGCAGCCGAGGCCGCCGCAGAAGGCGTTGCAGAAGGGAGCGCCCGAGACGGGGCAAGCGCCGGGTTCGTGAGACATCTGGAACGCGACGTTGACGGCGCATCCAGGGTCGACGAGCGCGGCGTCGGAGAGGAAGCCCCAGACCTGATCGCCGAATCCGCCGGTGACGAGGGCCGCGCCGCCGGCGAGGCTCACCGCGGCGTGCGAGGGCCCGAACGAGAAGAGGGCAGCCCTGGAGTGCAGGAGAGAGCCCGCCGGGGACCAGGTGTTCGACTGCGGATCGTACTGCTCGGCCGGCTGGCTGCGCTGCCAGGCGTCGGTGATGACGAGCACATGGCCATTCCCGAGCAGGGTCGCCGTGTGGTCCGCGCTCGGGGCGTGCATCGCGCCGGCCGCCGACCAGGTGTCGCTCTGCGGATCGTAGAGCTCGGCGTCGGAGAGCGCGATGATCTCGTCCGGCCAGAACGGCGCTGCGTCGATGCCGCCCACCACCAGCACCTTGCCATTCGCGAGCTTCGTCACCGTACCCCCGACGCGCGGCTTGAGCATCGGCGCCGCCGGTGACCAGGTGTTGGTGCTCGGGCTGTAGATCTCGATGGTCTGTGGCAGGCCGTCCCCCGCCGGCATCCAGGCGCCCGGAGGAGACCCGCCGACGACGAGCGCTCGCCCGTCGTTCAGGAGCACCGCATCGCAGGAGCGCTTCATGCCGGTGGTGAAGCCGGCGGACGACCAGGTGTTGGTGGCGGGGTCGTAGAGCTCGGCCAGCGCCGCGTTCGGGTGAAACGACGGAGTGATACCGCCGAGCACGAGCACCTTGCCGCTCGGCAATCGCACCGAGCAGTGCCCGTAGCGCATCACCCCCATGTGCCCGGCCGGAGACCATGTGTTGCTGGCTGGATTGTAGACCTCGGCGCTGTCGAGATCGCTGTCGCTGCCCGTCACGAGGACCCGGCCATCGGCCAGGAGCGTGGCGCGGTGCTGGGCGCGCCACGTCAGCATCGGCGCCGCCGGCGACAAGGCCGGTCGAAGGGTCGTAGGTCTCGGTGCTCGGGCCGTTCGAGGCGTACCCGCCTGCTACGAGCACCCTGCCGTCGAGGAGCCTCGTCGCCGTGTGATAACCGCGCGCCGCCAGCATCGACCAGGCGGACTTCCACACCGGGTCGACGAGCACCTCGCGACCGCCGCTGTCCACCCAGAGCTCGACGCGCGATCCGTCGACGCGGAGGCGCGCGCTCACGGGCTCGCCGCCCGCCGCGAAGGCCTCGGGCGCGGTGATCCTCACCTGGGGGAGGCCGGTCTCGTCGAGCAGCTCGACCGCGTCGCCTGCGAGCTTCGGCGCGGCGCCGCCGATCGTCCAGATCGCCGCGGGGACGCGGTCGTCGAGCGCGCCCGGCGCGAAGTGCAACCACTCCTCGCAATCGCCGCCGGACGCGCTCCAGTACGCGCTCCCGCGCGCTCGCGGATAGTGGATCGCATGATCGATCGAGGTGGCCCGCCCGCGGACCCCCTCTTCTCGAACGGTCGCCGAGAATCCCGTCTTCGTCTCGATACGGATCTCGTCTTCTCCCCGCTCGGGCAGGCGCATCGCGAGCGCGCTCGTCGCCGCGGAGGAGCCGTCTTCCGCCGCGGCGACATCGCCGATCCAGTAACCCTCGCCGCTCCGCACGGGCGAGAGCCCCCGTCCGATCACCCGATCGGCCTGCGCCCCGAAGTGAGCGCGGAGGTCGGGGGCGCCGGCAGGCTCGGCCGCCGGAGAGCAGCCGGCGGGCAGGACGGCGAACGCGAGGAGCACGAGGAGCGCAGGGAGGGCCGGGCTCCGCGATCTTCGCGTTCGGGATCGTGCCGCGTCTTCGTTGGGGGGCCAGAACGACGCTCGGAGGAGGCGTGTCGGCTCGGCCGATGTGGGGGTCATGGCGATCTCCTTGGTTGCATTACAGAGGGCTCGATCATGCGTGGCGCGACAGGCGCTTCGAGGTGCGCGACCGCTGCTCAAGGCGCGCTGAAGGCCGGGAGCTCTGCTTGCTCGTAGAGCTGCGCGGTCCCTCCGGACGTGAGCAGAGAGATGTCGGGCGCCGTCCCGTCCGCGCTCGTCCCGACGTTCTTCAGCGCGACCCTCAAGTGGCTATAATGGCCGGAGCCAAGGTTGGGCTGGGACACCAGCGTTGGCACGCAGCCGGCGACACCCGGCGAGGCGCAGTTGCCATGAAGACCGGCCGACGTGGGGAAGGCGCGATGGAGGGCGCCCGATCCGTCCGTCTCGAGCAGCGCGACATCGCACCACTCCAGCGTGTCGTCGGCATGCTTGACCCCGAACAGGCACCGCGCTCCATTCTGCGTCAGCTCGTGCTCGCCGCTCGAATCGGTCAAGGTGAGCAGGTAATGAGCGGTGGGCGCGAGGCCGGACGCGGAGAGGTGCATGCTCTCCTCGGCGCCGGCGTGGGCGTCGTACGAGAGGGCCCCGCCGGCGGCGCCGGTCCCGTACGAGCCCGCCGCGCCGGTGTTCTCCGGCAGGCCGCAGGGGACGATCGGGCTGAAGCTCGCGTCCTTGCAGACGAGGGAGACGGAGCGCGGCCCCGGATCGGGGAGGGCGTAGCACAGGGAGAGGGCGGGGCGGTGAGGAGGATAGGAGTACTCGCTGCTCTTGAAGAAGGTGGCAGCGCCGGTGTCTTGCTCGAAGAGGACGCCGAAGTTCTGGAGGGGATGACGGATCCACGTCCGGGTGAAGCTCGCGGCGTCGAGGTCATGCGCCGGCGAGCCACCCTCGAACGACGCGAGCACAGGCGCGCTGAACGCTCCCGCGAAGCTGTTCCAGGTCACCGTGGACTCGCTCCACGGGGCGGTGATCCGGTGGGTGCGCACGACGCCCTTCCCCGCCGTCTTGATCTCGGCGAGCGCGAGCGTGGCAGAGCGCAGGTCGGCGCCGGAGGGGACGCCGGAGAGGTCGTAGCGGAGGAGGGAACGCTTGACCTCGTCCGGTGTGCCGCCGGTCACGAAGGTGGTGGAGGAGCCATAATTCCTGGCGGAGCGCGGCGGCGCTGATCATGGCGTCACCGACGTTGCCCGCTCCTCCGCGCACGAGCGTCACGCAGACGAGGTCGCACGCGTCGCCGTTGCCATCGCCGTCGGCGTCGAGCTGTAACGGGTTCTCGACGAGCGGGCAGTTGTCGCTCGTGTCGATAATGCCATCCTGGTCGATGTCGACAGGTGGGGTGTAGAGCTCGGCGGTCGAGAGGGGCCCGCCCGCGGCGAGGCCTTGCCCGGGCCTGGCAGGTACGTGAGCGTGACCCTCCGCGCGGAGCCCATGGGGAGCCGTGTCCGACCAGGCGTCGGTCCAGGGGTTGTAGAGCTCGGCCTCGCTCCGGAGGTGCAGGTTGTCGGAGGTGCCGTCGGGGAATATCTCCCACCCATCACCGCCGGCGACGAGGACATGACCGGTGGGCAACAGGGTGGCCGCATGCCCGATGCGGACGATCCGGGGCATGCTCGCGGTGGCCCAGCGATTGGCGGCCGGATCGTACACCTCGGCGCCGTTGATTCCCACCATGGTCGTCCCTCCCATGACGAGCACCCGATCATCCAGCATCCGTGTGGCGGTGTGGCCATAGGTGCCCCAGGGCATCGGGCCGGTCGGGGTCCAGGTGTTCGTCGCGGGGTCGTAGACCTCGGAGACCGCCGGTGTGGCGAGCCCGTCATGGCCGCCCGCGATCAGCTGCCCGTCGAGAGCAAGGTCGCCGTATGCCATTGTCGCGGGGTCAGCATGGGCGCCGCGAGCGACCAGTTGCCGGAGCCGGGATCATAGATCTCCGCGCTGCCGAGGGCCGATCCGTCGCCGCCGGGGACGATGCCCCCGGTGAGCAGCACGCTGCCGTCCTGGAGCCTGGTCATCGCAAATGCGCTCCGCCCCACATGCGGTGCGGAGAGGGGGGTCCAGGTGTTCGTCCCCGGCGTGTAGAGCGCGCATGTGCCGGCGCCGAGGAGGAGGACCTGTCCTGTCGCGAGGAGGGTCGCGGCCTCGCCCGGTCCCGCGGTGCCGGCGGGCGTCCAGAGGCCTGTGGCAGGGTCGTAGATTTCCTCTCCAGGCCAGGGGCCCTGCGGGCTGCCTCCTGCGAGGAGCACCCGGCCATCCGTCAGCAGCGTGGCGGTATGGCCGGTTCTTTCGGAGGAGAGCGAGTCGGTCGGCGCCCAGCTCGCAGGCGCGAGGGGCTCGCCCAGCGGAGCGAGGTCCACGCCCAGCGGATCGCCGAGGTCGGGCCCTCCGCTGCACCCGGTGACGACGAGCGGTGCCGTGATGAGCAACGTGGCCCACATAGGATGGAAAACCACGGGGTCGTGACGACGGTTCATGGCGATCTCCTCGCGAGCGCCGGCGCGCTGGGCGCAAGAGCTGCACGATGTGAATGGTTTGCTCCCCGGAGGGTCAGGGAATGGGTGGCGATTCGCGCATGGCAACACCCGAGCAGCGATTGCATGCGATCAAGCAAATTTCGCACCGCGGGTTTGCCGAGCGACGGGGCGCAGCCATCGTGGATGGGAGGCCCGTATGGTGGAGAATTGGAGGCGGCGTCGCCGGCTCTCACAAAAAATCGACCGGCGGCGGATAGCGAGACCCGCAGCCCTTGCCCTGGCCCTTGTCGCCCCGCCGGGGCTCCGATAGAGGTCGAGCATGCCCCGCCTCGCCTCCCGCATCGTCGCCCTGCTCGCCCTCCCGCTCGGCGTAGCGCCGCTCTTCGCAGCCTGCTCCGACGCCGCCTCGCCCACCGGCAGCGCGTCGAGCGCCGCGTCCGGGACCACGACGGCCACCACCACCGCCACGTCGGGCACCGGCGGGAGCGGGGGCAGCGGCGGGGCAGGAGGGCAGGGCGGTACCGGAGGGATGGCGCCCGATCCGTCCGCGCTCTGCAAGGATCAGGGCCTCCCCATCCGGCCTTTTGCCGAGGGGCCTTATGGCACCCATCGCGGCGAGCTGGCAGATGATTTCACCCTGGATCTCTACGACGGCACGAGCTTCCACCTGAAGGACCAGTGGAGCGGGTGCGAGAGCTACGTCTTCATCCCCGATCGCCTCCCCGTCTCCGAGCTCGATCCGACCTCCGTCTGGGCCGCCGACAAGGACCTCAACGCGCTCGTCAAGGCCTCTCCCAAGAACGTGCATTACTTCTTCGTCTCCCGGCTGACGACGGACGCCATGGCCGAGGACTCGCTCAAGGCCCAGCAAGGGAGGGTCGATCTGGTCGTCTCCAAGCTCGGCGCCGACGCCGATCACTGGAAGGCGCGCCTGCACGTGGTCAAGAAGCGGGCGCAGACGCTGGGCGGCTGGGTGCAAAAGGTCTTCGACACCCATGGCAAGATCGGCTTCTCCATCGACCGCCTCCAGCGCGTGCGCGGGGCCGGCCACCTGGCCGACGTGAAGCGATTCAGCTCCGCCCTCAACAGCGCCATGAAATGGCCGTGGAAATCGAACCTCGCCTACGCGGCCCACGACCCGGCCTATTTCAACGCCCAGTCCCTCCTCCAGGACAGGATCGACGCCGAGGGCGCCACGATCGTCAAGCTCTGGGACGGCGAGACGCTGGCCGAGAAGGCCGACACGATGGCGGCGCTCCCCTCGGCCGCGGAGATGGCCAATTTCGACACGCTGGAGGTGGAGGTGACCCAGCAGTGCCCGGATCCCGAGCAGATCGAGCTCGGCAACTGCGGCGCCTGGGACTACATCGCGAACCTCTTCCTCACGGACGACGAGAACAACCCCATCGAGCTCGCGCGCTTCATCACGAGCTATCACCGAGAGACGCACTGGGTGGTCGACGCCTCACCCATGCTCACGCTGCTGAAGAGCGGCGGAGATCACAAGTTCCGCTGGTCCTTCGCGCCGTCGTGGAACACCCAGCCCACGGCGACGAAGCTCGCGCTCCGCTTCTCCAAGCAGAACAAGCCCGTCAAGCCTACCCAGACTGTTTATCTCTGGGGCGGCGGCAGCTTCGGGGCGGCCTACAACATGGGCCGGATGCCGGTGGACGTGCCCATCCCCCAGGCGGCCAAGAAGGTGGAGCTCTGGACGATCATCACCGGTCACGGCGCGGGCACCAACCAGTGCTCCGAGTTCTGCAACCACCAGCACGAGTTCTCGGTGAACGGCCACGCCTACCTCGAGCAGTTCCCCAACGCGGGCAGCGACCAGAGCGGGTGCATCAGCCACCTCGACAACGGGATGACGCCGAATCAGGCCGGCACCTGGTGGTTCGGCCGCGGCGGCTGGTGCCCCGGCCAGCAGGTCGACCCGTGGGTGCAAGACGTGACCGCCGATGTCACCCCCGGCCAGACCGCCACGGTCTCCTACCGCGGCCTCTTCAAGAACATCGACCCGCCGCCGGACGGGTCGGGGGATATCGACATGGTGTCGTATCTCGTCATCAGCGAGTAGGTCCGTCCCAGTCCTCCCCGTCGCCGTCAGCAGCTCTTCGAGCCTGCTTTCTCTCGGCAAACAGGAGCCCCACGCAAGCCCGCGAAGGCGGGCTTCCTTCGTGTAGCCCGGGGTTTTAACCCCGGGCTACTGCCGCCCTCGGCGCAAGCCCCGTTTAACCCCAGGCTACTGCCGCCGGCGGCACGAGAGCTGCTAACGATGCCCCTTCCTCCCCCTCGAACGAACGCCCCCGATCCCGGCCCGATCCGCTTCCCGGACGAGCTGCCGATCTCCCAGAAAGTGCGGGAGATCGCGCAGGCCATCCATGATCATCAGGTGATCATCGTGGCCGGGGAGACCGGCTCGGGCAAGACCACCCAGATCCCCAAGATATGCCTCGCCATGGGGCGGGGGCTCGACGCGCATATCGGCTGCACGCAGCCCCGCCGCATCGCCGCCACCAGCGTCGCCTCGCGCGTGGCGAGCGAGCTCGGCGTGGAGCTCGGGCGCGAGGTCGGCTACAAGATCCGCTTCTCCGACCGGACGAGCCCGGGGACGTACATCAAGTTCATGACCGACGGGATCCTCCTGGCCGAGATCCAGGGCGATCCGCTGCTGCGCGCCTATGACACGTTGATCATCGACGAGGCCCACGAGCGGAACCTCAACGTCGATTTCCTCCTCGGCTACCTGAAGCGCCTGCTCCCGAGGCGGCCCGAGCTGCGAATCATCGTCAGCTCGGCCACCCTCTCGACCGAGCGCTTCTCCGCCTTCTTCGGCGGCGCGCCGGTGGTGGAGGTCTCCGGGCGCACCTACCCGGTCGAGGTGGTCTATTCCCCACCTCCCCCGAACGAGGCCGATCTGGCCACCTCCGTCGGCCGCGTGGTCGAGGAGATCACCGAGCTCGATCCGCGCAACGATATCCTCGTCTTCTTGCCCGGCGAGCGGGAGATCCACGAGACCTTGAACGAGCTCGCCTCCCATGGCCTGCCGCACACCGTCCTGCTCCCCCTCTACGGCAGGCTCTCCCACGCGGAGCAGGCGAGGGTGTTTGCCCCCTTGCCGGAGCGGCGGATCGTGCTCGCCACCAACGTGGCCGAGACCTCGCTCACCATCCCCGGCATCGTCTACGTCGTCGACACGGGCGTCGCCCGGGTGAACCGTTACGCCGCCCGCACGGGCATCAACCAGCTCCTCGTCGAGCCCATCTCGCGGGCGAGCGCCGATCAGCGCAAAGGGCGGGCGGGGCGCACGCGGAGCGGGGCATGCTTTCGCCTGTACGAAGAGCAGGATTACCTCGCCAGGCCGGATTACACCGATCCGGAGATCATGAGGGTCGGCCTCGCCGGCGTGATCCTCCAGATGAAGGCCATGCGCCTCGGGGAGATCGAGGATTTTCCGTTCCTCGATCCGCCGCAGAAGCGCGCGATCGACGAGGGCTATCGCGTGCTCGAGGAGCTCTCGGCCCTCGACGGTGAAGGGGCCTTGACCGAGATCGGCAAGCGCCTCGCCCGCCTCCCGCTCGATCCGCGCATCGGCCGGATGGTGCTCGGCGGCGAGCAGGAGGGGGCCTTGCGCGAGGTGCTCATCATCGCCTCCGCCCTCGGCGTGCAAGACCCGAAAGAGCGCCCGCGGGACCTGCAAAAGAAGGCCGACGAGGCGCACCGCAAATTCCAGGACGAGAGCAGCGACTTCGCCGGGATGATCCGGCTCTTCGCCTTCTTCCAGGAGGCCCAGGGCCGGTTGAGCCGGCGACAGCTCGACAAGACCTGCCGGGATCATTTCCTCTCCCCCGTGCGCATGCGCGAGTGGAGCGACATCCACCAGCAGCTCTCCCGCATCGTCCGGGAGATGGGCTTCTCTCCCAACGACAAGCATGCCTCCGGCGAGGCCGTGCACCGGGCCCTCTTGCCCGGCCTCCTGAGCCGGATCGGGATGTGGCGGCAAGAGCAGAAGGCCTATCTCGGCGCGCGGCAAACACGCTTCCAGCTCCACCCCTCGTCGGGGCTCGCGAAGAAGCCGCCCGCCTGGATCGTCGCCGCGGAGCTGGTCGAGACCTCGCAGGTGTTCGCCCGCACGGCGGCGCGGATCGAGCCGACCTGGCTGGAGAGCGCGGGCGCGGCCCTCTGCAAGAAGAGCTACGGCGACCCTCACTGGGAGCAGAAGCCGGCCGAGGTGAAGGCCAGTGAGCACGTGACGCTCTACGGGTTGCCCATCGTCCGCGATCGCAAGGTGCATTACGGCCCCATCGACCCCCGGGCATGCCGGCGCCTGTTCATCCTCCACGCGCTGGTGCGGGGCGAATACACGACCCGCGCCCCCTTCCAGGAGCACAACCAGGCGCTCTTCGACGAGGTGAAGCGGCTCCGCGACCGGGCGCGCAAGAGCGATATGCTCGCCGACGATCACGCGGTAGCCCTCTTCTTCGAGCAGAGGATCCCGGACGACGTGTACAGCGGCAAGACCTTCGAGGCCTGGCGGAAGAAGGCCGAGGCGGACAGTCCGCGCCTCCTGATGCTCTCCCTCCCGGACATCCTCCTCGACGAGGCGGCCGATCTCTCCCTCGCTCGCTTCCCCGAGGAGCTCTCCCTCCACGGGGCTCGATTGCCGCTCTCCTATCGCTTCGATCCGGGCGAGGACGACGACGGGATCACCGTCACACTGCCCCTCTTGCTCCTGCCCCAGTGCGATCCCGGCGTGCTCGAATGGACCATCCCCGGGTGGATGCGCGAGAAGCTCGACTGGCTGCTCCAGGGTCTCCCGAAGAACCTGCGCAAGGGCCTTGGATCCCAGCGTGATCTGCTGGACACCATCGTCCACGATCTCCGCCCGTTCGAGGGCCCCTTGCTCCCGCAGATCGCGAGGCTCCTCGACGATCTCACCGGCGTGCGCGTCCCCGCCTCGGCGTTCGATCTCGACGCGCTCCCGCCCTACCTGCGCTTCTTCTTCCGGGTGATCGACGCGGACGGGAAGAGCCTCGCCGAAGGCCGGGACCTCGCGGCGCTGCAGGAGCGGCTCGCCCCGCGCGCGCGGGACGCCTGGGCGCGCGTGCCCAAGGCGAAGCACGAAAAGACGGGGCTCGTGTCGTTCGCGATCGACGCGTTGCCCGAGCGGGTGAGCATCGAGGCCGGCGGGCAAGCGCTCTTCGCCTATCCGGCGCTCGTGGACGAAGAAGGCGGTGTCGCGGTGCGTCTCCTGCCCTCGCGCGCGACGGCGGACGAGGCCACGCGAGGCGGGCTGCGCAGGCTCTTCCTGCTCGCGCTCGGCACCACCGCGGCGCGCCTCGAAGAGCAGGTCGCGGGCTCGCTCGGGATGAGCGCGCTCGGGGATTTCGTGTCCCCCGGCGGCAAGGGGCTCCGCCGGGCGATCGCCCAGCGCGCGCTCGACGAGGCCTTCCTGCTCGCCGATCCGCGCGAGTTCCCCCGCGACAAGGCCGCCTTCGCCGCCCGATCCGAGAAGGGAAAGCGGGCGCTCGCGGCGCTCTTGCCGCAGATCGCGCGCCTGGCGCAGCAGATCGGTGACGAGCTCGGCAAGGTCCAGGCGCTCCTCCGAACGCTCGACGGCAAGCCCGGCGCGCCCCGCGCGACCCTCGACGAGGTGAGGGCGCAGCTCCGCGATCTGCTCACCCCGGGCCTCCTCCAGCACGAGACGCTCGATCGCCTGGGCCAGCTCCCCCGCTACCTGCGCGCCGCGGCGATTCGCCTGGAGAGGCTGCCCAACGGCCCGCAGAAAGATCAGGCCAAGGCCGAGCAGGTCCAGCCCTTCGTGCGCGACTACCGCACGAACCGGGCGGGCCTCCTCCTCCGCGGCGTGCCCGAGAGCGAGCTCGAAGCCTTCCGCTGGGCCATCGAGGAGCTTCGGATCTCCCTGTTCGCGCCGGAGCTCAAGACGGCCATCCCCATCTCGACCCAGCGCCTCGCCGAGCAGTGGAAGGGCATGATCCGATGACTGCACCTGCCCGGGGAAGGGCCTCTATCGCCGGAATTTCAACGCAAAGTCGCCAAGACGCAAAGACGCAAAAAGACAAAGAACAATCCTTGTTTTTCTTCTTGCGCCTTTGCGCCTTTGCGCCTTTGCGTTAAAAAATAAGCCCCTCAAATCAGCATCGGGGCCCCCTCGAAGACAGACCCGCCCCCTACATCCCCGGTTGTCTCTTCCCGCCGGCCCGCTATAGTGCGCGCCCTTTCCGGAGCTCCCTCGCGTGATTCGACTCGATTCCATCGGCAAGCAGCATGGCCGGCAGATCCTCTTCCTCGAAGCCTCCGCGGCGATCAACCGCGGCGAGAAGGTCGGCCTCGTCGGCCCGAACGGCGCCGGAAAGACCACGATCTTCCGGATGATCATGAAGGAAGAGGCCCCCGACGGCGGGCAGGTCGCGATCGATCGCGGCGTGACCGTCGGCTACTTCAGCCAGGATGTCGGGGAGATGTCGGGGCGCGCGGTGGTGGCCGAGACGATGAACGGCGCCGGCCCCGTCTCCGAGGTGGCGGCCGAGCTGCACGAGCTGGAGCACGCGATGGCCGACCCGGAGCGGATGGACGAGCTGGAGGAGCTCGTCGAGCGCTTCGGCCATGTGCAAGCGCGCTTCGAGGAGCTCGGCGGCTACGCGCTCGAGGCGCGGGCGCGGGAGATCCTCGCAGGCCTCGGCTTCAGCCAGGCTATGATGGACGGCGACGTGGGCGCCCTCTCCGGTGGGTGGAAGATGCGCGTGGCCCTCGCCCGCATCCTGCTCATGAAGCCGGACGCGCTGCTCCTCGACGAGCCGACCAACCACCTCGACATCGAGTCGATCATCTGGCTCGAGAGCTACCTCAAGGCCCACGACGGCGCGCTGCTCATGACGTCGCACGATCGCGAGTTCCAGAACCGCATCGTGACCAAGATCATCGAGATCGACGGGGGCGATCTCATCAGCTACTCGGGCAACTACGACTTCTACGAGAAGCAGCGGGCCATCGCCGAGGCCCAGGCCGAGGCCCAGTACGAGCGACAGCAGGCCATGCTCGCCAAGGAAGAGGCCTTCATCGCCCGGTTCAAGGCGCGCGCCAGCCACGCGGCGCAGGTGCAGTCGCGGGTGAAGAAGCTCGACAAGATCGAGAAGATCGAGCCGCCCAAGCGCAGGAAGCGCATCGACTTCGATTTCCGCCCCGCGCCCCGCTCCGGCGAGGACGTCGCCAAGGTCACGGCGATCCACAAGGCCTACGGCGATCACGTGATCTACGACGGCCTCGACCTGCTCATCCGCAGGCGCGAGCGCTGGTGCGTCATGGGCGTCAACGGCGCCGGCAAGTCGACCTTGCTCAAGCTCATCGCCGGCCACTCCCAGCCCGACCGGGGATCGGTCAGCCTCGGGGCCAGCGTCAAGCTCGGCTATTTCGCCCAGCACGCGATGGAGCTGCTCGATCCGGCGCGCACCGTCTGGGAAGAGCTGCACGGCACGTTCCCGGACGCGTCGATCGGCTCGCTCCGGTCGCTCGGCGGGGCCTTCGGCTTCTCGGGTGACGACATCGACAAGCCCTGCCGCATCCTCTCCGGCGGCGAGAAGGCCCGGCTCGTGCTCGCGAAGATGCTCTACGATCCGCCGAATTTCCTCGTGCTCGACGAGCCGACCAACCACCTCGACATGGCGACGAAGGAGATGCTCGTGCGTGCGCTCTCGACCTTCGAGGGCACGATGCTCTTCGTGTCCCACGACCGCAGCTTCCTCGCCGCGCTCTCCAACCGGGTGCTGGAGATCCTGCCCGAGGGGCCGCGCGTCTACGGCGGCGGTTACGTCGAGTACGTGGCGCAGAGCGGGCACGAGGCGCCCGGCATTCGCAGCTAGAAACAGCGAGAGACAGCGGGAGAGCGCGCAGCGTCGCTGGAGTTTTGCAAGCGCAGGCGAGCGCCGACAAAGCGCGTAAGATACGGGGGAACCCGGCCTCGGCCGGGGTGTCGTCCCCCCTCATGCCCGCCCTCTTGCCTCCGCCCCGCGCCCTCGGTCCCATCCCGGATCTGCTCAGCGTCGAGCCCGCGCTGCGGATCGACGCGAGCGCGCTCGGCGAGGTGCTCGTCTTCGCGTTCGCGACCGGCGGCGCGGTGGAGAGCTTCGACGACATCCTCGCCAGGGCGAGCCTGCCGCCCACGAGCTGGGATCGAGCCCATTTCGCGCGGGATCTCTTCCTCGAACAGCTCGTCGAGCATGCCTTCCCGGTGCGGATCGGAGGACGCGCCTTCGAGCCTTGCCGGCGCTACCTGCTCCGGGCCATCACCGAGCCGCCGCGCGCCATGGAGGAGATCGCCTTTCGCCGCGCCATCCTCGACGAGCTCGCCACGTCGAAGACCGCGCGCGCAGAGCTCGAGGCGATCTACGTCGAGCTCGTCCGCCTGCGCACCATGCTCTGCTCGGGCCGGATCACCAGCGCGACGCTCCGCCGGCTCGACATCCTCCGCTCGGTGCACACCGCGCTGAGCCTGCTCTCGACCTCCTTCGCGGGCGCGCGATCGGGCCTCGCGCGCTTGCGCGATTTCGGCGAGGCCGTGACGCGGAGCCCGGCGTACGAGCGTCTCGACGCGCTCCTCGATCACGAGGCGCACCTCGGGACCGTCGACCTGCGCGTGCGCGTCGGCTCCGACGGCGAGCTGCGCACCTTCCAGATCCTCGCGGTGCGCGAGAACAGCGACAACCCCTTCCACACCTCGGCGATCGGCCGCTGGATCTCGAGGATCCGGCTCTTCTTGCGCGGCTACCGGATGAACGGCGGCGAGGTGGTCGAGCAGCTCTTCGACGACGTATTCACCGGGCTCGAAGGCTCGCTCGTGCTCTGCTTCCAGCTCCTCGGCGACATCGAGCTCTACCTCGGCAGCCTGGGCTTCCGCGATCGCGCCGCCGCGAAGGGCCTCGACGTGTGCTTCGCAGATCTGGTCGAGGGGAGCGCGGGCGCGACGATGCGCTTCTCGGCGCTCTTCAACCCGCTCCTGCTCGGCGACAAGCTCGCGCCCGTTCCGTGCGATCTCCGCGTCGAGCATGCGGCGTCGGTGGTGATCGTGACGGGGCCGAACTCCGGCGGAAAGACGCGCCTGCTCCAGGCGATTGCCGTCGGCCAGCTCCTCGCCGAGGGAGGGCTCTTCGTGCCCGCGAAAGAAGCGCGCCTCCCGCGCATGCGCGGGCTCTTCGTCTCGCTCATCGAGGACGCGCGCGCCGATCAACCCGAAGGCCAGCTCGGGATGGAGCTCCTCCGGATCCGTCGCATGTTCGAGCACCTCGAGCCCGGGTCGCTGGTGCTGCTCGACGAGCTGTGCTCGGGCACCAACCCCTCCGAGGGCGAGGAGATCGCGCGCCTCGTGATCTCGCTCCTGCCCGAGCTCCGGGCGCAGGTGTTCGTGACGACGCACCTGCTCCAGTTCGCTGCGCGCCTCGCCGAGGAGCGCCCCATCGCGCGGCTCTCGTTCCTCCAGGTCGAGCTCGGCGAGCGCGACGTGCCGACCTACGGCTTCGTGCCCGGCGTGGCGAAGACCTCGCTCGCCCACAAGACGGCGGCCCGCCTCGGCGTGACGCGCGACGAGCTGCTCTCGCTCATCGCGGCGCGCAAGCGCGCGACGGGCGAGCCCAGGAGCTTGCCCGCGGACGAAGAGCCTCCTCCGCCGCCCGCGCTCCCCTCGGCGGCTCGCGGCGAAGGAAGCCGCGCGCCCTCCGAGGCTTCTTGATCGTCGCCCGCGCGATCACGCGCCGGGCTGCGGCTCGGCGTCGGGCGTACGCTGCTCCAGCACGAAGCGGCGGGCGCGATCGAGCGCCTGCAAGACCAGCAGGTTGCGCGTGTTCATCCCCTTCTGCAGGCCGTCTTCGGTGAAGCGGCAGGGGCGGGGAGCGCCGTTCTCCCAGATGGTCGAGAGGTGGATCCCGTCGCGCACGAGGCCCTGCTGGGGCAGCGTCGCGAGCGCCGCGTGCAGATCCATCAGCGGCACCTCGCGGCTCTCGGCGAGCGCGCGGATGACCGTGTTCATCTCCACGACGCGGGCCTCGGCCAGGGCCGAATCGCCGCGCGGAGGCAGGGTGCTGAGGAGCGGGATCACGCCGGCGGCGAGGGTCCGATCGACCACCTCGGTCAGGTTGCGCGTGAAGATCGGCATCCCCGCGGGCCGGTTGTCGTTGGTGCCGAGCATCACCACCGCGAAAGCCGGCTTTGCCGCGGCGATCTCCCGATCGAGGAACGAGGGCGCGCCCGCGAGCACCTGCCCGGTCAACCAGCCGACCGTGGCCGCGAGCGAGCGCCGGTTGAACGAGCTCTGCCCGGCCTCGATCGCGCGGACGCCGAAGAAGCGGCGCGTCTCGTCGAGCTCGAGGTGCGCGCCCATCCTGGGCTCCTTGGCCGCCAGGCAGCTCATGAAATTCGTGCTCGCCGTGTTCGAGTCGCCGATCTTTACGAAGGTGTCGCGCTGCCCCTGCGAGGCCGAGAGCACCGCGCGCAGCCGGGTCACCACGCTCTCCGTCATCGGCGAGTGGAGCGCGCCTCGCGGATAGGTCGTGCGCGCCTCCGCAGTCGAGGCGAGCAGGAGGGACGCGAGCGAGACGAGACCGGCGAGGCGGAGCGTGGACATGGCTTCCCTTCGTCCGGCGGTGACATCGCAGACGAGCGGGCGCCTCGCTCCGGGCCGAGATCCGGGGGGCGCCGGCTGCTCGTGAGCGCGCCGGTGCTCTCGGTCTCAGCAAGCCGCGGGCCAGCCGAACAGGCTCAAAAGAACCGCGAAAATCAGCGTATTTCGCGCGTTACGCCCCGTGGTCGCGCGGACACGGGCCCGTGGCGGCTCGTGACGCTCACCCTTTCAAGCATGCGCGCAGGGCCTCCCACGGCAGGGTGGCGCAGCGGCGCCGCGCGGGCACCTCGCGCAGCCCTTCGAGGCAGGCGATCTCTCCCAGCAACGCTCGATCGGCCTCCGCGCTGTCCGAGGCCGGTGAGAGGAAGCGATCGAGCGCCCCCGCCAGGCCGAGCGCCTCCACCTTCGTCTTGCCGCACAGCGCGGCCGTCAGCAGCGACGCCGAGGCGCGCGACACCGCGCAGCCCTGGCCCTCGAAGCGCGCGTCGGTGATCACGTCGCCGTGGACGCGCAGCCGGAGCGTCACCTGGTCACCGCAGAGCGGGTTGTGGCTCGTCGCCTCGCAGCTCGGATCGGCGAGCGGGCCGAAGTTCAGCGGCCGCGCGTTCAGCTCCAGGATCTGCTTGTTGTAGAGGTCGCGCAGGCTCGGGATCACCGGAACATCTCCACCGCCTCCGCGAGGGCTGCGGCCAGGGCGTCGAGCTCGGCCGTCGTGGTGTACAGGCCCAGGGAGGCGCGGGTCGTCCCCGGGATGTCGAAGTGCTTCATCAAGGGCTCGGCGCAGTGGTGGCCGGTGCGGACGGCGATGCCCCGGTGATCGAGGAGCGTGCCGAGGTCATGCGGGTGAATCCCCGGCAGCGTGAACGAGAGGATCGCCCGCCCCGCGCCGCGACCGATGCGCCGGAGCCCCGGCACCGCGGCGAGCGCGCGCTCCGCATGCGCGAAGACCTGCCGCTCGTGCGCGCCGATCGCGTCCAGGCCGAGCGCCGTCACGTAGTCGATCGCCGCCGCCATCCCCACCACACCCGCGATGTTCGGCGTCCCGGCCTCGAAGCGCGCGGGCGGCTCCGCGTAGATCGTCCGGTCGATCGAGACGGAGAGGATCATGTCGCCGCCGCCCTGCCAGGGAGGCATGGCCGCGAGCCGCTCGCGCTTGCCGTACAGCACGCCGGCCCCCGGCGGCCCGTAGAGCTTGTGCGCCGAGAAGCAGTAGAAATCGCAGTCGAGCGCGCGCACGTCGACCTCCCCGTGCGCCACGGCCTGTGCGCCGTCCACGAGCACCGCCGCGCCGCGCGCCTTCGCGAGCTGGATGATCACGTCGAGCGGAGGCATGACCCCGGTCGCGTTCGACATCGCGCTGAGCGCGACGATCCTGGTGCGCGGCGAGAGGAGCTCGTCGAGCCGCGAGAGGTCGAGCTGCCCCTCCGCGTCGAGCGGGATCGCCCGGAGCTCCGCCCCCCGCTCGGCGCAGAGCATCTGCCAGGGCACGAGGTTACTGTGGTGCTCCAGGGTCGAGACGAGCACCCGATCCCCCGGACCGACCACCGCGCGCCCGAACGACTGCGCCACCAGGTTGATCGCCTCGGTCGCGCCCCGCGTGAACACGATCTCCTCGCGATCTCGTGCGTTGACGAAGCGACACACCGTGTCCCGCGCGGCCTCGTAGCGCTCGGTCGCCACCATGCTCAGGTGGTGTACGCCGCGGTGGATGTTGGCGCACTCCTCTTCCAGCATCCGCCGCACCGCCTCGACGACGACCCGCGGCTTCTGCGCCGTGGACGCCGTGTCGAGGTACACGAGCGGCCGGCCGTGGACCTCCTGCGCGAGCGCGGGGAAGTCTGCCCGCACCTTGGCCGGATCGATCGCGCGGGACGTCATGGAATCTGGTCTCGAAGGGACACGTATTACCCTGTTTTTTTAACGCAAAGACGCAAAGGCGCAAAGACGCAAAGAGAAGCGGGAGATGGCCTCGTTCTTTCTCTTCTTGCGCCTTGGGTGCGCCAGGCAAAGCCTGGGTGAGGAGGATGCCGATGTAGAAGCAGAAACTTCACGATGGAACCCACGGAGGCCCCGCGAACCTCCCCGGCCAAGGCCAGCCCCCAGCCGGTAAGCGAGCCTTGCGTGGCCCGAGAGCAACCCCGGGCTGCGAAGCGTAGGCAGCGAGCGTGAAAGCCTTGTATTGAGCCTCGAAATGCAATGATCGCAGGTGCCCAAGCTGTCCAAGAAGTGGAAGGCAACACCGTCGCGCTGGAACGCCGCGAGCGGCGAAGGGCTCGGCGCGCTGGACCTGCCGGGGTCGGAGACCAGGGCGTGCACACGGGGTTGGGGAACCTGGGAGGCCTCGTGGTCTCCGCGCAGGGAAGGTCCCGTCAGGGAAGGCGGGAGCGGTACGGCCGAACGAAGGAAACGAAGTGAGGCCGGAAGGGCCACGAGGAGTCCGAGCACGCAGTTGTACCGAGGAAGCAGGGGAACCGACCCGAGGGACCCTGTGGAGGGAAAGGCGTGCCGGGACATGGAACTGCTGGAGGGAAAGATGAAGGAGACACCGGGCTCCCCGAGCATCTCCACGAAACTCGAGCAGATAGCGAAGCTGGCGAAGGAAGCGCCGACCATGGCGTTTACGACGCTCGCGCACCACATCGACATCGAGTGGATGCGCGAAGCGTACCGGCGCACGCGCAAGGACGGAGCTGCGGGCGTGGACGGTCAGACCGCGGAGGAGTATGCAACGCACCTGGAGGACAACCTCCGGTCGCTGCTCGAACGCGCGAAGTCGGGCACGTATCGCGCGCCGCCCGTGCGGCGAGCTCACATCCCGAAGGGAGACGGGTCGCAGATGCGACCGATCGGCATCCCCACCTTCGAGGACAAGATCTTGCAGCGTGCCGTCGTGATGGTGCTGGAGGCCGTCTACGAGCAGGACTTTCTACACAGCTCGTACGGGTTCCGGCCAGGGCGCTCAGCGCACCAAGCGCTGGAAGCTCTGCGAAACCAGACCATGGACATGGGCGGGGGGTACGGTCGGAGATCGATATCAAAGTTCTTCCGACACTCTCGATCGTGCCCACCTGCGGGAGATCCTTCGCCGGAGGAGTACGCGATGGCGTACTGCTGCGACTCATCGACAAGTGGCTGCACGCGGGTGTACAGGAGGGCGGGGGCGTGTCCTGACGCCGGTACACCTCAGGGCGTGATCTCGCCGTTGCTGGCGAACGTCTATGCATGAAGTCCTGGATGCATGGTTCGAGGGAAGGCAAAGCCGCGCCTGCAGGCGCGCGCACCTCATCCGGTATGCAGACGATGCGGTCATGCTCTTCGCGCTGCGGAAGAGGACGCTCGCCGCGTCATGGACGTGCTTCCGAAGCGGTTCGAGAAGTACGGGCTGACGCTCCACCCGGAGAAGACCAAGATGATCAGATTCCAGCGCCCGTCCGAGCCGCCGTCCAACGACGACCCCGGGTCGGGTCCGGGTACATTTGATCTGCTGGGCTTCACCCACTTCTGGGGCTTGTCTCGTCGAGGCAAGTGGGTGGTCAAGCAGAAAACAGCCTCCGACCGCTTTCGCCGTGCGCTGAAGCGGATCACCGACTGGTGCCGGCAGAACCGGCACGAGCCGATCGGAGAGCAGCGAGAGACCCTCGCGCAGAAGTTGCGAGGTCACTACGGGTACTTCGGCATCACCGGGAACTCGGAGGCGATCTGCAACTTCCGCGAGAGGGTGATCGGCATCTGGTGCAAGTGGCTCGGTCGTCGCTCTCAGCGGGGGCAGATCACCTGGGACCTCAGGCACAAGCTGCTGGAACACTACCCCCTACCACCTGCCCGGGTCGCGAGGCCGTACGCCTGTGCGTAGCGAACCCGTGTCTCGAAGAGCCGGATGCGGGAAACCTGCACGTCCGGATCTGTGGGGGCCCCGGGAGGGTAATCTCCCGGGGCTACCCGAGCGCCTTTGCGTCTTTGCGTTTCCGATGGACCGCTCGGATCATCGAGCGGCTCCCCGGGGCACCGACGCGCTTGGCGGCCGCAACGAAGGGCGTTAGCCTCGTCCCGCCATGGACAGCCCGACGCCGGATCTCCTGGAGCAAGCCGCCACCTGGCGAGCCGAGGGGCTCAAGGTGGCGCTCTGCACCGTGGTCTCCACCTGGGGATCGTCGCCGCGACCGGCGGGCAGCCGCCTGCTCGTCAACGACAAGGGCGCCTTCCTCGGCTCGGTCTCCGGGGGGTGCATCGAGGGCGCGGTGATCACCGAGGCGATGGCCGTGATGGAAGACCACCGCCCGCGCCTGCTCTCGTTCGGCGTCACCAACGAGATGGCCTGGGAGGTCGGGCTCGCGTGCGGCGGGCGGGTGCAGGTCTTCGTCGAGGCCGTGGAATGAAGGCCGATCTGCTCCGCCGGCTCCTCGCCGATCGGCGCGAAAAGCGCCCCGTCGTCCTCGCCACCACCTTGCCCACCGGCGAGCAAGCGCTCCTCTATCCGGCCAATCCCCCGCCCGAGGGCGTCTCGCCGGAGGTCTTCGAGGCCGCAAAACAGGCCTCGATCCGCGACGTTTGCGTCACCGTGGAGCAAGGCGAGGGGCGCTCGATCTTCCTCGAGCCGCACAACCCGCCGCTGCGTTTGATCCTCGTCGGCGCGGTCCACATCGCGCAGCCGCTCTCGCAGATGGCGGCCCTCGCCGGGTTCGAGGTCATCCTCGTCGACCCGCGCTCGGCCTTCGCCACCGAGGCTCGTTTTCCCGGCGTCACGCGCGTCACGACCTGGCCCGATCGCGCTCTCGAAGAGCTCGGGCTCGATCGCCGCGCGGCCGTCGTCACCCTCACCCACGATCCCAAGCTCGACGACCCGGCGCTCCTCGTCGCCCTTCGATCCGAGGCCTTCTACGTCGGCTGCCTCGGCAGCGGGAAGACGCACGCCTCCCGCCTCGATCGCCTGCGCCGCGCCGGCCTCGACGACGCGGCCCTCGCCCGCGCATCTTCGGCCCCGTGGGGCTCCGCATCCGCGCCCGCTCGCCGGCGAGATCGCCGTCTCGATCCTCGGGCAGATCATCGGCAGCTCCGGCGGGTGACCTTGCGCTTCGGCCTCGTCTCCCTCGACGGGGCCCTCAGGGCCATCCTCGGCCACACGCTCCGGCTCGGCGGGCGCGGTGATCAAGAAGGGCACGCAGCTCGGCGAGGCCGAGATCGAGGCCCTCGCGCAGCCGGCCGCGACGGTGATCGCCGCCGAGCTCGACCCGGGCGATCTCGCCGAGGACGAGGCCCGCCGCCCTGCTCGGCGCCGCGCTCTCCGGCCCGGCGTGCGCGCGCAGGGCCTCCACCGGCCGCTGCAACGCCTCCACGCGGAGGCCCCCGGGATCGCGCAGATCGAGCGCGTGCAGGTGGACCGGCTGAACCTCGTCGACGGGCGTCACCCTCGCCACCGTCGCGCCGATGTCGCCGGTGCGCGCGGGCGACCTCCTCGCCACCGTGAAGATCATCCCCTTCGCCGCGCCGAGCGCCGTGGTCGATCGCTGCGCATCCATCGCCGCCGAGCGACCGATCGCGCTCCTCCCGTTCCGCCCCTTCCGCGCCGGCCTCATCCTCACGCGCCTCCCCGGCGTGAGCGAGAGCATCCTCGATCGCGCGGCCTCCGCGCAGCGTGCCCCGGGCCGCGCGGGGGCGCGCTCGCGCGCGAGGTGCGGTGCGCGCACGACGAGACCGCCGTCACCGCGGCGATCCGCGATCTCCTCGCCGAGGGCCTCGCCCCGATCCTGGTGCTCGGCGCGTCCGCCATCGTCGACCGGCGCGACGTGATCCGCGGCGATCGAGCAGGCCGGGGGCGCGATCGTCCACCTCGGGATGCCCGTCGATCCCGGCAACGACGCACTGCTCGCCCGCGCCGGCGGACGGCGATCCTCGGCGTCCCCGGCTGCGCTCGATCGCTCCGGCGGGGCGGCTTCGACATGGTCCTCGAACGCCTGGCCGCGGGCATCTTCCCGAGCCGCGCCGACCTGATGACCCTCGGCACCGGCGGCCTGCTCACCGACATCCCTGCCCGCATGCACCCGCGCGAAGGAGAGATCGCCCCCATGATCCCCGAGCCCGCCGTGGCCGCCGTCGTCCTCGCCGCCGGCCGGTCGCGCCGCATGGGCCCGGAGAACAAGCTCCTCGTCGAGGTCGACGGCGCGCCCATGATCGCCCGCGTCGTCGACGTAATCCTCGCGACGCGCGCCCGCCCCGTGGTGATCGTGACCGGCCACGACGCCGATCGCGTGCGCGAAGCCCTCGCCGGCCGCGACGTGGTGTTCGCGCACAACCCCCGTCACGACGAGGGGATGAGCACCTCGCTCAAGGCCGGGATCGCCCAGCTCGGCGAAGACCTCGACGGTGCCCTCATCTGCCTCGGCGACATGCCCCGCGTGCGCCCCGCCCAGATCGAGGCCCTGCTCGGCGCCTTCGATCCCGCCGACGGCCGCGCGATCTGCGTCCCGGTGTGGGACCGGCGTCGCGGCAACCCCGTGCTCTTCGCCGCCCGTTATTTCCCGGAGATGCGCCTCGTCGAAGGCGACGTCGGCGCCCGCTCCATCCTCGAACGGCACACCGCCGAGATCTGCTACGTGCCGATGGACGACCGCGGCGTCACCCTCGACATCGACACCCCCGAAGCCCTCGTCGCCCTCCACAAGGAGCCCTGATGCCCACCCTGACCATCGAAGAACGCATCCTGGTGAGCGCACCCCCGGCCAAGGTCTGGGCCTTTTTGCTCGATCCAGCCCGCGTCGCGCCCTGTTTGCCCGGCGCGAAGCTCGATGGCACCGAGGGCGACAAGACCTTCCTCGGGACGATGAAGGTGAAGGTCGGCCCGGTGACGATGGACTTCAAGGGGAAGGCCACGATGACCGAGATCCACGAGGAGGAGCGGCGCGTGGTGATGGTCGGGACCGGCAACGACAAGGGGGGATCGGGCTCGGCGAAGATGTCGATGGAGAGCCGGATCCTCGCGGTGGAGGGCAAAGGCTCGGAGATCGTGGTGACGGCCGAGGTCGATCTGGCTGGCAAGCTGATGAGCTTTGGCCGCGGGATGATGACGGGGATCTCCAGGCAGCTCTTCAAGCAGTTCTCGGAGCGGGTGCGGGCCGAGCTTGAGACCGAAGACGAGGAACAAGAGGAGAGCGCCGCGGAGCAGGCCGCGCCGGTGGAGGAGGCCAGGAAGGCGGAAGAGAAGGCCGTCGAGGAGCCGAAGAACGAAGAGGCGCCCGCGGCGGAGGCCCGGAAGGAAGAAGCGATAGCGGTCGAGGAGCCGAAGAAGGAAGAAGCCGCTGTCGAGGAGGTGAAGAAGGACGAAGCGCCCCCCGCAGAGGCCGAGAAGACCGAAGCAGCCGCCGAGGAGCCGAAGAAGGAAGAGGCGGTTGCCGAGGATTGGGAAGGGATGCCCGCGATCCGGAGGGCCACCCGCGGGCGAGGATGGAGCTGCGTCGATCGACGCTATCGCCGGTCACGCCGGCGTGTCAACCGCGCCGGGCTCACCGCTGGAAGGCCCTGTTCGACGACCTTTCCGCTCAGAAGAACCCGAACGGCCCCGGGCTCCAGTCGATCTTGATGGGCTCGGCCCCGGCCGGGAGCGAGAGCCGTTCGAGCCGCCCGTTCACCCAGGCCAGCAAGTGCAGCTTCGGATCGTCGAGTGCTCGATCGAAGGTCGCCTCGATCGCCGTCGGCGCCCCGTCTTTCTCGGCCACCACGGTGACCGTCGTCCCCTGGAGCGCTACTCTGTCGCTGACCTGAAAGCGCCGGGACGAGGCGTAAAACACCTTCTCGAAGGACCCTTGGAGCATCGGGCCATCGAGGCTCTCGATACGAAGCGACGAAGGCCCGGTGCGCGTCACCCGATGGCTCCCCTTGCTCGCGGAGAGCGGGTGCCAGGTGTTGTCCGAGCCCGGGGGCAAATCGGCGACGAGGACGGTGGTAGGGTAGAGGAACACCAGCGGATCGGAGGCCCACACCATCACCACATGGTCTTTGACCGCTTCGGCCAGCGCGGGGCTGTAAGCGACCTCCAGGCCTTTGTGCGAGAGCTGGCGGACGAAGAAGATCTGGTTCTGGATGGAGAGCGGCCCGAGGAACAGGTGGATGAAGAGCAGGGCGCCGCGCGCGAATCGAAGGCCGATTCGCCGTCCACGGGAGATCCCGTCGGTCATCTGCCGGGCCGAAGCCCGGAGCAGCACGGCGACGAAGAGCGCGCCGCCGATGCTCGGGAAGAACAGGAGCCGTGAGCCGAGGAAACCGCCTGTGGAGAGCGCCAGTGCGACAACCGCGCCGGGGATCAGCCAGCGGAGCGCCGCGCGCTCGCCCGGGGTGACGGAGGCCCAGATTGACCGGGTGAGCAGCGCGACGAGGACCGTGGCGACGAGGCCGACGATCACGAGGACGGCATGCGGCACCATGATGGCCAGATCGGACGAGAAGCCTGCCAGGAGATCGCCGAGGAGCGCGGGCACGCGGAAGGCGAGGGTGCGCAGGAAATCGAGCGGGCTCGACGCCGGATCGATGTAGGCGTCGCTCCCCTTCACGCCGAAGCCGAGGGCCTTGTACATCACCGCATAGGCGCCGAGGAGCAGGACGAAGGGGAGGGTGGCGAGCATGCGTGTGCGCCGGGAGCTCGTCTCGGGGCGATCGGGTGAGGTCGGGCCGAGCAGCGCATACGAGATGAAATAGGCCGCGGCGCCCACCGCCGATTCGCCGCAGAAGAGCGCGACGGCGAGGCCGAGCGCGGCGAGCCCGAGGCCGGGGCGCCATCGCTCTTCACGGTACCGGAGGAGCGCGAGGAGGCCGAGCACGGCCGGCAGCGCGGTGACGATCAGGTGGCGGCATGCGACCCACGCGAGCGCCTGTCCGTGGGAAGCGTCGATGGCAAAGAGCAGGAGCGCGAGGGCGGCGGTGGTCGAGGTCGCCTCCACGGGGCCGAGGACGCGGCGGTAGAGGCGGCCTGTGGCGAAGAGGAGGGCGGTGTAGAGCAGGATCGCCGTCAGGTGGTATCCCACCGGGTTACGGCCGTACACGACGTGGTCCAGCGCAAACAGAAGGCTGGTGAGCGGGCGGAAGAAGCGCAGGCGGAAGTCGGGCGCCGTCCACCAGGGGAGCGGGCCGCGCGCCATGAAGGCGGCGCGCTCGGCCGGATCGGCGACGAGGCGGTACACGTCGAAGGCCGAGCCGTGCAGCTCGGGCACGCGGTGCTCGACGAAGGCGACCTGGGCGTGGTCGTCGCTGTAAAAACCGGCGCGCAGGGCGGGGAGGGTGAAGAAGAGGGCGAGGAGCGCGATGCCGGTCATCGCGCGAGGGCGCGCGAGGAGGCGCTCGAGCCAGCCGGCGCGCAGGAGGGTCATGGATCGACGCTAGGGGTCTGCGAAGCGCAGAACAAGGGGGCGCGCGGTGAGGAACAGCACATGGGACGCGGGGTCGCGAGGCTGCTGGGCCGGAGACAGCGGCGCGCGGTTGGCGTACCGTGCGCGGATGTTCACCCCCCTGGTCGACGCCTGGTTCACGGGGCGCTTCGGCGCGCCCACGCCCGTGCAAGCGCGGGCGTTCCCGGCCATCGCCACGGGCGCGGACGCGCTGATCGCCGCGCCCACCGGCTCGGGCAAGACGCTCGCGGCGTTCCTCACCTGCCTCGATCGGCTGGTGCGCACCGCGGCGCTCGGCGGGCTCGAGGATCGCGTCAGCGTCCTCTACGTCTCGCCGCTCAAGGCCCTCTCGAACGACGTCCAGAAGAACCTCGATCAGCCCATCGCCGAGCTCTCCGCGCTCGCCGAGGCGCAGGGCCTCGCGCGGCTGCCGATTCGCACGGCCGTGCGCACCGGCGACAGCTCCGCCGCCGATCGCCGCGAGCTCGTGAAGAAGCCGCCCCACGTGCTCGTCACCACGCCGGAGTCGCTCTACATCCTGCTCACGTCGGTCTCGGGCCGGCGGGCGCTCGAGCGCGTCGGCACGATCATCCTCGACGAGATCCACGCCGTCGCGCCGGACAAGCGCGGCGCACACCTCGCCCTCTCGGTCGAGCGCCTCGAAGCCCTCGTGCTCGCGGCTGGAAATCCGAGGCCGCAGCGCATCGGCCTCTCGGCGACCATGCGGCCGATCGAGGTCGCCGCGAAGCTCCTCGTCGGCGCCTCGGGCACGCCGCCCGTGCTCGTGGACGCTGGACAACGTCGTGACCTCGACCTCGCCATCGAGGTGCCGCGCGACGAGCTCGGCGCCGTCGCGACCAACGAGCAATGGGCCGAGCTCTATGACCGGCTCGCCGCGCTCGTGAAGGAGCACCGCTCCACGCTCATCTTCGTCAACACCCGCCGCCTCGTCGAGCGGCTGGCCCACCACCTCGGCGAGCGCCTCGGCGAAGAGCATGTCGCCGCCCACCACGGGAGCCTCTCCCGCGCCCGCCGCTTCGAGGCCGAGCGCCGCCTGAAATCCGGCGAGCTCAAGGTGGTGATCGCCACCGCCTCGCTCGAGCTCGGCATCGACGTCGGCACCGTCGATCTCGCGTGCATCCTCGGCTCACCCCGCTCGATCGCCGCGGCCTTGCAGCGCATCGGCCGGAGCGGCCACGCCTTGAGCGCCACCCCCAAAGGCCGCTTCTTCCCGCTCACCCGCGATCAGCTCATCGAGTCCGCCGCCATCGTCCGCGCCTCGCGACGGGGCGTGATGGACGCGATCGCCCTCCGCAAGGCCCCGCTCGACGTCCTCGCCCAGCAGATCATCGCGACCGCCGCCGCCGAGGAGAGCGACACCGACGCGCTCTACTCGCTCGTCCGCAAGGCCGCTTCGTACGGCGATCTCGACCGGGAGACCTTCGATCGCGTGGTGGAGATGGTCTCCGAGGGCGTCTCCACGCGCCGCGGCCGCGAAGGGGCACTGGTCCACCACGACGCCGTGAACCGCCGCCTCCGCGGCCGCCGGGGCTCGCGCCTCGCCGCGCTCACCTCGGGCGGCGCCATCCCCGACAACGCCAACTACGATGTCATGCTGACCAGCGACGCCACCAAGGTCGGCACGGTCGATGAAGACTTCGCCATCGACTCCTCCGCGGGCGATGTCTTCCTGCTCGGCAACACCTCGTGGCGCATTCACCGGGTCGAGCCTGGCAAGGTCTGGGTCGAAGACGCTCACGGCGCCGCGCCCACCATCCCCTTCTGGTTCGGCGAGGCCCCGGCGCGCACCATCGAGCTGTCGACCGAGATAGGCAATCTCCGCAAGGACATCGTGGAGCGCTATTCCGCCGAGCGAAAGGGCGACGCCGAGCCCGGCTCGACCATCGCCTGGCTCAAGGACGCATGCGCCCTCGACGACGCGGGCGCCCGCCTCGCATGCGAGTATGTCGCCGCCGGCCACGCCGTGCTCGGCGCCGTCCCCACCCTCGATACGATCGTCGCCGAGCGCTTCTTCGACGAGGCCGGGGGCACCCAGCTCATCCTCCACGCCCCCTTCGGCGGCCGGATCAACCGCGCCCTCGGCCTCTGCCTGCGCAAGCGCTTTTGCCGGAGCTTCGACTTCGAGCTCCAGGCCGCCGCCACCGACGATGGAGTCCTGCTCTCCCTCGGCCCCCAGCACAGCTTTCCCCTCGAATCCCTCCTGGAATTGCTCCGCGTCCAGGACCTGGAAGACGTGCTCACCCAGGCCGCCCTGCAATCCCCGATGTTCGGCACGCGCTTCCGCTGGGACGCGACCCGCTCGCTCACCCTGCTTCGCTTCCGCGGCGGCAAGAAGGTGCCACCGGCCCTGCAGAGGATGCGATCGGATGATCTGATGGCCGCTGTTTTCCCGGCGGCGCAAGGCTGTCAGGACAACCACGGGGGCTTGATGGCGCATATCGACGTGCCCGATCACCCGCTCGTCAACGAGACCGTGCGCGATTGCCTGGAAGAGGTGATGGACGTGCACGGGCTCCGCGACGTGCTGAACAAGCTCCACGCGGGGGAGATTCGCTTCCTCGGGTGCGAGACGCCGGAGCCGAGCGTCTTCTCCCACGAGATCTTGAACGCCAATCCGTATGCCTTCCTCGACGATGCGCCGCTCGAGGAGCGGCGGGCCCGCGCGGTCTCGGTGCGGCGTGGTTTGCCGGCCGAGATCGTCGAGCGCGTCGGCGGTCTTCCGGCCGACGTGATCGAGAGCGTGGTGCGCGAGGCCGAGCCCGAGGTGCGGAGCGCCGATGAGCTGCACGATCTCCTGCTCGATCTCGGCGCCATCCCCGAGCCCATGGGCATCGCCGCCGGCTGGGAGGGTTATTTCGATCGCCTCCTCGGCGATAGAAGGGTGGCCCGGTCGATCGATGAAGGCGGGAGCGCGCCTCTCTGGATCTCCGCCGAGCGCTGCTCCTACGGAGAGGCCATCTGGCCCACTCGCCGCTTCTCCCCCGCGCTCACGGCGCCTCCGGGGAGCAAGGGGAGCCGGCCCATCGCGCTCGAAGACGCGCTCGCCGAGGTCGTGCGCGGCCACCTCCGCCTGTGCGGGCCGATCACCGCGGCCGCGCTCGGCCGCTCGCTCGGTGTGCCCGAGGTCGATATCGGGATCGCCCTCGCGCGCATCGAGGTCGAAGGCCGGGTGATCCGCGGGCGCTTCTCTCCCGGGCTGCCTCAAGGAGAGACCGAGTGGTGCGACCGGACCTTGCTGGCCCGCATTCATCGCATCACCCGCGACGGCCTGCGCAAGGCCATCGAGCCGGCCTCGCCCGCCGATCTCATGCGCTTCCTCTTCCGCTGGCAAGGCGTCACCGGGATGAAGGCGGCCGGGCGCAATGGCCTCCACCGGGTCATCGAGCAGCTCCAGGGCTTCGAGGCCGCCGCGGGCGCGTGGGAGAGCGAGATCCTCCCCGCGCGGCTCGGCCGCTACGAGGCCGGCTGGCTCGATGATCTCTGCTTCTCGGGCGAGGTGTGCTGGGGTCGCCTCGCGCCGCGCGAGTCCGGGCAGACGCCGACCCGCGCGGCGCCGATCACCTTCGCGCGCCGCCGCGATCTCGCCTGGCTCCTCGCCCCGCGCGGCGTCGAGGCCGAGCCGCCGGGCGAAGCGAGCCTGTCCGACACGGCCCGCAAGGTGCTCGCGGTGCTGCGCCGCGACGGCGCCTCGTTCTTCGAGGAGATCGTGGGCGCGAGCGGCGCCGGCCGCGCCGAGACGGACGACGCCCTCTGGGAGCTCTGCGCCGCCGGCCGCATCACCGGTGACGGCTTCGGGAGTCTGCGCGCGTTGCTCGATCGCTCGGGCCCGCGCGCGCTCGGCATCGGCGCGCGGGTGGGCCGGTTGCGCGGCGCCTCGCTGCGCGTCGCCTCGGGCCGCTGGGCCCTGCTCCGCGCGCCGGTGCCGCTCGACATGGACGAAGGAAACAAGCCCTCTTCTCCCTCCCTCGACGAGGTGCTCGAGTCGCTCGCCAAGCTCTACCTGCGCCGCTACGGCGTGGTCTTCCGCGACCTGCTCGCGCGCGAGCCCCGCGCCCCCGCGTGGCGCGATCTCGTGCACGTCCTCCGGCGGATGGAAATGCGCGGAGAGATCCGCGGCGGTCGTCTGGTGCGCCCCTTCGTCGGCGAGCAGTTCGCGCTCCCCGAGGCGCTCGACGCCCTGC
Source organism: Byssovorax sp. (assembly GCA_046351295.1). Classification (GTDB taxonomy): domain Bacteria; phylum Myxococcota_A; class Polyangia; order Polyangiales; family Polyangiaceae; genus JAXLYT01. The sequence goes on from JAXLYT010000037.1 coordinate 69,465, forward strand.
GCGCGATTCGCCGCGAGGGCCCGACCGGCGAGGAGGTTGATCTCTCGGCGTGCGATCCCCTGAACCTCGTGGGCATCACCACCCCCGGCGCGCGCGTGCCCGCCCACATGGGCAACCGCGTGCGCTACCGGGACGGCGTGCCCGTGTTGGAAGAGGCGGAGCGCTGCGAGGAAGCCTCGTTGCCGATCCGGATCGTTTGAAATTTAACGCAAAGGCGCAAAGGCGCAAAGGCGCAAGAAGAAATTAATTTCTGGGTTTCTTTGCGTCTTTGCGCCTTGGCGACTTTGCGTTGAAATACGATCCTTCAGATCATCAGTCGGTCCCCCGGGGCAAGGGACCGAACCTTGCACGAGGTGCTTGCATCCTTCGCCGCGTGCGCCGACCATGGGCTCATGCCTTCCAACGATTGGTCCGCCGGCCTGCCCGAAGGAGAGACCCCCGCTGCCTGGAACAGCCACCCGAGCGGCCCCCTCCTCTCCGGCCCCATGGTCGGCGAGACGAGCGGCTCGACCGCCCGCATCTGGGCCCAGGGCCGAGACGAATCGCCCCTCACGCTGAGCGTCCACCGCCAGAACGGCACCACCTTCCGTCAGACCTTGCAACCCTCCCTCGGCGCGTGGAATTGCGTCACCTTCACCGTCGACGGGCTGCACCCGGGTGAAGCATGCCAGTTTTCCCTGGAGAGCGCCCACGGCAAGACCGATGGTTTCCCCCTCCGCGGAGCGCCGGCCGACAGCGCCCGCAAGCTCGTGATCGCCTTCGGATCGTGCTTCTGGAACTACCCCGATCAGAAGCTCACCATCTTCGACGCCATCCGCCGCGAGCGCCCCGATGTCTTCTTGATGATCGGCGACAACTGCTATTATGGTGGCGACGACTGGGGGAGCGAGCACGGCATGATGATGGCGCAGCTCCGCCACCGCAACAACGACCCGCTCCGCCGCCTGCTCGCCGAGGTCCCCGTCCTCGCCATCTGGGACGATCACGATTTCGGCCCCAACGACAGCGATAGCAGCTTCGCCGGCGCCTCGCTCCCGGTCTTTCAGCGGGTCTTCGCCCAGAGCACCTATGGCTTGCCGGAGACGCCGGGCATCTTCTCCACCGTGCGAATGGGCCCTGTGGAATTCTTCCTCCTCGACAACCGCAGCTACCGCGTCGAGCACAGCCACATGCTCGGCGAGGCGCAGATGACGTGGCTCCTCGATCGCCTCGAAAAGAGCCGCGCCCCAATCAAGGTCTTCGTCTCCGGCTCGCAGGTCTTCCCCGAGGCGGCGCCGGGCCTCGACTGGGAGTGCTGGAAGCGCGACGCCCCGGGAGAGCTCGAGCAGATCCTCTCCTTCATCGAGGAGCGGGACATCCGCGGCGTCGTCTACATCAGCGGCGATGTCCACCTCGGCTATCTGCTCCACGCTCCCTCACGCACCTTGCCCGACGGGCGCCGCGGCCCATCGCTGTGGGAGCTCACGTCGAGCCCCCTCGCCAACGACCCCTGGACGGAGACGGTGCTCGGGCGAAACCTCTACGATCGCACGGTGATCACCGAGCACGAGGCGTGCAACTACGGTGTGCTCGACATCGATCTCGACCGCCCGGGCGAGGAGATCCGGATGCGCCTCGCCGGCGAGCGCGGAGAGACCCTCGTGGCGCAGCCGGTGAGCCTCGGCGCCCTGCGCGTGCGCTCCGCGCCGGAGGGCATCACCGCGGCGCTCCATACGGGGAACGCCGTGTATTTCTTCCGCGGCGATCGCTACCTCCGGCTCGATCCCGAGACCCGCGAGGTGCTGCCCGGTTATCCGAAGGACATCGCCTCGCACTGGCCAGGGCTCGGGAGCGAGCATATCCACGCCGCCGTGCGGTGGGACGCGAGGAAGGCCTTCTTCTTCCAGGGCAACGGGTACACGGCCTACGACCTCGGCGCGGACCGCGCGTTGCCCGGATATCCCCGCTACGTGAGCCGCTTCTGGCCCGGCGTGTGGCCCACCGGGGTCGACGCCGCGGTGGTGTGGAACAACGGCAAAGCTTATCTCTTCAAGGGGAGCGTCTACGTGCGCTACGACATGGCCGCCGACCGGGTGGACGCGGGCTTTCCGCAGCTCATCTCCGCCCACTGGCCGGGGATCTGGCCGGGCGGGATCGACGCGGTGATCGTGTGGGGCGACGGGAAGGCCTACTTCTTCAAGGGGCGAGAGGTGATCCGGTACGACATGGCAAAAGACCAGGCCGACCCGGGGTATCCGAGGCCCATTGAAGAAGAGTTTCCTGGGGTGCTCGGGACGCTCGACGTGGCGTGACCGCTGTTCGCTGGGCCGCGTCAAGCGAACAGCTCGGAGGCGCTCTTCGCTCCTATACAGTGTCGCATCGAGTCGAGCACATGCGCGCAGTAACCCTGGGGTAAGCCCCCTGGGCTACACAAAGGAAGCCGGCCTCCGCCGGCTTGCCTCGTGCTGGACCGGACGCGCGTTCTGTCGCCAACCGTTGCGGCGAACGGCTCCCTGTGAGCTCTCTCATGCAACGCCCCGCCGCCGGTTCTACCTTCGGGGAATGGCAGCCAGCTCCACCTCTCCCAGCACGCGAATCCTCGTCTGGGATCTCCCCACCCGCCTCTTCCACGGCCTTCTCGCCCTGAGCGTCCTCGGCGCCTTCGGCGTCGCCGTGCTCGTCGATGACGAGGGGGCGGCGTTCCCCCTGCATATGTTGCTCGGCGCGGTCGCGGCCTTCCTGGTGGCGCTGCGGGTGGTCTGGGGGTTTGTCGGCCCGCGCTACGCTCGATTCCGCTCCTTCCTCTTCGGGCCCCGGGCGGTCTCCACGTACTTGAAGGGCGTCCTCCACAGGGAGGCGGGGGAGCGACACGTCGGGCACAACCCCGGGTCGAGCGTGATCATCCTGGTGATCCTGGCGCTCACCCTGGGGCTCGCGCTCACGGGCGTGTCGATGTCGAGGGGCGGTGAGAGCATCAAGGAGGTCCACGAAGCGCTCGCCTTTTCGCTGGTGGGTGTGGTCGCCCTCCATGTCCTCGGGGTCGTCGCGCACACCCTTCGCCATCGCGAGAACATCGCCCGCTCGATGATCGACGGCCGCAAGGACGGCGACGCCGCGCAGGCGATCCCCTCTGCGCATCCCCTGGTGGCGCTGGCGCTGGTCGGGGCGACTGCGCTCTGGACCGGCGTGTTGGTCCGTGGCTACGACGCTGGCAGCCGCTCCGTCGCGCTGCCGGGCCTGGGCAGTCGGATCATGCTGGGCGAGGACGAGCGCGGCAAGGAGCATGGCGGCGAGGGCGGTCCGCGGGAGCGTCACGAGCATGACGACGATTGACGCCGGGGGCGACGGCCCCTCTCAACCTTCGTCGGCGAGCGGGGCCATCTCCGCGGCGAGCGGGAGCCAGAGGGTCAGCGTCGTTCCCTTCCCGGGCGCGCTGTCCGCGTGGACCTCTCCGCGAAGCAGGCGCACGAGCTCGGCGGCGATGGAAAGGCCCAGACCGGCGCCGCCACGAGCGCGCGCGGGGTCTGCGCGGTAGAAGCGATCGAAGATCCTGGGCAGGTGCTCCGGGGCGATGCCGGTGCCGTCGTCACGGACCCGCACGCGCGCTCGTCCGTTGTCCCGATCGACGGCGATGGTGACGTGGCCACCGGGCGGCGTGTGCCGGAGGGCGTTGTCCACGAAGGCCCGGAGCACCTGGCGAAGCCGCGGGAGGTGGGTCTCGGCCCAGACCGGGGCAGCCTCGATCGAGAGGGTGATCCTGCGCTCCACGGCGAGCGGGGCGAGCTGCGCGCCCAGCTCCTCGGCGGCGTCGGCGAGGGCGACGGGCTCGAGCGCCGGGGCCGGCTCGCCGGCGTCGAGACGCGCCAGATCGAGCAGATCGGAGAGCAGCTGGCTCAGCTCCTCGGCGTCGCGCTGGAGCAGCCCGAGCTCGGCCTGCGCCGCCGCGGGGAGCGCGGGCTCACGCCGCAGCAGCTCGGCCCGCGCGCAGAGGACGGCGACGGGCGTCCGCAGCTCGTGGCTCGCGTCGGCGATGAAGCGCCGCTGGCGATCGAAGGCCTCCCCGATGGGCCCCATCGCGCGGCCGGCGAGGAAGAAGCTGCTCGCCACGGCGACGAGGAGCCCGGCCCCGCTGGTGATGACGAGGGTGAGCAGGGTCTGCGAGAGCCGCTGGCGCTCGGCGCCGAGGGGCTTGGCCACCTGCACCGCGCCGATGACGCGCCCCTCGTGGCGCACCGGCACCGTGAGGAGCCGCAGGGGTACACCGTCAACGTTGTGCTCCGCGCGTGTCTCCTCGCCGCGGAGCGCCGCCGCCAGGGCGGCCTCGTCGGGGAGGCCGGCGAGCGGGGCCCGGAGCGCGACGGCGCCGTCCTCCCGCGCCCACGAGACGAGCAGATCCGGCGCCTCGCCGAGGTCGTGGGCGCGCTCGTGCGGGTCATGCTCCTCCCTGTCCTCGTGCTCCTCCCGCTCCTCGTGACGCGCGCGCTCGAAGCGGAGGGCCTCCCGCGCCGCGCCGAAGCGCAGCTCTTGCTCGATGGCCGCCTCGTGCTCGCGGACGACGCCGATCACCGCCGCGCCGAGCGTGGCCACGAGGACGAGCGAGAAGGTCGCGAGGTTCCAGGCGGCGAGGCGGACGCGGACGCGGGAGAAGGGCATCAGCGCCCCAGCGAGTAGCCGAAGCCACGCACGGTGCGGATCAGCGGTGTCGCGGGCGGCTTGTCGATCTTCGCCCGCAGGTAGTGCACATAGGTGTCCACCACGTTGGTCCCTCCCTCGAAGCCCTCGGGCCACACGGCGCCGATGATCTGGTCCCGCGAGAGCACGCGGCCCTCGTTGCGCATCAGGTACTCGAGGAGCGTGAACTCGCGGGCGGTGAGCTCGGTGCGGCGATCCCCGCGGCGCGCTTCGTGGCGGACGCGGTCGAGCACGAGGTCGCCCACGCGCAGCTCGCCCGAGCGATCCGGATCGGACCGGCGGCGGAGCAGGGCCCGCACCCGGGCGAGGAGCTCGACCATCGCGAAGGGCTTGACCAGGTAGTCATCGGCGCCTGCATCGAGGCCGGCGACCCGATCTTCCACCGCGTCGCGCGCGGTGAGCATGAGGATGGGCGCGCGAACGCCGAGGCGGCGGAGGCGCATGCTGATCTCCAGGCCGCTCATGCGCGGCAGCATCACGTCGAGCACGATCAGGTCGTGATCTCCGGCGCGGGCCCGCTCGAAGCCGTCCGCGCCGTCGACGACCGCGTCGACGGTGTAGCCCTCGCCGCGCAGCTGGCGCTCCAGGAGCCCGGCGAGCCGCGGCTCGTCCTCGACGACGAGGATGCGCATGACGCGGATTCTAGCACCCGGAAATCGTCGCTCCTGTGAAAGCTCCCAGGAAGCGCACAGGCGAGCCTGAAATGGGGTGTCCACGCTCTGCCTGCACCCCGGAAGAACCCGGAAGGAGACCGTGACGAATGGCTGAGCAAAAAACAGGAGCACCGCGTCGAGGCGGGGCGATCGCCGTGGCGGCCGCCGGCCTGACCCTGGCCGCGGGCGTGACGATGGGCGGCCTGCTCGGATGGGTGAGGCCGCCGGAGACGCGCGCGCCGGCGACGATCGAGGCGCCCGCCACGACCGCGCTGGAGGAGCCCGCGCCCCCGCAGGCACCGGCGATCCCCGCGCCTTCGCCGGTCGCGGATCCCGCGGAGGAGCCGGCGATCGAGCCCGCGGTCCTCGCGCTGGAGCACAGGGACAAGCACCACGATCGCCACGAGCGGCGCGAGCACGGAGGGCGGCACGAGCGGCATGGAGGCGACGACGGCGATGACGACTGATCCACGCCCGCGCGCGGAAACGCGGCCTCGGCCGCGCTTCGATCTCACGGGCCCCGAGTGGAGGCTCGTGCTCGGCGGCGCGCTCGGCCTGGTCTGGGCCGTCGCGTGGCTCGCGCTGGCCAAGCCGGGAGAGAGCGCCCCTCGCCCCGCGGAGGTGGCCGGTGCGAGCCCTCCTCCTGCGCGGCGTTCCCCGCCGCGCACACCGCATCCGCCGGCCGCCTCGTCCCCGGCGGGAGCGCGCGTGGCCGCCGCTCCTGCTCCCGCGCCGCACCGAGCGCCGATCCGCGTTCGCACGAGGAGCTCGTGAGCAGCTCGGTGTTCCAGGCGATGGGGACCGAGATCCGGTTGATCACCCCCGGCGAAGAGCGGGGCGCCCACGCCGAGATCCTCCGCGCCGTGGCGGCGCTCTTCGCAGGCGCCGAGCGACGCTTCAGCCGCTTCGACGAGGAGAGCGAGCTCTCGCGGCTCAACCGGGCCACGCGCCCCGTGATCGTCTCGGCGCTGCTCTTCGAGGCCCTGACGCGGGCGAAGAGGCACTTCGAGGTGACACGGGGGCTCTTCGATCCCGCGGTGGGGAGCGACCTCCTCGCCGCGGGCTACGTGCGCTCCTTCGCGCCCGGCGCGCTCGATCGATGGACGCCGGTCTCGCCCGCGATGTCCCATCCCTCCTTCGCCGAGCTCGACCTCGATCCGGCGACCCACCGCGTGCGCCGTCCGCCGGGGCTGCTCCTCGATCTCGGCGGCCTCGTGAAGGGCTGGACGGTCGATCGCGCAGCTCGCCTCCTGCCCGCGAACAGCGTGCTCGACGCCGGTGGAGACCTGCTCCTGCGCGGCACGGGCGAAGAGGGCGAGGGGTGGCTGCTCGACGTGGAGGATCCCTTCGACGCCGCGCGCGTGGTGCGGACGCTGCGCGTGGCCGCATGCGCGGTCGCGACCAGCGGGGTGGGCCGCCGGCGCTGGCTCGCCGGAGGGGAGGAGCAGCACCACCTCATCGATCCTCGGACGAGGCGCCCGTCGCGCTCGGATCTCAGCCAGGTGACGGTGGTCGGAGACAGCGTCGAGCAGGTCGAGGTGCTGGCCAAGACGGTGCTGCTGCTCGGCGCGCGCGAGGGGACGCGCTGGTTGCGCCGGCACGAAGGGATCGCGGGGGTGCTGGTCCGTCGCGATCGGAGCGTCGACACCGTCGGAGCGCTGGACATGATCGAAGAGGTGGCCGCATGAGAGCATCGAAGCAAGTGCTGGTGGGCGTGGCGGTAGGCCTCGCCCTGCTGGGCGTCGCCCTCGCCCTGGGGAGCCGGGCGGGCGTTCTGATCCTCCCGCTCGATCGGCCCGAAGGACCGATGTTCTGGAACCTCGCGCGCGTGGCCGGCGTGACGGCCTACATCGCGCTCACGGGCACGGTCGCGCTCGGGTTGCTCGCGTCGACGGGCGCGCTCGATGTCTGGATCGCGCGGGCCCGCAGCCTCGAGCTGCACCGTTTTCTCTCGTCGGTGACGCTGGCGCTCCTCGCGGCGCACGGCATCGCCTTCCTCGGCGACGCGCAGGCGCGCTTCGACCTCCTCGACCTCCTCGTCCCGTTCCTCGCGCCCTATCGGCCGCTGGCGGTGGGGATCGCCGTCGTGGCAAGCTACCTGCTCGTCGTGGTGCACCTGAGCGCGATCCTGCGGGCGCGGCTCGGCCAGCGGGCATTTCGCGCGCTGCACGCGCTGTCGTTCCCGGCCTTCTGGCTGGTCTCCGCGCACGGCATCCTCGCCGGGAGCGACGCGCATCGCCCGGGGATGCGCGCTGTCTACCTGGTCTGTGCGGGGCTCGTCATCGCCCTCACCCTCTACCGGTTCGCCGCCCGGTCGGCCTACGTTAGCGACCCGCGATGTGGACCGGCCGACAGTCGGGCAAAGGGGATGTCTCCCCCTCGGCGACTTTGAGCTCTCCGAGGCCGACCCGGGGTATCCGAGGCCAATTGACGAGGAATTTCCGGAGGTGCTCGGGACGCTCGATGTAGCTCGAGCGCTGTTCGTTGGGCAGCGTCAAGCGAATAGCTCGAAGGCACCCTTCGCCCCGAGGACGTTGTCGAGCCACCGGCCGAGCATTGTGCTGTCCGTGCAGGCCAGGATACGGGTACGATCCTTCTCCGCCAGCGGAATCCCAGCGTCGTACGGTTACCTCGCAGTGGCGGTCCGCGTGGGGCTCGAGGGCCGACTGGGCGAGGATCTTGCGCCCGCGGAGGACCTCTTCCCGGGTCTCGGGGGTGACGAGGCGCTCGTCGAGGGAGGGGAAGGTGGAAACAGGTTCGCGGCTGGGGAGCCGGAGAGCGGCCGACTCGGACGCGAGGAGCGTCTCGGGGGAGCGGCTTCGCTGCGACATGCGGGAGAAGGTAGTAGAAAGGGTGGGGGGATCCATGGGGCGCGGCGGGGGATCGGGTGTGCCCGCCGGGCGAAGGTCGACTCCCCTGTGGGGCGAGGCGACCAATGCGTGCTGGGATGTCGAGGACTGGCGAGTTGAGATAGAGCAAATGCGCTGACATATCCATGTCGGCGCAACGCCTCATCGCTGCGTTGGGTAGCATGTCTGCGCATGAGCGCGGTAGCCATGACCATCGTGCGTCCCACACGACGATCACGGTCATGTCCAAGCTCGCCCTCGACAGTCGAGCCGACTACTTAGGCTGCTCGGGCAGGGGCGCGGCGGTTCCGGCGGCGGGCGACTGTGCCGAGTTCATCAGCCATCTGCCGTCCGACGTATAGACATAGGTGGCCTTCTTGCCGCAACCAGAGACGCCCATCGTCATGTGATTGCCGAGCTCCTGAGCGACAATCTGCTCTCTGGGGCAGGAAAGATCGAAGGAGGCACGATCTTTTACCACCTCGGCAGACGAGACGCACCCCAGCATGGAACCGCCAACTGCTACAAAAATGACCACATTTCGCATACGTAACACTCCCTCGGCCTGGGGGACTATCACGATCCGACCCGCGAGTAAACGCTGCGTGCGAATGGTCGGTGCGCGCGGCAGCACGCTCGCGCTCCACGGTTGCCGCTCGCGCCGACGAACCCCCCGGGAGCGCAGCCCCCGTCCGAGCATCGCCGCCCTGGCTGCGACCACGACCGCCGCGCCTCGGAGTGTTCGCCCCGGCTCGCTGGATCTCCTTCCTCGCTCGAAGTGTGCTCGTCTCGCCTCGCGGGACCTACTGGCAAGACCCCGAGCACATCTGTGACCCACACTGGAGCAAGTCCTGCAAGGCCATCGTCCCGGCCCCATGGTCCGCGTAGCAGCCTTGCTGACACGAGAGATCCAGGTTCGGGCAGTTGGCCAGGCACTGGTAAAGCGCGCTGCACTCCGGCTCGGCCAGGCATGCGTTGGCGGCGTCCTCACAGGACGTGAGCAAGCATTGATTGCAAGGGTCGATGGGCATCGCGTCGGACTTCGGGCATTGCTGTGCGCAGGTGCTCGCGGCGCAGCTCGTCAAGAGCACCACGTCGGCGATCCCGTCCTGGTTGTCGGTCTCGCAGGTCTGGATGCATGCTGCATCACCGTTGCACATGTTCGTGCACTGGATGAGCTTCAGGCAGGCGGGGTTGTTGTAACAGTTGCAGTAGGTCTCCGGGCAGCCGGTCGAGAGGCAATTCGTGCAGAAATCGCCGAAGCTCGGGCAGATCTCCGCGCTCCCGCCTGCGCCCGTGGACGTCGTCGTGGTCGGCGAGCCGCCTGCGCCGGTCGTGGTCGTGGGCCCGTTGCCGGCCCCGCCTGTGCCGGTCGTGTTGCCCGCGCCGCCTGCGCCGCCCGTGGTGCTCGCGCCCCCCGCGCCGATCCCCGTGGTCGACCCGCCGAGCGTCGACGTGCTCCCCGTCGTCCCGAACCCGCTCGAGCCGCTCGGTACGTCCACGCCTCCGCTGCAGGCTGCGAGGGAGACGAGCGAGAGCAGGGCAAGGCCGAGCGAGGTCTTCATGGTGCGCCAGTATCGCGCCTCTGGTGAGGGGCGGTCTAGCGCTTCTTTTCAAGGAGATTTTTGAATTGCACTCCGTCGAGGCGGTACACGTAGATCTTCGTCAGGCCGCGGTCCCACAGGCGCTCCGGGTGGCCGAGGTGCACGAAGTGGATCGAGTTTTTTCCGTTTGGGTGGGGCAGGGAATGATCGCTCCCGGGGCCGGTCACGAGGAACAGGCCGTCCTCGACCTTCACGGCGCGGTTCGGGAGCGGGAAGAGGCGGGCGGTGGGGGCGCGGCCGGTGCCCCAGGTCGAGCTCGGGCCGTCGGCGATGAGGAAGCGGGAGAGGTTGTCCTCGACCCACGAGATCATCGGGATGCACTCGCCGAGATCGTCGAGCACCTCGGGCTGGCCGATGTGGAAGTACTTGCGCTGCGGGAGCGGCTCCTTGTCCGCGTCGTCGCGCAGCACGGTGAGCCGCTTCAGGATGCTCATGGAGCGACTCTTCCACGAAATGGTCGTGCGGTCACCCGCGGCGGCTGCCCGGGAAGATCGCCTGCTTGATGACCGCGCGGGGCGCGCCGTGTGCTTCTTCGAGGCGCGCGAAGATCACCGCGGCGAGGCGACCTGCCGGCGGGCGGCACACGGCGCGCACGAAGTCGGGGTCGACGGGGATCCCGGCGTGGGTCGAGGCGTCGAGGGCGAGGATCGCGGCGCGCGCAGGATCGGGATCGCGCTCGCGGCGGGCGCGGCTGCGGATGCGGAGCGCGGCGCGGAAGAGCGCGTGGTAGCCGGAGAGCCATGTCATCCACGGCTCGATGGGGCCTCCGGAGGCGGCGCGCGCGAGCGCCTCGGCGCGGGCGTCGATCGTGTCGAGCGGCAGCGTGTCGAGCTCGGCCACGCTGCCGGGCAGCTCGTCGGCGAGGGCCTGGAACACGGCGCGATCGGGCAGCGGATCGCCGGCCGCGCGCGCCCTGCGCAGGGCGCCGAGGGTGCGGTATTTCTCGGCGAGGCGGAGCAGCCGATCGGGGCCTGGGGTCACAGCCAGCTCGCGGGGAACGACTGCACGGTGCCGATCACGTCGGTGCCGAGGCATGCGGCGATCAAGCGATCGACGCCGAGGGCGTTGCCCGTGGCGGGCGGCGTCCTCTCGTCGAGCGCGTCGAGGTGGAGATCGAGGCCGGGGGAGGGGACGAGGGCCGGGGTGTCGACCTCGAGGAAGCGGCGCTCCTCGAAGAAGCGGCGAATGACGGCGAGGCCGCGGGCCCGCGCGGAGAGGCCTTGTCCGACGCCGCGCAGGGAGAGGCGCTCGGTCTCGCTATGTGGGTTGTCATCCTTGCTTGGCGCAGGTGGGGGTGGTGGGTGGTTTGGGGTAATGCGCAAAACCACATTGGCTCCCACGAGCGTTTGCCCTCGAAGCGCGCCGGAGAGGACCACGAGATCGCCGGGCGCGAGGGAGGCAGGTGGTGTCAACTGGAGCGGCGCGTCGAAGATCGCTTCGATCTCGCCGAACGCGTCGGCGATGAAGGCCGATCGCGCGTCGCAGGCGCGGACGCGGCCGGCGATCTCGAGCGCCGGACAGGCGCCGGTGCTCGCGGCGTCACTCGGGGAAATCCGGGTGAGGTGCGCGGGTGCATCACGAGGAGGTGTGGGGGTGTGGAGAGTCCTGGTCATCGCGGCGGAAAGGATGATAGCGTGGCTTGGATCGCCAACGAGGAAGCAAGAGCTCCGGCCGGTCGAGCGTAAAGCTCGCCGGTTTACCCGACAATTCGTGCATGAGCGTTGAGAACGAGGTAATCGACCGCTGTCGTACCCGGGTGGGGAAGGCTCTCGGACAGAGCTGGCGCCTCGACGCGCTGATCGGGCTCGGCGGGCTCGGCGCGGTGTACGCCGGCAGCCACAAGAACGGGCTCGTCGCGGCGATCAAGGTGCTCCACCCGGCGATCGCGGCCACGCCGGAGGCGCGCGCGGGCTTCCCCCGCGAGGTGGTGGTGGCGAACCGCGCGCGCCACCCGAGCACGGTGGCGGTGCTCGGCGAGGAGGCCGATCCGCAGATCGGCGCGTTCCTCGTGGTGGAGCTGCTCCTCGGCGAGACGCTCGACGCGCGCGCGCGGGGGGCCGGCGGGAGGCTGCCGATCGGGCAGGCGCTCGCGATCGCGGATCAGGTGCTCGGCGCGCTCGAATCGATCCACAAGCACGGGATCGTCCACCGCGATCTGCGGCCGCGGAAGCTGTTCCTCACGAACAAGGGGGCGCTCAAGCTGCTCGATCTCGGGCTCGGCGCGCTGCGCGAGCAGGTCGAGCCGCGCGCCCGGATCGCCCGCGAGCGCGCGGCCTTCCTCTCGCCCGAGCAGGCGCTCGGCCGCTTCGCGGAGGTCGACGCGCGCACCGACGTGTGGGCGCTCGGCGCGACCTTGTTCTGGATGCTCGCGGGGACGACGGTGTTCGAGGGGGAGACGGCGAGCATGCTGCTCGGGAGCGCGGCGACCCGCGCGGCGCGCTCGCTCGGGCGGCTGCGGCCCGATCTGCCCGCGGGGCTGATCCGCCTCGTGGACTCCGCGCTCGAGCGCGAGAAATCGAGGCGCTTCGCGAGCGCTTCGGCCATGCGCGCGGAGCTCGCGAAGGTGCGCGCGGAGCTCGAGCCGCCGTCGAGCCGCGGCCCGGTGAGCGGGCCGCCGCCGACCACCCGGCGCAGCACGCTGGAAGATCTCACGCCGTCGCAGCGCGGCGATCCTCCGCCCACGGCGAGGCTTCGCGGCGACACGCCGCCCGCGCTGCGCAAGGCCGCGCCGACGCTTCGCCCGCCGCCGGAGACGGCTTCGCCCGCCGCGGCGCTCGGCATGTCGCGGGCGCCGAGCACGGAGCTGTCCAGTCGCCGGGCAGGGGAGGCAGCGGCCCGCCCCGCGCCGCCGGTGGGCGCTCCCGCCTCGGCGGACGTGCCGCCCACGATGCCGCCTCCTCCTCTCGCGAAGGAGCAGCCCGCGCCGCCCTCGTCCCGCGCGCAGGTCACCGTCGCGTCAACGCGCGGGGACATCGTGGACGCCGAGCCCTCTCGCAGCGCGGGAGGCCGGCGTGGACGCCCGCCCGGCGGGACGCGCCGACCCTCGGACCGCCGCCTCCCGATCAGGAGCCGGCGTCGCAGCGAGGCTGGATCCCCGAGCCCCCCTCCACGCGCGGCTGGATCCCGGAGGACGTTTCGGCCCGGCGCGTGCCCGCGGTCGAGCCGGCGCCGCCGACCCGCCGCCCGGGTGCGAGCGCCCCCGTCGCGGCCCGCGCGCCGCTGCCGACCGAGCCGCCTCCGTCGAGCCGGACGCCGGCGCCGCCGAGCACGGAGCGCCCGCCGGTCACGGGGCGCGTGCTCGACGGGGAGGCCTCGGCCCGCGCGAGCATGGAGTCGCTCTTCGCCACGAAGGAGCTCTTCAGCCACCTGCAGGGCATCCTCACGGGCGCGGTCCAGCACGGGCCGAAGCACCCCGAGGTCGTGCGCTACGTGGCGCGCACCTTCGAGGTGATCAAGGCGGCCCTCGCCCGCTTCCCGCGCGGGCTGGTCTTCCGGGTGACGCCGTTCGCGTTCGACGCCGGGGGGCGCGCCTCCTGGGAGCCCCTCGCGCCGCACGATGATCTGCCGTTCCGCCTCTTCCGGAGCGGCGTCCGGGCGATCGGCCTGCTCCCGGGGCTCGACGCGATCGAGCTGTCGTCGCTCCTGCGGATCCTCTCGCTCGAGGCGGCGCGCACCGAGGGCGCGGAGGACGATCTCGCCTCGCTGATCTGGGAGGCCGATCTGCCCCACGTGGCGATCCAGCGGGTCGACGTGGGGCTCGAGGCCTCGGCCGAGACCCAGCTCCAGCTCGCCCGCGAGCGCCGGACGCTGCTCGATAACCTTGGGCTCACGGCGGAGTCGGTGCTCGCCGGGCCGAAGAGCTTGCAGCTCTCCGTGGCCTCGGCGGGGCGGCTCCGGATGATCCTGAAGGCCCTCGCGATCGAGCCGGCCGGCGGCGAGGCCCCGGACGGGGCCGGCGACGCGGCGCGCGCCGGGGCGGAGGCCGAGCTCTCGCGCGGCGCGCCCGCGCTCACGGATCGCTTCGCGGTGGCGGCCGCGCAGGGGTTCCGCCGCGCCGTCCTGCGCAACGACGGCGAGAGCGTGGCGCGGCCGCTGCGGGCGTCGATCTCGTCCATCGCCGAGGCGACCCCGATGCCGGCGCTCCAGCTCGCGTCGCGCCTGATGCTCTCGGTCGACGAGCCCGCCGCGACCGGGGCGCCCCGCCTCGCCGCCGAGCTCGGGCGATCGATCGTCGCGCCGGACGCGCTCCGGCAGATCCTCGCCCACCTCGCGTCCACGCCCGATCGCGCCGACGCGCTCCGCCGCGTCGAAGGCCTGCTCGACAAGCTCGACGGCGGCTGCTTCTTCGCGGCCTTCGAGGCGCTCATCACCACCGACGACGCCGATCTGCGCGCCCTGCTGATGCCCTACGTCGCGCGCTTCGCCGAGGGGCACGAGGCGGCGATCGGCGCCAACCTGCCGCGCGTGGGGGAGGCGCTCGGGGTGGAGCTGACCCGCATCCTGGGCGGCATCGGCTCGGTGCCGGCCCGTGAGGCGCTCGGCAACGCGACGCGCAGCCCCTACGCGGGCGTGCGGATCGAGGCGCTCTGCCACGCCGAGGGGCTCGACGGTGACCGGCTCGGCCACGCCCTCGACGGTCTGCTCGGCGATCCCGAGGAGGCGATCCGCATCGCCGCGCTCGAGGCCATCGCGCGGCACGAGATCGCGTCGGCCGAGGAGCCGCTCGCGGCGCGCGCGGCGCACGAGGGGTTCGACGATCTGTCCGTCGACGAGCGGGCCCACACGCTGCGGGCGCTCGCCGCCGTGTCCCCTGCCCGCGCGGAGCAGGCGCTGATCGCGATCCTCGCCGACAGCCGGATCATCGCGTCTCCGCCGCACGAGCAGAGCCGCGAGATCTGCGCTTCGCTCCTCGGCGAGCTCGCCTCCTCGAAGGAGGCGCTGCTCGCGCTGACCGCCGCGTCGAAGAAGCGATGGGGCAACGGCGAGGGCGTGCGCGCGGCCGCGGCGGTGGCCATGGAGCGGCTCTGCGCGCGGGCCGCTCGCGGCAAGGAGCCAAGCCGATGAGCCAGGATCGACGCGCCCCGCCGTCCCGCCCCCAGCCGGGCGCGAGCACCCCGCCGCCGAGCTCGCGCCGCGAGGACGATCACGCGCCCTTCCTCTCGATGCTGGTGCGCTTCATGGAGAGCGCGCTGGCCCAGGGGCGGGGGAGCCGGGCGGTGCTCGCGCTCGGCCGCCGCACCCAGAGCGAGATCGAGCGGCTCGGGCGCGCCGCGGGCGGTGAGCTGCGGGTGACGTTCACCGAGGAGGCGGTCTTCGTCGGCGGGAGGCCCGTCGCCGCGCCGCGCGAGGTGCTCGGCCCGGCCATCGAGCTCGGCCGCCTCTTCAACCGGCAAGGCATCGTGGAGATGGGCCTCCGCGCGGATCTGTCGGTCGACGCGCTGCTCGATCTGAGCGAGCTGCTCGGCGCGACGATCCGCGATCCAGGGCAGATGCGCCTCGTCACCGAGGCCGGGGAGGGCATCACCCTGCGGCCGGGCGCGCGGCCGGCGAGCACCGGCATCACGACGGCCGATCGCGCGGTCGATCTGTACCTCGCCGGCCTCCTCCGGCTGCGGGCCTACTACGACAGGGCCGCGCAGGGCCCGGCGCCGCCCCTCCGCGATCTCAAGCTCCTGGCGCAGGATCTGGTGTCCCTGCACGAGATCGGCGGGGGCTTGCTCCTCGGCCTGACCGCGTTCGCCGGGGTGCACCGCGACGACGCCGGGCGCGCGCTCCAGGCGGCGATCCTCTGCGTCGCCGCGGCCGCCAGGCTGAGCCCCGCGCGCCTCACCCTCTCCCGCTTCGCGCTCGCGGCCCTGCTCTCCGGCGCCGGACGCGCCCGCCTCCGCCGCACCCTCCCTGCCGGCGCGCGCTTCCCGGAGGAGCTCGACGCGGCCGTCCCAGCGGAGAGCGCGGCGATCAGCGTGGCGGCCGGCGCCGTGCAGCGGGCGAGCGCGCTGCGCACCACGACCGTCTGGGAGGCCGCGTGGATCCCGCGGGAAAGCAAGCTCGGCCGCCTCCACGGCGGCAAGCGCGCGCCCCTCTGGCAGTCGCGGATCCTCGCGACCGCGCGCGCCTTCCTCGACCGGGTGGCGCCGCGCGACGCGAGCCGCACGGCCTCGGCCCTCGAGGCCCTGGAAGACCTCGGCCGCGCCCCGGGCACCGATCGCGACGCGCTGCGCCTCCTCGTGCACGGGCTGCTCGCCGAGCCCCTCGCCGCCTGACGCATGGACCTCCGAGACGTGCGGCCTCGCTTGCAGTAGAGCTGGGACGTCATCGGGACATCGAGCTCGGAGGAGCCCATGCACGTGGTGGTGACCGGCGCATCGGCCGGGATCGGAGAAGCGCTGGTGAAGGCCTGGGCGAAGGAGGGGGCGTCGGTCACCCTCGTGGCCCGGAGGAAGGACAGGCTCGAGCAGATCGCCCGCGAGGTCGGCGGCAAGACCTTCGTCCACGCGGCGGATCTGGGCGATCCGGAGAAGGCGACGAGCTTCCTCCCTGCGGCGGAGGAGGCGCTCGGGCCGGTGGACATCCTCGTCAACAACGCCGGTGTGCAGTTCATCGAGCGCACGGAGGACGCCTCGGCCGAGAAGGGCGAAGGGCTCCTGCGCCTCAACGTGTTCTCCCCGATGCGCCTCACCCTCGCCGTGCTGCCGGGGATGCTCGCGCGAGGCCGGGGCACCATCGTCGACATCGCCTCGATGGCCGCGCTCGGCCCGATGCCGGGGATGTACTACTACAACGCGGCGAAGGGCGCGCTCGCCAACGCCTCGGAGGGCCTGCGCGGCGAGGTGCGGAGCCGCGGCGTGCATGTGCTCACCGTGTACCCGGGTCCGGTCGACACCGACATGGGCCGCAAGGGTTACGCGCGCTACGAGCAGACCTGGTCGAGCAAGCTGTCCCCCGAGGGCGACGCCGACACGCTGGCCAAGCTCATCCTCCGCGGCGTGCGCCGGAAAAAGGCGCGGATCATCTATCCACGCGCCTACGCCGTGGCCCTGTCGTTCCCCCGCCTCGCCCGCTGGTTCACCGGGCGCTTCTCCCCGCCGCTCAAGCCGTCGCTGCCGCCCGCGGGCGAGACCTGAGCGCGCGCGCCGGCGTCACATCCCGCCGGCGCCGCTCCCGCCGCCCGTCCCTGCGCCGCCCGTGCCGCTGCTCGACGAGCTGCTCGATGAGGAGCTGGAAGAGCTGCTCGACGAGGAGCTGGAAGAGCTGCTCGACGAGGAGCTGCTCCCCCCGTTGAGCGTGCCGGGGATGCAGGCGGGCGCGGTGGGCGCCGTGGTGCTGTTCGGATCGGGACAGCAAATGTCCGAGTTGGTGCTGAGCACGTTCTTCGAGAGGCACACGAGGCCGGTCTCGCAATCGTTGCTCGTGCCGTCGGCGTTGTTGTTGTCGACGCTGCAGCGCTGACCTTCCTGCTGCAAGCCGCACCCCTCGTTGACGAGCAGGGTGGCGAGGAGGGAGGCGCTGAGGGCGGCGATGTGCAGGAGCCTTCGGTTCACGCGGCGTTGTCTAGCAGATCGGGGGCCGGCTGCCTACGCGGCAGCGCGATCGCGGCGCCGGGGGAGGAGCCCTCTACCCGGCCGCGGGCGCCGCGGGGCCCTTGTCGCGCCCCGGCGTGACCTTGTTCTTCTCGTCGATCGCGTCCACGAAGAGGGCCATGTACCGGACGGCGCTCACCAGGGAGAAGACGAGCGAGCCGTAGATGAGCAGGCGCCCCACGTGGACGAGATCGACCCGGCCGAAGTCGACGATCCCGAAGGTGAGCGTGTACGGGTAGCCGAGCAAAAGGCAGATGATCCCGATCATCTGCATGGCCGTCTTCGCCTTGCCCCCGTCGCCGGCGGCGATGATGATGCCCTCGGACGAGGCGATCGAGCGCAGGGCGGTGATGGTGATCTCCCGCGAGATGAGGAGCACCACCGCCCACGCCGGGACGCGCCCCATCGGGACCATCCACACCAGGGTGGCGGCGACGATCAGCTTGTCCGCGAGCGGATCGAGGAACTTGCCGAGCACGCTGACGAGGCCCTGCCGGCGGGCGAGCCAGCCGTCCACGAGGTCGGTGATCGCCGCGAGGGCGTAGACCCACGCGGCCCAGTAGCAGTCGCGCGGGGCGCCGCGATCGAGCAGCACGAGCACCGCCGGGATCATCAAGATCCGCAGGAACGTGAGCATGTTCGGGAGGTTCTTGGCGTCCTCCCAGAGGGTGCGCCGCCGGCGCGCGCGGAGCTTGCGCTTGGCGAGCACGGCCTCGCTCTTCGGACCTCGTCTAGCGGCCATCGATCAGCACCATCCCTTCGCCGGCGAAGGCCACGAAGCCCTTCGCGCCCGCGGGCGCCTCGCTCGCGAGCAGCGAGCGCGGCATGACGCGGCCGACCCAGCCGAGCACGGTCACCGCGCGGATCGCCGTGCTGCGCGCGTCGCTCACCTCGATGGAGAGCACCGGCTTCGGGAACGAGGCGACGACCGTTCCCGGGCCCCGGAGCTGCACCATCGACACCGACTCGCCGTCGCCCACCGGGAGGCGACCGTTCTCGTAGGCCACGCTCGGCTCGAAGCCCGTCACCACGTCCTCGCGGAGATAGAGCGGGTCCTCGCCGACGTCGAGGGCCCAGAGGTCTTCTCCCTCGGGCGGGGCGAGGACGAGCTCGCCCTTGCCGGTGATCTCGATGAGCGGGGAGACCGCGCCGCCGAGGGGCTCCTCCGAGGCGCGGCCGCGCATCCGCCGGACGAGCATGGTCGTGCCGTAGCCCGCGGCGTAGGCCATCGATCGGATCGCGTCGAGGCGCGTCGCGAACGCGTGCGCCGCCTGCACGAGGATCACCCCGGAGCGGTGGACGGCGACCGGCAGATCGCGCGGGAAGACGAGGAGCGCCTGGTGGACCGCGTCGCCCGCCTTCTGCGGGGGCGAGACGGGCGGGCGGAGCGGGGCGCTCGCGGGCATCCCGTCCATCGGCGCGAGCGGGCCGGGGAGCAGGCCGCCTGCGCCGATCGAGGGCACGAGCGGCGGCGGGGGCGCGATCCGCGGGATCTCGGGATCGCGGACGGAGAGCGCGGCGTGTATGGCCCGGGAGCGCGGTCCCGCGGAGGCCGGCGGGGGCAGGGTGCCGCGGCCGGCGTCGGGCAGGTGCTCGGGATCGCCCCGGCGCAGCGAGACCGGGTCGCGATCGAGCGCATGGAACGGCTCGGCCGGGGCGGGAGGCGGCGGGGCCTGCGTCGGCCGCGGCGCGGCTGCTTCGGGGCGGAGCGAGAGGGCGCCGCCGCTCACCGCCATCTCCACGAGGCGCCGCGCCATGCCCTCGTGACCGCCGGCGGTGAAGGCGTAGCTCGCGCGCTCGTAGTCGCCGAGGCGCTGGAAGGCGAGGCCGAGGTAACCCCACGCGCGGCTGTGCCCCGGCGCGATCTCCACCACCTTCTCGAGCTCGAAGCGCGCCTGCGCCGGCTGCCCCGTCTTCAGGTACGAGAGCGCCAGGTTGATCCGCGGCTCGATCGCCTCGGGGTGCATCTGGATCAGCCGCTCGTAGATGGCGATCGCCCGCGGGTAGAGGCCGAGGCGGAAGTACACGATCCCCAGCAGATCTTGCCCCTTGGGATCGCTCGGCTGGAGCGCGAGGGCCTGCTCCAGCTCGGCCTTGGCGTCGTGGACGCGGTTGTCCTGGAGCATCTCGCTCCCGCGGTACAGGTGGAAGAGAAACTCTTCCCCCGCGACATCGCGCGACGGCGGTGGCCGTGTTCCGTCTCGCTCGGGCATGCGCAGCGAAGCCTACAAGGTCACGCCCGGGTTTCAACCGCCGCGGCCGCGATCGCCTCGTCCAGCGTGAAGGCGCGCTCGTAGAGGGCCTTGCCGACGATGGCGCCCGCGACGTTGGGCAGCCGGGCGAGCTCGCGCAGGTGGTCGAGGGTGCCCACGCCGCCCGAGGCCAGGACCGGGATCGGCGAGGCCTGGGCGAGCGCCGCGGTGGCGGCCACGTTGGGCCCGACCTGGGTGCCGTCGCGCGCGACATCCGTGTAGAGCACCGCCGCGATCGGCGCGTCTGCGAGCGACCGGATCACGTCGGCCGCGGTGACCGCCGAGGTCCGCTCCCAGCCCTCGATCGCCACGAAGCCATCCTTCGCGTCGACGGCCACCACGATCGTGCCCGGTCGGCGCGCCGCGGCCTCGCGGATGAGCGCCGGATCCTTCACGGCTGCCGTGCCCATCACGACCCGCGAGGCCCCGAGGGCGAGGTAGCTCTCCACCGCCTCGATCGATCGCACCCCGCCGCCCACCTGCACCCCGTCTCCGAAGGCTCCGATCAGCGCGCGCACCAGATCCTTCTGCACGGCCCGCCCGACCCGCGCTCCTTCGAGATCGACCACGTGCAGGATCGGCACCTTGCCTCGCAGCGACGCCGCGAGCGCCACCGGATCGGACGAGTAGACCGTCACCTCGTCGTAGCGCCCGCGGTGGAGCCGGACGGCCTTTTCGCCGAGGAGATCGATGGCGGGGAGGATCAGCATCGCCCGCGCTTATACACCGGCGCGCGCGCGGCTCAGGGCAGCTTCTTGGCCTCGGCGGTCACGCGCTCGATCATCTCGGGGATCGCCTTCTTCTGGGCGCTCTCCCGGATGAAGTCCGGCACCGCGGTGTTCGGCTCGGCGTGCACGCTGTAGGTCACGAGCGTCCCGCCGTCGTCGAGGGTCTTGAGCTCCCAGCTCCCCTGGTTGACCTTGTAATCGCCGCTCACGAGCTTCCAGCGGCGCGCCATCGATGTGTCCTTCTCCTCGTGCACGGCCTCGGTCACCGCGGTCAGGTTGGAGAAGGGGAAGGGCATCGCGATCGTCACCTTGCAGGTGTGGACGTTGCCTTCCTTCTTGAGCTCGGTGGAGGCCGCGACCCGCGGCATGTGGTCCTTGTAGTGCTCGCAGTCGGAGATGATCTGCCAGAGCTTCTTCGCCGGCACGTCGACCACGGCGCGGGCCACGACCTTCGGCACGCTGCTGCCGGGCACGCTGTACGACTTGACCTCGACGGAGCCCTTCTGCGGGAGGTTGCCCTCGCCGCTCGCCGCGGCGGGGAAGAGGGCGAAGGAGAGGAGCGAGGCCGCGGCCAGGTGACGTCCGAGCGAGGGGGAGCGGGACATGATCTACGTCTCGTATCAGCCCGGCGGGGCTCCCGCAAGGCGCCGGCAGCAGCGCGACGAACGTCGTGGTGCGCGTCGCCGCGAGAGGACGGCGCGCGCCGCCGTGAGAAGACACGTGCTAAGACAGAGGCGATGGCTCCGGTGCGCCTCGGGCTGCTTGCCGCGCTCGTCGTCCTCGGGACATTCACGGCGTGCGGTGCGCCTCCGCCGGCCGCGCCTCCGCCTCCGCGGCTCGCTGCGCCTCCGCCCGCCCCGAGCCCCGCCGGCGCGCCTGATTTCGCGGCGCTCTCCAGCGGCCCGAGCAGCCGCTTCCTCGGGGTCGAGCGGGCCGATGCCCGGCGCGCGCCCGGCGATCCGGCGGCGGCGCTCGCCTTCGCCGCGGCGGCCCTGCGGGTGCTCGGCGACGCGGCGACGCGGCCGGGTGCGGACGAGAGCGCGCTGCTGCTCCGGGAGGCGCTCGGCTACCTCGACGAGGCGCTCGCGCGCACCCCGCCGGGCGCAAAGGCGCTCGCCCTCGAGACCGAGCGGGCCGCGATCCTCGCCCGGTCCGGCCGCGCAGAAGAGGCCTTCGACCTGCTCCGGAAGCAGCTCGACGATCACCCCGGCCTGCTCGCCCTCGATCTCTTCTTCCAGGTCGCGGCCGATCTCGGCCGCCCCGTCGACATCGCCGCCGAGTGCAAGCGGGTCCGCCCGTCGATCCGTCGCGAGGTCGAGGCCTTCGCGCTCTACGATCGCTGCCTCGCCGAGGCGCGCGAGGCGCGCCCGGAGCGCCTCATGCCGTGGATCCCGGCCCCCGAGCTCGATCGCTACAAGAAGGATCGCACCGAGCGGGCCGAGCGCGACGCCCGCTTCCACGAGCGCTTCGACGAGGAGCTGCGCGAGCTGCCCCCGGCCACGGACGCCGGCGCCCCTCGCTGAGCCTCGTTCGTTGGACCTCCAACGGTTGGAGCACAAAACGAAAAGAGCCCGAGGCCGAAGCCCCGGGCTCTTCCAGGAGGGTGTTCCACAGGCGTCGCGAGCGGCCCGAGGCTAGGAAGGAATCGCGAGCCGTACATTGTACGGTGAGCGATTCCGACCGACGCGTCGGGCCGCGCAGCAGCCTGTGGAATACCCGGTCAGACCACCGGGGCTTCCCAGTCGTCCTCGGCCTCGATGCCGCCCTGCTTCCAGGTCCAGGTGATCTTCTGGTAGGTGAAGGCGATCTCCTCGAACTCGGCGTAGCGCATGAGGTCGGGGTTCTTGTTGTTCAGCATGCGGAAGTTGATCGACGCGATGTTCGCGTTCATCAGCTTGACCGTGTAGTGCTGGACCTCGACGCCGGTGCCCTGGGCCGCCTTGATCTGCGGCGTCCAGAACTGCAGCTCCCACTCCGAGATGTTCTCGTTGTTGATGAGGCAGTTGTAGAGCTTCGGGGTCGACTTATCGAGCTCCTTGGTGATCACGAACGGCTTGTGCATGCGCTTGCCGGTCGGCAGGCCGCTGGCCGGATCGCGCGGGCTCACGACCTCGTGCGAGACCGCGATGACCATGATGGAGTTCTCGCGGCCCTTCTGGGTGACGGAACCCTCGATCGGACCCTGCTTCTGCCCCTTGAGACGGAGATACGCGTTGAGAGCCATGTTCGTTTCCGCTGTTTCCTGCTCGGAGCCGCTCGCCGCCTGGGCTCAGTCTACGCATGATTGCGCGCTGGCAGAGGGCTCACCCTCCGAGCTCTTCGGGCCTGTCGTCGCCACCGTGCCGCTCTCGCGTTTCGGTGCGGCTCCGGCGCAGGACCTCGCCGAAGCACAGCCAGGCTATCTATGACCGGGAGCACGTCAAGGGGTGGATCGCACGCGAGCTGAACAAAAAAGTGCCGGCGCGCGCCTCGCAGGTTCCCTTGCGTTCCCGCAGATTGCCGCGCTGGTTTCCCCTTGCAAGAGCACGGCCAAGCGTTCGTATGCTGCGCCACGATGCGTGCTCCGGGCCTCTCGCAAATTTTGATCCCTGTCGTCGCCGGCCTCGTGGGCACGCTCGGTGCCCGCGGCATGCTGCGCAGCGTCGGAGAGAGCCTGGTGCCGCTCCTCGATCGACGCGCCGCGGCCTCGGGCCTCTCCTCGCTGCTCGGCCTCGTCCCGGCGGCGCTGCTCCTCGCCGGCGCGCGCTTCCTGTGGCTGAAGAGCCCGCGCGATCGAAGGGCGAAGGCGCTGGCTGCGGGCGGCGCGCTGCTGGTCGTCCTCGTGAGCTATGTCGCGTCCGGCGACGTGACGACGCGCGGCGACTTCCACGGCCTGCTCACCCCCGAGCCGGGCACGAGCTTCGTCGAGACGAGCTCCTCTCGTCCGAAGGTCCGCTACGCGATCAACGCCCACGGCTTCCGCGCGCCCGAGTTCGCCATCCCCAAGCCGCCGGGCATGTTCCGCGTCGCGATCGCGGGCGGATCGTTCGTGTTCGGCGCGGGCCTCGAGCAGGACCAGACGCTCTCGGCCGCGCTCGCCGCGCGCCTCCGCGAGCGCGCCCCCGGCCGCGCGATCGAGGCGCTCAACCTCGGCATCGCCGGCGACGGCATCGGATCGCACGTGGAGGTGGTCGAGCTCGCGCACGGGATCCTCGACGCGGACGCCATCGTGCTCGGCCTGGTGCTCCCCGCGGAGCTGTCGCCGATCGACGCGCAGAACGAGCGCCGCGGGCCCTTCGAGGTCGACGCCTTCCACGTGGCGAGCTGGGCCCTCGGGATGCAGGCCGCCCGCTACCTCTGGTCGGGCGGCGGGGAGGGCGGATCGCTCTCGCCCGCCGCGGTCGAGCGGATCCGCGTGCTCATCGACGATCTGAAGATCGTGCGCGACACGCTGGGGGAGAGGCCGATGTTCGTGTTCGGTTACGAGGAGCTGCCGGAGGCGGTGCGCGGTGCGTTCGGCTCGCTCCCGGGGGTGATGGTGTTACCCACGCTCCCGCACCGGCCGGAGGATCATTTGCCGGACGATGGGCACCCGAGCGCGGCGGGGAATCGGGCGCTGGCGGAGCAGATCGCCGGGGTGATCAAGGTACCGCCCTGACCGCTCAGTTCGTCTCTCGTTCCCGTTCCCGCTCCCGTTCCCGTTCCCGCTCCCGCTCCCGCCACCCACTCCCGCTCCGGCGGGGGCATCGGGAGGGGACATCGGGAGCGGGAGCGGGAGGGGGTCGGAAGGCTTCGGAGGGGGTTGCTCTTGCGGCTGGCGCTCTCGTAGCATCGCGCGTCGATGGCCGCGGCGAGCTCCTCCACCCTGCTCCTCGACGAGCACTACGCGAACGAGGACGGCCGCTTCCTCGACGAGCTCATCGCGTCCGGCGCCAGCAAGAAGCTCAAGAGCTTCGCCGATCGGTGGTTCGCGGACAGGCGCCCCTTCGCCCGCGCGATGCTGCTCCGCTACATCGACGACGGCTGCGACAGGCCGCACCACCGGCCGCTCGTCAAGGCCCTCTTCAAGAAGGCCGAGGCCGCCGGCGACGACGAGCTGATGGGCCATTTCATGGTGGCCTTCGACCGGCTCATCAAGCGCACGGCGAACAAGCACCGCGGCTGGGACGGCAAGACCACGGTGCGCCTCGTCCACGATCCGGCGATGCTCAAGGCCGCGGGCAACCGCGACACGCGCGCCCCCCACTTCTCCCGCCTCACGCGTGACTACCTCCGCCGCCGCGCCTTCCGCTACTTCCGCGCCCTCGGCCGCAGCGACGCCGAGCGCTACGGCAAGGCGATCCGCGCTGCGCTCGCCCTCTACCGCGACGAGCACCTCGCCGAGCCGGTGCGCTTGCTCGACGCGTGGGGCCTGATGCACGCGCTCTACTGGTCCTCCCCGGTGCTCGGCCGCGAGCCGCGGGGCATCCGCGTCAAGGACGGCCAGTCCATGGCCGATCTCGCGCCCTCGCCGTACTGCCCCGAGGCGTGGACGGGCTGCCTCGGCGCGCTGATCGCGCTCCTCGAGAAGGCCGAGAGCCGCACCGTGCGCGCCTTCGCCATCGCCCTGCTCCGCCGTGACTACGCGGTCGTCCTCCGCTCCCTCTCGCTCTCGAAGATCCGCGGCCTGCTCCGCTCCCGCCACGAAGAGGTACAGACCTTCGCGGCCGAGCTGCTCCGCACCGGGCGCGGCGTCGAGAACCTCTCCATCGACGAGTGGCTCGATTTCCTGAGCATCGAGAACCCGGTGGCGCTCCCGCTCCTCTGCGAGCTGGTCGAGAAATACGTGCTCCCGCAGCGCCTCTCGCTCGAGCAGACGCTCTCGCTCGCCTGCGCCAAGGCCGCACCGGTGGCCGAGCTCGGCCTGCGCTGGGCGCGGCAAAAGCCCGTGACGGGCGAGGCGGGCCTCGCGGCGATCACCGTCCTCGCGCGCGCCGGTGTCCCCCATGTGCGGCAAGAGGGCGTGGGCTGGGTGCTCGGCCTGCTCGAAGGGTCGCCGGCGGCGAAGCCCGAGCACCTGCGCGATCTGCTCGACGCGCGCTTCGCCGATACCCGCGCGCAGGCGCTCGCCGTCTTCGAGAAGGTGCCCCGCTTCCGCGACAGCACGCTCCTCTGGGCCGCGCTCGCCGAGTCGCCCTACGACGACGTGCGCGCCTTCCTGGTCAAACACCTCGACGCCCGGCAGAAGACCTTCGGCGCCGACGCGCTCCGTACCCTCTGGGTCACCATCCTGCTCGCCGTCCACCGCGGTGGTCGGGCCAAGCGAACCGCGCTCGATCAGATCGCCGCGCGCGTCGTGAAGCAGCCGGACGAGGCCGCCGAGCTGCTCCCGCTCCTCGGCATCGCCCTGCGCTCGGTGCGCGCGACCGAGCGCACGGCCGCGCTCGCCGCCGTGACGAAGGCCGCCTTCCGCGAGCCCGCCCTCCGCGCCGCCATCGCCCGCGATCTCCCCGAGCTCCGCCTCGGCAGCATGGAGGCCGCGTGAACCTCGACTTCCGCTACCTCGGCAAGAGCGGCGTCTCCTCCGGCCCCGGCGGCGCGAGCCTTC
The DNA here is from genome assembly GCA_046351295.1 of Byssovorax sp. Classification (GTDB taxonomy): domain Bacteria; phylum Myxococcota_A; class Polyangia; order Polyangiales; family Polyangiaceae; genus JAXLYT01. The sequence continues at coordinate 95,368 of JAXLYT010000037.1, forward strand.
ATTTCTCGCCCAACCTCTCGCGCCCCAAGGTCTTCTTCGACGGCGAGCTGCGCTTCCCCCTCCGCTTCCGCGAGGCGATGAGCGCGCTGCACGACGTGGTCGTCGGCGATCTCCGCTTCAAGAAGAAGGACAGGACCGCCTACGAGGCGTGGAAGAAGCAGCAGGCCGAAGAAGAGGCCGAGCTCAAGAAGCAGCTCATGGATCAGGCCAAGGTCCGCGAGCTCGCGAAGATCGCCAAGGAGCCGATCCCGCCCAACCTGGAGAGCGAGTTCCGCCGCCTCCACCGCGTCTACTGGGACGCCCGCGTCCGCTGGGCCAACGAGCTCTCGCGCAACGATCCCGAGCTGTTCCGCCACCTCGTCCCCTGTGATCCGGTGGTGACGGTGGCGCCCGACGTGGTCTACTTCGAGTGCTTCTCCAAGGACGAGTCGGCCTACGGCTGCCTCAGCGTCGATCGCGACGCGATCAAGGGCTCTGGCGGTCTCGGCACCACCAACGTCGACTACTCCCTCGCCCTTTACGAGCACTTCCAGACGCTCCGCAGCTACCGCCCGACGCGCCTGCTCGTCGACCCGAGCGGCTTCGAGGTCAAGGTCGAGGGGCGCGACGATTACCGGGAAGAGAAGATCGATCTGCCCTCGTCCTGGCTGCGCGGCTTCGGCCAGCTCCAGGCCGCGATGACGCTCCCCTCGCGGCGGGTGGATCTGCCGGTCGAGGCCGTGTACGCCATCCTCGCGTACCTCAAGCGCCACCGCGAGAAGACGGGCCCGCGCAGCCTCCGCTTCCAGCTCACCCCGGGCAAGGCGCCGGTGCTGGTGCTCGACCCGTGGGGCGTGACGATCCCTTGCCGGGGGCCCGTCGTCGACGACCGGGAGATCGCCCAGGTGGCCTCGGGCGGGCCGTACCGCGCCGGCCCCTCGTTCGCCGGTCAGGCGGTGACGGAGGAGATCAAGATCTGGGGCCGCCGCAGGCTCTTCGCGCTCGCCCGCGTGCTCCCGCTCGCCACGCGCGTCGAGGTGCGCCTGCTCGGCTCGGGCATGCCGAGCATCTGGATCGCCCACCTCCGGGAGATGCGCCTCATCCTCGCCCTCTCCGGCTGGACGGCCAACGACTGGACCTCGGGCTCGAACCTCGAATTGCTCGCCGGCTCGGGGCGAACCGAGCCGCGCGTGACGAGCGCCGTGCTCCGCCAGCTCGAGACCGAGCAGCGCGCCTCGCTCGGCACCCTTTCGAGCACGCAGGGCGCGGGCGACGCGGCCGTCCTCGCCTCGCTGCACCAGCTCGCCAAGCAAGGGCAGGTCGTCTACGACTTCTGGTCCGACGTGTACCGCTACCGCCAGGTCATGCCCGTCGCCCTCTCCGAGACCGTGCTCGGCCCCGAGCACCCCGAGCTCGCCGAAGGCCGGAAGATCGCCGCCGCGAAGCAGGTCAAGGTCGTGCGCGAAGAGGCCGTGGCCGGCGGCGCGCGCCTCTACGTCTTCAAGGCCGGGGAGACCTCGGCCGAGGCCGTCGTCGACAGCGACGGCGCCTTCCGCAAGGCCAAGTGCTCCTGCTCGTTCTTCTTCAAGAGCCGCCTCCGCGCCGGCCCTTGCCGCCACCTCGTCGCCCTCAAGCTCGCCGTCCTCGACCACCTCGCGCCGCCTCCGCCTCCACCCCCTGCGCCTGCGCCGAGACCTGCGCCTCCGCCCGTTCAAGCCGCGCCCCCGCCCAAGCCTGTTACGCCTGCACCTCCACCCGCGCAGCCCGCGCCTCCGCCCGCCGCGGCCTCGCCCGCGCCGCAAAAGCGCAGCGGCGCCCGGAAAGAAGAGGTCATCTCCTTCAACCGCACAATCCTCGGGAGCCTCGCCGCCGTCGCCGACGCAGAGGACAAAGGCCTCTCCGAGCTCATCGAAGAGGCGTGGGATCGCGCCTTCGAGCTCATCGCCGCCTGCCGCACGTGGAAAGAAGCCCTCGCCCTCTGCACGCCCGGGAGCACCAAGCCCATCGAGCTCCGCTCCGTCGCCGACCCCGAGCAGCAGACCCTCCTCCTCCCCACCGACGTGCTCACCGAGGTCGCCCGCCTCGCCGATCAGCTCAAGGCCAGCCCCTCGGCCATCGTCAACCTCGCCTGGCTCGTCGCCGAGAAGAGGAGGGCCTGAGAACATGCGCTCTCCCTCGCCTGTCAGCCCCGAACCCACCCACGAAAGGAACCTTCACCGTCCAGCCTTGCAAGGAGATCCGAGCGCACGAGCCCACCATGCCGCGGTGTTACGCCGCGACGGACGTAGCTCTACCATGCGCACCCACACCCGATATTCTTTGGGGCGCCTGTTGCCCTGGACGTGTCACCACTCAGCCGACCAGCGTAGCTGGTCTCTGACACGTCCAGGGCACGGCGCCTCGGTGATCGGCTGTGGTCCGAGGGAAGAAGTCGGGCGCTCGGATCTCCTTCCAGGGCTGGACGGCGCGGAGGCCTAGGGAGCACGCATGGCGAGCTTCTGGGACCGGGTAAAGTCGATCCTCGGCGGCCAGATGGGCGGCGGCACGGCCGTGCCTCCGAGCGACCTCGAGCGCAGCGTCGACGGCATCATGCGCCGGCGGATGAGCAGCCGGGAGATGTTCGAGCCCATCGACGTCGCCGACGAGGCGACCGCCGCCCTCGCCGGGCGCACCGTGAGCGTCATCACCTTCGCATGCGCCCTCGTCGAGCGGCTCTTCGACGAAGGCCGCTTTGCCTCGTTCAATTACACCCGCACCAAGCAGGCCGACGGCAACTGGGTCTACCACCCCAAGGGCGCCGATCCTTCCCGCTACACCGCCCCTCTGCCCGCCGCGGGCCCCAAGCCCCCTGCGCCCGCTCCCACCCGTTCCGCTCCCGCTCCCGCTCCCGCTCCCGCCCGTTCTGCTCCCACGCCCGCCAGGCCCGCTCCAACGCCGGCAAAGGCATCTCCGCCCAAGCCCTCTCCCAAAGACCCGCTCGACGCCGGCAGTATCCTCGGCCTCTCCGCCGACGAGATGCGCAAGCGCGCCTTGCGGATCGACCCCTATCGCACCGCGTGGATCGGCCGCGTCGACACCATCCCTCCGCAGAGCGACGAGCGCACCGCCCTCATCGATCGAGGCCTGATCCTCCGCGGGTTCCTCACCGAGCCGCAGCTCGCCGAGATCCACAAGGTCGGTGATCTCTGGCTCCGCCACCACGACGCCGCGCGGATGGCGACGATCGCCGCCACCAAGGCCGTCGACAAGGCCCTCGAGGACCGCAAGAAAGAGAAGGCCGAGCTCAAGGCTCGCAAGAAGCGGGATGCCGCGCGGAAGGCCGCCGATCGCGCCGCGGCCGTCGCCCACCGCAAGCAGAACGACATCCTGTACCTCGGCCGGGGCGTCTCCGGCATGCTCGGCGATCGTCGCTCCCACATCGAGGCGCTCCAGCAAAGGGGCCTCCCGGTCCTCTCTTCTCCGGCCGATCTGGCGCATGCCATGGGCCTCACCATCCCTGCGTTGCGCTTCCTCTGCTTCCACAGCGAGGCCACCGCGCACCCCCATTATGCGTACTTCGAGGTCCCCAAGCGCTCCGGGGGCAAGCGCCTCCTCGCCGCGCCGCAGCCTCGCCTCGCGGCGGCCCAGGCCTGGGTGCTCCACACCATCCTCGACAAGCTCCCCACCGAGGCAGAGGCCCATGGCTTCATCAAGGGCCGCTCCACGGTGACCTGCGCCGGGCCCCATGTGGGCCGCGATCTCGTGGTCAACCTCGACCTCTCCGACTTCTTCCCCACCGTCGGCTTCGGCCGGGTGCGCGGCATGTTCCGCAAGCTCGGCTATTCGGCCTCGGTCGCCACCTTGCTCGCCTTGCTCTCGACCGAATCCCCGCGCGTCGAGGTCGAGCTCGACGGCGTGCGCACCTGGGTCGCCGTCGGCCCCCGTGCCTTGCCGCAGGGCGCGTGCACGAGCCCCGCGATCTCCAACCAGATCGCGAAGAAGCTCGACCGCCGCCTCGCCGGGATGAGCGGCAAATACGGCTTTGCCTACACCCGCTACGCCGACGATCTCACCTTCTCCACGCCGCCCGGCAAGCGCGAAGGGCTCGCCATGTTCCTGGCCCGCGTCCGCCATATCGTCGAGGAGGAGGGCTTCGCCATCAACCCGAAGAAGGGCCGCGTCCAGCGCGCCGCCGGGCGGCAGACGGTGACGGGCATCGTGGTCAACCGGAAGCCGGCCGTGCCGCGCGAAGAAGTGCGGAAGCTCCGCGCCATTCTCCACCACGCCCGGACGACCGGCCTCGAAGCGCAGAACCGCGAGGGGCTGCCCCATTTCGAGGCGCATATCCAGGGCAAGATCGCCTACCTCCACATGGTCGATCCGGCCCGCGCCCGGCCGCTCATGGACGCGTTCGCCGCCCTCCGGCGCTGAGGTCCGGGCGACATCGTTGCGTCCGTGCGACGATAGTGCGGTGCGCTTCGTACGGCTCTTGCTCGTCACGTCATGGCTCGGGGCCGCGCTGGCGGCCGGAGCGTGCGAGCATCGCTCCTCCGGCGCGGCCGGCGCGACGGGTGGCATGGGCGGCGCGGCCGGCAGCCCGGGGACGGGCGGCGACGATCTCACCGTCGGCGCAGGCGGGGTGATCGCGGGCAGCGGCGGAGCGCCGAGCTGCCCCGAGGCCGGCGCGCCTCCCGACGCGTCCGATCCGAGCTGCGCCTCGGCCGAGCCGGGGCTCACCTACCAGCAGGACATCCGCCCGATCATGACGCAGCAATGCACGGGCGAGCTCTGCCACCTCCCGCCGAGCTACGATTTCCTGGTCGGGCAGCCCTCTCCCCAGTGCTGCAACCTGCGCCTCCGCGTCGCCCCCTTCGACCCGGCGCACAGCTACCTGATGAACAAGCTCACCGGCGAGGGCCTCTGCGCCGGGGCCCCCATGCCCCTCGGCAAGCCCCCGCTCGACCCTTCGCTCGTGGCCCGCGTGCACGATTGGATCTGCGCCGGGGCGCCGCTCCAATGAAAAACCGGGCAACCTCAATGGTTGTCGTCTCCAGACATCAGGGGTGAAGGTTCGATCCAACAGGGCCCCGGCGCACCTGGAGAGCCCGAGCGCCGTCCGCCAGGGTTTCCCGCCTCTGTTCGCCCGGCACGTACTTTGCCAAGGAGGTGTTTCAGCAGTCACCGCAGGAGGCACCATGAACGCACCGACCCGAAGCATCCCCGTCTCGAAGCGCATCCAGGCTCTCTTCGCGGTCGTCGCCGCCGCAGCGCTCGTCGGAGGCGCGTCCGACGCCAGCGCGGGCAAGAAGAACGCGGACCAGCAGGCCGATCCATTCACCTCGTACGCCGTCCCGCCGCCCGATTGCACCTCGCCCGTCGGTATCTGCACCATGGGCACGCTGACCGGTACGCTCGCGGGCTCCTACTACTTCGTCATGGACTCCCTCGCGCCCGATCCGAACATGCCCTGGCGCTTCCTCTACACCGGCCACAGCGTCATCACCGATGGCCACGGTCACCACATGTACGGCGCCGACACCGGCGAGATGTACCCGAGCCTCGATCCGACGCAGCCGAGCCCCTTCGTGACCACGGTGCACGTCGTCGACGGCGATCACGAGTACAGCAACGTCCACGGCCAGGTCGTCGCGACCGGCGCGCTCACCTTCGCCACCGGCCTCGCCGCGGGCACCTACGTGACCAACCTCTGGCACGGCAACGACTGAGGTACGGGACCATCAGCGCGAGAAGACGCGCAGGGTACAGACGGGCTCGAAGCCGAGCCCGCGCAAGATAGGCGCGGAGGTCTCGGCGCGCGCGAAGCTCGTGGCGAGGGGGACGCCCTGGGCCAGCGCGTGCATCATGCGGGCGCGGACGAGGGCGCGGTAGAGGCCCCGGCCGCGGTGCGCCGGGAGGACGACCGCGCCGAGCAGGTACGCCGAGCGATCGAGGAGAATGTACCCCGCGGCGCCCGCGGCGACGCTCCCGTCGTAGGCCACGAAGAGCCGGTGGTTCCTCCGCGGATCAGCGAGCATCCGGCGGTGCATGTCGTCGAGCGGACCGGGATCCATCTCCCAGCCCTCGGCCATCACCCGCGTGAAATCGTCGACCGCGTCGAGGCCGATCTCACGCGCGGTGACCGACGGCGCGTCGGGGGGCAGGTCGTCGCCGATCAACCGGGCCAGGCCGAGGCTCTCGGAGGGGGTGAGGCCTCGAAGCATCAGGCGCTCGGCGAGGTCGGCCGGCTGGGTCGGCCCCGGCGGGAGCGTCCAGCGGAACGCGAGCCCGTGCTCGTCGTACGGCCGGATCGCGCGATCGAGGAACGCGTCGGCGTCCTCCTCGGGGAGCGCGCCGCAGATGATCTCGTTCAGCCCGCCCCGGGTGAGCTGGGGCGTCACCACCTGGAAGAAGCCGGGGCGCTCGGTGATGCGCGTGTCGGGGAGGGGGAGGAGCGCGCCTTGCGGGGCGATCAGGATCTCGTGGATCAGCGCGTCGCGGGAGAAGCCGGGGATCATCGGCGGAGCATACGCGATCACCTCCGCGGGCGCCGCGATGGAGCGGTGTGCGTCGCGGCCCCCGGCGCGCAGCGCGGCGCGCCGGAGGCTCGCGGGGAGCGCGTCAGTTGCAGACGGCGTTGTTGTTCGGATCGATGCTGCCCGGGCAGGCGTCCGCGCTGCACGAGCCCATGTCGTCGCAGAACGCGCATGACGCGACCTTGCTGTCGGCGCAGTCCGGATCGAGCACGCCGCAGCCGCAGTCGCACACGCTGTCGTTGTAGTACGACGGCTTGCAGGTCCAGGCCGCGGGGTAGCAGGCGTCGCCGCCGCACTTCTCGCCGGCCGCGCAGTTCTTCACCGTCTCACCCATCAGATCGCAGTCCGGATCGGGCGCGCCGCACTTGCAGTCGCAGCCGTTGCCGGCGCCGCCGCCGTACTGGGCCGCGTCGCAGGTCCACGCCGTGGGCACGCCCTCGCACTTGAGGCCCGTCGGGCAGGTCTGCCCGTCGAGGCAGCCGAAGAGCGTCGCGTTCGGATCCATGCAGTCCGGATCGTACGCGCCGCAGGCGCAGTCGCAGTACGTCCCGTCCTTGTAGTAGGTCGGATCGCAGGTCCACCCCTCGGGGATGCAGACGCCGCCGGTGCAGGCCTCGTTCGCCATGCAGCCCTTCACCGCCTCGCCCATCAGGTCGCAGTCGGGGTCGGGCGCGCCGCACGCGCAGTCGCAGCCGTTCCCGGCGCCGCCACCGTACTTGGCCTTGTCGCAGGTCCACGCCGTGGGCACGCCCTCGCACTTGGTGCCCGTCGCGCAGGTCTGCCCGTCGAGGCAGCCGGAGACGGGGTTCGTCGCGTCCGCGCAGTCGGGATCCTTCACCCCGCAGTCGCCGCAGTCGCAGGCGCCGTGATCGCCGTAGCCGTTCGGATCGCAGGTCCAGGTGCCCGGGATGGCGTCGAACGCGAAGTCGACCTTGGTGATGTGCAGGCAGGCGCCGCCCTCGACGGGCGTGCTCTCGAAGGTCATCGGATCGATGGTGACCTCGACGAGGGTCACGTCGTCGATACCGCCGGTGACCGACGGCAGCGCGCTCGTCCCGAGATCGACCGAGCCGCTCTTCTGGAAGTAGAACTTGCCCACCGTGCCGGCCGCCGCGTCGGCGTCCTCGAGCACGCGCACGCAGGTCTTGCAGGTCGCGTAGTTGGCCTCGTCGCCGGCCGACAGATCGATCTTGCCGGAGATCATCAGGTCGTAGAACTCGAGCTGCCCGAGGTCGAGCGTCGCCGCGTCTCCGAGCATCGTGCCGAGCGTGAGCTGGAAGACGGAGGCGTTGCTCTGCTCGTCGTAGAGCACGCGCGTCGTCTTCGTCACGGTGACCTCGGTGCAGTTCCCCATCGACCCGCCGGTGCCGCCCGTCCCGCTCGTGGTGGTCGACCCACCGGTGCCGCCCGTCCCGCTCGTGGTGGTGGCGGTCGTCGTCGTCGTCGTGCTGGTCGTCGACCCGCCGCCCGAGCCGGTCGTCCCACCGCCTCCACCGCAAGCCATGAGCCACAGCGCTGCCGCCGTGCCAACCGCCAAGGGACCCAAGATAGACTTTCGCATCGTTACCTCCAGGCTCCGGTATAGGCGAGGAGCGCGGACGATCGCGAAAGATTCTTACAGGCAAGATGCAACGACTCGGAATGGGACTTCTGCGGCGCCGTCGCGCGAAAATCGAATTATCCTTGACAGACCGAGCGCCCCGTCGGCACCGTCGGGCGCCCTCGCCGCCGAGGGCCGAGCCCGGCTGGAATCTCCCTGCATGAAGAGGCGCGACCGGTTCATCGCGTTGGGCCAGTGGCTCTTGCTCGGCTCCCTCGTGGGCGTGATCACGGGCGCCGCCTCCGCGCTCTTCCTGTGGCTGCTCGAGCGCGCGACGGCGCTCCGATCGTCCCACGAGGTCATCGTCTACACGCTGCCCGTCGCGGGCCTCGCGATCGGCGCGATCTACGAGCGCTTCGGGCAATCGATCAAGGCGGGCAACAACCTCGTCATCGACACCATCCACGACGAGGGCCCCGAGATCCCGCTCCGGATGGCGCCGATGGTCCTCCTCGGCACGGTGCTCACCCATGTCTTCGGCGGCAGCGCCGGCCGCGAGGGCACGGCCGTGCAGATGGGCGCGAGCCTCACCGACTTTCTGTCGCACCGCCTCGGCGTGAGCAAGCAGGTGCGGCGCCAGCTCCTCGCGGCGGGCGTCGCGGGCGGCTTCGGATCCGTCTTCGGCACGCCGATCGCCGGCGCCGTCTTCGGCCTCGAGTTCGTCGTCCTCGGGCGCATCGAGTACGACGCGCTCGCGCCGCCCTCGTCGCGCCGGCATCGTGGGCGACCTCCAGCGTGCTGGCCTCGGCATCGCGCACACGCACTATCCCCAGGCGCCCTTCGTCCCGCTCCACCGCTCTGATGCCGGGTGGGCGCGCTCTTCGCGGCGGCCGTCGCGATCGTCACCACGCTCTTCATCGAGCTGACGCACCTGCTCAAGAAGCAGGGCGAGAAGCGCCTCCGCCGCCTCCCGCTCCGGATGTTCGCCGGCGGCCTCGTGGTGGTCGGCCTCTGGAAGCTCACCGGCACGAGCGACTACCTCGGCCTCGGCGTGCCCGTGATCGTCCGCGCCTTCACCGACCCCACGCTCCCCGCGTACGCCTTCGCGTGGAAGCTCCTCTTCACCGCCGTCACCCTCGGCGCCGGCTTCCTCGGCGGCGAGGTGACGCCCCTCTTCTTCGTCGGCGCCGCGCTCGGCAGCGCCCTCGCGCGCCCGCTCGGCATCCCGATCGAGCTCGGCGCAGGCGTCGGCCTCGCCGCCGTCTTCGCCGCCTCGTCGAACACACCGCTCGCCCTCTCGATCATGGCCATGGAGCTGCTCGGCGCGTCCGTCTTCCCGCACGTCGTGATCGTCTGCGTGCTCGCCTACCTGCTCTCCGGCCACCGCAGCATCTACCCCGCGCAGCGCCTGTTTCGCAGCAAGAGCGGGGCACACCTCGAAGCGCCGAAGCCGCTCCGCGATCTGCATGCGCCGCCCGCGAAGGACGATCCTCCGTCGATCTGATCCGCTCCCGCTCCCGCCAGGGGAGGGCAGCGGGAGGGGGTAGCGGGAGCGGGATGGGGATGGGGATGGGGATCTGCTTCGCGATCGTTGCGGTGTAGAGTGGCGCCGAGAACTGCTCCATGCGCCGCCTCGCGATCCTGCTCCTCGGCCTCTCGGCCTGCTCCGCCGCGCCCTTCTGCCAGGCGATGCTCGGCCACGACGAGATCCTCCACCTGAAGAGGGCCGAGCGCCGGTGAAGCCCTGGGCCGACATCGAAGCGCTCGAGAGCACGCTGGGCGTGACGGAGGCGGCCGGGCGCACCTACTGCCCGAGCGAGCTGCTCGCGCGCGCCCCGGCCGCGGCGAGCGCGCCGCTCGACGACGTCTCCCTGCCCACCTCGGTGGTCTACGAGGCCATCCAGCAGCGCAGCGCGGAGCCCGGCCCAGCGGCGGAGCGCTTCGAGATCCGCAGCACCCTCGGCGAGGGCGGGATGGGCGTGGTCTCGCGGGCGCTCCAGGTCTCGCTCCAGCGCGAGGTGGCCGTGAAGAAGGTGCGCGATCCGGGGCCCGCCGCGGAGCACTACTTCCTCTCCGAGGCGCGGATCACCGCGCGCCTGGAGCACGCCAACATCGTCCCCGTCCACCTGCTCAGCCGCGCCGAGGACGGGAGCCCGCTGCTCGCCATGAAGCTCGTCAAGGGCACCTCGTGGAGCGATCTCATCGACGGGCCGGACGCAGCCGCGACCCCGCTCAAGGAGCACCTGCGCATCCTGCTCGCGGTGTGCAACGGCGTCGCCTACGCCCACCGCCAGGGCATCCTCCACCGCGATCTCAAGCCCGACAACGTGATGGTCGGCGAGCTCGGGCAGGTGCTGGTGATGGACTGGGGCGTGGCCGTGGGCCTCGACGCCGAGGCCTGCGATCGGAGCGGCATCCTCCATGTGTCCGCGGTGCGCAGCCCGGCCGGGACGCCGGGCTTCATGGCCCCGGAGCTGGCTCGCGGCGAGGGCGAGCGGCAGAGCGTGCGCACCGATGTCTACCTGCTCGGCGCATGCCTGCATGCCGTGCTCACCCGGCGCGCGCCGCACACCGGCGGCTCCGTGCGCGAGGTGCTGGAGCAGGCGATCGAGAGCCGCCCCCTGCCGTACCCCGACGACGTGCCGCGCGAGCTCACCGCCATCGTGCGTCGCGCGATGGCTCGCGAGCCCGACGACCGCTACCCCGATGTCGAGTCGTTCCAGGCCGCGCTCGAGGCCTTCCTGGAGCACCGGGCCGCCTATGCGCTCATCGACGACGGGCGCGAGGCCCTCACCCGGATGAAGGCCGCGATCGAGGCGTTCGGTGCCGCCGCGCCCGACGACCAGGCCGGCCACGCGCGCGCCGTCGAGCAGGCCGCGACGGTCGGCCGCTTCGCCTTCGAGCGCGCGCTCGCCGTGTGGGAGGGCGCCGCCGAGGCGCGCGAGGGCCGCGACGCGCTCTGCCGCATGCACCTCGACCACGCCGTCGCCGCGGGCGATCTGGCGCTCGCGACGCGCCTCCTGCCCGACGTGGACACCGCCGCCGCCCGCGCCCAGGTGGCCGCCCTCAAGGCGCGCCTCGACGCCGAGACCGCCGAGCTGTCGGCGCTGCGCGACACGGCCCGGAGGCTCGACTGGTCCGCCATCGCCCCGGCCCTCAGCGCGGTGTTCCTGGTGACCGGCGCGCTCGGCGGCGCCGGCGCCGCGCTGAGCTGGGCAGCCCAGCGCCAGGCCTATTCGAGCACCGTGCCGGTGATGGGCGCGATCTGGATCTCGCTCGCCCTCTTCGCCGGCGTCTACGCGCTCGTGCGGCTGCGCGGGAGCGGCGCCCGCGACAACCTCCTCTCCCCGCGCGTGCTCGTGGGCTGGGGCGCGGTGGTGCTCGGCTGCGTGATCAACGGCGTGGCCGCCTACGCGCGCGGCCGTCCGCCCTTCGAGGACGCCCACGTGAGCACCGCGATGCTGGGCATCGGCTTCGCCGCGATGGCCGTGCAGACGCGGCTCTGGCTGCTCTGGCCGGCCGCCGCCTTCTTCATCGGCGCGGTGGTGATGGGCATCTGGCCGTCGCTCGGCCTGCCCATCTTCGGCCTCCTGTGGGTGACGACCCTGTGCGGGGTGGGCCTCGCGTTCCGCCTCGGGGCGACGCTCGGCAAGGGCCGCTGAGCGCGCCGTCCCCGCCGCTGCTCGCGGCCGTCGCCCCTCCGGCGCCGTCGCAGAGCGGCGCCCCGGCTGGTATTAGTCGGACGCCATGGCCCAGCTCGTCATCAGTGTGTTCTTCCTGTTCCTCGCCCTGGTCGCGGGGGGCATCTACTGGATCGTCGAACAGGCGCGCGAGCAGAAGCGGATGGCCCATCGCATCGACCTGAACCCGCGGGGCGGTGGCTTCGGCGGTCCTCCCGGTGGCTACGGACTTCCACCGATGGGCGGCGGATACGGCCAGGCCCCGATGGGCGGCGGATACGGCCAGGCCCCCTACGGTGCTCCCGGCGGATACGCGCCGGCCGCCGCGCAAACCCCGCCGGGACAAGGCGCGATTCGCCTCGTCCTCCGGCCCGACTGCACCTTCAACCACCTCTCCGATTGCATGTCGCGCGCAGGGCTGCGCGTGATGGCGCCTCCCGGGCCGCCCGTCCAGCCGGGCGAGCCCGCGAGCGCTCTGTGGCAAGGAGAGGCCGTCCAGATCCGTTATGCCTTCGACCCCGGCACGACCTTGCGCAGCCTGGAGATCCAGGGCCCCGGCGCGCATGCGGCGCGGCAAGCGCTCCTCGGCACGGCGTCGCTGCCCGCGCTCGACGGCCCGCAGATCGCGGGGCTGCTCCAGAGCCCGCGGCCCGCCGATCAATGGCTCGGCCTCGCCGCCGCCGAGCACCTCGGCCCCGGCCCCGAGGCGCAGATGTACGGGGCGACGATCGGCGCGCTCACGCAAAGCCGCGAGCCCGCGATCGCCCAGAATGCTCAGCGGGTGGGACAGCGCCTCGGGCTCGTGCGCTGAGCCGGTTTCCTGCGCGACACCAGACGTCTCCTCGCGCTCCCCGTCCTCGGGTATCGTCAAGGGCCATGGACGGGACGGAGCGCGCTGCGCTGGAGGCACAGATCCGGAGCCGGCATGGATGCGGCGATTTCGAGGGCGCCGCCGACACAGCGCTGCGCGGCTACGGCCACGAGATCCATAACTTCCTGTTCGCGCTGCACCGGCGCGACGAGGACAGCGCCTCCGAGTCGTTCTCGCTGTTCGCCGAGGGCCTCTGGCGCGGGCTCCCGGGCTTCGCGTGGCACTGCTCCTTCCGCACGTGGGCCTACGCGATCGCGCGCAAGTGCTCGCTCCGCCAGCGCCGGGATGCGCGGCGGCGCGACGCGCGCCACGAGGCCTTGCCCGAGGGGTCGGCGCTGTCGGTCCTCGTGCAGCAGATCCACCGCGAGGCGTCGTCGTCCGCGCTGCACCACCGTAAGAGCCGCCTCCTGTCGTTGCGCGAGGCACTGCCCCCGGAGGAGCAGGCGCTGCTGATGCTGCGGGTGGACCAGGAGCTGCCCTGGAACGACCTGGCCCACGTCCTCCACGACGACGAGGCCGCACCCCTCGAGGGCGACGCCCTCGTGCGCGAGGCCGCGCGGCTCCGGAAGCGGTTCCAGACGATCAAGGAGAAGCTCTACGCGGCCGCGCGGCGCGAGGGGCTGATCGTCCCGAAGCGCGAATCGAGCTGATGGCTGGGCGGGGCGGGCGCCCTTGACGCGGCGAGGGCCTTTCGCTTCGATAGACGCCGGCATGCGACGAGGATGTTCCCGACCAACGCGGCCGGTGGGGTCGCCGGCGAGACCGTGAGCGCCGTCACCGAGGAGACAGGCGGGGACGCCACACCGGGAGCGGACACGACGCTCGACGTCGGCGCGTCCTCGTCCGACCAGCTCCTCCGCGAGATCGCCCGCGTCGACGACGCGCCGCCGCGTGCCGCGGATCTCGTCGGTGCGCGGATCGGGCGCTTCCGGGTGGCGGCGATGCTCGGCCGGGGCGGGATGGGGGTCGTCTACCGCGCCGCGGATGAGGCGCTGCGGCGCGACGTGGCGCTCAAGGTGCTTCCGCCGGCCCTCATCGACGACGAGGAGCGGCGGCGGCGCTTGCTCCGTGAGGCGCGCTCGGCCGCTGCGGTGAGCCACCCGAGCATCGCGACGATCTACGAGGTCGGCGAGGACGAGGGGCGCGTGTACATCGCCATGGAGCTCGTGCGCGGCAGGACGCTCTCGGCCGTGCTCGCGGAGGGGCGCCCGAAGGTGGCCGAGGCGCTCCGGATCGCCCGGGGGATCCTGGATGGCATCGGCAAGGC
>JAXLYT010000038.1:0-105450 GCA_046351295.1 Byssovorax sp.
TGACGTGGGCGATCACTGGATCGCGTGGCTGCACGATCTGCGGTCTCTGGGTCACGTGGCTCGACCGAGCTGACCCGACGAAGACAGCGCGCCGCGAGCTCTACGGCTTCTCCGCCCAGCCCTTCGCGAACAGCATCTCCTCGATCGCCTTGGCCGTGATCCCGTGCCCTTTGCCGTTCGGGTGCCCGTCGCCCACCACGGTCAGGCCGTCCTTCGTCATCCCGGTGTAGGTGGGACCGAGATCGAAGAAGGGCGTGCTCATCGAGCCGGCGAAGGCGCCGACATGCTCGGCCACCCAGTCGTGCTCCTTGGAGAAGTCTTGCAGCACGAGGAGCATGAACTTCGTCTTGCCGGAAAACTCCTCGATCAAGGCCTTGATCCGCGCGCTGTCCTTGCCCCAGAGCGCGTCCTTGTCGGCGTCCTCGCCCATCTCGTTCGGCACCGCGCGGTGCCCCTGCTGGAGGCGCACCACGCGCCGGGCGATGAAGGTGAGGAACACGCTCGCGTCGCGCAGGGCTTTGCGGCGCTCCTGGCTCTTGATGTAGGCGGCGAGCTGCTCGGAGGTAAAGGGCTGCCGGTAGATGTCGATCGGGGTGATGGTGAGCATCACGAGATCGGGCTGGTAGCGGGGGATGGCGCGGCGCAGGTAGCGCTCCATCTGGAAGATGCCCCAGCCGGGGCCGCCGCCGTTGAGGATCTCGATCGGCCGCTTGTCGCCCGGGTGGATGGCCTTGTCTTTGTCGAGCAGCGCGCCGAGCTGGGCCGGCCAGCTCTCCGGGTCGGTCACGCGATCACCGAAGGTGAACGAGTCGCCCGTCGTGAGGATGCGGAAGCGCGTCGGGTCTTTCTCCTTCGTCTCGGGGCCGCGGAGCCCGACGCTGTTGATCGTCACCTCGGCCGTCTTCTGGCTCGGGCGCGGGAACCAGTAGAGCTCGGGGTCGAGGTCGAGCGTCAGCGTGTTGTCGACGTAGAAGATCCGGAAGCCGATCTCCAGGAGGAGCACCAGGAAGACGATCGATCCGACGGAGACGCCCAGCTTCTTCAGCGTGTCCTTCACGGGGCTCTCCTTGCTCGCAGCGCTCGCGGCCATCAGCGTCGCCTCCACTCGTCGATCACGGTGCTCAAGAGGTCGAAGTAGGTCGCGCCCACCGCGTCCCAGGAGAGAAACTGTACGCTCCCCCGGAGCGCCTCGGGGTCCCAGGATCGCTCGAGCGCGTCCTTGAAGGCCTGGGCCAGGGCGGCGGGGCTCTCGGAGGGGACGAGGATCCCGTTCTTTTCGTCGACGAGCTCGGGGATGCCGCCCACGTTCGAGGCGACGACGGGCTTGCCCGAGGCCAGCGCTTCGAGGATCACGTTGGGGCAGCCCTCGCGCCGGCTCGGGAGGCAGAAGACGTCGAAGGCGTTCATCCAGCGGGGGATCTCGTCGTGCAGCTTGCGGCCGGCGAAGCGAACGTTGGAGCTCAAACCAAGTGCGCCGACCCGCTTTTCGAGCGAGGGGCCGAGCTCGCCGCTGCCGACGATGACGAGCTCGGGGTCCTTCACGCCGAGCTTGTTGACGAGGTGGTCCATCGCCTCGATCAGCACGTCCGAGCCCTTCTCGGTGCGCAGGTTGCCGACGTAGCCGATCACCTTCCGCCGGTGGGGCAGGCCCACCGCGTCGCGCGAGGCGTCGCGGTCGCGCACGGCGAAGCGCTCGCCGTCGACGCCGTTGTGCTGCACGATCACCCGCTCGCGCGGCACGCCGAGCTCGGCCACGCGGTCGGCCATCGCGCGGCTCACGGAGAGCACCCGCTGCGCCCGCCCGAGGCCCCACTCGATCTGCGGCTTGAGGCCGAAGAAGGCGCGCGGCAGCTCGTAGACATCGGAGCCGAGCACCGCCGTGACGAGCGGCACGTCCCAGCGCTGGGCGAGGCGCGCGGCGGCGACGGCGTCGGGGTAGGCCCAGGCGGCGACGATCACGTCGAAGGGGAACGAGCGCCGGAGCCGCGAGACCCAGGGGTACGACGAGAGGTACATGCCCGCGCCGTGGAGCACCGGCGCCGACGGGATCGACCAGTAGGCCGGGAAGATCGCGTCGAGGCCGGTGTAGTGCTCGTGGAGCGGGCGGATCACGTCGAGCGGCCGGTTGAAGCGCGCCCACGCCCGGATCGGGGCCACGACGCGCACCGGGCACCGCCTGGCGAGGGCGTTGAACGTGTGCTGGTTGAACATCCCCAGGGTCGGGTCGACCGTGGACGGGTACAGGTTGGTGAAGACGAGGACGTTCATGAAGCTCGGAGCGCCTAGGCCGTGGTCTGCCGCGCCCCACCTTCGCCGAGGAGCGCCGCCTGCGCGGCGGCGAGGCGGGCGATCGGCACGCGGTAGGGCGAGCAGGAGACATAGCTCAGGCCGAGCGTGGAGAAGAAGCGGATCGAGGCCGGGTCGCCGCCGTGCTCGCCGCAGACGCCGAGCTTGATCCCGGGGCGGGCCTCGCGACCGCGATCCGAGGCCATCTTCACGAGGGCGCCGACGCCCACGGTGTCGATGGTCTGGAACGGATCCTTCGGGAAGATGCCCGCCTCGATGTAGGCGCCGAGGAACTTGCCCGCGTCGTCGCGCGAGATGCCGAGCGTCGTCTGCGTCAGGTCGTTGGTGCCGAAGCTGAAGAACTCGGCCACGGTCGCGAGCTCGCCGGCGACGACGGCCGCGCGGGGCAGCTCGATCATCGTCCCGTAGTGGAACTCGAGGGTGCGGCCCTTCTCGGCGAAGACCTTCTGCGCGCATGCGTCGATGATCTGCTTGGTGATGAGCAGCTCCTTCTTCGTCATGCTGAGCGGGATCATGATCTCCGGCTTCACCTCGACGCCGGAGGCCGCGACCTCGCATGCCGCCTCGAGGATCGCCCGGGTCTGCATCTCGTAGATCTCCGGGTAGGTGATCGCGAGGCGCACGCCGCGGTGGCCGAGCATGGGGTTGTACTCGGCGAGCTCCTCGTTCTTCCGTTCGAGGTCGCTCACGGAGACGCCCATGGTCTTCGAGAGCTGGGCGAGCGTCGGCTCGTCGCGGGGGAGGAACTCGTGGAGCGGCGGATCGAGGAGGCGGATGGTCACGGGCAGGCCGGCCATGGCGCGGAAGACGCCCACGAAATCGTCGCGCTGGAAGGGGAGCAGCTTGGCGAGGGCATGCTGGCGGGCCTCGAGATCGCCCGCGAGGATCATCTCGCGCACGGCGGCGATCCGCTCCTCGTCGAAGAACATGTGCTCGGTGCGGCAGAGGCCGATGCCCTCGGCGCCGAAGTTGCGCGCGGTGCGGGCGTCGTGCGGCGTGTCCGCGTTGGCGCGCACGTGCAGGCCGCGGGCCTTGTCGGCCCAGGTCATCAGCTCGGCGAACTCGCCGCTCAGCGCGGCGGGCACCGTCGGCACCGCGCCGAGGAAGACCTGGCCCGATCCGCCGTCGAGGGTGATCACGTCGCCGGACTTGAGCTGGATCGTCTCGGCCGGGTGGCCGGAGGCGTCGTAGATCGTGATGGTCGCCGACTCGTGCTCGTGGCTGACCGCCACCGCCGAGCAGCCGGCCACGCAGCTCTTGCCCATCCCGCGGGCGACGACGGCCGCGTGGCTCGTCATCCCGCCGCGGGCGGTGAGCACGCCGCGGGCGGCCTTCATCCCGTGGATGTCCTCCGGCGAGGTCTCCGCGCGCACGAGGATCACGGCCTTGCCCTGCCCCGCGCGGCGCTCGGCCTCGTCGGCGGTGAAGACCACCTGCCCGCTCGCCGCGCCCGGGCTCGCCGGCAGGCCGCGCGCGATGAGCTTCTTCGGCGCCGCCGGATCGATGCTCGGGTGGAGGAGCTGATCGATCGACTCGGGATCGACCCGGAGCACGGCCTCGCGCTCGGTGATCAGGCCTTCGTGCGCCATCTCCACGGCGATGCGCACGGCCGCGCGGCCGGTGCGCTTGCCGTTCCTGCACTGGAGCAGGTAGAGCTTCCTGTCCTGGATGGTGAACTCCAGGTCCTGCATGTCGCGGAAGTGCGCTTCGAGCTTCTTGTAGATCGTGGTGAGCTCGGCGTAGGCCTGGGGCATGCGCGCTTCGAGCGAGTTGCCGTCGTCGCCGCTCTCACGCGCGACCGGATGTGGCGTGCGCACGCCGGCCACCACGTCCTCGCCCTGCGCGTTCGGGAGCCACTCGCCGAAGAAGCGCTTCTCGCCCGTCGACGGATCGCGCGTGAACGCCACGCCGGTGCCCGAGTCGTCGCCCAGGTTGCCGAAGACCATCGCCTGGACGTTGCACGCCGTGCCCCAGCTCTCGGGGATGTCGTGCATGCCACGGTAGACCTTGGCCCGCGGGTTGTACCAGCTCTGGAAGACCGCGCCGATCGCGCCCCAGAGCTGCTCGAACGGGTCGTCCGGGAAGGCCTTGCCCGTCGCCTCGAGGACGATGCGCTTCTCTTCCTTCACGAGCTCGGCGAGCGCCGCCTCGTCGAGCTTCGAGTCCGGCACCTTGCGCTCGAGCTCGGCGTGGTTGAGGCGGGAGACATCGACCCCGAGGCGCTCGGCGGCCTTCGTCCGGGCCTGGATCAGCGCCGCGTCGAAGCGCTGGCGGTGCACGCCGAGCACCACGTCGGCGTAGGTGAGGATGAAGCGGCGGTACGCGTCGAGCGAAAACCTGCGGTTCTGCGTGCGCTTCGCCAGGCCCTCGGCGATCGTGTCGTTGAGGCCGAGGTTCAGGATCGTGTCCATCATCCCGGGCATCGAGGCGCGCGCGCCCGACCGGACCGAGAGGAGCAGCGGCTGGGTCGCGTCGCCGAAGCGCGCGCCCACGATCGCCCCCACCTTCTCGATGGCGGCCTTGACCTCGGCGGCGAGGCCCTCCGGCAGCGCGGCGCCGTTCGCGTAGAAGGCGTTGCAGACCTCGGTGGTGATGGTGAACCCCGGCGGGACGGGGATGCCCAGGCGGGTCATCTCGGCGAGCCCGGCGCCCTTGCCGCCGAGGAGGTTCTTCTCGGTCGCGTCGCCGTCGGCGTGTCCGGACCCAAAGAAATAGATTTGCTTCGCCATGGTCTTCTCGCTCCGGGAGCAGGCGACCAAGGCCGCCCTGCATCCGAGCCCGGACGCTAGACCGGGACGAGGGAGAGGTCGAGAGCAGCTTTTTCGCCGATCCGCGCGCCCCCGCTTGCGCCCCGCCGGCGGGCTTTTCCCCGCGGCGCGGCCGCGCGGCTACCGCACCTTGCAGCGGCCGGCGAAGCCGCCCTTGGCGTACAAAACCCTTGCGTTTTGCGGGCGAACGTACACGGCGCCCTTGGGCCCCGGCTTCGGGATGATCGCGCCCGACGCGAGCGGCCGGCCCTCGGGCAGGTCCTCCACCTCGATGATCACGTCGTCGTTCTCCTGATCGACCGCGGAGATCGACGGGCGGCGCTTCTGCGGGCTCGGATCGCCCCCGAGGCAGTCGCTCACGTTGCCGCTGATGGCCACCGCGAGGGCGTCCTTGCCGATGTCCGGCGGGCTGCCCGCCGTCCAGAAGAAGCTCGGATCGCCGGGCGCGCCGACCTCGACGGCCAGGCAGGTGCAGCGCGCCGGGCGGGCCGCGTCGGTGAGCATGAGATCGTGCCGGACGCCCAGGAAGGCCGTCTGCGAGGCCGCGATCTCGGCCTTGGTGGGCGGGTTGAGGGCCTCGGTCTGGCGGAGCGGCCGGAATTTCTCCTCGGACTCCTGCGACCAGGCGCTGTCGGCGGCCTTGTTCGAGGGGCCGCAGGCCGGCAGGAGAGCAGCGAGGACGAGGACGAACGGCGTAAGGGCCCAGGGGCGCATCGCGGGGAGGATCGCACCGGCCCCCCTCGGCTGCCAACTATCCCGTGACGCGCGAGGTTCGCTGTTCCGGCGCGCAGCCGCAGCGCCCATAATCCAAGGCAATGCGCCGACTTGCCCTCGCCTCGCTCCTCGCCCTGTCCGCCACGGCCTCCCTCGCCGCGTGCGGCGGCGGCTCTTCCCCCACCGGCACCACCGGCTCCTCCACCAGCTCCGGCACCGGCGGATCCGGCGGCCAGATCGACCCGGTCAGCGTCTACGACCCGCCCCCCGAGTCCTGCGCGTACGAGTGCCCCAACGACACGTGCAAGGAGCAGAACGCGCCCTACGCATGCCCGTCCCTCGGCGACTGGAAGAGCGTCCCCCACGCCGAGAGCTGCGGCGACTGGGACACGACGTACCCGGCCGTCAACAAGGGTTCCTGCGTGGCCACAGCGCCCTCGGGCGAGGCCCTCCGGAGGAGCGGCGCAGACAAGGATCACGTGGGCGTCTTCGTCCTCCCCGATGGCCGCCGCGTCCGCCCGGCAGGCCACGAGAAGATCCTCGACGACGTGATCGGCGGCCTCACGAGCCAGGTGATCGACGTGCCCGGCACGCCCTTCGTCCTCACCGTCGAGACCGGCTTCGACGAGCATGCCGTGCGCTCCGTCGACACCCAGAAGCTCGCCCAGGGCGAAGAGCCGGTGGCGGGGATCGTCAAATTCGTCGCCCCCGAGACGCTCAACTCCGGCGTCGCCTTTGTCCCGCCCGGGCGCGTATACGTGAGCAGCCACGACGCGCTCATCCACGCGCTCACGCTCGATCCCGCGACGGGCGCGCTCACCCGCGACGACGCCTCCTCGCTCGCCGTCCCGCCGGGCGACAAGGGCCCGCGCTACGTCTCCGGCGTCGCCGTCTCGCCCGACGGAACGAAGCTCGTCGCCTCGATGGCCGACGACAAGGCCGTGCTCGTGTACGCGATCGCCGCCGGGCCCGACTACGGCAAGCTCCTCGGCCAGGTGAGCGTCGGCGCCACCGAGAGCTTCGCCGTCGCGATCGATCCCCACGATCTCACCGGATCGCGCGCCTATGTCTCGATGTGGGCCGACAAGCAGGTCAAGGTCATCGACCTCTCCGACCCGACCATGCCCGCCGTCACCGCGAGCTACCCCACGGGCAAGAACCCCGAAGGCATGGCCTTCCTCGACGCGCGCTTCATGGTCGTCGCCGCCGCCAACGCCGACAGCCTCACGCTCGTCGATCGCGTCACGTCCGAGACCAGCACCATCCCCATCGAGCCCGACCCGAAGGCCCTGCGCGGACAGGAGCCCTGCGCGCTCGCCTTCGACGCCGAAAAATCCCGCCTCTACGTGGCCCTCGGCGGCGAGAACGCCGTCGTCGCCTTCGATGTCGACCTCGGCAAGACGCCGCCCGTATTGACCCGCACCGGGCGCCTCGGCGCGAGCTTCTGGCCCTCCGGCGTGGTGGCGCGCGCAGGCGGGGACGTGGTCGTCACCACCCTCCGCGGCCACGGCGGCGGCCCCATCCCCATGCCCTTCGGCTTCGGCGACGACGACATCGGCGAGCGGATGAAGGGGAGCGTGGCCGTCATCCCCGCGCCGAGCGCGGCCGATCTCGCGGCGGGCGACGCCCAGATCGACGAGGACAACGACGTGGGCGGCGTGGCCGGCGCCCCGACCGTGGCATGCCCCGACGGCGCCCACGACTTCCCGGTTCCGTCGACGAACCAGGAGAAATCCCCGGTCATCGACCATATTTTCTTCATCCTCCGCGAGAACAAGAACTTCGACTCGCTCTTCGGAGACATGGTAGGCGCCGACGGCGAGCCCACCTACACGCTCAAAGCCTCCTCGGAAGACATGGATGCCATCTGGCACAACCTGCGAGTGGCGGCGCGCTCCTTCGCCTTCAGCGACAACTACTACACCGATGCGGTCTTCTCGACGCAGGGGCATGTGCTCGCCACCTACGCGCGATCCAGCGATTTCAACGAGCGCACCTGGGCCATCTCCGGCTCGCGCGCCGACTCGCCCCGCGCCATCCCGGGCGGCGGCGTCATCCCCGTGGGCCGGCCCGAAGAGGGCTCGCTCTTCGACTGGCTGTTCCACAACGACGTGCCGTTCAACATCCTCGGCGAGATCGACGGCGCGCCCGACCTGCCCCCGGGGACACAGCCTGTGCTCGATTTCCACTACCCGGGCGTCGGCCAGTCCATCACCGGCAACGACCTGCCCAAGGCATGTTACGCCGCAGGGCGCGTGCGGATCGGCTGCGATCTAGGGAATTTCGTCTACCAGACGCTGCCGAACGACCACACCGTCGGCGTCAGCTCCGACAACCCGACACCCGAGACGATGTGCGCCGTCAACGACGAGGCGACAGGGATGATGCTCGACGCCATCTCGCACAGCCCGCTCTGGAAGAGCTCGCTCATCATCATCACCGAGGACGACCCGAGCTCGGGCGGCGAGCATGTGGACGGGCACAGGACACCGCTCGTGATGGTCTCACCGTGGGTCAAGCGCGGCTATGTCTCGAAGAGCCATATCGACATGGCGAGCATCCACAAGATCTACGCCCATATCCTCGGCTTGCCCTACCCCAACCGGCAGGTCGCCGGGGCGATGATCCCCTACGATATCTTCACCTCCACCCCCGATTACACCCCCTTCGAGCGCACCCCGCGGAGCTGGCCTCTCGGATGCGGGGCCGAGCCGAAGAACAAGGCGCCCCACGGCGCCGAGGGGAGCGCGGCAAAGGCGCCTGTCTCCCCGGCGGAAGAAGAGCTGACCAAGTTGTGGGATTTCTCCGAGGAAGACCGACAACCGGGCCTCGCCGCCCAGGTGGTGCGGGCGATGCGCGGCCGTCCGCTCGAATCGCTGACCCCGGCGATGCGGGCGCGCGCGCTGCGCTGGAAGCAAGGCGCGCGCTCTCCCGATCGGGACGATGATTGAGCGCGATCAGGCGATCTCGGGCTCGGGCGGCACGCGGGAGAGGCGATAGACGCCGACCGTCGCCACCAGGCTGGCGAGGAGCGCGAGCACCAGGGCGAGGGCCATGACATTGAGCGACTCGCCGACGCCGAGCATCCAGATCCAGCGCTCATCCGGCTTGACCTGGCCCATCGCCAGGAAGCTCTTGATCACCCCCGTCACGAAGCCGAGCGCACCGGAGAGCAACGACATGATGCCGAGGCTGACGAGGAGCGGGACAGCCCGCTTTTCAGGGCGGATCGCATAGCGGACCGAGGCCCCGATCATCAAGAGGCCGAAGACCAGGGTGGGATACATGCCCCACCCGCCGGAAATGAACGCTTCACGCATGTGAACCTCCTCGGGGACGGGAGACAGGCGGGGCATGGGGGAGTTCCGGGTTTATTCAATCGAGCGGTCGATTGTAGGGCTCTTGGAAATTTCCATCGAGCTGGTGATCTGGGGGAGGAAGGCAGATCAGCGACGGCGACGGCAACGGCAACGGGGGTTATCCTGTTCGAACGAATGCTTTTTTCTTTTTTGCGCCTTTGCGCCTTTGCGCCTTTGCGTTGAAATTCGACCGCACAGACCACCAAACGGCTCCTCGCGGCAAGGCTCCCTCCCCATTGAACATTCATCGTCACTCTTGCACGCAATGGCGCGCTCCGCCCAGGATTCGCGTCAATGGCGACGGGGAGAAAGCTTGACGTGGTCGCGCAGTCCAGGAATAACGGGCGGGCGCGTCCAGGCGCCGGCATCCGCCGGGCGCCCTTGGAGATCCTTTTTTGTCAGCAGGAGGCACCCATGGTTACTCGTTCTCGATTCAATCCCCCCTCCGGGGCGCTCCGCCCCGCTCTACCCGGCGCGGCCGCCTTGCTCCTCGCCCTCGGCGCGACGGCGATCGCCTGCTCGTCGAGCAGCTCGGGCACCACGGGCACCGGTGGAGGATCCACCAGCACGGCGACGACCACGGCGACCACCACGTCCGGAGCCGGCGGCGCGGGCGGCGGATGCGCCACCGATTGCGACGACAAGAACCCCTGCACCGACGACGCGTGCAATGGTGGCATGTGCGAGCACACCAACAACGACGATCTGATGCCGGGCGACGGCAATCCGTGCACCAAGGACGTCTGCAAGGACGGCGTGGAGAGCCACCCGAACGAGGCGGCCGGCGTCTCGTGCGCGGCCAACAAGATCTGTGACGCCAATGGCATGTGCCAGTGCACCAAGGATTTCCAGTGCGGCGCCCCCACGAGCTGCGTGAAGCCGACCTGCGATCCGGGCGTGGGCTGCACCATGGTGATGAGCACCGATGTGCTGCCCGACCCGATGGCGGGCGACTGCAAGGGCGTCAAGTGCGACGGGATGGGTAACGAGACACCGTTCGACGACGACGCTGACAAGCCGGCCGATGATGGCAATCCCTGCACGGACGAGGTGTGTATGACCGGGATGGGGAGCCACCCGCCGTCCGCGGCAGGGACGGCGTGCGGCGGAGGCAAGATGTGCGACGGCGCCGGGGTGTGCAAGTGACCGCGTGAGGTGAGAGGAGATCACCCGCGGTGTGGCGCGGGTGATCTCCTTACATCACAGATCGCTACAGAAGAGGAGGGGCGCGCCCCACTTCATAGGGGCCGGCTCTGTAGAGTATCGCGTGGATCCGGATCCGCGCATGATCCATCGCCTCGTGCTCCCTTGATTTTGCGTCCGGTTCAGCTACGCTGATTGATCATGGCACGACTTCAGCGTTACCGATGGTTCGTCATACACAGCGCGATCATCGTCCTGGCAGCGCTGTCCGGCTGCGATAATCGCGATGAGTGCCAGAAAGCGAGGGATCACCTGGCCGAGTGCTTGGACCAACCGCCGAGCGCATTCATGGGTGAATGCGACCAGAAGGAGTGCGGGTGCGACCAGCCGAGTGTCCGCTGCATATCACAATGCATCAACAGCGCGGATTGTGCCGCCATCACGGATTCGTTCAGCGGAACACCCACCGCGGTGTCCAAGAGCTTGCTCGACTGCGCCAATCAGTGCGCGCTGGCAAAGTGACGGAGCCCGCGCTCGTCGTTGGGGCGCCGGGCTCGTCCTCGACGAGTCAGACCCACAGACGATCGAGGGGAAATTCGATCGCTTCGAAGGGCTCGGCGCGCACGCGCACCTTCTCGCGGTAGATCGCCGGTGCCTTCCAGTGGCGATCGCGGCCCAGCGCATACGCTTCCAGGGTGCGCGCGATGGGGTCGACGAGCCAGGCGTGCGACACGCCCGCGCTCGCATAGAGCGGCATCTTGACGGTCCGATCGTGCTGTTTCGTGGAGGGGCTCAGCACCTCGCAGACCCAGTCTGGAGCGATCTCCCAGTAGGCCGTCTCGGGCAAGTCCGGGACGCGCTCGCGCCGCCACCCCGCGAGGTCGGGAGAGGCCACGTCGAAGCCGTCGACCGTGCCCGGGTTGGCAAAGCGAATCTCGGGCTCCGGCAAGATCCACCACCCGCCGGGCCGCCCGTCGATCCCGAAGGGGCCGCCGATCTTGAGGTGCACCTGGCCGGCTGCGAAGGCGTGCCGCGGCGCAGGCCGGGGGAACAGGTAGAGCTGCCCACCCACGAGCTCGGCCAATTGCCCCGGGGGCGCGGCTTCGAGGTCGGCGTAGCAGGCGAGCCGGCGAGCTTCGGCGGGGTGACCCATGGGCCGATCGTGCCCGAGGACCCGGAGGCGCGCAAGTCGACCCTCACCACGCGAGAGGCATCGCGATCACCTGCGCCACGCAGGCGGTGCGCTTCTTCCACCAGAAGCCGCTACAGGAGTGGACGGCCGCGCCTCCTTTCATAGGGCTGGCACCGGTCTCCGTCGACGCCGGGGAGAGACCTTTTCTTGCGATCATTCCTTGGGGGTGCATGCCATCACGCAGACGGTGAAGAGCTTCGATACTATCGTAGGCTTCTCACTGAAGGCATCCTTGATTTCAGCACAGGATGCTTCGTTGATACATTCGGCAGCACACATCGTCGGTGGTTCGCACGCTTCCACCGGGCGTCGACACTCGACCTCTACACACGCGGAAATATGGAGGCATTCCTCCAATTTTTGCACGGCTTCCTCACATGTGCTCGACTTGCCACAAGAGGTCCCGAGGCCGCCGCCAACCGACGCGGAGATGACTGCCGCAACAACTTCGAGCCGCGGTCTCATGCCATCCCTTGCTCATCTGCGGTTGACGGCCTCCGTTCGCCCTTCACCGCGCAAAATGCGCCGCGATCACCTGCGCCACACAGCAGGTCAGCTTCTTGCCAGTCGGCAAGTGTAAAAACTCGTTCGGCCCATGCGCGTTCGACTGCGGGCCGAGCACGCCGGTGATCAAGAACTGCGCCTCGGGGAATTTCTCACCCAGCATCCCCATGAAAGGAATGCTCCCGCCCTCGCCCATGGCCATGGCGGGCTTCCCGAAGTACGCGCGCGACGCCTGATCCGTCGCGGCCTCCAGCCACGGGGCGAGCGGCGGCGCGTCCCAGCCCGTGCCGGCCTTCTCGGTCTCGAACGTCACGTGTGCCCCATACGGAGGGTCCTTCTCCAGGGCGCTCTTCAGCGCGGCTGTCGCCTTCTGCGAGTCGAGCCGCGGCGGGATGCGCATCGACAGCTTCACCGTCGTGTAGGGGCGCAGCACGTTGCCGGCGTTCTCCAGCGACGGGATGCCCTCGACCCCGGTCACCGCGAGCGCGGGGCGCCAGGTGTGGTTGAGCATCAGCTCGCCGAGATCGAAGGAGATCGGGCGCGCGCCGTCGACGAAGGGCATGCCCTTGTGCAGCTCTTCGCCGAGCGTCTCGGCGGCGGCCTTGGCCTGCGCCGCGCGGCCCTCGGGGATGGGCACATGCAGCGCTTCGAGGGTCACGCGGCCGGTGTGCTCGTCTTCGATGCGGGAGAGGATCTGCCGCAGGATGCGGAAGCTCGACGGCACGATGCCGGTCGCGCCGCCGGAGTGCACGCCCTCGGTGAGGATCTGCACCTTGAGGTTGCCACCGACGAGGCCGCGCAGCGAGGTCGTCGACCAGAGCTGGTCGTAGTTGCCGCAGCCGGAGTCGAGGCACACGACGAGCGAAGGGCTCCCGATGCGGGCGGCGAGGGCGTCGATGTACGCGGGCAGATCGGGGCTCCCGCTCTCCTCGCCGGCCTCGATCACGATCACGCAGCGGGCGTGGGGGATGTTCTGCTCTTGCAGGAGGCGCAGGGCTGCGATCGAGGCGAAGGCGGAGTAACCGTCGTCGGCGCCGCCGCGCCCGTAGAGCTTGTCGCCCTCGCGCACGGGCTCCCACGGGGAGAGGCCCGCGCGCCAGCCGATCATCTCCGGCTGCTTGTCGAGGTGACCGTAGAGGAGCACCGTGTCGGGGCCCTGGCCGGGCACTTCCATGAAGATGAGCGGGGAGCGGCCCTCGAGGCGCACGACCTCGACGGTGAGCCCGCGGACGGGCTGCGCCTTGCACCACGCCTCGATGAGCGCAACGGCCCGCTCCATGTGTCCGTGCTCGCGCCACTTCGGATCGAAGGCCTGCGACTTGTTCGGGATGCGGATGTAGTCGGCGATCGAGGGGATGATCTCGTCTTCCCAGACGCGCTCGGCGAAGGCGAGGGCATCGGCGGCGTTGAGCGTGGGGGCGGTGGTCATGGAGGCTCCGGGGCTGCGCCGCGCGCACGGGCAGCGGGGCGGCATCCTAACACCCGGGGCGCGCCGGCCTCCATCGCGGCGATCGGGCGCGGTTTTCAGGGGCGCGGGACGCTAATTTTTCGCGAGGCAGTCGGGCGCGTCGAGCACTTCCTCGAACTTCTGCCAGAAGGACTCGCCGGGCACGCCCATCACGACCTCGACGACGGTCATCGTGCGCGGGTCGACGATCATGTTCGCGGGGTACGCGCTCGCGTCGAAGAAGGAGGCGAGCTGGTACTTCGGGTCGATGACGATCGGGAAGTCGCTCTTGTACTTCTTGCCCCAGCTCGCGAGGTTCTTCTGCGTCGCGGGGGAGCCCTGCGTCGCGCTCTCGGCGAGGTTCAGGAAGAACTCGCCGCCGCAAGGCTTGTAGCGCGCGTGCTTGCCGGGGAAGACGTTCTTCGCCTCCTCGTTGCAGGGGCCGCACCAGACGGCCGCGACGTTGACGAGCAGCGCGCGGGGCTTGGGCGTGCCCTCGCCATGGAGCGAGCCATTCGGGTAGAGCCGATCGTCGAGCGCGGCGCTCGCGGGCATGTAGGCGGGGTCGTCGGCGTGCGGGTTGTAGAAGTCGGCGAAGGCGATCGGCTCGAGCGTCGCGCTCTGCCTCGTGGAGTCCACGAAGCCGTCGAACTTGAAGTTGTCGATGATGGCGCCCTTCTGCACGCCGTACGGCCCCTTCGGGTACGAGAGCTCGCTCGGGGCGATGGTGATCGGGTCCGGCGCGGCGATGGTGTCGTTCGACGCGACCTCGTTGCAGGCCGGGAGGGCGACCGCGAGCAGGGCGAGGGCAGCGAGGCCGGGGAGAGAGCGCGTTCGATCGGGCATGGGGCACCGCGGGGAGGAGGGTGCTCCAAGCATCCCGGCGCCGGGGGGGACCGTCAAGGGTGGCCTAGGGAAGGCGAGGAAAAGGCCGCGCAAAGGCCACAAAAGGCCAAAGCCCAGAGACCGCAACGGGTCGCCGGGCTTCGAGCGGGTGGGCCATGAAGGACTTGAACCTTCAGCCAATGGATTAAGAGTCCACTGCTCTACCAATTGAGCTAATGGCCCGCATGAATTTTCAAGAACAACCCGGGCGCCTCTGGATCGTCGCTCAGACTCCTCTTCGGCCGGTACGCCCGGCCCGATTCGAACGGGCGACTTTCGGATTCGAAGTCCGACGCTCTATCCAGCTGAGCTACGGGCGCTCCTGCCGCCGCAGCCCGTCTTGGTTGGAAGGGCGGCGAAGGCGGGGACGCTTCTAGCCGGCGCTCCTCATCATGTCAAGCGCCCAAGTCTCGGGTATGCTCAACTTTCTCATGCCCGCCGCCACCGCCGCCTCCACCGCCACCTCCGCCACCCTCACCCAGATGCTCCGCGACGGCGCCGCCGCCGGGGAGATCGAGCGCCACCTCGATGCGCTCGCGCCGGACGCCCGCCTCGCCGAGGTGCTGGCTGTGACCGGCGGCGGGGTCAAGCGCCTCTACGAGGCGGTCAAGGGCGCCCCCACCGTCACCCTCGAAGAGTTCCTCCCGGCGAGCCACGCCGGCACCCTGATCTACGAGGGGAGGAACTCGCTCGCCGCGTTCAGCCGCTTCCAGAAGCGCTTCCAGCGCATGGAGAGCGGCGAGGTGGTCGGGTACAACCACCAGACCATGTCCTTCGTCACCGGCCCCGGCTACTTCGTGGTCCGGGAGGCGAGCGGCGAGGGCCCGCACGGGAGCGAGCTCTACTTCGACTACACCGCGGCCCCGGCCAGGGCCCCCGAGGGCTGGCCGACCTTCGCTCCAAACGAGCGCGGCCTCTCCCGCCTCGTGTACGCCCACATGATCGACTACGTGCGGCGCGTCGCGAAGGGGGTCGTCGTGGGCAAGGCGTACAAGAAGGGCGTCGACCAGAACGCCTACTTCACCCTCACGCTTCCCCGCTGACGATTATCGAAGCCCATCGCAAAGCGCGCGGCTTTCCCGGCCGGATCCTGGCGATCGAATTTCGATGATCGAAATTTGCTCCCGGCGGGCGCCGCGCTAGCGTGGCCTCCATGCGCACCTTGCGATCGCTGGCTTCTCTCTTCGTCGCGCTCGCCGTGGCGGCCTCGTCGGCCGTCGCGATCGCCGCGCCGCCCAAGAAGAAGCCCGTCGCCACGCGCAGCAAGGCCACCAAGGACGACAAGGCGTCCAAGGGTGACAAGGGCACCAAGAAAGACGCCAAGAAGAGCCCCAAGGACGCGAAGGCCGCCAAGGCCGAGAAGGCCATCAAGAGCGGCAAGACGCTCTCGATCGGCGCGCCCAACGCCGGCCACCTCCAGGGCGCGGCGCGCCTCAAGGGCAGCAAGTACCTGAAGCAGCGCGAGGGCGCGCACTCGTGGGGCCTGCCCGCGCTCGTGAACCTGCTCGGCCGCGCGTCGAGCGCCGTCGGCAAGAAGCACAAGGGCTCGATGATGCTCGTGGGCGATCTGTCCGGCAAGACGGGCGGCCCGCTCGAAGGCCACGGGTCGCACCAGACGGGGCGCGACGCCGACGTGGCGTTCTACGCGATGAACAGCAAGGGCAAGCCGCTCACGCTCAGCCACTTCGTGCCGTTCAACGGCGACAGCGGCAAGGGCCGGATCGAGCCGGGCGTGCTCTTCGACGACGCGCGCAACTGGATGCTCGTCGAGTCGCTCATCAAGGACGACAAGGCCAACGTCCGCTACCTGTTCGTCTCGAACCCGCTCAAGGGCCGCCTGCTCGCCTACGCGATGCACAAGCAGGTCAACAAGGACCTCATCGTCCGCGCCGCCTCGGTGATGATGAGCCCGACCGACGCCGACGTGCACGACGATCACTTCCACGTGCGCATCGCATGCCCGGAGACGATGCGCGAGGTGTGCGTCGAAGAGGCGATGATCCGCGCAGGCGGGGCCGCGGGCAGCGGCGACGGCGCGGGCCCCGGAGCCGGCGGCGCAGCCGGTGGAGCAGCGGGCGGTGCGGGCGACGCGGCGGGTGGAGCAGCAGGCGCGGCCGACGCGCCCAAGCCGGCGGGCGACGCGGCGCCTCCTCCTGCGGCCCCTGCGGCGACGCCCTGAGATCGAAGCCTCTTCGTCACACCCGGCCCTGCTGGGGTAGCGACCATCGGGAGCGTAGGGGGCGAAGCCCCCTCGTCGGCGCCCGGCCCTGCCGGGTCAGGTGAAGCGGAGCGAGGCCATGATCGCCTCGCGCTCGGGGCGCTCGACCTCGCGATCGGCCCAGGGGCAGACGTAGCTCGCCTCGACGAGGGCGCGGCCGTTGGTCAAGAACCAGAGCTCGACGAAGTCGCCGCGCACCTCGTAGACCACGGAGGCGATCGCGTGCTCGCCCGCGGCCTCGCTCTTCTCCTTCAGCGGCTTGCCGAGACCGCGACGCGCGCCCCACTCGTGCGCCAGGGCCAGCACCTCGTCCGGGTCGGCGCCGCCGTGGTCGTCGGGGTGGAAGTCGGCGGCGCTCACGAGGAGCGCGCCCTTGCCGTGCGCGGCGGCGAAGCGGAAGGGGGGCAGCTCCTCGTGCTCGACGTAGGTGGACTCGTCGAGCACGTCGGTCCAGCCCTCGGGGAGCACGAGCGAGAAGCCTTCGAACGATTGCCGATCCACGGGTTTACGCTAGCAAAGCCCGGCGCTTCGGGCCGCCTTTGCGGCGGACAGGTCGGACGTTATTTGACCTCCACGACCACCGGCGCGTGGTCCGACGGGCGGTTCAGCTCACGCGGGCGTTTGTCGATGGTGATGTCGCTGACGCGCGCGGCGAGCGGCGCGGTGAGCAGCGCCAGGTCGATGCGCAGGCCGCGGTTCTTGGGGAAGGCGCCCATCCGGTAGTCCCACCACGAATAGAGGCCGGGCTCGGGGTGGTGCGCGCGGAACGCGTCGACCATGCCCCAGTCGAGGATCTTCTTCACGGCCGCCCGCTCGTCGGGGTGGCAGAGCACCTGCCCCTCCCACTTCTTGGGATCGTAGACATCGATCGGCTCGGGGGCGACGTTGAAGTCACCGCAGACGAGCAGCTCCTGATCGGGCTTGTAGTGCGTCTCGATCTCCTTGTGCAGGCGGGCCAGGAAGTCGAGCTTGTAGGGGAACTTGGGGCTGTCGACCGCCTCGCCGTTCGGCACGTAGACGTTGACGACGCGCACGCCCTCGATCGTCGCCGCGATCGCCCGCTTCTGCGCGTCGGGCGCGTCGCCGTCGAGCCCCTTCTTCACGTCCTCGATCGCGAGCCCGAAGCGGGCCGCGATGCAGACGCCGTTGTACGTCTTCTGCCCGGAGATCGCGCACCGGTAGCCGGCCTCCTCGAGGTCGCGGTGGGGGAAGAGGTCGTCCTCGACCTTGGTCTCTTGCATGCAGACCACGTCGGGCGCGGCGCGGGCGAGCCACGCGGTGAGCTGCTCCATGCGGGAGCGGATCGAGTTCACGTTCCAGGAGGCGATGCGCATGGCGGGACCTGTGAGGGACAGGGGTGAGCAGAACCGTTCAACGGGCGACAACAGAACCGCGACCGGAAGGGAGCGGACCGAGCAGCGACGGCGATGGCGAAGGCCACGACGGCAACGACGGCAACGACAAAAGCTTATTTTGCCGAGGCGTCAAGCGCGTTGCTGAGCCCGCGGCCGACCAGCGCGAGGAGCGCGTCCGGAGCGTCCACGTGGACCCAGTGGCCGGCCTGCGCGATCACCTCGGTGTGGACCCAGGGCAAGGTCGCGAGGCGGGCGCGGTCCTCGGCGCTCACCGTGTCGGAGCGGCCGCCGAGGATCACGTGCAGCGCGCGGGCCGAGCCAGGGTCCTCGAGCACGGGCCAGAGATCCTGGGCGAAATAGTCACCGAGCAGGGCCTCGATCGCGTCGAGGTCGAGGCGGAAGCGCAGGCCTCCCTCGCCGAGGCGCACGTTCATCGCGAGCCAGTCGGCGATGTCCTTCGAGAAGCCCCGCTCCATCACGAGCGACACGAAGCGCTCGCGCGAGGGCAGCGGATCGGGCAGGGCGCGGAGCATGCGGATCACCGCGGCGCTCGTCTCCTCGTCGCCGCCGCCCGGCTTGCGGGAGGGCGAGGCGTCGAGGATGAAGGCGAGGTCGAGCGGGCTCTTCGCGGTGCGGCGGAGATCGAGGTATTGCAGCGCCACCTTGCCGCCGAAGGAGTGGCCGAGCACGCCGTCGATCGTGACCCCGTGCTCGTCGTGCAGGGCCTCGCCCAGGGCCACGAGGTCGCGGGCGGCGCTCTCCACGGTGTGGGGCGGGGGCGCGCCCTGGGAGGCGCCGTGGCAGCGCAGATCGCACAGCACGAAGCCCCAGCGCGGGCAGCGCTCGGCGAGGCGGCGGGCGAAGGAGCGGAAGTTCGCGCCCGAGCCGAGGATGCCGTGGCAGAGGAGCAGGTGGCGATCCGGCGTCGCGCCGGGCGCGGTGACCCGCGCGTGGTGCGGGACGAAGGTGGTCGCGGGCATGGCTCTCCAGCCGAGGTCTTAGCGGACGAGGGGCCCGCTGTCAGGGCCCTCCTCGGGGCTCACCATCGGCCTCGCAGGCGAGCCGGCTCACCGGCGGCGCGCTCGGGGGCAGACGTCGGGCGCGGCGGTGATATGGTGCCGCGCCATGCCTGCCCGGGAGATCTCCGCCGCCGAGTGCCAGAAGGTCGTCGACCCTTCGGTGTTCCGCTTTTCCTCGACCGACGAGACCGCCCCGCTCTCGGGGATCTCCTCGCAGGAGCGGGCCCTCTCCGCCCTCGCCTTCGGGCTCGACATCCGCCAGGCCCGCTTCCACGTGGTGGTCGTCGGCGCCTCCGGCACGGGGCGGACGTTCTGCGCCCGCTCGGTCGCGCGGCGCATCGCCCGCGGCCGGCCGACGCCCGACGACATGCTCCTCATGCCCAACCCGCGGCGCCCGAGCGAGCCCACCGTGCTCTCGCTCCCGGCGGGCGAGGGGCGGCCCTTCGTCGACGCCATGGAAGAGCTGCACACCAAGCTGCTCGACGCGGTGCGCGGCGCCTCCGAGGGCGAGCGCTACAAGCAGGCGCGGGCCAAGATCCGCCGGCGCGTCACCACCGAGGAGAGCCGGCTCGAAGAGGCGCTCAAGAGCGCGGCGCGCGAGCTCGGCCTCGACCTCGCGCGGAGCGAGGACGAGATCCAGATCACCTCCCTCGACGAGAGCAGCACGCCGCCGGGCACCGAGGCCCTCCAGGCGATCGCGGGCTCGATCGAGGAGTTCGAGTCCACGCTGGCCAAGGTGCAAGACGAGGCCGACGCCGAGCTCCGCGCGGTGATCCAGCACCTGCTCGGCGAGGCGGTGAAGGGCAGCTTCGCCCCGGTGCGCACGCGCTTTTCGTCGAGCGAGGCGATCGTCTCCTTCCTCGGCGACGTCGAGACCGCGGTGACCCGCGAGCTGCGGCGCGTGGTCGACGAGCCGCGCGGCGAAGAGTCGCCGACGCTCTCCCGCGGGCTCGTCGTCCCGACGCTCCTCACCGAGCACGAGCCGGGCTCCGGCGCGCCGGTGGTCGAGGTGCCCTACCCCACGCTGAGCGCGCTCTTCGGCCGCACGTACGCGCCGCCCGACTCGGACTTCCCGCCCGAGCCGGGCTTCGCCGTGGCCGGCGCCCTGCACGAGGCCAACGGCGGGTTCCTGATCCTCCCCGCCGGCTCGCTGCTCAAGAACGAGGCCCTCTACGAGCAGCTCAAGGCATGCCTGCTCGCGAGCAAGTTCATCGTCCCCGAGCACAACCCCTCGTACTACCGCACCGCCGCGGAAGAGCTTCTTTTCCCGCCGATCCCGCTCGATCTCAAGGTGGTGCTCATCGCGAGCCCCTCGCTCTACCAGGAGCTGCACGAGGCCGACCCGG
Source organism: Byssovorax sp. (assembly GCA_046351295.1). Classification (GTDB taxonomy): domain Bacteria; phylum Myxococcota_A; class Polyangia; order Polyangiales; family Polyangiaceae; genus JAXLYT01. The sequence goes on from JAXLYT010000038.1 coordinate 20,258, forward strand.
AGTTCTCGCAGCTCTTCAAGGTGCAGGCGCGCTTCGAGCCCACCCTCTCGCTGAGCGAGGCGACCCTCACGTACCCGGCCTTCCTCGCCGGCCTGACGAAGGATCGCGGGCTCCCGCCGGTGACGGCCGACGCGGTGGCCGCGCTGCTCTTCCACGGCGGCTGCGTGGCCGAGAGCCAGACCAAGGTGACGGCGCAGCTCGGCTTGATCGCCGAGGTCGTGACCGAGGCGGGATACCGCGCGGCGCAGAAGGGCAAGGCCAACATCGACGGGGAAGAGGTGCGGCAGGCGCTCCTCGCCGCGCGCAGGCGCGGCAGCCACTTCCGCGATCAGGTCCACGAGCTGCTCGCCGACGGGACGATCCGGATCGACGTGACCGGCGTGCGCGTCGGGCAGGTGAACGCGATCAGCGTGCTCAGCGACGGGCCCATCACCTTCGGGCGCCCGTGCCGCGTCACGGCGGTCGTCTACCCGGGCTTCGAGGGCCCGGTGAACATCGCCCGCGAGGTCGAGATGAGCGGCCCGCTCCACAGCAAGGGCGTGCTCGTGCTCGCGGGCTTCCTCGCCGCGCGCTTCGCCCAGGCCCGCCCGCCGATGTTCGGCGCGTCGCTGGTCTTCGAGCAGACCTACGAGGCCATCGACGGCGACAGCGCCTCGTCGAGCGAGCTCTACGCCCTGCTCTCGTCCCTCTCGGGCTTCCCCCTCCGGCAAGACCTCGCGGTGACCGGGAGCGTCGACCAGCAGGGGGGCATCCAGCCGGTGGGCGGGCTCAACGAGAAGATCGAGGCCTTCTACGACATCTGCATGACCAAGGGCCTGACCGGCACCCAGGGCGTGCTCATCCCGGAGCGCAACCGCGACGCGCTCATGCTCCGCCCCGACGTGGTCGAGGCCGTGGAGAAGGGGCGCTTCCACATCTACACGGTGACGACCGTGGAGGAGGGCATCGAGCTGCTCAGCGGCGCCCCGGCCGGGGTGGCGGACGAGCACGGCCACTACCCGGAGGGCACCGTCTTCCGCGCCGCGGAGACCCGCCTCAAGCGCTTCCACCAGGCCATGGGCGAGCTCGGGCGGCCCGCGCCGCGCTGAGCTTTTGCGGGGCCCTGGGCGGGCGTGACCGAACGGCACCGGCCGGTCATTTGACTCTTTCCCGCATCCCGTCGAGGATCGTCCGCACCGATGAAACATCGTTGGTTCGGCCTGATCGCGCTCCTCGGGCTCACCGCCACCACCGCGGCGGCGGCCTCGTCGTGCAGCAGCTCCCCCGCGAGCACCACCACCACCACGTCCGCCGCCACCACCACCGGCACCGGCGGCGCGGGCGGGAGCCTCCCGGGCCACTGCGCCAACCTGACCAAGGACGGCGACGAGACCGACCTCGACTGCGGCGGATCGTGCGCGCCCTGCGATCCAGGGCGAAAGTGCACGACCAGCGCCGACTGCGCCTCGGGCGCATGCGGGTCGAAGCTCCTCTGTTTGCCGGTGAGCTGCGCCGACGGGCAGAAGAACAACAAGGAGACCGACACGGACTGCGGGGGCAACGACTGCAACCCCTGCCCGTCGAGCAAGCACTGCGCGAGCAACAGCGACTGCGAGAGCGCGACGTGCACGGCCACCCGCTGCGGCTGCCCGGAGGGCATGGTGGCGGTGCCGATCATCGGCGGAGGCGGCGCCTACTGCATCGACGAGAACGAGGTCACCAACGCCGACTACAAGCCGTTCTACGACGACAACCCGAAGATCGACAACCTCCCCCCGGGCTGCGAGAAGAACGCCTACGCGCCCTACGACAACTGGCCGCCCGCGAAGGGACAGGAGTCGCTGCCGGTGGTCTACGTCGACTGGTGCGACGCCTACGCGTTCTGCGCGTGGAAGGAGATCCGCGACGGCGCGGGCATCCGCAAGCACCTCTGCGGCAAGATCGGGGGCGGGCAGAACGAGACGGCGGCCTCCGCCGACGCCACGGCGAGCGAGTGGTACAACGCCTGCTCGACGCAGGGGATGAACGACTACCCGTACGGCCACACGTACAAAGAGAAGGCCTGCAACGGGGCCGATTTCTTCGCGGTCGAGCCGATGGACGGCGGCGCGCCCGACGCGGGTGACGCGGCGCCGCCGGAGCCGCACCTGCTCCCGGTGGACGACAAGCTCCTCGTCAACTGCCAGCAGGGGACGACGGGCCTCTACCAGATGAGCGGCAACGCCGCGGAGTGGGAGGCCTCGTGCGACGACGACGCGGGCACGTGCCTCGCGCGCGGCGGATCGTTCGACTCGACGAAGGACGAGCTGACCTGCGGCGCGCCCATGCCCCTCGGGCGCAACGACAACAAGCATGCGGGCGTCGGTTTCCGCTGCTGCTTCTGAGATCCGCTCTCACTCCTCCCCGCTGGTCACTCGCGCGACCATCCGCAGCGATCGTGCCGGACGATCACGCGCGCGATCGTGCTCGCGACGGCGCATGCGATCTTGCGCGGCGATCGCGGGTGCCTAGTCTAGTCCTCCATGCGAGCCACACTCGTCGCCTCCACGGCCGCGCTGGCTCTCGCCGGCGCGCTCCTCGCGCGGCCCTCCCGCGCGGACGGTATGATCATCAAGCAACCGGGCGATCACCCGAGCTATCGCTACGAGCTGGAGCCCCACCTGGACCTGGGCTTCTGGCGCTGGGGCTGGCACCCCGGGGTCGGGCGCGATCACTTCGGTGATCCCGAGCTCGGCGCCGGCTTCCGCGCGACGATCAAGATCGTCGACCCGGGCTTCGTCCCGAAGATCAACGACTCGGTCGGCATCACCTTCGGCGCCGACCTCACGGGGTGCCCCGGTGGGGGCTGCGCCGAGCGCTTCCACGTCTGGCTCCCGGTCGGGCTCCAGTGGAACTTCTACCTGACCAAGGAGTGGAACGTCTTCGCCGACTTCGGCTTCTCGCTCCGGATCGCCGGGGACAGCGGGGCCTACAACGGCGTCCACCCCGACTTCTTCTTCATGGGCGGCGCCCGCTACCAGTTCACCGACAAGGTCGCGATGACCTTCCGGATCGGCTACCCGTTCCTGAGCGCCGGCGTCTCCTTCTTCGGCGGATGACCGCGCTCCGGCAGATCTCCGTGGAACGGAACCGAACGGCCCGCCGGGCGCAAAAATCGGGCTCCGTTCGGTCGAGGCGTGCGGAGCGCCCCGGCCGCGGTTAAGCTCCTTCGAGATGAGCTGGTACTGGTACGTGATCGGGGCTCTGGGCCTCGCGCTCCTGATGGTGGTCCACGAAGCGGGCCACTTCCTCATGGCGCGGGCCTTCGGGATGCGGGTGACGCGCTTCTCGATCGGCATCGGGCCGACGTTCTTCAAGATCGTCCCCGAGGACGGCTACTACTGGTTTACGACCGCCGCCAACAAGGTCAAAGTCCGCCTCTTCCGGCACATCCCGGAGAAGCACGGCCCCACCGTCTTCCAGGTGGCGATGATCCCGGTGCTCGCCTACGTGCAGATCGCCGGGATGAACCCCTTCGAGGAGATCGACCCGGAAGATCGCGGGTCGTACGCGAACGCCGGCGTGATCGGGCGGATCTTCACCATCTTCGCCGGGCCGCTCGCCAACTACCTCTTCGCGTCGGTGCTCTTCTTCGCCGCCGTCATGTACAGCGGCCGCGAGTTCCGCTCGACCGTCATCGACCCGCTCCCCGATCTCCCGGCCGCCAAGGCGGGCCTCCTCAAGGACGACAAGATCGTCGAGATCGATCACACCCCGATCCAGGAGTTCGGGCAGCTCCACGACGTGGTCGCCTCGCACCCCGGCCAGCCCCTCACCATCGTCGTCGAGCGCCGCGGCGAGCGCATCACCTTCACGGTGACGCCGAAGAACGACGGCGGCGGCGGCAAGATCGGCGTGCAGTCGATCGGGCCTTCCCAGCGCGTGCCCGTGAGCTTCAAGGAGGCGGTGGCCATCGCGCTCAAGGCGCCGGTGCTCACCGTCCGCGACATGGTGGTAGGGCTCAGCCTCTACATCACCGGCAAGGCCGACACCGAGCTCTCGGGCCCCGTGGGGATGATGAAGCAGACCGCCAAGGCCGCGAAGGACGGGCTCGGCGATCTGCTCGGCCTGCTCGGCGTGCTCTCGGCGTACCTCGGCGCGTTCAACCTCATCCCCTTCCCCGCCCTCGACGGCGGCCGGCTGATGTTCCTCGCCTACGAGGCCACCACGCGCAAGCGCGCCAACGCCCGGATCGAGGCGCAGATCCACGCCATCGGCCTGTTGATGATGCTCAGCCTGGTCGCCTACGTGACCGTGTTCAAGGACATCCGGCTCTTCAAGGGCTGAGCGCGCCCTTCGCTGCGCCGGCACACTCGCGAGCGATCGAAGCGTGCTACCCCGCGCCGTCCTCCTCCGCGGCCTCGCCCTCCACTGCGGCCGAGAGGTCGCGGTGGAGCTCTCGGCTGCGCCCGGGCCGATCGCGATCGAGCAGCGTGGAGCGCGCCGCGCGCTCGCGGAGATGGTCGTCGCGCGCGCCGATCGCGGGGTGACGATCGCCTCGCCGGACGGCGCGATCCGCCTCGATCTGGTCGAGCACCTCCTCGCCGCGCTCGGCGGGCTCGGCGTCCGGAGCGGCCTCACCCTGCGCACCGACGACCCCGAGCTGCCCCTGCTCGACGGCGGCGCGCGATCCTTCTGCGAGGCCCTGCGCGCCCTCGCTCTCGCGCCCGCGCCGCCCTCGCTCGCGGTCACGCGCGAGGCGACCTTCACGCGCGGCGCGTCGGTGTACGACTTCGCGCCTGGCCGGCCGATCGAGCTCGAAGTCGATGTCGTCTTCCGCGCGCCGGTGGGCGCAGAGGCAGCGCGCTGGTCGGGCGACGCAGACGATTTCGAGGCGAGGATCGCGCCCGCGCGCACCTTCGGCTGGGTCTCCGACTACGAGGCCCTGCGCCTCGCCGGGCGCGCGGCGGGCGTCTCGCTCGCGAGCGTGCTCGTCTTCGACGACGCGGGCGCGCTCCCGGGCTGTGCGCCCGCGGGCGAGGGCGAGGTCGCGCGCCACAAGCTTCTCGACCTCATCGGCGATCTCGCCCTCCACGGCGGCCCGCCGCGCGGGAAGATCCGCGCGCGCCTGCCCGGTCACGGCGCGACGCATGCGATCGTGCAGGAGGCGCTCGCCGCGGGCGTGCTCGCGCGCGCGCCGGAGGCGAGATGGTGACGCGCGCCGGCCGGATCGCAGCCGCCCTCGCGCTCGGGCTCTCGCTCGTCGCCGCGCCTGGCTCGCTCCGCGCCGAGGACCGGGCGGCCCTGCTCGACGCGCCCGCGCCGCCCACGCTGCCGGCCCTCGCGCACCCCGGGCTCAACTACACCTTCGAGTACACCGCCGCGGCCATCGCCCCGAGCGAGGAGGGCTCGACGGGCGCGCGCGCCTTCGCGTGGTTCGCGCACAACGAGGTCGAGCTCCCGGTCGAGTCGCGCAAGTGGTACATCGGCGCGGCCCACGACATCGCGGCCGGCGCCGTGCCCGGCCTCGGCAAGAACCTCTTCCTCGGCAACCCCGAGATCTGGGGCCGCGGGCTCTGGTCGAGCGTCGTCGGTCTCTCCACCGGCGGCGGCCTCGGCGTCGTGCTCCCCCTGCCCCGCTCGCCGAGCGAGGACGAGGTGCGCGTGCTGCACACGGTGCGCGTCGTGCGCCCGTGGGACTCGGCTTACTTCCTCGATCGCACCGTGACGCTGCGCCCCTTCATCGACATCCGTCACGTCGTCGGGCGCTTCCTCTTCCAGATCCGACAGGGCGTGGACATCGACTACGTGATCCGGCCGCTCCGCATCACCGAGACGCCGGTGATCGTGCCCGGCGCCGTCCTCTCGTCGCTGTCGAGCGAGCACCGCCTCGACTTCGTCGCGCGCGCCACCGTCTACGCCGGCGTGCGGGCCACGCGCGAAGTCGGCCTCGGCCTCGAGGTGTGGGAGGTCTACCAGATCACCGCGGAGATCCCCGACGACAAGCGCGCCTCCGTCGCCGTCTCCCCGAGCGTGCGGCTGATGCTCGGCCGCGTCGCTCCGGCGTTCAGCGTGCTCCTGCCGATCACCACCCCGCTGCGCGGCGAGGCGGCCTCGTATTACGCAGCGCGTCTCAACGTCTCCTTCGATTTCGATCTCGGCAAGGCGTCCTCCCTCGCGCTCGGTCTCCCGTGATATAGCCCGCGCGCTTCGCGGTGCTCACGGAGGTTTGCGCGTGGATGTCTTCGGTTTGATGGCGAGCTACGACTACGGTGAAGTTCACTTCGAGCGGGACGCTGCGACGGGTCTCAAGGCGATCGTGGCGATCCACGACACGCGCCTCGGCCCGGCGCTCGGCGGCTGCCGCTTCCTGCCCTACGCGCGCGACGAGGACGCGCTCGTCGATGCCCTCCGCCTCGCCCGCGGCATGACGTACAAGGCCGCGCTCGCCGACCTGCCCCACGGCGGCGGCAAGTCGGTGCTCATCCGCCCGCAGAACCCGCACTTCGATCGCGCGGCCCTCTTCATGGCCTTCGGGCGCTTCGTCGAGAACCTCGGCGGCCACTACATCACCGCGGAGGACTCGGGCACCGGCCTCGAGGACATGGAGATCATCCGCTCGGTCACGCGCCACGTGACCGGCGTCGACCAGAAGAACGGCGGCTCCGGCGATCCCTCGCCCTTCACCGCGCTCGGCGTGCGCCGCGGCATCGAGGCATGCGTCAAGGTCAAGCTCGGCCGCGATTCCCTCGAGGGGCTGCACGTGGCGGTGCAGGGCGTCGGCCATGTCGGCTACCACCTCTGCAAGGAGCTCGCGGGGCAAGGCGCCAAGCTCTCCGTCGCCGACGTCGATCCCCTCAAGGCCGAGCGCGCCCAGCGCGAGTTCGGCGCGACGGTGGTGCCGCTCGACCAGATCTTCGAGATCCCCTGCGACGTGCTCGCCCCCTGCGCCCTCGGCTCCGCGCTCAACGACCAGACGATCCCGCGCATCCGCGCCAAGATCATCGCCGGCGCCGCCAACAACCAGCTCGCCGAGCCCCGCCACGGCGACGACGTCAACGCCCGCGGCATCCTCTACGCCCCCGACTACGCGATCAACGCCGGCGGGCTCATCAACGTGGCCATGGAGGTCACGGGCTACGACGCCGAGAAATCGCGCGCCCGCACGATGAAGATCTACGACACCATCCTCGAGATCGCCGAGCGCAGCATGAAGTCGCTCACGCCCACCTACCGCGTCGCCGACCTGATGGTCGAAGAGCGCCTCGCGCGCGCCGTGCGCATCTCCCAGTACTGAGCCCGGGCACGGAGCTTCCACGGCTCCGTGCAAAGTCCAGGATTCAATTTCTTTTTGCCATGCGGCGGTCCTCCGCCGCCGCACCCCTCCAGATCGCGGAAATTTTCGCGATCACGGATCTGGCGCAGCGCTTGCTGAAGCGCGCTGCCATGCCGATCACCACCCTTCGTTCGCTTTTCACCCGTGCAATGGAGCCGGCGTGGTCTCTCCGCGTCGCGCTCGCCGCCGCCTCGATCGCGGGGGCCGCCGGCTGTCACCACGGCCACGCCGCCGAGGCCGTCGAAGCGCCGCCCGGCGAGATCTGGATCAGCGCGCGCCAGGCCACCACGGCCCAGATCACCACCACCGCCGCCGCCGAGCACGAGGTGGGCGGCATGCTCGTCACGAGCGGGCGGATCGCCTTCGACGATCTGCGCGTGTCGCACGTCTACTCGCCCGTCGCGGGCCGGGTGACGAAGATCAGCGCCGAGCTCGGCGAGCACGTGAAGAAAGGCCAGGCGCTCGCCACCATCGACTCGCCCGACCTCGGCATGGCCTCGGCCGACCTCGCCAAGGCCGAGGCCGACGTGATCGCCGCGGAGCACGACTTCACCCGGCAGAAGTCGCTCTACGAGCTGCGCGCCGTCGCCCAGCGCGACTACGAGGCGGCCGAGGACAACTACCGCAAGGCCAAAGCCGAGCTCGAGCGCGCCCGGCAGAAGGCGCACCTGCTCGGAAAGAACCAGGGCCCCGGGCAGGGCTACGTGCTCCGCACGCTCATCGACGGCGCGGTGGTGAGCCGCAACCTGAACCTCGGCATGGAGCTCGGCGGCCAGTACGCGGGCGGCTCGCCCGTCGAGCTCTTCACCATCGGTGACATCGACCAGGTGTGGGTGCTGGCCGACGCCTTCGAGATGGATCTGCCCAGGATCAAGGCCGGCGAGAGGGTCAGCGTCAAGGTCGTGAGCTACCCCGACAAGAGCTTCGAGGGCACCGTCGACTGGGTCTCGGACACACTCGATCCGACGACCCACACCGCCCGGGTCCGCTGCGCGATCCCGAACCCCGAGCACCTGCTCAAGCCGGAGATGTTCGCCACCGTCTCCATCGCCGTGGCCGGCGACAAGAAGCTCGCCGTGCCCCGCAGCTCGGTGCTGCACCTCGGCGAGCAGGCCGTCGTGTTCGTGAAGATCGAAGACCGACCGGATGGCAAGATCCGCTTCGAGCGCCGCCCCGTCCTCGTCGACGAGGACCAGCCCGGCGACCTCGTGCCCGTCCTCCGCGGTGTCTCTGCCGGTGAGCACGTGGTGAGCGCCGGCGGCATCCTCCTCTCCACGACCTGAGCGGACGCATAACGCATGATCCAGAAGCTCGTCGAAGCCGCGCTGCGGATGCGCTGGGTGATGCTCCTGCTCGCGCTCGCGCTCACCGGCGCCGGCCTCTACGCCTACCAGCAGCTCGACATCGAGGCGTACCCCAACCCGGTGCCGCCGCTCGTCGAGATCATCACCCAGCCGAACGGCTGGAGCGCCGAAGAGGTCGAGCGCTCGGTCACCGTGCCCCTGGAGATCGGCCTCTCCGGCATGAACGGGCTCGACCACGTGCGCTCGCAGTCCCTCTTCGGGCTGAGCGACGTGAAGTGCTACTTCAAGTGGGGCACGACGTACGCCGAGGCACGGCAAGAGGTGCTGAACCGCCTCTCGTTCATCGACCTGCCGCCCGGCGTGCAGGCCGAGATCTCGCCCTGGAACGCGATCGGCGAGGTGTTCCGCTACGTGGTCCGCGGCAAGGGCTACTCGCTCACCGACCTGAAGACCGCCGAGGACTGGATCCTGGAACGGCAGTTCAAGCAGGTGCCCGGCGTCATCGACGTCGTGAGCTTCGGCGGCGAGACCAAGGAGTACCAGGTCAACGTCGACCCGTACCGCCTCCGCGGCCAGGGCGTGACGCTCCAGCAGCTCATGACGGCCATCGGCAACGGGAACCAGAACGTCGGCGGCCAGCGCCTCACCCTCGGCGAGCAGGCCTTCAACGTCCGCGGCGTCGGCCTGATCAAGAGCAAGCGCGACATCGAGGACGTCGTGATCGCCGTCAACAAGGGCACGCCCGTGCGCGTCCGCGACGTGGGCGAGGTCGAGATCGGCTTCACCCCGCGGCTCGGGATCGTCGGGCGCGACGGCGACGCCGACGTGGTGCAGGGCATCGTGCTCATGCGCTACGGCGGCGACACCTCGAAGACCCTCGCCGGCGTCCACGCGCGGCTCAAGCACATCCAGGACGAGCACCTGCTCCCGCCGGGGATGGAGATCGAGCCTTATTACGACCGGGGCAAGCTCGTCGGCCTCACCACCGGCACGGTCACCGAGAACCTCTTCGTGGGCATGGGGCTCGTCACCCTCGTCCTCATCGTCTTCCTCGGCAACGGCCGCGCGGCGGTCCTCACCGCGCTCAACATCCCGCTCGCGCTGCTCATCGCCTTCATCGGGATGGTGAGCACCGGCACCCCGGCCAACCTGATCTCCCTCGGCGCAGTGGACTTCGGCATCGTCGTCGACTCCACCGTGATCATGATGGAGAACGTCTTCCATCACCTCGGCCGCCACGGCCACGGCCCGCTCCCCGAGCGCATCCTCCGGAGCGCCAAGGAGGTGGGCGGTCCGATGGCCTTCTCCAGCCTGATCATCGCCGTCGCCTTCCTCCCGCTCTTCACGATGACCGGCGTCTCCGGCGTCATCTTCTCGCCGATGGCGCTCACCTACGCCTTCGCGATCGGCGGGGCGATCGTGCTGGCCCTGAGCCTCACGCCCGCGCTCTCGGCGACCTTCCTCCGCGCCGACATGGAGGAGAAGGAGAACTTCGTCATGCGGGCGCTGCTCGGCGCCTACCGCCCGCTCTTCCGCGCCGTGCTCGCGCGCCCGCGCACGGCCGTCGCGCTCTCGCTGCTCCCCATCGTCCTCTGCGCGGGCGCCCTCCGCTTCCTCGGCGGCGAGTTCATGCCCAAGCTCGAGGAGGGCAACCTCTGGATCCGCGCCACCTTGCCCACCTCGATCTCCCTCGATCAGTCGGCCCGCTACGTCGGCAAGATGCGCGACATCCTCCGCGGCTGCCCCGAGGGCAAAGACGGCGAGCCGCCGCCGCCCTGCACCGACCAGAACCGCAAGCACCCCGAGGTCGAGACCGTCGTCTCGCAGCTCGGCCGACCCGACGACGGCACCGACGTCTCGGGCTTCTACAACATCGAGCTCTTCGCCCCCCTCGCCCCCTTCGACGAGTGGCCCCGCGATCTCACGAAGGATAAGCTCACCGACGAGCTGTCCCGCGAGCTCGCCGGCGCCTTCCCCGGCATCGAGTTCAACTTCTCGCAGATGATCTCCGACAACGTCGAGGAGGCCATGAGCGGGATCAAGGGGGAGAACTCGATCAAGGTCATCGGGCCCGATCTCAGGGTCAACGAGCAGAAGGCCGAGGAGATCGTCGACGTGCTCGGGGGCGTCGCCGGGGTGAAGGACCTCGGGATGTTCCGCACCCTCGGCCAGCCGAACGTGAAGATCACCGTCGATCGGCAGGCATGCGCCCGGTACGGCCTCAACACCGGCGACGTGAACACCGTCGTGCAGGCGGCGATCGGCGGACAATCCGTCACCAAGGTCTACGAGGGCGAGAAATCGTTCGACCTCACGGTGCGCTGGCTCGCGCCCTTCCGCAGCTCGATCGAGGCGGTGCGGCGGATCACCGTGACCGCGGCCGACGGGTCGCAGGTGCCCCTCGGGCAGCTCGCTGCGATCACCAAGGAAGAGGGTCCGGCCTTGATCTACCGGGAGGACGGCTCCCGGTACGCCCCGGTGAAGTTCTCGATCCGCGACCGCGACCTCGTCTCCACCATCGACGAGGCGAAGAAGAAGATCGCCGAGAGGGTGAAGCTGCCCTACGACACGCACCTCGAGTGGGCGGGGCAGATCAACGAGTACGGCGACGCGATGAGGCGCTTCTTCGTGATCGTCCCGCTCACGCTCGTCCTCATCGGGCTCATCGTCTACGGCGCAGTCAAAGACGGGCTCGACACCATGATCGTCCTGCTCTCCATCCCGGTCGCATGCACGGGCGGCGTCTTCGCCCTGCTCCTCACGGGGGTGAGCTTCTCCGTCTCCGCGGCGATGGGCTTCGTGTCCATCTTCGGCATCGCCATCCAGGACGCGATCCTCGTCGTCACCTACTACCAGCGCCTCCGCCTCGGCGGGACGAGCATCGAGGATGCCGCGCGCGACGCTGCCGACAAGCGCCTGCGCCCCGTGCTCATGACGACCCTCGTGGCCACCCTCGGCCTCCTGCCCGCGGCCATCTCGAACGGCATCGGCGCCCAGACGCAGAAGCCCCTCGCCCTCGTGGTGATCGGGGGCTCGATGATCCTCGCCGTGCTCAACCGCGCGATGCAGCCGCCGCTGCTCGTGCTCTGCCACCGCTGGAAAGAGCGGCGGATCGCGCCGCTCGGCCCCGCGGCCGACGGCGTCCCGCCCCCTTGATCGACCCCCAACGCACCACCCACCCCGACCCTCGGATCCGCATGCCCGTCGAACCTTACCGCAGCCCACCTCCCGTCGAGCCCACCGCCTGCTGCCGGTGCCACGGCCGCCTCTCCCCGCGTACCGGCGCCTACGCCGGCGGCCCGGACGCGCCCCTCTGCGAGCGCTGCTTCTTCGGCCAGTACGACCTTTTGGCCCTCTTCGGCATGGGCGCGATCGGCGCCAGCGCGATCACCGAATCCGCCGTCTTCCTGGTCGGCGCGATCCTGGTGCACGGCATGGTCGCGCTGGCGATCCACTACCGCGGGCTCTGACGAACGACGACGTGCCTCGTCGAACGACGACGTTACACGTTGTTCAACGTCGTCGTTCGCCGGGACCCGCGCCTCAGCCCGCGTGGTAGATCGCCGCGATCTCGGCCACCGTCAGGGCCCGGCCGTACACCTGCACCTCGTCGATCAGGCCCTTGTAGTAGCGCGGCAAGATCGAGTCCTCCTTGCCGATCACGACGTTGAGGTTCGAGATCGTGATCCCGCCGGCGCGGTTGCGCTGGTTGACCTGCACGCCGTTGACGTACACCCGGTTGATGCCGGTCGCGCCGTCGTAGGTCATGGCGACATGCGTCCACGACCCGGGCGAGATCGTGCCGCCGGGCAGGCCGGTGGTGTCCGCCACGTTGGGCACGCCCACGCCGCTGCTCACCTGGAAGGTCGCGCCCGCGCTCACCAGCGAGAGCGTGTACGCGTCGGTCCCCGCGTTCTGCCCCCACTTGGTGATCACCTGGTAGATCGTCCCGCTCGCGGCGGCGACCGGGTTCACCCACGCCATCAGCGTGATCCCGCTCGAAATCTTGAGGCTCGCGGGGTTGCCGATCATCACGTAGTCGTTGATGCCATCAAGGCTGAAGCACTGCTGCGCGCCGCGCACCCCGTACGTCGCGCCGTTCGTGAGCGTGCCGTTGTTGCCGCTCACGCTGTCGATGGTGCTGTTCTCGGCCGACCACCAGCTCACGAGGCCGCTCGCGTTGCACGCGCCGTTCTCGTCCGTCGCGCCGTTGCAGTTGTTGTCGAGCCCGTCGCAGGTCTCCGCCGACGAGGCCACGTTCTGCACGCAGCTCGGGCTCACGGCGCCGCCGGAGCAGGTGCTCGTCCCCGCGGAGCAGACGCCGAGCAGGCCCGTCGCGCATGCGCCGAGGGTCGTCCCGGCCGGCTTGAGCGCGTCCACGGGGCATGCCGCCGAGCTCCCGTCGCAGCTCTCGGCCACGTCGCACGTCCCGCCCGCCGCGCGGCACACCGTGCCCGCCGCGAGCTTCTGGTCGGCGGGGCAATCCACCGCCGCGCCCGTGCAGCTCTCCGCGGGATCGCACGCGCCCGCCGAGGCGCGGCACGCCGTCCCCGCCGGGAGGAGCGCGCCCGCGCACACGCCGCTGTTGCACGCGTCGTTGCCGGTGCACGCGTGGTTATCGTTGCAGCTCAAACCATCGGTCGCATGCGGGTCGCACACCCCGGGTGCCCCGTTGGCGCACGCGGCCACCGAAGTCGCGCAGGCGCCGGCGCCGCAGGTGATCGTCCCGAGCCCGTTGTCCACCTGCCCGTCGCAGTCGTTGTCGATCCCGTCGCACACCTCGGCCTTCGGGCTCCCGGGCACGCAGCTCTGGGCATGCCCGTTCGCGCAGCTCTGCACCATCACCTGGCAGGCGCCGACACCGCAGATGGTCGTCCCGAGGTCCTCGTCCACCTGCCCGTCGCAGTCGTCGTCGAGCCCGTTGCACACCTCGGGCACGGTGCACGCGCCGCCGCAGTCGACCCCGGTCTCGTCCCCGTTCTTGACGTGATCAGCGCACGTCGGCGGCTGGCAGACGCCGCCCACGCACACGCCGTTCGCGCAGTCCGCCGCGCTCCCGCAGCCTGATCCATCGACGCAGGGCGGGCATGCTCCGCCGCAGTCGATGTCGGACTCGCTCCCGTTCTTCGCGTGGTCGTTGCACGCCGCGCCCGCGCAGACGCCGCCGAGGCACACGCCGCTCTTGCAGCCGGCGCCGCTCGCGCAGTGCGACCCGTCCGCGCAAGGGAGCGCCTCGCACCCGTTGGCCGCGTTCCCGTCGCAGTCGAACGTGCCGGCGTTGCAGCTCGCCACCTTGCAGGTGCCGCCGGCGCAGGTGCTCGTGGCCCCGGGCAGGGCGCACGCAACGCCGCATGCGCCGCAGTCGGTCAGCGTGGTCAGGCTCGTCTCGCACCCGTTGGCCGCGGCGCCGTCGCAGTCCGAGAAGCCGAGATCGCAGGCCCCGATCGCGCAGCTCCCGCCCGCGCATGCGGCGACGCCGTGGGCCGGGCTCGGGCACATGTTCCCGCAGCCTCCGCAATTCGCCGGGGAGGAGAGGTCGCTCTCGCAGCCGTCGGCCGCGTCGCCGTTGCAGTCGGCGAAGCCCGGCGCGCACACGACCTGGTAGCAGACATGGAGCACCGGCCGCTGCTGCGGAACGGCGTACTCCTGCGTCTTGAAGCGCGTCTGGAACGACCCGGGCTGCTCGATCAAGAAGCCGTGGTTCGGCACCGTGCCGTCGACCCAGGCCTGCACCTGGGGCAAGAGGTCGAGCACGATCAGGCCCGGCGCCGTGCTGAAGCTCTTGAAGAAGGCCGCCTCGTAGGCCCCGCCGAAGCTCTGCCAGGTGACGGTGGCCTCGTCCCACGGCGCCTTGATCAGGTGGGCGCGGGCCGTGGCGGCGCCGGTGTTGATCTGGCTGAGCGAGAGGCTCGCCGCGGTGATGGTCGCCCCCTTGGGGATGGGCGTGAGGTCGAAGCGGAAGAGCGCCTGGAAGGGCTCCGCCGGGCCCGTCGAGCTCGCCCCCGCGAGGGCGAAGCCGCTCGCGCCGTAGTTGGTGCTCGCCTTCTCCAGGCTGATCTGCGCGTCCGAGGCCTTGAAGGGCGCCGCGCGCCGGAGGTCGACGCAGGTGATGGGCGTGCTCGCCGCCTGGGCCGCCGATCCGAGCGCTTCGTTCTCGACGCCGCCCGGCCCGCTCTCGGCGCTGCCGCACCCGGCCACCGCCGCCCCGCCGAGGGCGATCAGCGCGCCGAGGCCGAGCGCCGCCCGGAGCCCCCACCCGCGGCGCCGCCTCCCGGAGAGGGACAGGTCTTCACGATCACGTACGGTCACCTTCGGCGCGATTTGCTGCATGGATGGGCTCCGGCCAACTGCCCTACGTAGCGCAGGCGAGCCGGGGCCGTCAACCGCACCCCCGGAGATCGAGCAGGCCCGCTCGAGATCGAGATCGAGATCGAGATCGAGATCGAGATCGAGATCGAGATCGAGATCGACTCGAGATGGAGATCGAGATCGCGCGGCTCAGCCCCGCCGCCGTTCTCCGTTCGGGTACACCGTCTCGACCTGTTGCCCGTTGTTGTACAGCGTGGCGACCACGGGGAAGCCGTCTTCTTCCCAGATCTTGTGCCACCCATGGTGCACGCCGTGGTGGTACCAGGCCTGCGAGGTGACGACGCCGTGCGCGCTGTAGCTCGTGCTGAGCCCGTGCTCCGGGTACGAGTGCGGCTCCGTCGCCGCGTAGAAGCTGACCTTCTCCCGCGCGCCCGTGGAGGCGTGGTACTCGATGCTCCAGCGGACGAGGCCGCGCTCGTAGAAGCGCTGCGTCCTGAGCCGGCCGGTGGAGTGGAAGGTGACCGTGAGCCCGTGCGCGACCGAGAGCGAGATGCCCGCCTGGCCGGGGATGCTGCACGAGAGGCCGTCGTCGAGCGTGTAGACGCGCGCCCCCGGAGGGCAGCGCATCATCCCGTCGTGGAGCTCGGCGCGGGTGAGCGTGTCCGGGAGCCACACCGGGACCTGGGCGGGCGGCTCCGGCGTGAAGAAGGCGCGCACCTCGGGGCCGAGCGCCGGCCGGTGCTGCTTCATCGCCTCGCGCGCGGGCTCGGTGCGATCGAGCATCGCGACCGTCTGGTGCATGAGCTCGATCTGGCTTTGCAGGGTGGCCCGCATGGCCGGATCGGCCGTGGGGAGGAGCGCCTCGAGCTCGCGGATCGAGGCGAGCATCTCGTCTTTGGTGGCCGACATCGCGAACCTCCTGGGGTGACGCGCGGGCAGCGTAGGCCGGCGCGCGCGCGATGCCTAGCGGGCGCGCTCAGGGCAGCGGCGGCCCATCCGGGCGGCGGCAGACATCGAAGTGCGCGGTGACCTTCGCGGTGCTCCCGTCGGCGTACGTCATGGTGAAGGCGAGGTCGCCGCTGATCGTCCCTCCCACCGGGCCGAAGCTGTTCACCGTCAGCGAGATGTCGTCCGTCGCCGGCTTGCTCTGGCCGGAGAACGTCATCTGGGCGTGCCCCTCTTGCGTGGTGCCGGGCCCCATGAGCTTGCCCCAGAAATAAAGGCTCGCGGGCGCGCCGAACTCACCGGGGCCGTTGCACCCCTGGAGGATCAAGGCCTTGGGGCCGCCCTCGCCGAGGTAACCGAGGTAGCCGTACGCGCCCGAGGCCATCGGATCGTCGGCGCAGCTATGCGTGAGCGGCACGGTCGGCCCTTCGCCGTTGCCGTCGATGTCGACGTCGATCACACCTGGGCACGCCGGGCCGCCTCCGCTGCCGGTGATGATGCCACCGCCCTGACCTCCGCCTCCTTCGAGCGAGCCACCTGCGCCTGCGCCGGTGCCTGTGGATCCTCCGGCGCCGCCCGTGCCTGCGGCGGTCGTGGTCGCGCTGGTCGTGCTGCCGGCGCTCGTCGCGCTGTCGGCGTTGACGTCGACCTGGGCGGAGCAGCCGGAGAGGAGGAGGAGGAGAGCCGAGAGCCCGCGCTGCATGGAGCGATTTTAGCCCACGATCAGTGCGTGGCGCAGGCGAAGATCTCGTCGCCCTTCTTCTTCGCCGCGGTCATGCGCGCGGCTCGTTCGCCCTCCGGCACGTCGCCGCTCAGCACGACCACCATGTTGTAGGACGGCCCCTGGATCATGTACTGCACCCAGATCCCAGGCTCGACCTGCACGTTGACCGAGTCCGGGTGCTGCGCGATCTCGAAGCCCGACTTGGCGGCGCATGCCGCGATGGGCGCGAAAGTGTCGCGCGCCTTGTCGACGCCGACCGGGAGCGGGGTGGAGGAGAACCCTCCGCAGGCCGCGACGCTCGCCCCGAGGAGCAAGGCCACGACGAGCCCCGAGAGTCGGCCACGCGAGATCGTCTTCATCGTTCGATTCCTCCTGCGCTCGCCGCGCAGGGGCGCGCGACGCGACGGACGAGGATGGTTTCACGCGCGCATCTACGCCGTCCAGCGCGGACATCGAGTGCGCTCTCGGGCTCCCCGATCACCGGTCGGTGTCGTGCCCCGTCACCCCAGCCTGCCCATCCTGCGCTACCCTTCTCCCATGACAACTCTTCGCTTTGGTTGGCCCGCCCTCGCGGCGGCCTGTTCCTCCCTCCTTGCCCTCGTCGCCTGCGGCGGCGGAGGCGGTACGACGGGCACCACCGGCTCCGGTGGTTCCACATCGAGCACCACGACGACCACAGCGTCAACGACCGTGACCACCGGTACCGGTGGGGGCACGAGCGGGACCGGCGGCTCCACCTCGGGCACAGGCGGGGCCACCGGCACGGGCGGCTCCACCACCACGGGCACGGGCGGGGCCGGCGGCGGCTGCGGCGCCGGGCAGACGGTCGACTACAACCAGTGCAGCGGGACGAGCTTCTTCCCGGACGGCACCTGCCTCAATGGCGAGTGCGCCACGGTGGACCTGGAGACGCGGGTCTTCAAGGCGTGGAAGGCGAAGATCAAGGCCATCTCCGGGCTCGACGACGCGACGCTCGCCGACCGGGTCAAGGTGGCCAAGGTGTCGCACAGCGGCGGCCCCGACCAGGTCTTCGTGCGCATCGACTACGTGGTGGTGCTCGACTGGGTGCGCTCGCGGCAGGCCGACAGCCCGCAGCTCGGCAACACGCCGCTCGTGAACCCACCGACCGATCAGGAGATCGACAGCGCGGTCACGCTCGCCGTCGAGAACGCCGAGTGGACGGGGCTCGCGGCGATCGGTCAGGTGGCGCCGGAGAGCGCGACGCAGGCCGGCTTCGACAGCTGCGCTTGCGGGATGAAGATCGACTTCTGCCACATCGATTTCCAGAACGTGACCGGCAAGCTCCTCGTGAAGGGGGGCAAGACGATCGACGCTGCGCAGAACAAGTGCAAGGAGGCGAAGGTGCGCGTGGACACCGGCGCCCAGGAGGCGTGCATGGACGCGCCCTGCGCGATCAACTGAGGGGGCGACCGTGGGTTGGACCTACAGGTATGCCTGAATCTGTGGTAGAGGCATACGCATGAGCGTGAAGCGAAAGAGCCACAACCTCGACGAAGCGCTCCTGCGCCGCGCCAAGCGGCTCCTCGGCGCCAGCACGGAGACCGAGGCCATCCACGACGCGCTGCGGGCCGTGGTGCTCGGGGACGACATCGTGAAGGACCTCGACGCGGCGCGCGGCAAGGACATGTTCCGCCCCGAGTTCGTCCGGCAGATGCGCGCCGAGCGCCGGCGCGCCCGGTGAAGTTCCTCTTCGACGCCAACGTCTACTTCGCGCTGCTCCACGATCCGCGCGCGTTCACCCGCCACCGCAACGATCTAGCGCGGATCGGCCCGCGGCTCTTCCTGAGCAGCGTCGTGCGAGCGGAGCTGCTCCAGGGCGCCAAGGGGGAGCTCGGGCGGGCGCGGGTCAACAGGGCGACGCGGAGCCTCGAGCAGGCGGGTCGAGTCGTCTCCCCGACCCACGACGACTGGGTCACGGCTGGCACAGTGCAAGGCAAGATCTGGGACGACGCGCCAGCGCTCCGCTCGAAGCGACTCCTTCACGATATCCTCATCGTGTGCGCTGCCCGGCGCATCGGCGCCGTCGTCGTCGCCGAGAACACCGCCGATTTCAGCCTGATCTGCGAGTATCTGGTGCATCGCGCGGTGACCATGGACGAGATCGCCGGAGCTCTGTCGGCGCGCTGAAACGTTGTCGATCCGCTCGATCGCGTGGTCCAATGGTCGACGTGCGTCTCGCCCGAGCGCTCCTCGCTCTTTTCTTCCTCACCTCCGCTGGATGCCGGAGCGCCTCCGGGGCACCTCCGCCCATCGAGTCGTCCGCCCCGCCGGCCACACCTCCGCCTGCGCCCACCGTCACCGCAGCGGCCGCGGCCTCTCTCGGCGAGCAGCCCGTGCGCCTCACCTTCGCCGGCGACATGGCCATGGGCACGGGCGTCGGGCTCACCCTCGACGCGCTCGCGACAGGCAAGCCGGCCCGCAAGGGCCGGGCGATCGATCCAGGCTACCCCTTCGCGGCCGTCAAGGATCGGATCGCTGCAGCCGATCTGGCGATCGGCAACCTCGAGTGCGTCGTCTCCGACCGGGGCGCGCCGGACGGCAGCCACCGGCCGTTTCGCGCGCCGAGCGCGGCGATCGGCGCCGTGCTCGCCGCGGGCTTCGACGTCGTGAGCATCGCCAACAACCACGCCATGGACTTCGGCGCGGAGGCCCTCGCGGACATGCGCGATCAGCTCGATCGAGGCGGCTTACCGTACCTCGGGCGAGGCGCGCGGACGAACCGCGTCGAGGCGCCGCTCGTACGGGAGATCCGCGGGCTCAAGATCGCCCTGCTCGGCGTGTACGACGCGCCCGACAAGGTGGCGCTGGCCATGGTGGAGCGGGCCCGCGCCGCGGCCGATCTGGTGATCGTCTTCGCCCACTGGGGGACGGAGGATCACACGGAGATCGCGCCCTACCAGCGGCGCCTCGGCCACGCGCTGATCGACGCGGGCGCGGAGGTGGTGGTGGGCACGCATGCCCATGTGATCCAGCCGGAGGAGCGCTACCACGGCAAGCTCATCGCGTACGGGCTCGGCAACTTCGTCTTCTCGGGGATGGGCTTCGACGAGGCGCACCGGACGGGCGAGCTCCTGGAGCTCGATCTCGATCGCGGCGGCCTCCGGGAGCGGCGGGCCTATCGCGTGCGGATCGACGACGACGGGGCGCCGCGCTTCCTCGACGACGTGCCCTGGACGCCGCCCGCGGTGATCCTCTCGGCGAAATGAGCGCGCGGCGTGCTCGACGGTGGCGGCCCAGCGGGACAATGGGTAGTCTGCGGGCCGTGACTTCCAGGCTCCGGCGCACCTCGACGGCCTTCGTAGGCCTCGCCTCGCTCGCGCTCCTCGGGTGGACCGAGCTCGGCTGCGCGGCCCAGACGGTGAACCTGGGCGAGGGGCCGCGCGAGTACGTGGCCACCGACTACGACAACGTGCTGCGCCACTGGACGCGCACCGAGCAGCTCCTCTCGTTCTCGGACCTCGACAACTTCCTCACGGCGAGCGCCACCTTCGAGTCGTGGGATTTCCGCTGGGCCTACGTCGTCCGCTACGTGCAGGACTACCGGCTGACGATCGACCAGCGCAAGAAGCTGCTCGAAAAAACGCTCGACGAGACGCGCCTGCGCCACCAGTTCTTCGTGGCCATCCACGGGAGCGACCGGAAGTACAACGACCTGACGCGCGCCGACAGCGCCTGGATCGTGCGGCTCATCGACGACACCGGCAACGAGACGGCGCCGCAGGAGATCCAGGGGATCAAGCGGCCCAACGCGATCGAGCGGACGTACTTTCCGTACAACACGCCCTTCCGCCAGGCGTTCCGGATCCGCTTCCCCCGCGTGACGGCCGAGGGCCGGCCGACGATCTCCGCGAAGGCCAAGTGGTTCGGGCTTCGCTTCGCCGGCGCGCAGGGGAGCGCGGAGCTGATCTGGAAGCTCGAGGACGACAAGCAGGCCGGGCCGCCCGCGGCGGTGGCCGAGCTGCGGTGAGCGGGGAACGACGGATCGCTCCGGCATGTGACCGGGTCATCCCTCTGAGGCTTCTGGGTAGTAGCCGGTAAGGTGCGCGATAAGCCAGTCGTACACGTCCCTGGGCTCGAAGCGCTTCGCCACCACACCGAGCACCAACTGCTCCGCGTCGTCGGTCGGCGCGACCACACGGACCCCAGCGAGCCGGAGTTGCTCTTCCGCGGCCATCCACGCCACCCGCTTATTTCCATCGAGGAACGCGTGGTTGAGGGCGAGGTAATAGAGGAGATACGCCGCGATCACGACGGGATCTTCTTCTTCGTTGAGCGCGTAGAGCGAGGCATTCCGGGCATTGGCGACCGCGCTCTCGACGAGCCCGTGGTCACGCACCCCCGGCATCCCGCCCTTGACCTCGATGGCCGCGTCGTGCAGTTCGAGCACCCGCTCCACGCTGATCAGGGGCCAGGGCCCGTGACCGGTCATCAACGAGCGAGCCGAGACAGGAGCTCGTCCCAATCGTGGAGGATGTCTCGCGTCCGGGCTGCCGGTGAGGTCGAGGCCTCGTCCGCGGGGCCGATTCGCAGGAGCCGAAGCGGGCCGAGCGTCCAAGGCCCCAAGGGGGCGCTCGTGTCGACGATTGCCACGACGTGAACGGGCGCGGCCCTCAGCGCGATGGCGCGATCGACGAGATCAGGCGTCCCAGAGAACGAGAGCCACTGGTCCGCGCACCGGAGTGTGATCCCCGGAGGATCGAGGCCAATTCCAGCGATGGTGCCCTCGTAACGCTGGAGGCGCTTGCCGAACCTGGGCGTATCAGGCGCAGCCGGTGGCACGGAAGCATCGAAGGATAGGGCTCGCTGAGGCATTTTTCCTTGGATCCAAGGGCCCGCGTGATTCGCGTCGCCGGGATCGCAGAGCACCATCCTTGACATCACCTCGAGCGCCATATCGAAATCACCGGCAGCCCGATGCGAAGCGTCGAGCGCAATTTTGATCCCATGCGCACGCAAGTCGACGATTGCATCGACGGCGGCGACGAGGGCAAGGCGGCCGAGCTCGCGAGCACGCTCTGCCGAGCCTTGACGTTCGAACGCTTCAAAGAGACCAATCACACATACCTCTGCGCGCAACAGCCCCACCGTTGGGTCGGTCGCCAGCGATCCGATGATCGTGTCGAGGTCCGCTTCGAGGAGTCGTTCAAGCTCAGCCTGACGCTCGGGGGTAGTCCGAATGCTCGCAAACAAAACCTCAAGCGCTCGGCCGATGGCGCGGGCTGCGAGGTTGACTTGGGAAAACAATACGTCAGAGCCCAGAAAATGCGTGATCTCCGCGCGCCTCATCTCCAAGGCCTTCGAGATCGTCACCGTCGAGAAATCTTCGTGAAGAACGCGATGGAGAAGCCGGCGACGGCGGAAGATGATCCGGGCGAAATCTTCGGTCGCCTTATCGAGCACCTCGCGCGTTAGTGCCCCCTGGAGCAGCTCGGCAAGGGCCGCCTTGATCTCCGGCCCCATCCACTTCATCTCTGCCCGCTCGCGGGCCGGGAGCGCTTCGAGCCAGCGCTCGATCCCCTGCGTCGTCAGATCTGCCGCAGAATTCACGGCGATCGAGAGCACGGCGGGCATCGCGGACATGTCTCGGAAGCTACACCGCGCAGGCGGGATCCGCCAGGTGGTTCCCGCCGGGCGCCGCCCACCCTCGCCGGCCCGCGGTTCCTGGGTTACATAGGAGAAATGCCGTCCGATGACGCCGCGCCCGACGCGGTGAAGGCCCAGCCGCCGAGCACGAACGACAACGATCCCGCGCCCGCTTTCCGCGCGGGCTTCACCCGCTGGTCGCGGCGGGTCCGCGCGCGCCTCGCCCTCTCGAAGGTGCTCACGGGCGCGGCGATCGGGCTCCTCGTCGGCGCGGGCATCTCCGCGGCGGCGTGGCAGGCGCGCAAGGGTAACCTCCGGCCGGCGGGCGCAGCGGCGGGCTTGCTCGGGGCGGCGGCGGGCTTCGCGGTCGCGCGGAAGAAGCGCTGGAGCGACCCGGATGTCGCGCTCTACCTCGACGCCAAGCTCGACGCGGACGAGGCGATCGCCACGGCGGTCGAGCTCTCGAAAAAGGCTTCGGATCGGGAGGATCCGGCGCGCGCGGTGGTGCTCACGCATGCGGCGAGGGCGCTCGCCGGGGCCACGCCGAAGAAGGTGCGGGCGCCGATGTTCCGGCCGGTGCACCTCGGGCTCCCGCTCGCGGCGGCCGCGATCGCGTGGGTGAGCACGCTGCCCTTGCCGCCGGCCAAGGCCGCGCCGGGGGCGCCTCCGGGCACGGACAAGGTGCAGCTCGCGCAGGTGGCGGGCCTGGAGAAGGCGATCAAGCTCGGCGAGCTCGACGCGCGCGACGAGGCGCAGAAGGAGCGGCTGAAGAAGCTGAGCGACGAGGCCAAGCGCATCCGGGACAAGCTGCGCGAGGGGGCAGAAAAGCGCGAGGTGCAGGCGGACATCGCCAAGCTGCGCGACGGGATCGCCGCGGAGAAGCTCTCGCTCGGGGACGGCGAGCAGCGCGCGGGGATGGAGTCGGCGCTCGGCAAGCTCGGCGAGAACCCGAACTTCAAGGAGGCCGAAAAGGCGCTCGGCGATCGCGATCTCGTCAAGTTCGACGAGGAGATGGAGAAGCTCGCGAACAAGCTCGAAAAGCAGGATCGGGAGCAGGCGAAGAAGACGCTCGAAGAGGCGGCCGAGGCGGCGAAGAAGGCGGGCGCGCCGGACGTCGCGAAGGAGCTCGAGAAGCAGAAGAAGCTGATGGATGAGCGCAGCAAGAAGGGGGAGATGCTGCGCGAGCTCGCCAAGGGGCTGGGCGAGGGGCTCGGCGACGAGGGGAAAGAGGCGCTCAAGGATTTCGAGGGCTCGGGGAGCGGGAAAGACCAGCAGAAGCTGGCGGAGAAGCTCGACGAGGCGCTTGGCAAGCTGACGCCGGAGCAGCGCAAGCAGCTCGCCGAGAACCTGAAGAAGAAGGTGGCCAAGGCGCCTGACGAAGGCTCGGGCAAGGGACCGAGCAAGCTGCGGCTCAAGGAGGTGGCCGAGCAGCTCGACACGCCGGAGGGGCAGAAGCAGCTCGAAGAGGAGCTGAAGCGGTTGGCCGAGGATCCCGCGCCGGGGAGCGAGGAGGCCGAGCGGCAAAAGCAGCTCGGCGAGGCGGAGGAGGGCGCGGGCGAGGCCGAGGGCGAGGTCAACGGGATGCCGATGCCGGTGGAGACGCCCGGAGGAGGCAAGGACGGCAAAGGCGGGCCCGGAGGCAAGGACGGCAAGGGGGGCAAGGACGGCAAGGGCAGCCCTGGTGGCAAAGACGGCCCCGGCGGCAAGGGCAACAAGGGCGAGGCGCAGGCCGGGCACACCGAGGGCGGCGGGCCCGGTGATCACGCGGGGCAGACCGGGGTGATCGAGGGCGGCGATCTGAAATCCCGGGCGAACGCCAAGATCAACAAGGGCAAGCCGATGCCCGGGATGGTGATGGGTCGGGCGCCGGGCAAGGCCGGGGACTCGGCCAACGTCGGCGGCACGGGCGCCCTCGGGCAGGCCGCGCCGGGGGAGATCGGCGGCGTCGAGCGGAGCGATGTGCCCGAGGAGTACCGGGAGCAGGTCGGGCGGTACTTCCAGCCCAAATGAGGGCCACGACGGGCCGGGGCCTTGCTACCGTGGCGCCGGATGGGCGCTCCGCGGAGCGCCCGCCGAGGAGCGATCGAGCATGACGACGCAAGCGCCCGGAGAATCGTTCGAGGCGAGGCTCGCCCTGGCCAAGGAGTCGAGCGCCAGGCTCAAGGAGGCGATCGGCTTCGTGATCGTCGGGCAGAACGAGGTCGTCGAGCAGACGCTCTGGGGCATGCTCGCCGGCGGCCACGTGCTGCTCGAAGGCGCGCCCGGGCTCGGCAAGACGCTGCTCGTGCGCACGCTGTCGAGCTGCCTCGATCTCAAGTTCTCGCGCATCCAGTTCACGCCGGACCTCATGCCGAGCGACGTGACGGGGACGAACATCCTGGTCACGGCGGCCGACGGATCGCGGCATTTCGCGCTGCACAAGGGGCCGGTGTTCGGGCAGGTGATCCTGGCCGACGAGATCAACCGCGCGACGCCGAAGACGCAGAGCTCGCTGCTCGAGGCGATGCAGGAGCATGCGTGCACCATCGCCGGCGTAAGGCACGCGATGGAGGAGCCGTTCTTCGTGCTGGCGACCGAGAACCCGATCGAGATGGAGGGCACCTATCCCTTGCCCGAGGCCCAGCTCGATCGCTTCCTGCTCAAGGTGCTGGTGCCGAGCCCGACGGAGGACGAGATGACGGAGATCCTGGTGCGCACGACGGGGCGCGATCGGGGCGAGCCGCCCAAGGTGCTCCGGCGCGACGAGCTGCTCTCGCTGCGCGCGCTCTGCCGCGACGTGGCGGTGGCCGAGCCGGTGCTCCGCTACGCCTCGCGCCTCGTCCGCGCGAGCGATCCGGAGACGAAGAATCCGCCCGATCTCGTGAAGCGGGCGCTGCGCTTCGGGGCCGGGGTGCGCGGCGCGCAGTCGCTGATCCTCGCGGCCAAGGCGGCGGCGCTGCTCGACGGGCGCGCGCATGTGGCCTTCACCGACGTGCAGCGCGTGGCGAAGCCGGTGATGCGGCACCGGTTGATCCGCTCCTTCGAGGGCGAGGCCGACGGGATCACCACGGACCAGGTGGTGGCGGCGCTGATCGAGGCGGTGCCGACGCGACCCGAGGCCGTGCAGCAAGCGACGGCGAAATGAAGCGAGCCGCGTGTCTCCTCGGCATGATCGCGGCGCTCTCGATCGCCGGGCACGGCGATCTCGCGCGGGCCGAGGAGCCGGCGGCGAGCGAGATCTCGGTCGAGGCGGTGCCCGTGCTCGGCGCGCCGGGGAGCATCGCCTGGGGCTGGAACGAGGTGCTCGTCCGCATCCAGAACAACGGGCAAAAGCCGGCCCGCGGCGAGGTCAACGTCGTCTCGCAGCGCTTCGGGAGCAAGGACGCGCAGACGTTCCGCGCCAGCGCGCCGTTCGCGGCGGCGGCGGGCGCGGGCGTGCACGTGCGGGTGCCGGTGCAGGTGGCGCCGTACGTCGATCTGACCGTGGAGGTGACGGGCGAGGGCGGCGCACAGCTCTCGTCGACGCGGCTCTCGGCGTACCAGCCGGGCGGCGTCACCCTGGTCGAGGTCGCCGAGGCGTCGAAGATCCGCGGAGTTTTGAACGAGTCGGCGATCGCGCCGTCGTACGCCGCGCCCGGGCTGTCGAGCACGCGCGGCTCGACGCCGCCGAGCTTGAGCATCGTCTCGCCGCGCTTCGATCCGGCGACGGGCGATCCGATGCTGCCCGATCGCGCCGCGCTCTACGCGACGGCCGACGCGGTGCTCTTCCGCTCGGACGTGCTCACGCGCCTCGGCGGCGCCGAGCTCGACGCGCTCGCGGGTTTCGTGATGAGCGGCGGGACGCTGGCGATCGTGCTGGCGAGGCCGGAGGACATCCGTCACCCGACGCTGACGGCCTTCGCGGGAGGGCCGATCACCAGGCAGGGCGTCTCGGCGCCCGCGCTCAAGCCGCTGCTCTTGCCGGGCATGGGAGGCCCGGGCCTCGGCGGATCCGGGAGCCGGACGATCCCCTTCGCCAAGCAGCCCTCGCCCGAGGTCGGCGAGACGCTCGCGGGCTTCGCGGGGGGCAACCTGCACGGGAGCTTCTGCGGCAACACCGCGGCCTACGGGCTCGGCGAGGTGCACATGCTCGCCTTCGATCCGACCCGCAAGCCGGCGGTGGACGACCCTTGGGCGCAGGCCCGGATGGTCGAGCTCGCGAAGAGAGCCTTCGATCGCAGGGCGATCCAGATCTTCCGCCCGGGGAGCGAGCCCGATCCGCCCGAGTACGCCAAGGTGCGCCAGCAGCTCGACCCCAACCAGAGCTCGCGCTGGGCCATCGGCGTCGCGGCGCTCCTGCTCTGCATCTACGCGGTGTTCGCCGGGCCGGTGAACTTCTCCCTCGCGTCGAAGAAGGGCAAGCCGCTCCGGGCGCTCCGGCACCTGCCGATCTACGCGGCCGTCACCTTCGCGCTGATCGTCGCGATCGGCATCGCCGCCAAGGGCTTCACCGGGCGGGCGCGGCGCCTCACCCTGGTCGAGGCCGGCGCGGGGATGACCAAGGGCATGGCGCGGCGCTTCCGCGGCTTCTTCGCCTCGCGCGCCAAGGATCTGACCGTGCGCACGAGCGACGGTAGCAGCGTCGTCTCCACGGCGGTGCTGGCCGAGTCGGCCGATCGCAAAGACCACCTGATCGTCGATCGCGACGGGGCGCGGCTCGTCGACGTGGCGGCGCTGCCCTGGCAGACGGTGGTGATCCGCGAAGACGGGTTCGCCGACCTCGGCGAGGGGATCTCCCTCGTGCAGGAGGGCGACACCGACCTCGCGATCATCAACCGGAGCGGGCGCAACCTGCGCTCGGCCTTCGTCCGCCGGCCGGACGGGACGATCGTGTACGCGGCGCGGATCAAGGACGGCGAGCGCCTGCTCGCGAGCGCGGCGACCTCGATCACCTCGCTCCCCGACGGCTCGTACTGGAAGAGCCAGGTGGACAGCGGCGTGCGCGCCGGGTCGATCGACATCCACCACCTCAACGCGAGCGCGCTCGGGCCGCTCCTGCGCGACGACGCGCCCGGCCTCGCCGACGCGTGGCTCGCCCTGGAGGACGCGGCGAACGACCTCGTCGACTGGTTCCCCGACAACGTGCCGACCTTGATCGCGCAGCTCGACGGCGGCGAGGGCAAGAGCCAGGACTCGGGGCTGCGCCTCGAGAGCGATCGCATGCTCGTGCGGGTCGTGGGCTTCGGAGGCAAGCCGTGAGCGACGAGGTCCCCACCTTCGAGAACGCGCCGCCGATCTCCATGGCCGGCGCCCCGCTGGAGCCGGAGCCGACCGACGACACCGGCGCCGATCTCGGGCCCCCGCCGGCCATCCGCGTGCGCCACCTGTGGCATCGCTTCGGCCAGATCGACGTCCTGCGCGACGTGACCTTCGACGTGGGTCCGGGCGAGATCTTCGGCTTCATCGGCCCGAACGGGGCCGGGAAGACGACGACCATCCGCGTCATGGCGACGCTGCTCGAGCCCATGGCCGGGCGCGTCGAGATCGACGGGATCGACGTGTCGATCGACCCGGACGAGGTGCGCAAGCGCATCGGGTACATGCCCGATCACGCGGGCGTGTACGAGCGGATCACGGTGCGCGAGTACCTCGAGTTCTTCGCCGACGCGTTCCAGGTGCCGTCGCTCGGCGTGGTCGACGCGGTCCTCGAGCTGACCGATCTCGGCAAGATCCAGGACCGGATCGTGGCCACCATGTCGAAGGGGATGAAGCAGCGCCTCCAGCTCGGGAGGATCTTGCTCCACGATCCGAAGGTCTTGATCCTCGACGAGCCGGCGAGCGACCTCGACCCGCGGGCGCGCATCGAGATCCGCGATCTTTTGCTCGAATTGCGCAGCCTCGGCAAGACGATCTTCCTCTCGTCGCACATCCTCACCGAGCTCTCGGACGTGTGCACGTCGATCGGCATCCTGGAGAAGGGTCGGCTCGTGGTGGCCGGCCCGATCGGGGAGATCGCCAATCGCCTGGAGATGGTGCGCGCCGCACAGGCGGTGGGCCACGCGCCGCCTCGGCCGTCGATGGGGCGCGGGCAGGTGTTCTACCCGCCGCAGCAGCACCCGCACTATCCGCCCCAGCAAGGTCCCGCGCCGCAGCCGGGGTACGTGCCGCAACAGCAGCAGGCGTACGCGCCGCAGCCGGGGTATGCGCCGCAGCAACCGCGACCGCAGCCCGACGGGAGCTGGGCCGCCGATCGGCCGCGATCGGCCCCCGCGCCGGCCGCCCCCGTGGCGCCGGTCGGCCCTCCGGCGCCGCAAGCCCAGGGCTGGCCCACGCCCCCGCAGCCGAGGCGCAAGGTGAAGCTGCGCGTCCTCGGCAACCCGGAGATGGCGGCCTACTTTCTTCGCGGCGGTCCCGGGATCCTGGAGGTCGAGCTGGTCGGCGGGGCGGTGCACGTCGGCTACGTGGGGACGGACGTGAAGATCGCCGAGATCGTGCAGCACCTCGTGCGCAACCAGATCGGCGTCGTCGGCGTCGAGCCGGAGCGCAACGAGCTCGAGCGGATCTTCCTCGAAGTGACGCGTGGAGAGGCGCCATGAGCGTTCAGACCGGCGCGATGCCGCCGAGCGGACCGATGTCCCAGCGCCTGGTCGATCGGGCGCGCTTCCGCGTCGATCGGCTGCGCACCGAGCCCAACCCGATCTGGATCCGCGAGCTCCGCCAGGCCGCGCGGCTCGCCCGCACGCCGGTGATCCTCACCGTCTTCGCCGTCGGCATGACGCTGCTCATCGCCTCGATCGGCGGCATCGTCTCGACCGAGGAGAGCCCGGCCACCACGGGCGTGGTGCTCTTCCAGGTCTTCTTCTCGCTGGCCTACCTCGTCGTCACCGTGGTCGGCCCCGCCGTCGCCGCCAACAGCATCGCCTCCGAGCGCGAGGGGCGCACGTGGGAGGCGGTGATCTTGACCGGCCTGTCGCCGGGGATCATCGCCCGCGGCAAGTTCCTCGCGGCCTTCACCGCGATCGGCATGTACATCGTGATGCTCGCCCCGGTGGGCGCGCTCCCGTTCCTCTTCGGCGGCGTCACCGCGACCGAGACGGTCGTGGCCTTCGCGTTCCTCTTCCTGATCGCGCTGCTCAGCGTGGCCTTCGGCCTGGCGATCAGCTCGAAGATGTCGAGCCTCCGCGCCGCGATCGTGGTGACGCTCCTGCTCATCTTTCCGATCACGATCATCGCCTTCCTCGTCTTCGGCGTGGCCCTCTCCTTCGCCGCGCACAAGGCGTGGCCCGGCGTGGCCGGCGGCCCGCCGGTGTGGCTCCCCACCGCCTACGAGCGCGCCCCGCTCGACTTCGAGTACCTGGTCTTCCTGGTGCTGCTCCCGATCACCTCGGTCTCGCTCCCGGCCTGGTTCCTCTACGAGGTGACCATCGCCAACTTGACCAGCATGACCGACGATCGATCGAGCGGGCTCAAGCGCTGGTTCGTCGTGGCCGCCCCCGCGCTCACCGTCGCGGCGGCCGTGCCGGTGCTCGCCGTGCCCTCGGGCGATCGCGACGGCGCGGCGATGGCAGGGCAAGCGGCCCTGCTCGCCTTCTTCACCTTCAGCGTGTTCCTCTTCGCCGGCGATCCGATCGGGCCCTCGCGCCGCGTGATCGCCCACTGGGATCAGCTCCGCGCGGGCAAGCTCCGGCGCTTCCTCGGCCCGGGGGTGATGCGCTCGGCGGGCCTGTTGCTCGCGAGCGGCACGCTCGGGATCGGCCTGCTCACCGGCGCCGCCCTGGTCGCGATGTCGAGCCGCCCGGCCAAGGAGATCGAATCGGTGATCTCGTTCGGCGCCTACGCGCTCGCCTTCTTCGTCTTCACCGCCGGCCTCGGCGCCTACCTCCGCGCCCGCACCTCCTCGCCGATCGTGGCGCGGGTGCTGATGTTCGCCTTCCTCTTCGCGGTGTCGGTGGGCCCCTGGATCATCGCAGCGATCGCCGGCCTCATCGCCGATCGCGGCTCGGCACGCGACGCCCTGGTCGTGGCCTCGCCCTCGCCCTTCTACGTGTTCGTGATGATCGACTCCATCGATCGCGGCCGCGGCGACGGGCTGATCCTGGCGGGCGTGATCTGCATGCTCGGCTGGGTGGGCGTGGGCCTCGTCCTGCTCGGCGCGGCCAAGCTGCGGTGCAGCACGATCATCGATCAGCACGAGGCGGCGCTCGCCGAGACCGATCGGATCCTCGCCGCGGAAGACCAGGCCGCGGCGGAGGCCAAGGCGAAGGCCGAGGCCGCGCGCGCCGAGCGGGAGGCCGCGAAAGCCGCGCGAGAGGCCGCCGAGGCCGCGCAGGCGAGCCCGTCCGAGGGCGGTGGCGAAGAAGCCGCGCCCGAGGCGCAGCGGGAGCCGCAGCCGGCCTAAGGGATAGATGCACGCGCACGGATGCAAACGTCAGGGAGCTCCAGCCCCGGCGTCCCCGATCTCCCGGCGCCGGAGGTGGATGCGCTCCTCGTTCTCTTCGTTGCCTGGGCGCGCAGCCGGCTCGCGCACGTGCACCACCTCATAAAATGGGAGCCCGAGGGCGCCGAACCGCTCGATGCGGCGAACGAACGTGAATCCGCAGAACCGGAGCCACCGGAGGTGGACCTCGTTGCGCGCGTCCACATAGTTGGTGAGCACCCGGTAATGCTCGTGGAGCCTTCCGATCCATACCTTGCTCGATCGGACGACAAAGGCGGGGTGTGCGGCGAGCCTCTCCGACGCGAGGAGCCAGACGGATCCGATCTCTGGGTCCCGCGCATAAGGGACCACTCCGAAGAGCGCAAACACGATCGTGCCCTCGACGACCGCATAGCAAGGGTTCGACGCTTGCACGCCGCGCCGGAGAACCATGCGCGGTTCCATGCCGAGCGCGGCGCTTATCTCCCGCCGGTCAGCAGGCCTGAGCCGTGGCGCGAGGAAGTCGGCGTCGTCTCGCTCGGCGGGTCGCACTTGGATTTTCATATGACTTGTCTCCAAGCACACATATCGATGACAACAGGATAGCTGTGACGGCCTCGATTTTTATAGCTCACCTGCTGTCATGATTGTCGCCTTTGCTCGCGAAACGCGACCAGCGCGGTTACAACTTCCCGAGAGTCTGCTCCGTTGGACCTCCAGAAGATATCCGTCTTGGTAACCGGATTCATGCCCCATCCGATACCGTCAAAGTACACCAATTCACAGATGAGCGCTGTTCTGTTCGCGCGATCATCGATGAACTCCACTCGATATTGGTTCGGGCGTTCGGTCTCCGAGATGTTGTCGATGCGTAGACTCATAACACCTTCACCGCCCAATGTCACCACCGTTCCTTCACTGTTGTCTCTTTGAGCGTCAACGGCAGATCTACCATCTGACCTCTAGCAAAGCGACCCAAAGCAATCGCCAGATCCCTAACCTTAAGGCGTCCCGAGGCATAATTTTCGAATTCTGCATCAGTCGAAATCGACTGGCGTCTTTCGTTATAGGAAAATATAAATGTTTTTGCGCCGTCGCCATCCATAATCGTCACCTCATATGAACTATTTTCAAGGGCACGGATTGATTGCAGCAAAATGGCCATGAGCGTCTCCCAATTCCTTCATGGCTCACTTACGAAGACGCTTTTTCTCAGCATCTTCCCATAGTGTTCGGGCCCTTCCGGTTTGTTTGTCAACAAACCCGACAATTGGACCGTCGAGGATATTGCCTGCTGGAGTAATACAGTCAAAAACCATCGACCAATCGTCCGATCGTCGCTGCGGTGTCGCGACAAACCTAAACGTAAAACCCGCCGAGCCCTGCTCCACATAGGCCTGCGCAATTGCGCGAGCCTCATCCTCGCCGATCACCATACACCTTCCATTCGCACCATCCTTCCCAAGCCGAGGCATCAACGCCGGCTGAATCGCTCTTCGATATCTTCCTCCAAGGTTCGAGCCCTGCCATCTTGCTTGCTCACCAACACAACCATGGGCCCATCCAATATACCACCCGTCTCGCCGACCACTTCAAAGACGATGACCCAATCGTCCGGCTGGCGCTGCGGAGCCGGGTAAAGCCTGAACGAGCATCCCGCAGTACGTCGTTTCGTCAAGAACGTATGCGCGATCTCCCGGGCCTCATCTTCGCTAATCATTTGATCCCTCCATAGTACTCAATAACCCATCCGGCATGGTACTTTTCTTCCTCCGTGAGATTTTCCCACAGGGAGGAGCTTGTCAAAGTATCGTATACATATTGCTCTTTCGCCACGACACTTAGCTTGCTATATGCTTCGTATCCCAGCTCTTCCCATTGTTGTAAGTGGGCCATCTCATGCGCCACTTCATACTCTGTAGGATTATCACCAAGTATCATCACTTGGCTCTTGCTATCAAAAGCGGCGGCTTTGCCCTGCGGCAGATTTTTACTGCCAACCTTCAGCTTAACTCCACGCGAAGAAAGATTCTTTTCAAGCTCAACAAGTTCATCCCGGGACAACAGTCTTCCGCCAAGAGCGCCGCTGCCGGTCGAATAATCGATCGTATCACGTTCACCAACGGCGCCGAGGGCACCGAACCCTTCAGCGATCTCCCCCGCTATCCCCAACGCGCTGACCGCATCTCCGCCGGCCTCCAGCGCCTTACCATAGTTGCCGTGATCGGTCTCCACCATCGCCGCAGCGAGCAACGAGGGAATGTTCGGGATATCGTTGATCGCTTGGGGGAGGAAGAGCGCGCCGCTCATCGCCATCACGAATGGATAAGTGATGGCATATTCCACCCCGCTGCTCTTATCGGCCGCTCTCCAGATCTCCTGGTTGATGACCTTGAAGATGTTGGGGACGACCCGCCCATCGTTGAAGAACCCTTGCTGATCGAAGAGCCCAGGCCTCTGCCCGCCGGCGCCCGGCGCGGCCGGATCCATCGGATCGCCTTGCCCGCTCCCGGGCGAGCTTCCGGGAACATCACCCGGCCCCGACGAACCTATCGCTTGGGGGCCGGCGTCCGCGTTGGCAGAATCGAGCCGTGACAGGAGCTGATCGGCCTGCTCCCAACGTGACGCTACCTTCTCGTCATATTCGCCCTGTTGCGCTGCATCCGCTTGCGCAGCGCCGTCGGAATAACTTCGCGTCTGCTCTTCCACGAGGCCAGGGTCATAGGATGTGCTCGTGCGGGGCGCTGCGTTGGGTGAGCCCGATCCCAAACCTGGCACCGGTGCTGGAGCGGGAATACCGCCGAGCAGCGCCTTTACCACCGCATCGCCTATCTGCTGAGGTGTTGCGTCCGAGGGGACCGCGACGCCGATTCCCCCCACCGGGACATCTTGAGCGAGGCGCTCGTCCAACCTCGGAGGGCGGAGGTCATCGAACTCATGGTTCGTAAGCAAAGACGCGCTACCGGCCAGGTATCCCGCGGCCGGGGGGATCTCGATCAACGAGCCGTCGACGACCTCGCCGGTGACCGAAGGAGCCCAGAGGTCGCCGTCCGAGCCCCTTACCCACGGCGATGCGACGGACTGACCCAAATGCGGGTTGTCGTAGTCGAGCGGCTCGACGCCATAGATCGGATCATATTTGTATCCATAAGCTGCCAGCATTTCCGGCGGGAGATCAGCGGCATTCATGGTGACCCATTTTTTACCGTCGGTAAAAAACTTCACCTCTTCCTGTTTCTGTCTCGCGATCCAGTCCTCGTTCCCGGCATGCGCCGCCGAAAGCTCGTTGGCCAAAAACTCCCCGCCGGAGCCCGCCGAGGCGAGCACTCCCAGCATCTTACCCCAGGCGGCGGAGCCCATCTCGGCGGAGCCACCGCCGGAGTCACCGAGATCGACATAGGGAGCACACATGACGCGATACCCCTTGCCCCTAGAGTGGCTTGTATCCTGGACCGGTGGAGGGCCCGCTCCCCGGAGAAAAATCGGTGAAGAGCCCACCAGTCGGAGCCTTCAATGGGGTCTTAACCTCGCTGACGTTCCCGGGGAACAACGCCGTCGAGGGCTCTCTCGATTCCCACAAGATGGCGCCGCCCCTGGCGAGCACGTAGTGTCCATTGCCCAGGAAGGCGATCATGAACTCGTTCGGGACAGTCACCGATTGCCCATTGAATCCACCTGCATTCTTCAAGAGCAGGATGGGCTCCCAGAGCAGAAACGCCCGTGCGCTGGCGACGTCACTTGGTGTATGGGCGCCCGGATGATCGAGCACTCCATAGGCGGCTTGCTGTTGCAGGGCGATCTGGTAGGCGCTCGCCGTGGGGAGATCGCTCACGAACCGGATGAGCTCCAAGATAGCGGAGGCGGCGACCTTCTGCCCGGGGCCGTAGACGAGAACATATTTCTTCGAGGCCGCCGTCTGCGCGACCATCGCTCTATCCACCATCCGCGTGAATGCCTGCTCGTTTTGATTGTTGCCCATCACCGTGATCCGCACGTGCGCGCGGACAGGCCCCACTGCGGCCGTCAGGACGATGACCAGCCGGACCAACCCCAGGCTTGGATACGCGCCGCGATCATATCCGAAGCTCATATAGGTGGGCGTTCCGATGTTCAATTGCGTCGGCGTGCTGATCTCGGGGGTCGTGTTCTTATAGAGGAAGTTGAGCCCGTCGGCCGAGTGGGCGATCTGCACCGTCAACCCCGCCGGCGCGGTCCCCACCGTGGCGTCGTCGACCACGACCTGGATCGCGAGCTGATCGTAGAATCCGAGGACCTCGTCGAGAGACGCAT
Organism: Byssovorax sp.; assembly: GCA_046351295.1. GTDB lineage: Bacteria > Myxococcota_A > Polyangia > Polyangiales > Polyangiaceae > JAXLYT01. The sequence continues at coordinate 55,102 of JAXLYT010000038.1, forward strand.
CGGTCTGCGCGGTGACGGAGGCGCCCGCCGCGGTGCTCGCGGTGCCGACATAATCGTTGAATACCGTGAGCGAGATGCTCTGCGGTTGACTTTGAGCAGAAGCGATACCGGCGAGGTTCATGATTTTTCCATCCACGGCGATTCCGGTGATTCGATCCTGTCTGGGGGGAGCATCACCAAGCTAGCAAAAGCCCCCGCGAAGGTCAACGCGGCTTGCTTCTGCTCGGGGCCGAGGTTGCGCAGCGTCCTGGTGATGCGCGCCAGATCGGCACGTGCGCCGGGGCTAGCCCGATCGATCAACCGGCCGAGGCCGTCACCAGGCTCTGCTTCGCGCACCCGCGCCTCCATCTCATCGAGCGTCGACGGACGCATCCCGAGGAGCCTCGCCATCGCTTCACGCTTGCCCACGGGCGCGAGGTGGGGAGGAGGGGCGATAGGCTCGGCGGCGGCCTTGGTCCGCGATCGGGCCGTCGCGATCAACTGGAGTCGGCTCGCCGGCGGGCTCACGTTTCGCGTTGTCATGCTGATGGCGAGCGTCACGAAGCGCAGCCGGGGGAGGGTCGGCCACTTCTCCCCTCCGATCATCGACCACTGCCCCACGCCGGGCGTCAGGGTGATGCTTGCGGACAACTCAGGGCCGGTGTTCTTGTTGAGCCAATTTCGCCCGTCACCCGAGTGCTGGATCCGCACGTCCAGGATGAGCATGCCGCTCGTGACTGAAGTGGAGAAAATGGCCTGGAGCCCCAGTTGATCGGCCTCACTCAAGAAGTCGGTATGCTCCAGGCTTGTATACAGGGTGATGCCGCCCTCAGCGTTGAGCATCTCGTCGAATACGATGCGTGTCCCCTGCTGCATATTTCCTCTATCGTGGGCTCAAATATGTGGAAACGACTCATGCCAGATCGCGCTGGACGACGAAGAGCTTGACGTGTCCCGAGGTCTTCGGCTCGCCGAACTGGAGAGCGAAGCGCACCTTTCCGAGCAGAGGATATGTCGCCCCCTGGTATGCGGAGATCCCGACGTTGGTCGATGTGGTGGAGAGAGCGCCGAACTTGAGCTCGGGCACGGCCGGCGGGGTAGTCGTGCCGTCCGAATAGAGGAAATGACTCCCGTCCGCCGAGTGCTGGAGATAGAGCATGAAGCTCCCCGACGCATTGACGACGACGTCATCGACGACGGCTTCACAGGCGATGACGTCGTAGAACCCCAGCGCGTCGCAGAGCGCGTCAGATGTATAGACGAACTGATTCCCGTATGTCCCGCTGGGGATATAGTCGTCGAAGATCAAGGCGCCCGTCCGGACGGTCATGACTCCTCCAGAGTTTCGTTCATTTGGCCTGGTCGCGCTGCGTCACGTAGACCTTGACGTGCGCCGCGGTGGTGGCTTCTGTGAAGTGGATGGCGAAACGGACGAATCCGAGCAGCGATCCGTCGCTGGACACCGCTCCGGGATAGGATCCCGAGGCGACGTTGGTCGAGGTGGTAGAGAGCCCGGGTGAAGCACCAAAGACCACCTCCGGGGAGCCGCTGTTGTTGATTTGGGAGAAGTGGCGGCCGTTCCCCGACGTCTCGATGTGCAAGTAGAAGCCCGCTGTCCCACCGCTGCGGGTCACATTGTCGATCACAACCTGGATGGCGATCTGATCGAAGAGCGCTAGCGAACGCTCGAACTCCGTGGAGGTGTACACGGGGTTCGCCGAGGTCGTGCTCAGCGGCACATACTCGTCGAAGACCAGCAGGTTGGTCCGCCGGCTCACAGGTGAATCCCCGGCGCTCGGCGCTTCAAGGCGGGCGCGGTGGTGTCCCGGAGGACGGCGTAGACCTTGACGTGGGCAAATCCAGCGCTGAGCTTCATCGCGAACCGCGTGTAGCCGAGGATCGGCCCTCCGGAATTCCCCAGCGACGCGCCGATCTTGGTGACGTTCCACGCAGTATCCGAGTACACCCGGGCATAGGTGGTGTTCATGTTCAGGGACGCATTGAACATAATGTCGCCGGTGGTGGGGCCATTCGGAGGAGGAAAGGTCTGGCTCGGATCGTTACGCTGGAGCCAGTTGCGGCCATCGCACGAGTGCTCGACGAACAGGTCGAAACCTACGTTGGCCGCGGATACGTTATCAATCACGGCCATGATCGCGAACATGCCGTGCTGCGCGAGCACGTTGTTAAACGACGCGCTCGTGTACGCTGTCGTGTTGGTGTAAATAATGTCATTGAAAACAAGGATCTCAGCGGGTCGCATGGTGAGCCCTTTCTCTATGGCGCTCCGCGTTAAAGGTCCCGTTGGACCACGTAGACCTTGACGTGCGCCGACCCTGTCGAGAGCTTCATCGCGAACCGTACATAAGCGAGCAATGGGCCATCCACGGTGCTCCCTGGCTTGCTGCTCACGCCCTTGCACGAATCGGAGAACATCCGAGAGTAGGTAGTGTTCGTGCCCAAGAGAGGCAGGTTGGACCCGCTGAACGTGATATCCCCGAAGGCGGGGGCGTTGGGGGGAGGGGATGTCTGCGCCGGATCGTTGCGTTGGAGCCAGTTCCGGGTATCGCATGAGTGCTCGATGAACAGGTCGAAACCAACGCTGCTCGTCGATACGTTGTCGATCACGACGACGATCGCCAGCTCGTCATGGCTGCCAAGGCGATCGTAGTGAGCCGCGCTCGTATACGCCGTGACAGATGACGTGATCATGTCGTCGAATATGAGAAGTTGCCCGTTTCGCATGATGCTCCTGATGGCTGAGATCGTTGTCGACTTCCTGGCGTAGCTGTCCCTTCAAGGGTTTCGCAGCACCGCGTACACCTTCACGTGCGCTTCTCCGGTGCTGAGCTTCATCGACAGTCGGGCGTTGGAGAGCAGCGGACCGCAATTCCCCAATACGCCGACTTTGGTGGTGCCGAGGGTCGCATTGGAGTACATACGCGTATATGTCGTGTTGGCGGCGAGGCTCCCCGCGGTGAAGCTCACATCGCCGCTTCCGGCGGACGCCGGAGGCGGGAACGTCTGGTTGATGTCGTTGAGCTGGAGCCAGGTCCGCCCATCCGGAGAGTGCTCGACCCAGAGATCGAACGCGGGCGAGCCTGCGACGTTGTCGATCACGACCTGGAAGCCGATCTGATTATGTCGGGGGAGCCGGCGCCTTCTTGCGCGGCCCGGTGGCCATGAAGTCGACCACGGTCTTGAGCTCGGCGGCGAGATCGGGCAGGCGCTCCGCCATCGACGAGAGGACGCCGTAGTAAGCGAGGAAGGCCTCCCAGGCTTCGGAGCCCGCCTGCATGCCCGTGTCCTCCGCGAGCTGAAGCCCCGCGCGCAGCTCGTCCTCGAAGGGCTGGAACTGCTTGGAGAGCGCGAGGTCGTTGGCCATGCCTTCGAGCGGGATGTTCTTGAGGGAAACGCCGTGCTTGGTGGCGAGATCGTGGACGCGCTGCATGTGCGGCTCGGCACCCTTGCGGGGGCGGAGCGTGCGCTTGCGATCGTCGAGGGTGAGGGTGATGCCGAAGGGCGCGAGCTGCTCCAAGACGTCCTTCAGTTGGGTGAGCAACTGCGCGGCCTTCTGGGCCTTGAGCAACTTGTCGCCGACCTTGTTGTCCGTGAAAACCTCCCGAAAGCGCCCCGCTCAGCGGGGCGGCATGTGTCTCCTCCGAGCATACGACCGGGGCGTCGCAGATGGCGAGGCCCATCCCGGCGGCGCGGTTTGCCCCTCCGCGGGCGAAGCTTGGCCGATCGGTGGCCAACCGTTGACCAAAATCGGCCGATGCTCACTCTTACGACGGCCGATCATCGACCCGAGAACAGCCGAAGGTCGTCCGATGGGCGGCAGCTCATCGCTCGGAGGATGAACGTCCATCGACCCAGCAGCGGCGGATCATCCGCCGATGCACGGACGAGCTTCCCCAAGTAGAAGGACGATCGATCATTCGCCGCGTCCGTCTCATCATCGGCCACAAGCCAGCGACAGCAGCGACAATGCCGGCACACGGCGATCCCCTCGCCTGCCGTTGCCGTCGCCGATCCGAGCACTTCGTCTGCGCGAAGGAAATGCAGGGATGGGGATAGGATAGGGAGGCGACCCCTCCCGCTTCTCATGCCGCCGCCCGCGCCGTAGCATCGGGACGATGAAGCGCGCGATCATCCTTTCCTTCGGCTGCCTCTTCACCGCGGGCCTGCTCGCCGCGTCATGCGGAGGGAGCGGTGGCACCACCGGGAGCGGCGGGACCACCGGCACCACCACCGGCCAGGGTGGCACGAGCACGACCACCACCACGACCAGCTCCGGCAAGGGTGGGATGGGCGGCGACGACCTCATCGACAGCGGCCCCGGGTGCAGCGATGGCGATCCTTGCGGCGACGGCGGGATCTGCCTGAACGGCGCATGCTGCGACACGGGGATCGCATGCGCCGGCCTCTGCTGCGGGGCCGGAGAGGTGTGCAGCTTCCAGAAGTGCGTCATGCCCGGCAGCGACTGCGTCGACGTGACCGACTGCCCGCCGGATTCGACCTGCGACTACTCGCTCGGCTCTTCGCCGATGGCGAGCGATGGCGGCGCCGGCGGATCGGGCGGCATGTGTCAGGGCGGCGCCATGCAACAGACGGGCAAGTGCCTGCCCAAGCCGCCGGAGTGCGCCATGGGGCAAGACCCGGGCGATCCGATCACCTGCCTTCCCAAGTGCGAGTACAAGCCGCCGTCCGATGATTTCTCGGTGGTGCTCAAGCACTCCTGGGGCGGGCAGAACACGCCGCCTTACTCGACCGACGTGATGATGGCGCCCATCGTCGTGCAGCTCGACGACGACAACTGCGACGGGAAGGTGAACCAGAACGACATCCCCGAGATCGTGTTCAGCACGTTCACTGCGGGGGGCTATTACAAGCAAGGCACGCTGCACGCGATCAGCGTCGTCGGCGGGCAAGTGGTGGAGAAATGGACGGCGCCCAACATGACGCAGCCGGGCGCGGGGCTCGCGGCGGCCGACCTCGACGGCGACGGCGTGCCCGAGATCGTGGGGTGCATGAACCCCGGGCCGAACGGGAACAACTGCTGTGACGCGCTCGCGCAGGACACCGGCGTCATCGCCTTCCGCGCCGACGGGAGCGTGCTCTGGACGCAGCAAGACACCACGCAGGTCCACTGCGGCTACGAGTCACCGGCCATCGGCGACGTGAACCAGGACGGCACGCCCGAGGTGCTCGTCGGGTGGACCTTGCTCGATGGCAAGACGGGCGCGATTGTGAAGGTGCTCGATCCGACGGCGACCTTCGGTGCCAAGCTCACGGGGCTCGCCGACCTCGACGGCGACGGGAAGCTCGATGTCACCGACGGGCAGCGGGCCTATCGCGCGGATGGATCGGTGCTGTGGGATCTGCGCGTGGGGGCGGACATGGTGCCGGTCGGTTACCACGGCATCGGCGACTTCGACAAAGACGGCAAGCCCGAGGTCGTGATCATCTCGTCGAGCGGGCCGCACACGCTCTCGCTCGTGGGCTACGACGCGGCGAGCCCCTCGGGCGCGCATGTGTATCGGAAGGGCGTCGACATCAACAACGGCATCCTCACCGCGAATTTCTGCAACAAGCCCAACAAGGAGTACGGCGGCGGGCCGCCCACGGTGGCCGACTTCGACGGCGACGGCTTCCCCGATGTCGGCGCGGCGGGCGCCGTCGGCTACGTGGTGATGAGCGGCCAGAAGATGATGGATCCGGCCGTGGACAACGCGGGCCTCGTGCTCTGGTTCAAGAACACGCACGACTGCTCGTCGGCGGTGACGGGCAGCTCGGTGTTCGACTTCAACGGCGATGGCAAGGCCGAGGTCATCTACTCGGACGAGTACCACCTCTGGATGTACGACGGGCAGACGGGCAATAACCTCATCCCGAGCACGTGCAACACGACGGGCACGCTCTGGGAGTATCCGCTCGTCGCCGATGTCGACAACGACGGCGAGGCCGACATCATCATCGCCTCGAACGCCTATGGCATCACCTGCCCGGACGACGGGACGAAGCAGAGCGGCATCCGCATCTTCGGCAGCCCGAGCGGGAGCTGGGTGAGGACGCGGCGCGTGTGGAACCAGCACACGTATCACATCACGAACATCGGCGAGGACGGCAAGGTGCCCGCGGTGGAGCTCGCCAACTGGAAGCAGCCCGGGCTCGACAACTACCGGCAGAACCGCCAGCCCGGCTCGGTGTTCGGCGCGCCCGACGCGGTCGTCTCGGTTGCGCCCATCTGCGGCGGGCCCTACGGGCTCGTGGCGAAGGTGCAGAACCTCGGCTCGGCGTCGCTGCCCGCGGGCGTGAACGTGGGCTTCTACGCCTCCATGCCCGACGGGACGAAGCTCGGTGAGGGCGTGACGACCAAGGTGCTCTACCCGGCCGAGGCGGAGAACGTCGCGCTCTTCCTCCCGAACGCGCCGGCCAACGTCGTTGACGGGACGACCACGGTGTATGCCATCGTGGACGACGGCGGGATGCCGCACACCTGGCACGAGTGCCGCGCCGACAACAACACCTCGCCCAAGGTGAGCGGCAAGTGCAATGGGCCCAAGTAGCCCCGATACCCAGGGCCTCGACGCAGGCGCGCTGATCACCCTCAGCCGCGCGCGCCTCGGCAAGGGGGCGCGGCTCTTCTACACGCCGGGCATCCCCGCCGGGCAGATCGAGACCGCGCGCCGCATCCACGGTCGAAGCCTGCCCGTGGGCGAGGCGATCCTCGTGCTCTGCGACACGAGCCCGACCGGCAACGCCGAGCAAGGCTTCGTGATCACCGAGCTCCGCCTCGCATGGAAGAGCCCGTGGGAGAAGCCCGGCCAAGCGCTCTGGAGCGCGATCGATCGGCGCACGATCCGCGCGGAGGATGGGCGCGTGTGGATCGGAAAGAGCGCGATCGAGGACCTCGACGATCTCGCCCCCCACGCAGCCTCACTCCTGCAAGAGATCGCCGCGCAGACACAACCCGCCGGCCACGGCCCCTATCGCCGTTGACCAATCTCGACCCAAGCCCGCGAAGGCGGGCTTCCTTCGTGTAGCCCGGGGTTTTAACCCCGGGCGGCGCACACGCGCGGACGACCTATGGACTGGTGCGGGGTTTCCCGGCGGTGCGCGCTCAGCGCACCATCGTGAGCGAGCGGGCGACGAAGTCGTAGACGGGGGCCCAGTAGATGCCGAGCACCAGGGTGGGGATGGCGAAGGCCACGCTCGTCGCGCCGAAGAGCTTGCGCACGGTGGTGGGCTCGGTGGTCGTGCCCTTTTCGAGGAACATCGCGCGGGCCACGCGGGCGTAATAGAAGAGCGACACCACGCTGTTGAGCACGCCGACGACGGCCACCGTCCAGTTCCACGTCCCGCCGGCCTTGAGCAGGGCGGCGAAGAGGTAGAACTTGCCGATGAAGCCGGAGAGGGGCGGGAGGCCGGTGAGGGAGAAGAGGAAGATCGCCATCACCACGGCCATGATCGGGGCGCGGCGGCCGAGGCCCTTGAAGGCGGTGATCGTCTCGTCGCCGTTGTTCTGCTCGGCGATCGCCATCACCACGAGGAAGGCGCCGAGGTTCATGAAGCAGTAGGTGACGATGTAGAAGACGATCGAGGCCACGCCGAGGTCGCTGAAGACCGAGAAGCCGAGCAGCATGTAGCCGGCGTGGGCGACGCTCGAGTAGGCGAGCATGCGCTTGATGTTGTCCTGCCCGAGCGCGGAGAGGTTGCCCACGGTCATGGTGGCCATGGCGAGGCAGCCGGCGAGCACCGGCCAGGGGGACTCGATGGCCACGCCGCCGGCGGTGGTGAGCACGCTCTGGGCGCCGAGGGCGTCGGCGAAGAAGCGCACGAGCACCGCGAAGCCCGCGGCCTTGGGGCCGACGGAGAGGAAGGCGGTGACCGGGGTGGGCGCGCCCTCGTACACGTCGGGGGTCCACATGTGGAAGGGCGCGGCGCTGATCTTGTAGCCGAAGCCGGCCATCATGCAGGCGGCGCCGATGAAGACCACCTCGGGCACCTTGCCGTTGGCGACGGTCATCGCGCTGATCTTCGCCGCGCACTCGCCGAGGTAGAGCGACTGCGTGACGCCGAAGATCCAGCTCATCCCGTAGAGCATGATCCCGGAGGCCACGCCGCCGTAGATCACGTACTTCATCGCCGCTTCGCTCGACTTGGCGTCGTTGATCTTGAAGCCCGCCATCACGAAGCTGATGACGCTCACGAGCTCGAGCGAGAGGTAGATCATCAGCATGCTCCGGCTCTCGGCCATGAGGTGCATCCCGAGGGTGAGCACCAGGAGCAGCGTGAAGAACTCGCCTTGATCGCGCTTGTCGTCCGCGACGCCGCGGTCCGGGGTCGCGTGGCCGGCCGGGATGGGCGGCACGGAGAAGATGACGATCGAGCCTGTCACCAGCGCGAAGAGGATGCGGAACAGGTTCGAGAACCGGTCGAAGGCGAGCAGACCGTAGAAGAGGTCGTGCGGCGCGGCGTCGCGCGAGAGCAGCCACGCGCTCGTCCCCGCGGAGAAGGCGAGCGCCGCGAGGGAGATCACCACGAGGCCGGTGAGCTTCGACCTCTTCGGGGCGGCGAGATCCCACCCGATGAGGAGCAGGATCGCCCCGATCAGGACGAGCTCCGGCATGAAGTACGAGAGGCTCGCGACGTTATCGAGGGGACGGGTTTCCACGGTCAGGTCCTCTTACTTCCGCGACGCCAGCGCGTGGTCGGCGGCGGAGGGCGTCACCTCGGCCACCTGGGACTGCCCGGGCTTGTCGACCATGCGGTGCACCTCGAGCGCGCCCTTGTCGATCAGGTTGAGCAGCGGGCGCGGCCAGAAGCCGAGCACGAGGACGAGCACGGCGAGCGGCGCGAGCGTGAGCAGCTCGCGGCCGTTGATCTCCGGGAATTTCCCGCCGAAGGGCTCGAGGTACTTGTTCTTGCGCCACTCCTCGCGGAACTTGCCGAGGAACATCCGCTGCAGGGCCCAGAGGTGGTAGGCGGCGGTCACGATCACGCCCGTGGCCGCGAGCATGGTGAGCGCGCGGTAGCGGGGGAAGGCGCCGATGAAGGTCATCGCCTCACCCCAGAAGCCGGAGAGGCCGGGCAGACCGAGCGAGGCCATGAAGGCGAAGCCCACGAACGCCGTGTAGAGCGGCATCTCGGTGGCGAGGCCGCCGAACTTGTCGAGATCGCGGGTGTGCACGCGGTCGTAGACCACGCCGACCAGGGTGAAGAGCATCCCGGTGATCAGGCCGTGGTTGAACATCTGCACGAGGCAGGCCTGCACGCCCTGCGGCGTGAGCGCGCCGAGCGCGAGCAGCGTGAAGCCCATGTGGCTGACCGACGAGTACGCGACCAGCTTCTTCAGGTCCTTCTGGGCCATCGCGCAGAAGGCGCCGTAGAGGATGTTGATGACGCCGAAGATCGCCATCGCCGGGGCGGCCCACTGCGTCGCCTCGGGCAGGAGCGTGAAGTTGATGCGGAGGATGCCGTAGGTGCCCATCTTGAGGAGCACGCCGGCGAGGATCACGCTGATCGCCGTGGGCGCCTCGACGTGCGCGTCGGGCAACCAGGTGTGGAAGGGGAACATCGGGATCTTGATGGCGAACCCGACGAAGAGCCACACCCACACCACCTTGACCGCCATGATCCCGAGGATCACGAGGCCCTTCGAGGCCCACGCCACGCGGGACAGCTCGGGGATCGAGAAGCAGCGGGTGATCGCCTGGCCGTCGCTCAGGTACGACGGGTCGCAGTTCAGGTAGAACCAGATGAACGCGAGCAGCATGAAGACGCTGCCGGCCAGGGTGTAGATGAAGAACTTGATGGCCGCGTACTGCCGGCGGGGGCCGCCCCAGATGCCGATGAGGAAGTACATCGGCAGGAGCATGACCTCCCAGAACACGTAGAAGAGGAAGAGGTCGAGGGCGACGAAGACGCCGTACATGCCCGTCACGAGCAGGCAGTACATGGCGAAGTAGCCCTTGAGCTGGTCGGTGATGCTGAAGCTCGCGAGCGCGCCGACGAAGGAGATGAGCGCGGTCAGGAAGACCATCGAGATCGAGACGCCGTCGACGCCGACGAAGTACTCGACGTTGAGCGAGCGGATCCACACCGCGTGCTCGATGAACTGGTAGCCGTCGTTGCCGTCGGCCTTGGCGAAGTGGGTGTCGAACTTGGCGTAGAGCCAGGTGGCGAGCACCAGGTTCACCGCCATCAGGATGACGGTGAAGAGGCGGAGGTTCTTGTCTTCCTTGTAGTTGAAGATATGCGCGAGGAAGATCGCCACCACGCCGAGCAGCGGGAGGAAGGTGAGGATCGAGAGGATGTGCTCGCCGATGAAGCCGAGGCCGGTGCCGCGCTCGGCGTGGATGCCCACCGCCATCGGGCGGGCGAGCTCGCCGGTCGACTCGTCGAGCGCGTCGGATTCGATGAGCACGTGGCCGTAGAGCTCGCGGGCGCGGGCGCTCTGCGCGTGCCACTTGACGGTGACCGTCTTCTTCTCGCCGGGGGCGACCTTCACGCCCGAGCCGCCCTCGATCTCAGCCGTCACGCCGGGGGGCGTGCGCGGGTCGGTCGCCGAGGTGCGGATGGCCACGCGCGCGATGGTGAGCGGCGCGCCGCCCGAGTTCTCCACCGCGAAGGTGCCGGCGAACTCGTTACCGTCGCCCGTGAGCTCGACGTGCCGCACATGGTGCTCGGGCCCTCGGACCTCGATCTGGCCGTGCGCTCCGCCCTTGGCTGCGGCAGCGTCGGGCGCTCCACCCGCCGTCTCTGCGTGGGCGCGGCTCGTGAAGCCGAACGCCAGCGCGAGCCCGAGGAGGACGGAGCTCCAGAGCTTGATGTGCTTTCCTTGCTTACCTGCGTTGGACTTGCTGAACATGCTCGATCCGATCCGGGAGGGGAGCGCCGGGGCGCGGCCCCGGGGCACGACGGGTGCGTGGGTCGCCATCACTTGAGGAAGTACTGGAGGATGCTGAAGAACGCGACCCCGCCGAGGAGGCCGTAGACGTAGTTCTGGATGCGGCCGGTCTGGAGGGTGCGCAGCTTGTCGCCCGCGTTGAGCGTGCCCTGAGCCACGAAGTTCACCGCGCCGTCGACGATGTACGTGTCGATGGCGCCGGTGACCCAGGAGGCCGCGCGCGCGGCGACGGAGAGGCCGTTGACGAGGCCGTCGACGATCCACCGATCCATCTCGGCGAACACGAGGCGCAGGGCCATGAAGCCCTTGACCACCGTGGCCGCGTAGATCTCGTCGACGTAGTACTTGTTCTGGGTGAGCGTGAAGCCGGGGAGCTTCTTCTCTTCTTGCTCCCAGCTCGGCGAGCGGTTCTCGCCGTAGCGCTTGCGCGCGATGGCCCAGGAGCCGAGCGCGCCGCCCACCGAGACGACCATGAGGAAGAGCTCGAGCGAGAGCGGGCGCTCACCGAACTTGGAGGAGTTGTGCGCGAGCACCGGGTGGAGCCACTCTTCGAGGAGCGGCTCGCCGTGGCCGCCGATGATGTGCTTCGAGAGGCCGAAGATCACGCCGGAGACGGTGGAGAGGAAGGCCAGGACCATCAGCACGTAGATGATCGCGCCGGGCGACTCGTGGACCTTCTTCGGGATCTCCTTCTTGGCGTGGGGGCCCGTGAAGGTGAGGTAGTAGCTCCGCCACATGTAGAAGGAGGTGCAGAGCGCGGCGGTGAGGCCCATCAGGTAGATGAGCACGCCGGGGATCGGCCCCGTGCCCTCGGTGGTGAAGGCCTTCCAGAGGATCTCGTCCTTCGACCAGAAGCCGGCGAAGAAGGGGATCGGCGCGGCGGTGATCGCAAGGCAGGCGACGAAGTAGGTGAGCGCCGTCGTGGGCATCTGCTTCTTCAAGCCGCCCATGTTGCGCATGTCCTGCACGGCTACTTCGTCGTGCTCCACGGCGTGCATGCCGTGGATGACGGAGCCGGACCCGAGGAACAAGCAGGCCTTGAAGAAGGCGTGCGTCATCAGGTGGAAGACGCCGGCCCAGTAGGCGCCGACGCCCACGCCGATGAACATGAAGCCGAGCTGGCTCACCGTGCTGTAGGCGAGCACCTTCTTGATGTCGTACTGGAAGAAGCCGATCGTCGCGGCGAAGAGCGCGGTGGACGCGCCGACGAAGGCGACGATGCCGCTCGCCATCGGGCTGAGCGAGAAGAGGAAGTTGAGCCGCGCGATCATGTAGACGCCGGCGGTGACCATCGTGGCCGCGTGGATCAGCGCGGAGACGGGGGTGGGGCCGGCCATCGCGTCGGGCAGCCACACGTAGAGGGGGATCTGCGCGCTCTTGCCGGTCGCGCCGACGAAGAAGAGGATGCACGCGAGGAAGATCAACGTGAGGCCGCCCCAGACCTGGCGGCCGCGGAGCGCCTCTTTGAGGAAGGCCGTGCCCGAGCCGTCCTTGACCACGAGCTGATCGTGCAGCTCGCGGAAGGTGACCGTCGGGCCGACGGTGGTGAGCTGCACCTCCTCTTTGTCCTCGAGCATCACGTGCTCGACGGAGGCCACCTGGTCCATGGCGAGCGTCGCCGCCTCGCCGTGATCGCCCGCCACGATCGCGCCGTCGCCGGGGACGATCAGCAGGTTGTGCGGGCCGGCGGGGAGCTCTTGCCGGATGAAGGGCGAGGTGAACACCATCGTCCCCTCGGGGAGCTTGGTGCCGAGGAGCTGCGCCGGATCGCTCACGCCGACATCGACGTAGACCTTGGCGCCGGGGTGGCTCGTGAAGGTGAGCAATCCCTTGCCCTGCGCCTTCTTCGCGAGCTTGTCGGTCTCGTGCTCGCCGCGCTTCGGCCCGGCCGCGGCGTGCTCCTCGGCGTGCGCGGTGCCCTCGAGCACCGAGCCCAGGCTGCCGTGCTCGCCCTTCTCACCCTTCTCCTCGTGCCCCTTGCCCTTTTCTTCGTGACCCTTCTCCCCCGGTTGCCCGTGCTCCTCGCCCTCCTCGGCCTCGTCCGCGAGCTTCTCCACCGCGACGGGGATGAAGCGCGCCTGGAACATCGAGTGGTAGCGGTCCTGGCTGATCCACGATCCGCCGAGGCCCCAGAAGAGGAGCGAGAGGCCGCAGATGAAGCCCCAGTCGCCGACGCGGTTGACGACGAAGGCCTTCATCCCCGCGCTGGCCTTCTTGTAGTCCTTGTACCAGAAGCCGATGAGCAGGTAGCTGCAGAGGCCCACGCCCTCCCAGCCGAAGAACATCACGATGAAGTTGTCCCCGAGCACGAGGAGCAACATCGAGAAGACGAAGAGGTTCAGGTACGTGAAGAAGCGCCAGAAGGCCGGCTCCGTCTCCATGTACGAGGTGGCGTAGATGTGGATGAGCGAGCCGACGCCGGTGATGATCAGCGTCATCAACCCGGAGAGCGGATCCATCGCGAACGAGAAGTTGATGTCGAGCGACCCGATCCTCACCATCTGCCACGCGTGCGTGTAGAGGTAGCGATCGGCTGGATCGAGCGAGACGAGCTTCGCGAAGTTCGCCAGGGCGAGGACGAAGGCGCAGAGCATCGCGCCGACCGCGACCATCGAGACGCCGAGGCTCCCGATGTGCAGGCTCTTGCTCGTGCTCTTGCCGAAGTCGGACGCCTGCAACCTTCGACCGAAGATCGCGTTGGTGGCCGCGCCCAGGAAGGGGAAGAGCGGGATCAGCCAGAGCGGCGTCAGGGCCAGCTCGACGTGGGTAACTTGGCCGGAGAACTCGGACATCGTCTTGCTGCGCTCGGCGGCGGGGGTGATGGGGAGGGAGCCCGGGAAGAGCCCCGAAGATCCTCAATGATCTCCGTTACTTGGACCTGCACCCCCACGGCCCACGGGAAAAGTGGGGGCAGTGGGGGTCGCCGATGGCGGGCGGACGTTAGCGGAGCACCGGTCGGTGGGTCAAGGGGCGGGGCCCCCCGAGCCCGCGCAGTTTTCGCGCGAACGGCTGGATCGAAGCGCCGTTCAGGGACGCGCGTTCAGCCTGTGCAGCGCGGCGCGGCTACCCGGGGTCGACTTTGCCGTCGAGCACGGCCCGGAGCGTGGCCAGCGCCCGGGCCGCCCTGGACTTGACGGTGCCGAGCGCGACCTGCTGCCGCTCCGCGATCTCCGGGTAGCTGAGCCCCTCGAAGAACGCGATCTCCAGCGTCTCGCGGTGCGCGGGCGAGAGCGTCGCGAGCGCCGCGAGCACCTCGGCCCGCTCGTGCTCGACCCACGTGAGCTGCTCCGGATCGACCGCGGGCTCCTTCGGCTCGTGGCGCAGCTCTTCTTCGGTGATCTGGACGCGCCGGATCCGCCGGCGCGCGCGATCGAGGGCCTGGTTGCGCACGGTGGTGATGAGCCACGCCGCGACCGTGCCGCGCTCCGGCTGGTACTGGTGCGCCCGCTCGACGATGGTGACGAACGCGTCGTGGACGACGTCCTCGGCCTCGTTCTGGTCGCGCACGATCTTGAGCGCGAGGCCGAGGGCGACGGAGGCGTAGCGATCGTAGAGCTCGGCGAGCGCGGGGGACGGATCGTCTCCCTCGCAGATCCGGCGCATCGCGAGGACATCCTTCGCGTCGCGCTCGGCTCGGCTCGGTGCTGGGCTCATGGTCATCCGTCGACTAGCAAAGGCACTTGCCCCGCCAACGTCAACCGTTTTGATCCGCCGGCGCGGCGTCCGAAGAGCCGCCCGGTCGCCCCGGCGCGCCGGGACGATCCGGAGAATCGGCGGCCCCGGCGGCGGGCGATTCGCCGGCCGGCGAGACCTCGGCGGGCGGCGCGTCGGTGGGCGCGATCACCTGGCCGAGCGACGCGCGGCGGAGCGCGCGGTGCAGCTCGGTCCTGCCCTGCGCCGTCTCGGACGAGAAGCCGATCACCCTCCGTCCCGCCGACGCGGCGAGCGCCGTGAGCGCCGTCTTCTGCGCGCTCTTCGGCACCTTGTCGAGCTTGGTGCCGACGATCAGCACCTCGATCGGGCGGCGCGAAGGGTGCTCGATTGTGTCGAGGAACTCGAGCAGCTCGCGGTCGTCCTCCTCGATGCCGCGGCGCACGTCGACGAGCAGCACCACCGCGGCGAGCGTCGCGCGCTCCTTGAGGTAGCCCTCGATCAGGTTGCCCCACGCGGCCTTCTCGGACTTGGATCGGTGCGCGGTGAAGCCGTAGCCCGGCAGGTCGACGAGGTGCAGCACCGTGCCGTCGGCGGCGCGCGCCTCGTAGAGGTTGAGCTGCCGCGTCGAGCCCGGCGTCGAGCTCGTCCGCACCAGGTTCTTCCGCTCCACGAGGCAGTTGATCAGGCTGCTCTTGCCGACGTTGGAGCGACCGCCGAACGCGATCTCCGCCTGCGTGGGCGCGGGCAGCGCGCTGCCTGGACCGGCGCCCGCGAGGAAGCGCGCGTCCACGATCCGCAGCGGATCGGACGCGGGCTTTGCTTGCGGCTTGCCTTGCGGCTTGGCCGACGCCTTGCCCTGCGGCTTGCCCGCCGGCTTTCCCTGCGGCGATGGACCGCGGCGCGACGACTCCGTCCCTGCCTTGTTCAAGGAGCGCGCTCCGGGTGGAAGCTCGGCTTGCACTCGTCGCACTGGCAGAGCGATCGCAGGTAGCGGAACGTGTAGATGCCGGAGTCGTGCCGGTCACCCCAGGTGAACTGGAGCGCGTAATTTCCGACCTGCTGGATGTCGCGCAGATCGAGGTCGCCGCCGGGCACGAAGTTGATGGTGCCGCCGTGTCCCTGGCAGTGCGCGCAGGGGCAATATCCGCGGAGGATCTCGTGGGGGAGCACGCCCTTGTGGCCGTCGGCCCACTGGATCTCCATCACCCGCGCGCCGTGAGGCGCCTTGACGCTGGTCGGGGTCGTCTTCGGATCATCAGCCATGGCGTTCACCTTCGATCATCGCCGCGGCGCGTAGCATGACGGCGACCTCGCCGCAAAGCGCGAGGGCTTGCGGCGAGGTCACCGGCGCGCAAGGTTGTGCGCGCGGTGCCGCTCACGATCCCACTCACGCGCTCGCCCGCGACCGGCGCGCGTCGCTCACGCGCTCACGTCGCTCACGTCGCTCACGTCGCTCACGCGCTCGACGTAGCTCCCCTCGTCCACCTCGCGCTCCCTCGATCCAACGTATGATGAGCCGCTTCTGGATCGCCGTTTACGTCCTCACCGCGGCGGCTCACCTGCCCTTCGCCGCGTCGCTGTCCATCCTCCTCGGAGAGCGCCTCGGCCTCGCCTCTCTGCCGATCGCGCTCGCGCTCTCCGCGGCCCTGGTGTGGCTCATCGGCGGGCGAATCGAGCTCGCCAAGCGAGACCGCCCGATCTCGACTCTCCGCCTCCACCTGATCGAGGAGCCTTACTTCATCCACTGGTGCGGCGCGGTGGCGAGCGTCCCGCTCTCTCTGCTCCTCGCGCTCGGCGTCGCGCTCGCGTCGCTCGCCGGCCTCGTGGCCTCACCGCTCCACGCCCTCGGCCTCGCCGCGGCCGCCGCGTACCTCGGCGGGCTCCTCCTCTCCTTTTATGGAGTGGTTGTGCGGAGGCGGTGGGTCCGGATCCGCTCCATCGATGTCGCGCTCCCCGGCCTGGATCCAGCCTTTGACGGCTATCGAATCGTGCAGCTCTCCGACCTCCATATCGGCGCCCTCGGCCCCCGGTCCATGGCCGAGCGCTGGGCGCTCCTCGCCAACCGGGCGGGCGCCGACCTCATCGCGCTCACCGGAGACTACGTGACGAGCGGGACGGCCTTCCACGAGGACATCGCCGCCGTGCTCGGGGCCCTCTCCGCGCCCGACGGCGTTGTCGCGGTGATGGGCAACCACGACTATTTCGGGGACGGCGAGCCGCTCCTCTCCCTCCTCGCGGAGCGCGGCGTGCGCGTGCTGCGCAATGCCAGCATGCGCGTCGCGCGCGGCGGCGCCGGCCTCTGCGTCGCCGGCGTCGACGACACCTATACGCGGAGGGCCGATGTCGCGCTCGCGCTCCGCGGCGCCAAGGGGGGTGACCCGATCATCGCGCTCTGCCACGACCCGCAGGTCTTTCCAGCGCTGGCCGGCGGCGGCGCGGCTCTCGTCCTCTCCGGGCACACCCACGCCGGCCAGCTCGCCCTCCCTCTGCTGTGGGAGCGACTGAACCTCGCGCGCCTCTCCTACCGCTACCACGCTGGCCAGAGCCGCCTCGGCGAATCCCTGCTCTACGTCCACCCCGGTCTCGGCACGACGGGTCCTCCCATCCGAATCGGAGCAGCCCCGGAGATCACGGTATTTCGTTTGCGCGCCGCGGAGCCTCCGGCCGGCGCCCGCGGCTCTTTGCAGCGGTGATTCTTCCCTCTCCCGCTCCCGTTCCCGCTACCGCTTCCCACTGCCCACAGAGGGCGAGGGCAACCGGAGAGGGCGGACCGGAGATCGGTACCGCTCTAAAAGAGCCGCGCCACGCTACCCAAAGAAGGTCCCCCGGATCCCCGGCGAGGGGGCCCCAAAATAAAATGCATGGGGTCCAAAAATAATCGGTTGACAAGCGCTTGCCATCCATGAGACTCGAACTCTGATGAGCGACGCAAAAACCGAAATCAAAAACAAAGTCGATGCATTCGTTGACGAGCTGAGCGCCCTCGTTCGTCGTGCCGCCCTGGAGGCGGTCGAACAGGCGCTCGGTAACAAAGGAGGAGCTGCCCCCGCCGCTCCGGCTCGCAAGCCGGGTCGTCCGCGTAAGTCTGCTGCCCCCGCCCCGGCCGCCGAGGAGAAGAAGGCTCCCGGTCGCCCGCGTGGCCGCCCCGCCAAGGCCGCCCCGGCCCCCGCGGCGTCCAAGCGCAAGGCTGGTGAGAAGCGCTCGCCCGCGCTCCTCGCCCAGGTGACGGAGCAGGTCTTCAACCACATCAAGAGCAACCCCAATCAGGGCGTGGAGCAGATCGCCAAGGCGCTCGGCACCTCGACCAAGGAGCTGACGCTCCCGATCCGGAAGCTGCTCGCCGACAAGAAGATCACCTCCAAGGGCCAGAAGCGGGCGACCCGCTACTCCCCGAAGTGAGCTGATCGAAGAGACGGGGCCGACCGCGGCCCCACCGGTAGACCTAACGACACCTGCGTTCGGGCTGGCTCGACCGCGCGTGAGCGTCGCACCTACCGGCCTCGGCTGAAGCCCAGGGCGAATCCTTTGCGCGCAAGACGCGCACGAGGGTTCGTGTCTGGGCTTCATCGTTTTTGTTCGCCCCGCCCGCTCGAGAGATCTCTTTCACCTGATCTCTGCCCGTTCCCTCTCCCGCTCCCGTTCCCGCTGCCCACTCCCGATCCCGAGTGGGCGCGAAGAGCGGGAGCGGGCGCGGGAGTGGGAGTGGGTGAGAGAAGAGAGCTCACCCGGCCCACCCGATCTCGTCCCCTCGTGAGATCGGGTGCGGCCGAGGCAGGCGTCAGAAGCGGATGCGGCCGAAGCGGGAGGCTCGGTGGAAGTTGCCCTGGCCGAGGATGGGGGACCAGGCGACGCCGCCGTTGTTCTTCATCGCGTAGAAGTTCATTCGCCAGCTCGACCCGGGCGGCGGGGGCGAAGCCTTGGCCTTGGTGAACGAGGACCAGGGGATCATCACCTCGACGGTGTAGCCCGCGTCGGTGTCCTTGTCGTCGTCGAGGGTTCCGTGCACGACGACCGCGCTGGTCAGGCCCGCGGACCATTCTTCGTGTCCGAATGGACCACGACCGTTCCCGTTGGGGACGTTGTAGTCGTCGTATTGGGTGTCGAAGACGAGGTTCTGCGGGTTGACCTGGATCTCGTAGTAGTCCTTGTTGTCGCCGTCGCCGTCGGGGTCGATCATCACCTCGACGGTGTCCTTCTCCCAGAGGTGCGGGTCCTTCTTGTCGGTGGGCCAGCCGCCGTGCACATGGGCGTCCTTCACCTCGAAGCCGAGGTAGAGGGCGCGCGCGTCGTGGAGGAGGCGCACGCTGCCTTGCGTCGGCAAGCGCGGGTTCTCGCGGCCGGAGCCGACCTCGACGAAGGGGCCGGTGAAGGCGGCCTTCTGCCAGATGGGCTCATCGAGCCGGCCGTCGATCTGGATGGATGCGTCGGGCGGGAGCGGGGTCGCCTTGAGCTCCTTGATGGCGCGCACGTCGGCGGGCGGAGCGGGGCTCGCGGGAGCGCTCGACTTGTCGGGATCAGCGGTGGCCGAGGAGCTGGAGGGGCCGGCGCGACACCCGATCATGAGCGAGAGGGCGAGCGTTGCGCCGATCGACAGGCCGGCGGCTCGCCGGGCGGAGAGGCTCATCGCCTCACTTCCGGCCCTTCTTGCGGGCGTCGCGCTCGCGCTTGCGCTGCGCCTTCTTGGCGTTGCGCTCCGCGGGGCTCAGCGTCTTCATCTTGGTCATGCTCGGGCCCTCGGGCGCGCCGCCGAATCCGCCCATGCCGGGGAAGCCCGGCATCCCGCCCATGCCGGGGAAACCGGGCATCCCCATCCCCGGGAATCCGGGCATCCCACCCATGCCGGGGAAGCCGGGCATACCGCCCATCCCGCCCATGCCGGGGAGCCCGGGCATGCCCCCGCCGCCCATCATCTTCTTCATGTTCTTGAGCATGGCGGCCTGCTTCATCCCGGGGATCTTCCCGAGCAAGCCGAGGTTCTGGCCGAGCCCGCCCATCATCTGCTTCATGAAGAGGAATTTCTGCACCAGCTCGTTGACGGCCTCGGGCTTGACGCCCGCGCCCTTCGCGATGCGCGTGACGCGCGAGGGCTCGCGGATCAAGGCATAAGCGTCCTTCTTCTCGAAGAGCGTCATCGACTGGATGATCGCCTCGATGCGCACGAGCTCGCGGTCGTCGAGGTTCACGCCCTCGGGCAGACCGCCGGGGAACATGCCGCCGAGCGGGAGCTTGTCGACGAGGTCCTTGAGCGACCCCATCTTCTGGATCATCCGCACCTGCTCGAGGAAGTCTTCGAGGCTGAAATCGCCCTGGAGCAGGCGCGCCGCGTCTTCTTCGGCCTTCTTCTGGTCGATGACCTCCTCGAAGTTCTGCATGAGGCCGACGACATCGCCCATGCCGAGGATGCGGCTCGCCATGCCGTCCGCGCGGAAGGGCTCGAGCTTGTCGGTCGTCTCGCCCATGCCGGCAAAGACGATGGGCGCGCCGGTGACCTCTTTGATGCTGATCGCCGCGCCGCCGCGGGCGTCGCCGTCGAGCTTGGTGAGGATGACGCCGCTCACCGCGAGACGGTCGTGGAAGGAGCGCGAGGTCTTCACCGCGTCCTGGCCGATCATCGAGTCGACGACGAGGAAGATGTTGTCCGGTGTCGTCTTCTCCTTGATCTGCCCGAGCTCGGCCATCAGCGGCTCGTCGATCGCGAGGCGGCCGGCGGTGTCGTAGATGATCACGTCGCGCCCGAGCTTCTTCGCCTCGGCGCGGGCCGCCGCGCAGATGGCCACCGGCGTCTCTCCGGCGATGTTGAAGACGGGCATCTTGATCTGCTGGCCGAGCACCTTGAGCTGCTCGACGGCCGCCGGACGCTGCATGTCGGCCGCGACGAGAAGCGGCTTCTTGCCCTGCTTCTCCAGGTAGCGAGCGAGCTTGGCGCAGGTCGTCGTCTTCCCCGAGCCCTGGAGGCCGACCATCATGATCCCGGTGGGCCCGCTCTCCGCGAAGGCGATGGGCTCACCGTCGTAGTCCATCATCTCCTCGAGCTCGTCGTGGCAAATCTTGATGAAGAGATCGCTCGCCGACACGTTGTGCGTCTCGCCCGCATGCTTGATGCGGCTCTCGAGCGTCTGGCCCACGGCCTTCTGCTTCACCCGCCCGAGGAAGGCCTTGACGACGCCGATCTCGACGTCGGCTTCGAGCAGGCTGAGCCGCACCTCGCGGAGGGCGGAGTCGATGTTTCCTTCGGTGAGCTCCGTGAGCCCGGCGAGCCGATTGCGAGCCTGACGGAAGCCTTTGGTGAGCGTGTCGAACATGGCCACCCGTTACTAGCAGGGTTTGGCTCCGTCCTCACCCCCCTTGGCGCGCTCGCGCCGATCAGGGAGCTCGGGCGGGCGCGCGCAGGGCCAGGCTGGCCCGCTCGCAGTCGGGCATGATGGTCGCGCTCTGCTTGATCTTCGCCTCCGCGTCGAGGAGGCGCGCGATGAGCGTCGGGCTCGGATCTTCCTTGTCGAGCTCGGCCTTCACGCCCTCCTCGGCCTCCGTCCCGTCGAGCAGCGGGCGATACGCGGCCGCGCAGGTGTCGCGGGCGCGGACGGCGTCCGGGTCCTGGGCCGGCGTGGCCTCGAGGGCGCGCAGCAGGCCGCGGCGGCGGGGCAGATCGCGCGCGGGCGCGTCGCGGAGCGCGTCGAGCGCGCGCGCGACCGCCTCCTGATCGACCGCACGCTGCCGATCTTCGCAGCCCGCGAGACAGGCGCAGGCGAGCCCGATGAGCCCGAGGGAGAGGAGCGCCCCGATCGCGGTGGGGCGCTGCACTTACTCGACCGGCTTGGGGGGCGGGCCCATCTGGATCCGCTCGCCGATGTAGGCGCCGATGAGCGTGAAGAGCACGCCGATCAGGGCCATGATCACGTACATGAAGAGCGGCATCGTGCGGACCGTCTGCCCCTTGGCGAGGTAGAAGACGGTGGGGATCGCCACGAGGAAGGAGGCCACGACGGGCTCGATGAAGGTCTTCCCCGGCGAGATCATCCCGAGCAGCATGCCGCCGACGAACCACACGGGGATGGCGACGGCCATGCCGTTCGATCCCTCGAAATCGAGGGCGCTCACCACCATCGGCAAGCCCACGACGAGCGCGGCGGTGAGCACGGCCTGCACGAGCAGCGCGATGAGCATCCAGAGGACGCTGAAGCCGTCCTGCTGGTAGCGGCGCTGCCGTTCGAGGTCGGCGTTGCGCGTCGGCTTGAGCGCTTCCATCGAGGCGCCGCAGGAGACGCAACGGCCGCTTTCGGGGACCGGCGAGTTCTTCGTGCCGCACGAGGGGCAGGTGACGGAGCTCTGGGCTTTGGAGGCAGCTGCCATGGGAGGCCCGCTAGGCTAGTACCGCCGGGCCGAAGTTGCACCGGGGATCGCACGTGCCCCTCTCCGCCCGTTCCCGTTCTCAGAGCGTTCGGGAACGGGAACGGGAACGGGAACGGGAACGGGGGCGGGAATTCCGGCATCATGGGGGCCCATTGTTGGGAAACCGTTGGCCCCCTGCGGTGTCGGACCCGAGAGGACCGGCCGGACCGGGCCCCTCGGTCCCCCATCCCCTTTCGCCTCCGGTCGGCTATGCTGCCCCCGTCGGCCCCCACGATCGACCCTCTGCCCCTGTGCCCACGTCCTCCTCCTCTACCCTGAGCGCCCCCCAGCCCGGCCCCGCGGCGAGCGCGGCGACCGAGCTGGATCAAGAGCTGCTCTCGCTCCCCGCGCCGCCCAAGCGCGAGCGGACGATCACGGTGGTGCTGATGGTGGTGACGGCCCTGGCCGCGGCGTGGATGGCCGTCGCGCTCCTCGGCGAGGCGCGCTACGCGATGACCCCGGGCCACCCCGTCGACGTGGGTGATCTGACCGCGCTCCACCCGGGGGACGACCTCGCCAACCGCTACGTGCGCGCGACCGGGTTGCTCGGGACGACGGGGGCCATCCGTTACGGTCGGGCCGCCGAGGGTGACTCGTTCCGCCTGGCCCCGGTGGCAGGCAACCCCAAGCTCTGGGTGGAGATCCGCGTCCCCGAGGGCTTCGAGGGGCCCCGCTTCGTGCCCCCCACGGTGTTCGCCGGGCGCCTCGTCCCCTTCAAGAAGGCGGGCGTGCGCCATGTGGGGCTGCGCGGATCGGTGCAGGAGCAAGCTGCGACGGCCGTCCCCGACGATGCCTGGCTCCTCATCGACGGAGGCTCCCCCCGCGCCTCCCGCTGGGCCATCGCCCTCGCCGCGCTCTTCGCCGGCTTCTCGCTGTGGAACCTCGCCGGCGTGGCCCGCGTGCTCTCGAAAGTCCGCGATCGCGAGGCTCAGGACGCCGGATAGACGCGGGGGTGCTTGACGCATCGGTCCGGGGGGATAAGGGTGCGCCCCGGCTTATGCCCAAGGTCACATTCGTCAACGAGCACCGCACCGTCGAGGTCGAGGCCGGCCGCAAAGTGAGCGACATCGCCGCCGAGCTCGGCATCGCCGTCTGCCGCGAGCACTTCGTCGGCACCGGCTTCGGCGATTACACCGTCTGGATCCGCGGCGCCGAGGGCGCGGTCTCTCCGCCCGGCTTCCTGGAGCGCCTCGCGGGCGCCCGCGGCCTCCGCCGCCAGGCCAACCGCGCGAAGATCCTCGGCGACGTGGAGATCGTCACGCAGCCCGGGATCACCGATCGGCTGCGCGCCCCGCGGCCGCTCGCGCCCGTGCCCACGCCGAAGACCGACAAGGACGCCAAGCGGCTCGGCGTGAGCGCGGCCGGCACCGCGGCCTTCCCCTACGGGCACCCGCAGGCCGTCGGCAAGGGCGAGCGCGAGGCGATCGCGCGCAACACCGGCAAGCCCAAGAAGGCCGGTGCGGCCGCCGCCGCGGAAGAAGAGTCGGACGAGGAGAGCGAATAGCCGGAGGGCCCGGATCGACCGGGGTGCCGGATCGGCCGGGCAAAGGGCGATGCGCGACGTTCTGGTGATCGGCGGCGGCGTGGTCGGCTGCGCCGTGGCGCTCGCGGCCCTGCGCCGCGGGCTGTCCGTCGAGGTGCTCGAGCGCAACGAGGTCACGCATGTCGGGCCCGCGCCGCTGCCCGGGCCCGAGGGGTCGGCCGCGGCCGCCGGGATCGTGGGCGCCCAGCTCGAAGGTCTGCACGGCGATGGACCGCTGAGCCGCCTGTGCCTCCAGAGCCGCGACCTCTATCCGCGCTTCGTGGAGGGCCTCTTCGACCTGACCGGGATCGACGTCGAGCTGCGGCCTGTCGGGGTGTCGCGCGTCGTCACCGATGGACCCGCGCTCGACACGTTGTTGCACGATGTGGCCTGGCAGGAGCGCGCCGGCCTGCGGGTCGAGCGGCTCGACGCGAAGCGCGCGCGGGAGGTCGAGCCCGCGCTCTCGCCCGAGGTGCGAGGGGGCGTGCGCTTCCCGGACGATCCGCGGATCGATCCGCCCAAGCTCCTCGCCGCCGTGCGCGCGGCCGTGCTCGCCTCGGGCGGGTCGATCCGCGCGAAGAGCCCCGCACGCCGCGTGCTCGTGCGCGAGGGCAAGGCGGCGGGCGTGGCGCTCGACGATGGGACGGAGATCTTCGCGCCCGCGGTGGTGGTCTCGGCGGGGAGCTGGTCCGCGCTCATCGAGGAGAGCGCGCTCCCCGAAGGCTCGATCCAGCCGGCGCGCGGGCAGATCCTGGAGCTCTTCACCGACGCGCCGATCCTCCGCGGCGTGGTCGAGGGGCCCGATTGCTACCTCTCGCCCCGCGACGATGGGCGCATCCTCCTCGGCTCGACGATTGAGATGGTCGGCTATCGACCGGGCGCGACCGCGGGCGGGGCGAGCCGCCTGCTCGCGGCGGCGCTCCGCCTCGTGCCCGCGCTCGAAGGCGCGACGCTCCGGCGAGCGTGGGCCGGGCTGCGCCCCTACACCGCGGACGAGAAACCGGTGATCGGCAAGACGGAGATCCCCGGGCTCATCGCCGCCACGGGGCACTTCCGCAACGGCGTGCTGCTGTCGCCGCTCACGGGAGAGATCGTGGCCGCGCTGCTCACGGGCGCGGCGCCGCCGGTCGATCTTCGGCCGTTTCTCCCTGCGCGGCTCGCTCAGCGCTGAGCGGCTTCGAGCAGCGCGCGCACCTTGCGGAGCACGGCGACGTCGGCGGGCGGGAAGTGATCGTCGCGCAGGGTGTCGAGCGTGGCCCAGCGCACCGCGGCCACGTCGAGGGCGCGCGGCTCGGGTGAGCCCGCGCGGCGCGTGACCCGGTAGAAGAGGAGCAGCACGTTCTTCTTGGGGTAGCGGTGGAAGGTCACCTCCACGACGTCGCCCACGTCCACGCGGATCCCGAGCTCCTCGTCGAGCTCGCGGATCAGCGCCGCCTTGGGGTCCTCGTCGGGCTCGACCTTGCCGCCGGGAAATTCCCACGATCCTTCGAGGTGAGTGCCATGCTTGCGCTGGCTGAGGAGGACCTTTCCGTCCTCGATCAGGACGCCGGCCGCGACCAGCACCGGAAAGCGCCGCTGCTCTTGCATGACCCAGAGCCGACCATGGCGGGCGCGGGCGGGCAAGGTGGAGCTCGACCCGACGTGATACGGTGCGGCCGATCATGGACACCAGGGCACGCGGGCGCGTCTCGGTTCATCCCCGGGGCTTCGGCTTCCTCAACGTCGGCACCGGCGAGGGCGACATCACCGCCTTCATCGCCCCGCCCGAGCTCAACGCCTTCCTCGACGGCGACGAGGTGAGCGCCGAGGTCGCGCCCACGGCGCAGGATCCGACGCGCTACACGGCCACCCGGCTCGCGTTGATCGAGCGCAAGCGCGGCGAGCTCTTCGGCTCGGTCACGGTGCACAACAAGCGCCGCTACCTGCGGGTCGATCGGCTCGTGGCCAACACCGACTGGGCCTTCGAGGAGGGGAGCGCCGAGACGCTCGACGAGGGCACCTTCGTGGTCGCCGAGATCCGCGGCACCAAGGTCTCGCCGCTCCGCACCGTGCGCGAGGGCGCCGACCTCGGCCTCGAGCGGTGCGTGGCCCGGCACGGGATCCGCTCGGTCTTCCCCCCCGCGGTGATCGAGGCCGCGCGCGCCTCGGCGAGCGGGCCGATCTCGGGCGGGCGGCGCGACCTGCGCGACGTGCCCACCGTGACGATCGACGCGCCCGTGACGACCGACATCGACGACGCGCTGAGCGTCCTGCCCGCGGGGCCCGAGGGCGCGATCCGGGCGCTCGTCTCGATCGCCGATGTCGACGCGTTCGTCACCGAGGGATCGATCGCCGATCACGAGGCGCGGCTGCGCGGCACGAGCGTGTACCTCGCCGGGCGGGTGATCCCGATGCTCCCCGAGACGCTCTCCAGCCAGGCGGCGAGCCTCAAAGAAGGCGTGGAGCGCCCCGCGCTCACGGTCGAGCTGCGGATCGATCCCGAGGGACAAGTGACCTCGATCGACCTCTACGAGAGCGTGATCCGCTCCCACGCGCGGCTCAGCTACGACCAGGTGACGGCCTTCCTCGCGGAGGGCGTGGTCGGCGCGATCCCCGAGGGCGTGCTCTCCACGCTGCGCTGGCTGCGCACCGCGGCGGCCCGGCTCTCCACGGTGCGCGCGGCCCGCGGCGGCGTGGAGCTCGATCGCGAGGAGGCCTATGTCTCGCTCGACGAGGACACGCGCGAGCCGACCGCGATCGAGCCGCGGAGCGACACCGAGGCCCACCGGCTCGTCGAGCGCTTGATGGTGGCCGCGAACGAGGCCGTGGCGAAATGGCTCGTCGATCGCGGCTTGCCGGGCGTCTTCCGCGTCCACGAGGAGCCCGACGGCGATCGCGTCCAGCGGCTCGCGGAGTTCGCGCACAACTTCGGGATCGAGTCGGGCTTCGGGCCGAGGCTCTCCCCGAAGGGCCTCTCCGCGTTCGAGGCGCAGTTCCGCGGCACGCCGATCGCCCCGGCCATCCGCACCGTGCTCGGCAAGGCCCTCGGCCCGGCCCGCTACACCGTTCACCCGGGATTGCACTTCGGCCTGGCCGCGCCGCTCTATTTGCATTTCACCTCGCCCATCCGCAGGTACGCCGACCTCGCCGTGCACCGCGTGATCAAGCGTTACCTCCACGGCGATCGCGGCTTCATCGCCGACGATCCCACCCTCGCCTCGCTCTCGCTCCACCTGAACCACGTGGCCTACCGCGCGAGCAAGGCCGAGGCCGAGCGGCACCGGATGCTCGTGGCCCGCCTCTTCGCCGGGCGCGTCGGCGAGCAGCGGGCCGGCAACATCATCTCCATCAAGCCCTTCGGCCTCGTGGTGCAGCTCGTGGGCACCGGGGCCACGGGCACGGTGGCGATGGATGCGCTGCCCGAGGGGCCGTACCGGATCGAGCCGGGCGGGCATGCGGTGGCGAGCGAGACGCGGCGCTACGGCGTGGGCGATCCGATCGCGGTGGAGATCGCCGGGACGAACGAGGAGCTCGGGCGGGTCGATCTGGTGCCGGTGCCCACCCCCTCGATGCGGCCCTGAGCGGCGAGCCGCCGCGCAAAAACTGGTGTAAACGACCCCTATGGTCGCCGCCTCTCCCCTCGGCTCCTCCCCGCCTCGCTCCCGCCCTCGCATGCTCGTCGTGGGCTGCGGGGGCATCGGGGGCATCGTCGCCGCGCACCTGTTCGAGCAGGGCCACGACGTGACGGCCCTCACCACCAACCCGCTGATCGCCGACGCGATCAACGCCCACGGCTTCCGCGTCCGCGGCGACGAGAGCCCCGGCACCGTGCGCGGGCATGCCGTGCAGAAGCTCGACGGGCGATCGGGGCTCTTCGACTACGTGCTCCTCGCGACGCAGCCCCCGCAGGTCGAAGAGGCGGCGCGCGGGGCGCTGCCCTACCTCGCGCCGAACGGGGCGATGGTGTGCTTCCAGAACGGGCTCTGCGAGGAGCGGATCGCCGCGATCGCGGGGCCGGATCGCACGCTCGGGGCGATCGTGGCGTGGGGCGCGTCGATGGTGGAGCCCGGCCTCTACGATCGCACCTCGGCCGGGGGCTTCGTGCTCGGCCGCGCGGACGGCGCCCCCGATCCGCGGCTCGACGAGCTCGGCCGCGCGCTCGAGGCGATCGGGCCGACGACGGTGACGGACAACCTCCGCGGCGCGCGCTGGTCGAAGCTCGCGATCAACTGCGCGATCTCGTCGCTCGGCACCGTGGGCGGCGACCGGCTCGGCGCGCTGATGCGCCACCGCCATGTGCGGAGGCTCGCCCTGGAGATCATGAGCGAGACGGTGAGCGTGGCGCGCGCGCTCGGGGTGCGGCTGGAGAAGGTGTCAGGGACGCTCGATCTGGAGTGGATCGCGCTCACCGACGCGGAGCGGGTGGCGGCCGGCAGCCCGGGGCTCTTCGCCAAGCATGCGCTCTTGCTCGCGGTCGGCGCGCGCTACCGGAGGCTGCGCTCGTCGATGCTCTCCGCCATCGAGCGTGGGCGCCCGCCCGCCGTGGATTTCCTCAACGGTGAGGTGGTCGCGCGCGGCGCGGCGCTCGGGATCCCGACGCCGATCAACGCGGCCGTGCGCGCCGAGGTGCTGGCGATCGCCGCGGGCAAGGCCAAACCGAGCCACGCGCTCTGCCGCTCGTTCTTCGAGCGCACCCGCGCCCTCTTCGGGAGCGCGGGCGTGGACGCCTCACCGCCCTCCATGGACGAGCCGCCTCCGCCCGAGATCGCGGCGATGGTCTCCGTGGCCGCGGCGAGCGCGCCCCCCGTCCCCGCGCAGGTGATCGACATCGCACCCGAGGTCGCTCCTGCGCCTGCCGAGCCCGCCGTGTCCATCGAGCCCGCGCCGGCCGCCGAGCCTGCGCCGTCGAACGATCCACCCGCTGGATCGCCGGGAGATTTGCCACGATGAGCCTGCGCTGCGAGATCCTCTCCACCGGCGACGAGGTCCTGACCGGGATGCTCGTCGACACCAACGCGGCGTACCTCGCCGACCAGATGGGATCGCTCGGCTTCGAGGTGGTCCGGCAGATCACCGTCGGCGACGATCGCGCCCAGCTCGACGCGGCCTTCCGCGCGATGGGCGAGAGCGCGGACGTGGTGCTCTGCACGGGCGGGCTCGGGCCGACGGTGGACGACCTCACCACCGAGGTGGCCGCGTCGGTGCTCGGCGCCGGGCTCAAGCTCGACGCACCCTCGCTCGCGTACATGGAAGGGCTCTGGAAATCGCGCGGGCGGGCGATGCCGGAGAACAACAAGAAGCAGGCGCTCATCCCCGAGCCCGCGGATGTGTTGCCGAACCCGATCGGCACCGCGCCCGGCTTCACCGTGAAGATCGGCCGCGCGCAGTTCTTCTTCATGCCGGGCGTGCCCCGGGAGATGAAGCGGATGTTCACCGAGCAGGTGGTGCCCCGCGTCGAGGCGCTCCGCCCCGAGCCCACGGTCTTCACCGTGCGGATCTACCGCTCCTTCGGCCTCACCGAGTCGGGCGCCGACCAGCGACTGAAGGGGCTCGAAGAGCGGCACCCGGGGGTGAAGCTCGGCTTCCGCGCGCACTTCCCGGAGATCCAGATCAAGCTCACCGTGAAGGGGCCGGACGCCGCAGCGGCCCAGGCCCGGCTCGACGCAGCGGCGGCCGAGGTGACCTCGATCATCGGCCCCAACATCTTCTCCGACGGCGACCCGATCGAGGCGGTGATCGGCGCCGCGCTCCGGCGCGCCTCGGCCACCGTGAGCACGGTGGAGAGCTGCACTGGCGGGCTCGTGGCCGAGCGGATCACCTCGATCGCCGGGGCCTCGGACTACTTCGATCGCGGCTTCGTCACGTACACCAACCAGGCCAAGCACGAGCTCGCCGGCGTGCCCCTCGATCTGCTGGAGGAGCACGGCGCGGTGAGCGAGGCGTGCGCGAAGGCCATGGCCGAGGGCGCGCGCGATCGGGCGAGGACGACGTACGCGATCTCCGTCACCGGCCTCGCCGGGCCGGGCGGGGGCACGCCGGACAAACCGGTCGGCCTCGTCTACGTCGGCCTCGCCGGGCCGAACGGCACCCAGGTGCGCAAGATCTACTGGCCCGGCCAGCGCGAGCAGATCCGGTCGATCAGCGCCATGGTCGGGCTCGACATGCTGCGCCGCGCGCTCGCGAACATCCCGCCCGACGAGCAGGACCTCCTGCAGCGGCGTATCCCTCAGACGTAGCGCACAGCGAGGATCTCCATCTCCACGTCGCCCGCGGGCCTGCGG
Organism: Byssovorax sp.; assembly: GCA_046351295.1. Taxonomy (GTDB): domain Bacteria; phylum Myxococcota_A; class Polyangia; order Polyangiales; family Polyangiaceae; genus JAXLYT01. Next base: position 84,818 of record JAXLYT010000038.1, read on the forward strand.
ACGACGACCACGTCGCCCGTCTTCTTGCCGAGCAGCGCGTGGCCCACCGGCGAGCGCCAGCTGATGCGCTGCGCCTTGCTGTCGCTCTCGTCTTCCCCGACGATCTGCAGCGTCTGGCGCACGGCCCGCTCGCCGTCGTCGCTCTCCACCTCGACGGTCGCGCCGAAGAAGATCTTGTCGCCCTTCTGCTCCTTCGGGTCGACCACCTGCGCCGCGGCGAGGCGCTTCGTGAGGTAATTCATCCGCCGGTCGATCTCGCGCAGCTTGCGCTTGCCGTAGATGTACTCGGCGTTCTCGGACCGGTCGCCCTGCGCAGCGGCGTCGGCGACCTCTTGCACCGTCCTCGGACGATCGATGGTGCGGAGGCGCCCGAGCTCCTCCGAGAGCCTCCGCGCGCCCTCGGGGGTGATGTAGTTGGGGGAGGACACGCGGGGAGAAATAGCACGGACCGCGCGGCGGATTTCGCGCGCTCGCCCAGGCGCAGGCTCACTTGCCGTAGAAGTACTTGGCGCAGCAGCCGAGGTCGAAGCTGCAAGTCTGGTCGTTCTTGTCGAAGCAAACGCCGGAGAAATCGTCGGAGTAGGTGCAGACGCACTGCACCGTCGATCCGTCGCCGATCTTCGCGCAGGTGATCTTGGCGTCGGGCTTCTCGAACGAGGGATCGGCGCAGAAGCGCTTGCAGGTGCAGAGGGTGGGGTCGCTCACCGGCTCGCAGATCGTGGGGCAATCGGGCGCGGGCGGGGGGTCTTGCTCGCCGCCGGCGCTCGTCGTGGAGCTCGTCGTGCTGCCGGGGACGATTGCACCGCCGCCACCGCCTTCGCCTGCGGTGGTGGACGAGGGGTCGCCCTCGATGATGATGATGCTGCCGCAGGCCGGGAGGACCATCAGGGCCAGGGCCAGGACGCACGGGGACACTGAGGTGAAAGCACGCATGCGGACGCTCGCCTCGCTGGGTTTCGGGTGGTGAAGTGGCCCCCCGGCGATGAATGGCGCGAGGGTCGGGCGCGCATCAGAAAATCGACAGGGCGGTACTTTTTCGCGGCCAGCGGAAGAAATTGGTCCTTGGGTCGATTCTTCCTTGACGGATCGCGATTCTTTCTTTTCGTGGAACCGGCCGCCGGGGGCGCTGTCTCTCCCTGTGTGGACGCGATGCGGATCGAGTGAAGGGAAGCCGGGCAGCGCCAGCGCGCTGCGGTGACCCGACCCACGGTGCTCGCGAGGAGAGGCGCGACGCGCGCTGCATGAGGCAGCGCGCGCGGCGCCCATGACGGCCCGGCTCACCCCGGAGCCATGGAAGGCTGGATGGCCATGACGACGCAGAAGAGCAACAAGGTTTCGCCCCTGAACGTGAACCCCTTCCTGCCGTCGCGGCCCTTCGACGTCCTCGCCAACCCGTTCACCATGCCGAGCCCCTTCACCGCGCGCGCCGAGGACGTGCCCGCGGACGCGCCCGAGGGCTCGTACACGTACAAGCTCGTGCAGAGCGGGCCCGAGGTCGCCTCCGAGGAGTGCGAGCTCGCGACCTCGGCCGTGGAGATCATGATCCGCTGGGGCACCACCGTGCTGCACGTGGCGCACCTCACCCCGCCCCGCTCGTTCTTCGTGGGCGAGCGCCAGGAGAAGGGCGCGGCGTGCGACTTCCAGCTCCCGGCCGAGAAGCTCGGCGCGGATCGGCTCCCGCTGGTGCTCGCCTCGGGCGAGGGCAACGTGCGGCTCGTCATCCCCGCCGGCGCGACCGGGACGATCACCCTCGCGGGCGGCGCGGCCCAGACCGTCGCGGCCGTCCTTGCGAGCGGCAAGGCGCAGCCTTCGAGCGAGGCGCCTTCGGCCTTCGAGCTGCCGCTGCCTTCCGGCTCCAAGGCGGAGATCGAGCTCGGCGGGCTGAGCTTCGCGATCGGCACCGTCAACGCGGGCCGCGCCGTCGCCGGCCGCTTCTCGCTCGACGCGAACAGCCTGCCCTACCAGGGCCTTTCGCTCCTGCTCCACGCAGGGCTCCTCGCCGCGACGGCGCTCTTCATGCCGTCGATGGCGATGGCCTCGGACGACGACATGAGCGACGACCAGAAGTACATGCTGGCGACGCGCCTCGAGCAGGTGGCCGAGCGCGAGCAGGACAAGAAGGAGGAGCTCACCGCGGACAGCACGCACGAGGGCGCGACGGGCGGCACGGGCGCGCAGGCGATGGGCGAGTCGGGCGCGATGGGCAGCACCACCTCGCACAACACCAACGCGCGCTGGGGCGCCAAGGGTGACAAGAACAACCCCGAGGTGCAGCTCTCGCGCTCCGCGGCGCTCCGCGAGGCGGCCGAGTTCGGGATGATCGGTCTGCTCAACAACGGCGGCGGCGGCGACCCCAACGCGCCGACCGTGCCCTGGGGCGGCCTCGTCACCAACGGCAACGACGCTCGCAGCGCGCTCGGCAACATGTGGGGCGCAAACCTCGACGAAGCGGGCGGCGCGGGCGGCCTCGGGCTGACGGGCGTGGGCGAGGGCGGCGGCGGGCAGTTCGAGGGCATCGGCCTCGGCCGCATCGGCACCTACGGCCACGGCGAGGGTCTCGGCGACGGCCAGGACTTCGGCTTCGGCCGCAGCAAGGGCATCCTCCGCGGTACGCACCAGACGAAGAGCCCCGGCATGGTGCGCGTGGGCAACGCCACCGTGGGCGGCCACCTGCCCCCGGAGGTGATCCAGCGCATCGTTCGGCAGAACTTCGGCCGCTTCAAGCTCTGCTACGAGAACGGCCTGCGCAACAACCCGAACCTCCAGGGGCGCGTGGCGGTCAACTTCGTCATCGGCCACGATGGCGCGATCTCGCAGGCGCAGAACGGCGGCTCGGATCTGCCGGACGGCGGCGTGGTCTCCTGCGTGGTGCGCGCCTTCTACGGGCTGTCGTTCCCCGCCCCGGACAGCGGCATCGTGACGGTCAGCTACCCGATCGTCTTCACCCCCGCGAGCTGATCTCCGCGCTACCCGCTCCCGCTCCCGTTCCCGCTGCCCCCTCCCGATCCGGAGAGGGAGGCGGGAACGGGAACGGGAACGGGAACGAGAACGGGCGGGAGGGCTTCGTTTTCCGGCATATTGTGCGTGATAGAGCATGCCCTCCTGGGCTCCCTTGCCAGCCGCGCCTGCCCGTCCCACCCTGCGCGCCGTGCGCCTCTTGCTGATCCACACCGGCGGAACGCTGATGATGCGCGGCGGCGATCCCGCCCCGCTCGCCCCGGATGTCTACACCCAGGACGTCCTCACGGAGCTGCCGGTGCTCCGGAAGATCGCGACCATCGAGACCCGCATCCTCTGCAACCTCGACTCGAGCGACCTGCAGCCGCACCACTGGGTCGAGCTCGCCGCCACCGTGCACGAGGCCATCTCCCAGGGCGATCGGTACGACGGCGTGGTGGTGATCCACGGGACGGACACCATGGCCTACACCGCGAGCGCGCTCGCGTTCCTCCTGCCGGGGCTCGATCGGCCGGTGGTGCTCACGGGCTCGCAGACGCCGCTCGGCGACATCCGCTCGGACGCGCGCACCAACCTCGTCGACGCGTGTCACCTCGCGACGCTGCGCATCCCGGAGGTGGGGATCGCGTTCGATTCGAAGCTGCTCCGCGGCTGCCGGGCCACCAAGCTCGACGCGTGGGGGATGAGCGCGTTCGGCTCGCCGAGCTGCGCGCCGCTCGCGGAGCTCGGCCTCGGCGTGCAGCTCGGCAGCCACATCCTGCCGCCGCGGCCGCCCGCGCCCTTCGACCCGCGGATCGAGCCGAGCGTGCTGGCGGTGCGCACCTTCCCCGGGCTCCAGCCGGCGCTGCTCCAGGGCGCGCTCCGCGCCGGGGTGCGCGGCATGCTCATCGAGGCCTTCGGCGCGGGGAACGTGCCGCGCCTGGAGAACTCGCTCATCCCGGTGATCGAGGCCGCGCAGAAGATCGACGTGCCGGTGGTCATCGTCAGCCAGTCGCCGCGCGGGCGGGTCGAGCTCGGGCGCTACGAGGGCGGATCCGCGGCGAGCCGCGCGGGCGCGATCGGCGCCGGGGACATGACCACCGAGGCGGCGCTCACCAAGATGATGATGGTGCTCGGGCGCGCCGAGGGCGGGCCGGGCAGCCGGATCCAGGCGACGAGGCAGGCCTTCGCCGTGTCGTTCGCCGGAGAGATGAGCTGACCCTCGTGAGCGAGGTGGTCGAGAAAAACCCCGGCGAAAAACGGCCGAGCGCCCCGCTCTTCGTGCTCTTCGGCGCGGCCTGCTACGCGACGAGCGGCCCGCTCGCGCGGTGGGGCCGGCCCACGCACCCGTTGATCATCGCCTTCGGCCGACTGCTGCTCGCGGCCTTGATCCTCGGCACCATCGAGCGCCGCCCGATCGCCGAGGGCTTCGCGCGCCTCTCCTGGAAGCAGCGAGGCATCGTCCTCTTCGCGGGCGCATGCCTCGGCGTCCATTTCGCGCTCTTCCAGCTCGGCCTGGAGAACACCTCGCTCCCGGCCGCGGTCTCGCTCATCTCGCTCGAGCCGCTCTCGGTGGTGCTCGCGGCGTGGCTCTTCCTCTCGATCCGGCCCTCGCGGCGCGAGCAGGCGGGCGTGCTCTTCGCGAGCGCGGGGGCGGTGGTGGTGGCCCAGGGCGCGGGGCAAGGCGAGCACAAGCTCTCGGGCGATCTGCTCGTCCTCGGCGCGGTGGTGCTGTACGGGCTCTACCTGACGGTGGCGCGGGCGCTCAAGGACGCGCTCCCGGCCCGGGCCTACGCGGCGATGGTGTACGCGGGGGCCGCGGTCGTGACGGGCCTGTCGCTCCTGCTCCCGCAGGCGCGTGAGGGGCTCGCGGCGCCGCCGCCGCACGGGCTCGTCGCCATCGCCGCGATCACCCTCGTCCCGACCCTCCTCGGCCATACCGCGGTGCAGACGGCCTCGCGCACCTTGCCGCCGTCGATCGTCGCGCTGGTCTCGCCCGGCGAGACGGTCGGGGCGATCGCGATCGGCGCGGCGCTGCTCCACGCCTTGCCGACGACGGCGGAGATCACCGGGACGCTGATCATCCTGCTCGGATCGGCCCTGGCGATCACCGCGCCCGCGCCGCGCCCGCCGTCCACCGTCGAAAAGCGAGACCCTTGAGGTCGATCGAGCGGTCTACCCTTGGCGGCCGGCGCGCCGAGGGAGTATTTGGCAAGAGATGTCCGACGCCCCGCAACAACCGCCCAACCGGCCCGACGCCGCCCGCGCGCCGCGCAAGAAGGACATAGCGCTCACCCTCTTGCAGGGGCCGAGCCTCTTCATCCACCTCGACCCGCGCAAGCAGGGCGTCGTGGTGCCGGTGCAGTTCAAGCGGGAGCACCAGCTCATGCTCCAGGTGGGGCTGAACATGGCCATCCCGATCCCCGACCTGGAGGTCGACGAGGAGGGGATCACCTGCACGCTGTCGTTCAGCCAGCGGCCCTTCTGGTGCAGCATCCCGTGGTCGGCCGTGTACGCGCTCGTGGGCGAGGACAGCCGGGGGATGCTCTGGCCGGACGACGTGCCGCCCGAGCTCGCCACCCAGATGCGGGCCTCGCAGGCGAGCGGGCCCAAGTCCGCGCCGCCGCGGAGGCCGCGCCCCAAGCTCGCCGCGGTCGAGCCGGAGATGGAAGAGAGCGGCGCCCGCAAGCGCGGCAAGGACGAGCCGCGGCGGGGCCTCTCCGCCGTGCCGAGCCACCCCCGGAGCGGCGCGGGGCGAGGCGGCCGGCGCCCCGGCTCGGCCGCCCTCGCCGAGCCCCCCGGGCCTCCCCCGCAGCGGCCGACGCTGGTGGCCGTTCCCCCGCCGGCGCCCTCGGGCCCCGGGGAGCGAGGGTCCGATCCGGACGAGCCGCGCGCCGACCTCGCCTCGGGCGAGGAGGGCGAAGCGGCGGCCTCGGCGCGCCCCTCGGCGGAGGGCAAGAAGCCCAAGCGGGAGCTGCCCCCCTACCTCCGCGTCATCAAGTAGCTGCGGATGACCCCCGTTTTCGCGTAACGTCCCCTCGATGTCTCCGACGCAGAGACGCATCGGTCAGCAGGCGCTCGGCGCCTTGATCGTGCTCGCGATCGTGGCCGGCCTCGAGGTCGGCTTCGAGAAGATCCTCCCCGACGCGGCCTGGCGCCAGCTCGCCCTCTTCGCGATGGTCAACGTGATCGTCGCCCTCTCGCTCAACGTGATCAACGGGATGGCCGGGCAGTTCTCGATCGGCCACGCCGGGTTCGTGGGCGTCGGCGCCTACACCGCGGCCGTGATCGCCGGCACCCTCCACGCCTCGCTCGTCGCGAGCGGCCGGAGCGGGGCCGATCCGACGTTCGCGAACTCGTTCATCGTCATGCCGATCGCGCTCGTGGGCGCGGGCGTGCTCGCGGGCCTCTTCGGCATCGTGGTGGGCCTCCCCAGCCTGCGGCTCAAGGGCGACTACCTCGCCATCGTGACGCTCGGCTTCGCCGAGATCTTCCGCCTCGTGATCGCCACCTCGCAGACCGGCGTGGGCAACCAGTCGGGCCTCGCGGGCCTGCTCGCCAAGCTCGGCGGGCAGAACGGCTACGCCGGCCCGGACAGCACCGGCGTCCCGCAGTACGCCGGCCCGTTCTGGATCTTCGGCGCCGTCATCGTCTGCACCATCATCGCGTGGCGGCTCAAGTTCTCCGGCTGGGGCCGCGCCCTCCGCGCGCTGCGCGAGGACGAGATCGCCTCCGCGGCCGTGGGCGTCGATCCGACCCGCTACAAGGTGATCTCCTTCGTCATCGCCGCGGTGGGCGCGGGCGTCGCCGGCGGCCTGCTCGCCTCGATGCGCGACGGCAACCCCACGGTGCAGCCCGACCAGTTCACCTTCACCTACTCGTTCGACGCGATCACCATGGTGATCCTCGGCGGATCGGGGAGCGTGACGGGCGCCATCGTCGGCGGGGTGTTCGTCACCTTCACCGTGAAGATGATCGAGCAGCTCCAGGGCCTCGAGAGCGTGCAGGCCCTCAAGGCCGCCCACCCGGGGCTCGACCTCAACGCGCTGCGGATGGTGATCTACGCCGCGGTGCTCATCCTCCTGATGATCCTCCGCCCCGAGGGCCTCTTCGGCGAGCGCGAGCTCTTCAAGCGCTCGACGAAGCGCGCCGGCAAGCCCGCGGATCCGAAGGCCGGCGCGAAGCCGAGCGCGGGCGAGGCGGCGGCGAGCGCGACGGCGAGCGCGGCTGCCACGGAGGCGGAGGGATCGTGAGCGCCTACCGCAACGACCCCAAGGCCGCGGCGCCCGCGTCGTCGCTCGTGCTGTCGAGCGTGACCAAGACCTTCGGCGGCCTGCGCGCGGTGGGCAACGTCTCGTTCTCGGTGCCCGAGCGCTCGATCTTCGGCCTGATCGGACCGAACGGCGCCGGCAAGACGACGGTGTTCAACCTGATCACCGGCGTCTACAAGCCCGACGTCGGCTCGATCGTCTTCCACGGGACGGACCTCGGCCCGCACAAGCCCTCGCAGATCGCGAGGCTCGGCGTCGCTCGCACGTTCCAGAACATCCGCCTCTTCGGGCAGCTCACCGTGCTCGAGAACGTGCTCGTGGCCTGCGAGAACCGCCGCAAGGCCGGGCTCTTCTCGGCGCTGCTCCGCTCGCCGCTCTTCTACCGCGACGAGGACGAGATGCGGGAGCGGGCGCTCAAGCTGCTCGCGATCTTCGACCTCGACGCGATGGCCGACGAGACGTCGACCTCGCTCTCGTACGGCAACCAGCGGCGCCTGGAGATCGCCCGCGCCATGATGCTGGAGCCGAAGCTCCTGCTCCTCGACGAGCCTGCCGCCGGGATGAACTACGGCGAGGCCGAGGGCCTGAAGAAGCAGATCCGCTGGCTGCGCGACGAGTTCGACCTGACCGTGGTGCTCGTCGAGCACAACATGCAGGTGGTCATGGGCGTGTGCGAGCAGATCCACGTGCTCGATCACGGCGAGACGATCGCGAACGGGACGCCGGACGAGGTGCGCAAGCACCCCAAGGTGCTGGCCGCCTACCTCGGGCAAGAAGTGGAAGAGGGCGGCAACGCGCCCGAGCCGCCGCTGCCGAGGAACCACGGCCACGGCGAGGAAGAGCCGCCCCACGCGGCCCCCGAGACGACGGAGCTCGAGTGAAGACCCACCACCCCTTCCGCCCGCCCCCCGCGGCCGAGGCCGGCAAGACCCTGCTCGAGGTGAAGGACCTCGCCGTCGCCTACGGCGGGATCAAGGCCTTGAAGAGCGTGAGCCTCACCGTCAACCGCGGCGAGATCGTGGCGATGATCGGCGCGAACGGCGCCGGCAAGACGACGACGCTCAAGACGATCGTGCGCCTCTTGCCCATCGCGTCGGGGTCGATCCACTACGACGGCAAGGACGTGGCGGCCTTCTCCACCGAGGAGCTGATCGCCGCGGGCATCTCCCTCGTCCCCGAGGGCCGCGCCATCTTCCCGAACCTCACCGTGCGCGAGAACCTGGAGCTCGGCGCGTGGAACCACCAGCACCCCGCGAGCATGAGCGAGACGATCGACGACGTCGTGAAGCTCTTCCCCCGCCTCGGCGAGCGCATGAAGCAGGAGGGCGGGACGCTCTCCGGCGGCGAGCAGCAGATGCTGGCGATCGGCCGCGCGATGATGGCGCGCCCGGCGATGCTCCTGCTCGACGAGCCCTCGCTCGGCATCGCTCCGCGCCTCGTGGCCGACATCTTCGAGGCGATCGGCGAGATCGCCAAGGCCGGGACGACGATCCTGCTCGTGGAGCAGAACACGCGCCTCGCGCTGAAATACTCGACGCGCGCCTACGTGCTGCGCACCGGCGAGATCGCCATGACCGGCCCCTCGAAGGATCTGGCGGCGAACGAGGAGATCAAGAAGGCGTACCTCGGCGGGTAGCGCGCCCCGGAAGGCAGGTGACCGATGATCACGATCCGATCGTCCGCGCTCGCGGCCCTCACCGCCCTCGCCCTCGCCGCGTGCGGGAGCGGCGGCGGATCGAGCGGCACGACCGGCGGCTCCGGCGGCGGCGCGCCGTCCGGTGACTGCGGCGCGAAGCCCCTCGACTGCCCCGCCACCGAGACCTGCTGGGTCAAGGACAGCATGGGCAGCGCGCTCGTGTGCCTCACCGCGGGGGACGGCAAGCTCGGCGACCCGTGCACGAGCTTCCCCGCCAAGCCGAGCTGCGGTCACGGGCTGACCTGCTTGCAGCTCGAAGGAGGCAAGCCCGGCGTGTGCACGCCCTTCTGCGACCCCAAGGATCCGGCCGTGGCATGCGCCGGCATGGCCCCGTGCATCACGGTCTCGTACGCGCCGGGCAACGCCACGACCCACGCATGCAAGCCGCCCGAGGCGGGGACGGGCGGCGGCGGCGCGGGCGGCGGCGCGTAGCGCTCAGGGGGCGAGCACGGGCAGCGCTCCCTTGACGACCTCGACCTCGATGGGGAGCCCGCCGAGGGGCTCACCGTCGACGTCGAGCGCGAAGACATCGGCGACCTGGGTGTTCACGAGCTCGAGCTTGATCTTCTGGCAGCGGAAGTGGCTCACGGCCGGGTCTTGCAGGTGCTTGGCCGAGTAAATTTGGTTGGAGGTCAAAAAGACATGGAGGCGCGTCGTGTCGCCCATGTCGACGACGTCGAGGATGCCGTCGTCGATCTTCGCCATCGGGCCCACGTGCATCCCGCTCCCGAAGAACTGGCCGTTGCAGAGGGCGATGTTGCGCGTGCGGATCTCCTTCTCCTCGGTCTTGCCGTCGAGCGTGGTCGTGCAGCGGAGCACGCCGATCTGGCTGTTGAGGAGGCCGCGCAGCGCCGCGACGTAGTACGTCACGGTCGGGCCGAGCGAGCGGCCGGCGGTCGCCACGTAGCGATCGACGAGCCCGCCCATGCCGGCGGAGAGGATGTTGACGAAGAAGGCGCTCGCCGGCTTGCCGTCGTTGTCCACGTAGCTGAAGCGCGGCACGTCGAGCGGGCGGGTCTTGCCGGCGGCGATGACGGCGCAGTACTTGTCGAGGCGGTGCTCGATCCCCAGCGTCTTCCTGAAATCGCCCCCGGTGCCCTGGCCGATGATGCCGAGTCGCGTGGCGGTCGCGCCCTTGTCGCGCGCCTCCATCAACCCGTTGACGACCTCGTGGATCGATCCGTCCCCGCCGACGGCCACCACCGTCTCCCGGCCGGCGAGGGCCGCCTCCCGGGCGATGTCCACCGCGTGGCGCGACCGGTCGGTGAGCGCGACCTCGACCTCGCCGAGCGCCCGCTCGATGGGCCCGCGCATCTGCTCGAAGACCTTGCCGGTGCGGCCGCCGCTGGAGCGCGGGTTGACGATCAACAGGGGTTTCATGGCCCTCTTAGATGCCACAGCTCGTCTTCGGCACCCAAGCTCCATATGATCGCGACCGGCGGAAGCGGCGCCATGAATGGCCCCCGCGATCGAGGCAACCCAAGCTGCGTGCGGGATCGAACCCACAGAGAGACCTCGGAGAAGCGCGGCCGTTTCAGCGGCTCGCGCCGGTTCAGCGGTCCTGGCCGCCTCGCCGCCCTCGGCCGGCTCGGCCTCGCCCTCGCCCTCGGCCTCCCCGCCGCGGCGTGCGGCGCCCCGAGCCGCGTCCCCCTCTCGGCCCGCCAGGCCGGGACGACGACCATCCTGGTCACGAACCACCTCGACGCGGCGGACGCCATCGAGCACCTCCGCGTCAGCGTCGACGAGACCCTGCTCCCCCTCGCCACCGTCCCGCCTCGCCAGGAAGACGCGGCGGCGCTCGGCACCCTCCGGCTCGGCCCCGGCCCGCATGCCATCTCGGTGCGCGTCACCACCCGCGCGCCGGACGGCAGCGTGGGCGTGGTCGAGGCCCGGCAGATCTTCCACGTCCAGGGCACCGCGAACGAGATCGACATCGTGCTGCGCAGCCGCCCCGATGCAGGCGGGATCGACGCGCGGGTAGCGGTCGACCTCACCATGGCCGGCGGCAAGATGGGCCCCGAGCTCGGCGAGGCGCCCCCGGCCGACAAGGACGCCCGCTGCGCGCCGCTCCAGCCCATCCCGCGCGCGATCTGCCGCGCCGCCGCCGACCTCGACGAGGCGAGCCGCAGGAACGACCTCGTGGGCGTGCTCTGCATCCGCGACAAGCTGGGCGAGATGCGCAAGCTCTCGCTCATCGGCGAGACGGGCGGGCAGAACGTGGCCGGCATGGCGCAGAAGCGCGTGGAGGACCTCGGCCGGGAGATCGATCGCTGCGCCGGGGACGTGACGATCGGCGCCGACGGCCTGACGGTGATCAAGCCCGGGGCGAGCGCACCCCCGCTCCCGCCGCCCCCGCGCCTGCCGGCCTCGCAGTTCCCGGCGTACCGCTCGGTCGCCCGCTACTGACCCGATCGTTTGAGCTAGAACGATCGGCGGCGCGCCCTCGCCTCAGGTCGGCCAGACGACGCCGCGGGATCGCAGATCGTCAACGGTGTCTGCCAGCGTGTCCCCCGGGTCCCGCGGGGACCAGCCGAGCTCGTCCTTCGCCTTCTGCGCGTTCACGTACCAGAAGCACTGCGCCATCTCGGCGCTGATCCGGTCGAGCGGCACGTCCACTTGCAGGTGCTTCTTCGCGCTCTCGAAGAGCTCGGCGCCCGCGCGGGCGAGCAGCATGCTCCGCGGCGCCTTGAGGCGCGGCGCGGCCACGCCCGAGATGCGCGAGAGGCGCGCGAAGAAGGCCTCGATGGTCAGGTTGATCGCCGAGAGCAGGTAGCGCTCGCCCGCGCGGCCCTTCTCCAGGGCGAGCACCATCCCGAGGGCGGCGTCGCGCGCGTCGACGAAGGAGAGCCCGCCGGCCGGGGTGAAGGGCAGCTTCTTCTCCAGAAAATGCACCACGTCGGTGGTCGACGAGCCACGCACGTCGCCCGGCCCGAGGAGGAGCGTCGGGTTGACGGAGACGACCTCGAAGCCCGGCCCGCTGCGGTCGAGGGCCGCCTTCTCGGCGAAGAGCTTGGAGCGGTAGTAGGGCCAGGAGGCGATGAGATCCATCGGCGCGGGGGCCTTCTCGTCGCGGATCTCCTTCGGATCTTTGGTGACGGCGACGACGCCGCTCGTGCTGGCGATCACGGCGCGCCCGACGCCGGCCTCGCGACAGGCGTCGAGCGTGCGCTTCGTCCCGTCCACGTGGATCCGGTAGAGCTCCTCGGCGTCCTCGGGCCTGCGCGAGACCTTGCCGGCGCAGTGGAGGACGGCCGTGCAGCCCTCGGCGGCGGCGCGCACGGAGGCCTGATCGAGCACGTCGCCCTGCTTCACGGTCACGCCTTGCGCGACGAGCGAGGGCTCTTCTCCGCGGCAGAGCGCGACGACCTCGTGGCCGCGCTCGGCGAGCAGGGGGACGAGGTGCGCGCCGAGGAAGCCGGTCGCGCCGGTGACGAGGATGCGGCTCATGAGAGGTTGAACGCCTTCTGGAAGGTCTGGAGCAGCGAGATGTCGTTGGACTTCACGAGGCCGGTCATGAACTCCATCGGGCTCGGCGTGTACGCCTCGCGCACGATCTTGGTGAAGATCTCCGGCGTCGTCTTCAGCACGCAGTCGGCCACCGAGCCCGGCGGCTTGCCCACCTTGGCCTCGCACCCGTCAGGGCCGATGCGCAGCGTCCACTTCGCCTCGTTCTCGGCGCCGAGCGTGAAGTAGTAGGTGATGGGCTTCGGCGCGCTGCCGGGCACGTAGCGGCTCTCGAGGTCGCGGAAGAGCACGACGAGCGGGTGCTCCTTCACCGGCGCGGGCGCGTGGCTCGACGGGATGCGCCGGAGATCCAGGACATCGCCGTCGCGCAGCGCGATCACCGCCTGCTGCGTCAGCTCGGCCACCCTGCGGCATGCCTGCGAGAACTTCATCCCCTCGGTCAGCCGCCGGAGCTCGCTCACCTCGAGCGGCGGGCCGACCTTGGCGGTCAAGTCGCGCCGCGTCGGGACGCTCTTGCCCTTGGGCAAGGCCTGGTAGGTGCCGCCGAGGTACACCGGGAGGATGTCGACGCCGTGATGCAGGGCGAGGTGCTGATCACCAGCGAACTCCTGGATCGCGCCGTTCGGCGAGCGCGTGCCCTCGGGGAAGATCAGCACCGTCTTGCCCTGGTCGATGATCTCGCCGGCCTGGCGGAGCGCCTGGCGCAGCCCGCTCTTCCGATCGAACGCGGCGAGGTTCGTGAAGTTCTCGAAGAACGCGCGCCGGTAGCGGTTGCCCTCGAAGAAGTAGTCCACGGCGAGCAGGACAGGGTCGTCGCCGGCCGGTCGCGAAGGCGTACTTGGGCAGGCTTCATGTCGAGGTGGCTCGCGTGGTCGTAGAAGGGGGGGGGGGGGAGGCGGTCGATTCGAGGCGACGATATCGTGTTGCGGTTGTGGGGGATGTACGCGCGGCCCGTGACGGCAGGCTCATCACCCGGTCGTAGAAGCCCATCTGCGCGAAGGTGAGCGCGCGCTTGCCGAGGTCGGCGATGGGACGCGGGATCTCGATCGGCTCGTCGTCCTTTTCCTCGACACGCGGGCCTCGATCGGCCCTTTCCGCCGCGGGCCGACCCAACGCCTCGAGCTCGGCCACCGTCTCGCACGCGGCGAGCGCGTGTTGTCGATCGGCCGCCCGATCTGGGCTTCGAGCGCGACGGCGCAGCTCCATCGCCATGAGCGAGTCGAAGCCGAGGTCGGCCTTGAAGCGCGTCTGCCGCCGATCTCGGAGGTCTTCCGGTGCGCGATCGCCGCGACCGCGTGGCGCTGAGGCTCTGCTCGATGCCCGCTCGCGTCGAGGGGGCGGCGCCGCCGCGGCGCTCACCAGGCGGCCGAGGATCTGCTTCCTCGGAGCGCTTGACCTTGCGCGTCGCGGTGCGCAGCAGGTCGCGTCGTACAGGTGCACGACGGCGGGCTGCGCCGCGTACAGGGCTTCACGGAAGGCTCGCGCAGCGCGGCCTTGGCCTTCTCGTGGCGCTCGGCGGCCGCTTGATCACGGCCGTCTCGCCCGGCTCGGCGTCGGCGGGCACCTCGGGCGTGGCGAGGCAAGCCACCCGCTCGCCGCCGTCCTTCGTCGATCCCACGATCGAGAGCTCGCGTGATCGACCTTGCCGAGGATCGTCTCGACGTCGTCGGGGTAGACGTTCTCGCTCGCCAGGGCGATCGTCCTTCGAGCGCGATCTGGCTTGCGCTTGTCGAGCTTGCCGAGATCGCCGTGCAGCCTCGGCGTCGACGGTCGCGCCATCCGCCTCGGGGTTATTCTCGTAGCCGACCATCACGTTGGACCTGGGCGGCACCTCGCCCACGCCCTTGTCGTCCGGGCTTGTCGATGTGATCTCGACGCCCGGGACCGCCCGGCCCACATGCCCCGGCTTGTTCTTGAGCAGGGCCCTGGCGGCCGAGCACCGGCGCGGCCTCGGTGAGCCCGTAGCCTTCGGCAGGCGGCAGGCCGAGCCCCGTGAACAGCTCGGCCGTGTCCCGCGGCAACGCAGCACCGCCAGATGAGCAGGCGCGTTGCTCCCGGAAGCGCGGCGTGCACGCTCCCGAAGAGGCGCCCGCGTTGATCCCGAAGATTTTCCAGATCGGAGGCAGTTCAGCTCCAGCGCCCAGTCGAAGGCCAGCTCTCGGCCGCCGATCCGCCTGCGCGGCTCAGGATCTTGCGCTCCGGCATCTGCCAGAGCGCGGGCACGCCCATGCCGGTGATGCCGGCCCTTCTTCGCCCCTCGCCGAGCCGCTCGGCGTTGAGCTCGTCGAGGTAGAGGAATGCGCGCCCCGCGCGAGAGGAGCAGGCAGGCCGCAGGAGAACTCGAAGGTGTGGTGGAGCAGGAGCACCGGGAGGATGCAGTCGCTCTCGCGAGCAGGAAGATCGCCGCGAGCGAGGCGAGCAGCGCGGTGAAGTTGCCGTGCAGGCATGACGCCCTTCGGATCGCCGGCTGGTGCCGCTCGTGTAGATGACGCTCGCGAGGTCGCTCTCCGTGGCCACGAAATCCGGCGCGGCGAGCGCGTCGTCCGAGACGTCCTCGTCGAAGACGAAGCCCGGCAGATCGAGGACGCGGAGGCCCGGGTGGGCGGCCTTCGCGGCGGGCCCGCCCTTCTTCTCGACCTCGGCGTCCCAGAGCGCCACCTTGGCGCCCGACGAACGGATCACGTTGGCGAGCTGCGCGCCTTCGAGCGCGGGATCGACGGGCACCGCGACCGCGCCGGCGCGCAGGATCCCGAAGTAGGCGATCGGCCACGCCGGCTGGTTCAGGCCGGAGAGGATGACCCGATCGCGCGGGCGCACGTCGAGCGCGACGAGCCTGGCCGCGACGAGCGACGCGAGGTGCGACAGCTCGCGGAAGGAGACGCGCGAGAGCCCGTCGGGGCCGAGCTGCTGCAAGGCCACCGCGTGGTCGTGCCGCTCGGCCATCTCGTCGAGCATGTCGAGGAGCGTGTCGTAGGCGCGGAGCGGCTTGAGCTCGCGCTGGAGGCGCTCCTCGATGAGCGGGAAGACCCACTTTTCGAGGCCGGGAAGGTGGACGTCCCACATCCAGCTCCGCCAGTCGATCTTCTCGGGCTCCCAGAAGAAGCGGGCGCGCTCCTCGGGCGGCATGCGATTCATCACCGCGCGCGTGTTCTCGCAGGAGAAGATCCAGTCGGCCTCGGCCACGAACGGGACGAAGAGCTCCAGGATCTCGGCCGTCTTGTCCTCGGCCTTGGCCGCGCTCACGAGCGCGTCGGACGCGGGCCGGAGGATGGGCCGGAGCGCGCCGTGGGCGCCGAGGTCGAAGAGCGCGCCGAGCCCGCGCATGGCCGTGGCGATCTTGCGGGCGCCGTGCGTCTCGTACTGCTTCTTGCTGATCGCGATCGACTCGACGCGGCTCGACACGAGATCGAAGAGCTTCGTCTTCTTCCCCTCGAAGACCTGCCGGCGCTTGTAGAGGCCCGCGAGCTCCATGTAGCGGCTCGTGGAGCAGGGGTTGGTGTCGGTCGTCCCGTACTGGTAGACGGTGGGCGCCGTGCCTTCGAGCAGCTCGCAGAGCGAGGCGATCATCCCGCTCGTCACCATGTCGACGGGGATGATGTCGAGGTGCACGTCGCGCGAGCCGGGGAACTGCACCTGCCCCTTCGAGACCATGTAGAGGTACGGCGCCGAGG
This sequence comes from Byssovorax sp., assembly GCA_046351295.1. GTDB lineage: Bacteria > Myxococcota_A > Polyangia > Polyangiales > Polyangiaceae > JAXLYT01. The sequence continues at coordinate 100,858 of JAXLYT010000038.1, forward strand.
TGTTGATGCCCTCGTTCCACCCGCAGAACGGGTACTCCATGCTCGACTCGATCACGGCCGGCCGCACGATCGTGAACCGCACGCCCGAGGCCGCGAGCACCTGCTCGCCGATGCTCTTCGTGTACGTGTAGATGTTCGTCCACCCCCAGAACGACGCGCGCTCCTGGCCCGCCTCGATGAGCTGGTCCTTGATGAAGCTGCGCCGCACCTTGGCGAGCTCGTCGGTGAGCGCGGCACCGCGGCAGGGCTCGCCCCGCTGGCGGAGGTTCTCCTTGGCGCGGTCGAGGAAGGCGCTCTGGCGGAAGGCGTCGTCGGCGCGCTGGCGGGCCTGCTTGACGAGATCGAGACACTCGTCGATCTCCCGCTGCGGATCCCAGTGCGAGCGATCGAGCGTCCTGTCGGGGTTGGCGGAGCCGTACCAGGTCTCGCCCTCGGCGCGCGGGAACGGGACCTCGCGCGGGTCGACCTCCTCGATGAGGCCGGAGCGGTAGCCGGCCACGTAGCAGGTGCTCGTGTGGAGCACCGGCACGTTCAGCCGGCGGGCGAGCGACGCGAGGTTGTTCACGCCGAAGGCGTTGGCCTCGAGCGCCTCGTCGAGCGGCGGGTTGAAGTCGACCACGCCGGCCACGTTGACCACCGCCTCGACCTTGCCCTCGAGCGAGGCGAGGATGCCCTCGTCGATGCCGAGCAGAGGCTCGACCAGATCGCCCGCGATCGGGGTGATCTTCTCGCGCAGGAAGGCCTCGAAGGCCGGCCCCGGGTGCTGCTCGCGCACCGGATCGAAGACCGCCGACGGCGCGATCTGCGACCAGAAGCGCTCCTCGGCCGTCTGGTCCTCCTTGGGGCGGACGAGCAGGTAGAGGTGGGCGATGTCCGGGAAGCGATGGAGGAGCATCGAAACCCAGACTTTTCCGAGGAAACCTGTACCCCCGACGACGCAGAGGCGCCGCCCCGCGAGGACCCGCGAGGGATGGAGGGGGCGAGGTGTCTTGCTCGCCTCGCTGATGGGACCGACGATCTCGTGCATCCGGCAGACTCCGCGTCGCGCTCCTCTGGGGCGATGGCCTTTCAGCGTCAAGTCTCTCGCGCGCGCGTAAGCGTATTCGCGCTGTCCGCGACCACCCGAGCGGTCTTTCACGCCCTCGCGCGAACGCGCAGCGCGAACGCACCGCGCGAACGGTCAGCGCGTGAGCGGCGGCGGGGCCTCGTGGAGCTTCTTCTCCCACGCGAGCCGCGGGATCCCCTCGTTCAGCCAGCGCTCGCGGATGCGCGTCGCGAGCTCGCGGTGCCGGTCGGCGATCACCGCGAAGCCTTCGATCAAGCAGGTGCGCGGCCACGAGGTGTAGGCCGCGAGCCCGCCGAGGTACGAGCTCTTGCTCACCAGCGTGTCCACCGTCCCCTCGACCAGCTCGACCTCGATCGGCCGGACCTCGGCGCCCACCCGCTGCTCCCGCGTGAGCCGCGTCGGCGGCCCGAAGCTCACCCCGAGGGCCTCGGCCTTCGCCATGGTCTCGCCCACGAAGCGAGCCAGGCACGAGGCCGGATCGTTCGGCTCGTCGGTCTCGGTGTACCAGAGCCCGATCACGCCGTAGTGCTCGTCGCCGAAGCGAAACGAGGCGCGCGTCGGGTGCCCCCACACCTTGACGCGCTGCCACTTGGTCCAGTCCATCAGCGGGACGCGCAGCGTGTCGAAGCGATCGCGCTTCCACCCCCAGGGCTCGACGAGCAGCCGGCCGAGCGCAGCCCCCTCGGGATCGGCCGCGTCACCGCCCGGGTTCTCCTTGGTCACCGTCTTCGGCGTGGGCGGCAGGCCGGGCGGGCGCGTCGGCCGCGCGGGGCAGCATGCCGAGAGCAGCCAGAGGCAGGCGAGCGCGGCGGGTGCGCGCGACATGAATCGAGGACCTACAGCGTGACCTCGCGCAGGCTGATCCGGTTCTTGTCGTACACGCCGAGGCCGAGATCGGCCGCGGTCTTGATGTACGTCGGCTCGCGGCCCGCGTCCTTCAGCGTGGGCAGGCCGTTGTCCTTGCGCCACTGCTCGACCACGCCCCAGCCGAGGAGATCCATCGCTACGGGGTCGGTCGTCGCGTAGACGGCCTCGTGGGGCACGCGGCGCTTCTTGTTCGTGTCGAGCGGGCCCTCGTCGTAGATGAGCTTGTAGCCGTCGACGATGTGGAGGCGCACCCGGCTCTTCACCACGTCCTGCGCGTAGAGCTCGGCGATCTGGGGGCTCGCGTTGTGCTCGTGGAAGGCCTGCGGGTTGATGATCGAGCCGTGGGTGATGTTCTTGAGGCAGCCGGTGTAGCCGCAGATCGAGTGGTCCTTGATGAGGCCCACGTTGATCACCGCCGTCGCCTCGGTGAACGGGCGGACGAACTTCGTCCCGATCCCCGCCACCTTGATCTCGCTCATCGTGGCGTCCTTGTTCTCGTGGACCATCGCGGTGATCCCCGCGGGGAAGGCCGGATCGAGCACGTTCGTCTTGCTCGCGATCCGCGTGCCCGCCATGAACGAGGGGTACTGCTCGAAGATCACGATGTTCTGCGCGGGGACACCGGCGGCCATCACGCCGCGCACGATCTCCAGCACGAGCTCCTTGTTCGAGGCCATGGTCGCGCCGTTCTTGCCGGCGATGCCGTTCGGCTTGATCGCCACCTTGTCGTCCTTGTGGACGAAGCGGGCGAAGGCCTCGCCGAGGTCGCTCTTGCCGGTGAGCTCGGCCATCGCGCGCTCGAGCATCAGCTTGCAGGCCGACTCGGTGGGCCACAGGCCGTTCGCCTGGAGCGTGTTGCCCTTCGAGACCTTGACGACCTTGCCGGGGATCGAGAGCGGGATGAAGCCGGCCGGCATGCGGGCCGCGAAGCCCGAGCTGCCCGCGAAGGCCGCCTCTTCACCGATCAACGTGGCGCCCGCCAGGCCGGCCGCGCCGGTGGCGAGGGCGCCCAGGAAGGCGCGGCGCGCGGGCGAAAAAGCCGGCGCAGAACGGTACGTTACGGAATTCGCCAGCAGCGTGGGATCGAAGCGATGCCCGGACATGAGCGACCTCGTGGTGGCACCGGCGCGGGCTCTTCGAGCCGGCCGAGCGCAGGGCGGTCATCGTAGCCGACCTTCCGGGTCGAGACACGCCGAAGCAGTGGCGTGACAATTTGTCCGCCATGGCGGCGCCAGGCGATTTTCAAAAAAATCCTGAATGATATCGCGCCTATCACCCTTGGCCTGCCGCTCGCACCAGGGGCCCTTCGAGAGGAGGTCACGATGAACATTTCGAGATCCGAGCAGGGCATGGGCGGGGCAGGCGAGGCGATCGAGCACGGCCGCGATCAAGGGCAAGGCGCGATCGCGCAGGCGCGGCGCTGGCTCACGCGATCGGCCTTCGGCGCGCTGGCAGGCAAGGCGCTGCTCTACCTGGGCGGCTTCGTCCTGCTGGCGCTCGTGGGCTCGGGCCGGGTGCGCTGGCCGGCCCCGCCCGGCAAGAGCGCGATCGGGGTGGCCGAGGCGGCCGCGGCGACGCCGCCGAGCGCAGCACCGAGCGCGAGCGCGTCCGTGATCGCGAGCGCATCCGCGAGCGCGAGCGCGGTGGCCCCGCCGGCGCCGCCTGCCTCGGGCGAGGCCAAGGCCGGGCCCGGCAAGGACGAGGCGAAGGGCGCGGACGGCGCGGATGGAGGCGCGCCCTCCGGCGGGGTGAGCGCGGACGGGAAGGTCATCCTCAACCTCGCGAGCGAGGACGATCTCCGCCGCTTGCCCGGCATCGGCGCGACGCGGGCCAAGGCGATCCTGGCGCTGCGATCGAGGCTCGGGCGCTTCTCGCGCGTGGAAGATCTGCTCAAGGTGAAGGGCATCGGGCGGCGGTCGCTCGCGAGGCTGCGGCCGCTCGTGCGGATCGATCCGGCCGGGTAGCCTGGGTCTTTTTCGATCCACCTGGTCCACGCTCGTACCACCCCGAAATGGGCGCAAATCAGCGCAAATTCGCGGGCACGTCCCGTGCTTTGCGTCTTGCCTGCCATGCGAGCCAGCTCCGCAGAGTTCCTGGAAGCGGTGGATGTCGACCTGATCGAGCTCGACGAGGGCTCGTCCCGCGACGAAGGGAGCGGCATCCACCCGCGCTGGCATGCGCACCGGCCCGCGGACTCGCTCGGGGTGAGCGTGGCGCTGGTGGCCGCGTCGCTCCAGATCGGGCGCGACGGGGACGACGGGGGCTCGGTGGGGATGGCGGTCGGCTCCTCGCCGCTCCGGGCCGCGGCGTGGCTGCGCGCCCGGGGCGCGGCGGTGGGCCACGCGGCAGCGCGCGTGCGGCTCGCGGGGCCCGAGGGCGCGGCCTACGAGCTGGCGTCGCGGACGCGCACCTCGCGCACCTCGAGCAAGACGGCGCTCACGATCGGCGAGATCCGCTCGGCCAAGCTGGGCGACTGGATCGCGCCCGATCGGGTGGCGATCGTGCTCGTGGGGCCAACCTGGCCGACGTGGAAGGGCAACGAGATCCACGCGCTCGTGGTGGTGGCGTCGACACCGGGCTCCCTCATGGTCTTCGATCCGGCTGGCGACGGGGACCTCGACGAGCTGTCCTTCCGCGCGCTCGACGCGCACCGCGCGAGC